>NZ_VMNW02000009.1 GCF_007713735.2 Amycolatopsis acidicola | reverse complement strand
GGTCCAGGGGCAGCCCAGCGCTGTTTCGGCGGCGGGCGGTCCTCCGCTGAGGCGACTCGTCAGCGGGCGGCCCAGCTGATGCTCTTCGTCTGCAGGAACTCGTCGAGCCCGAACTCGCCCCATTCGCGGCCCAGGCCGCTCTGCTTGTAGCCGCCGAAGGCCGCGCGCGGGTTCACCCCGCCGCCACCCCCGTTGATCGCCACGCTGCCCGTGCGCAGCCGTGTCGCGATCTCGTACGCCGCCGTCGTGTCGGCGCTCCACACGCCGCCGGACAATCCGTACGCGCTGTCGTTCGCCAGCCGGACGGCCTCGTCGTCCGTGCGGAACGGCACGATCACCCCGACCGGCCCGAAGAACTCCGTCTGCGCGATCGTCATCGCGTTGTCCACGCCCGTGAACAGTGTCGGCTCGACGAAGAAACCCTTGTCCAGCCCCGCGGGCCGCCCACCGCCGGCGACGATCCGGGCACCCTCCTCCTCGCCGGTGCGGATCAGCTTCTCCACCTTGTCGCGCTGCGCTTCGCTGATCAACGGGCCCATCGTGGTACTCGCGTCAGCCGGATCACCGACCCGTACGGCCGCCAACGCGGCCTGGATCCGCGAGACCAGTTCGTCGTGCACCGACTCGTGGACGATCGTGCGCGTCAGCAACGAACAACCCTGCCCGGCGTGCGTCGTGATGCCGAGCACCGCGGAGCGGGTGGCGCCGTCGAGGTCGGCGTCGGCGCGGACGATACTCGCGGATTTCCCGCCCAGCTCCAGCACCACCTTCTTCAGCGAGGCCGCCGCCTGGCCGTAGACCATCCGCCCCACCGTGTCCGAGCCGGTGAAGCTGACGAGGTCCACCAGCGGGCTCGTGGTGAGTTCGCGCCCGGCTTCGACGTCCCCGGTCACGACGTTCACCACGCCGGGCGGCAGCCCCGCGGCGTCGGCGAAATCCCCGATCAGCAGGGATTCCAGCGGGGTGAGCGGCGCCGGTTTGAGCACCGCCGTGCAACCGGCGGCGAGCGCCGGGATCAGCTTGATCATGCTGAGGAAGAACGGGAAGTTGTAGGCCGCGATGAGCGCGCACACGCCGAACGGCTCACGCCGCAGCTGGCCCTGCGACACGCCCAGCGGGCCGATCGCCGGGTCCATCGGGCGCTGCCACGGGAAGGCCGGGATCACCCGCTCGGCCATGTCCCGCAGATGCGCCACCGGCACCGCCGTCTGGATGCTTTCCGCCACCCACCGCACGGAACCGGCTTCGGCGATGTTGACGTCGACCAGGTCGGGCAGCCTGCGCTCCATCTCCTCCGCCATGCGGAGCAGGATCGCGGCACGTTCGGCGGGTTTCATCCGCGCCCACGGCCCTTCGTCGAAAGCCCTGCGTGCGGCCGAAATCGCGCGCCGGACATCGGCGAGTGAGGCTTGCGGGACTTCGGCGATCGTTTCCTCCGTCGCCGGGTTGCGCACGGCCACGTGCGTGTCGGAGTCGCCGTCGGTGTAGCGGCCGTCGATGTAGAGCTGCGAAGAGAAGGTGGTCATGGCGTCTCCATAAGGTTGTTGATGTTCAGGACGGGATGTTCTGAATGCCCAGGGCGGTGGGGTGTGGCTGATGACGTCTTGCCGTTGGGTGGCTTCGAAGGAGTAGCCGCCCCGCCGTTCTGGACGCCCTGGCCGCTGATTGAAATCTGCGCACGGTCGCTGTTTATGGAGCTGCTGACGGGTCGTCCACGGGGTTGAACTGCGGAAATGAGGGGACGGGCCGGGTGGCGGTGCGCACGATGTGGGTGGGGATCGACGTCGGCAAGGGCTTTCACCACGCCTGCGCGGTCGATGAGACCGGTCAGGTTGTGTTCTCCCGGAAGGTGGTCAACGGGCAGGCCGCGATCGAGCAGTTGATCGCTCGCACTCGGGCGAAGGCGGCCGAGGTGGTGTGGGCGGTGGACATGACCTCCGGGGCCGCGGGTCTGCTGCTGGCGCTGCTGCTCGGGACCGGGGCGCCGGTGGTGTATGTGCCGGGCCGGCTGGTCAACCGGATGGCCGGGGCGTTCGCCGGTGAGGGCAAGACCGATGCCAAAGACGCCAAGACCATCGCCGAAACCGCTCGCCTGCGCGGCGATCTCACGCCGGTGACGAGTCCGGATGAGATCGCGGCCGATCTGAAGATCCTCACCGCCCGGCGCGAGGACCTGATGGCCGACTGGGTGCGGGGAGTCAACCGGCTGCGTGAACTGCTCGCGAGCATTTTTCCCGCCCTGGAGCGGGCTTTCGACTACTCCGCGCGCTCGCCGCTGATCCTGCTCACCGGCTACCGCACCCCCGCCACCATCCGCGAGGCCGGCGCGCCCGGCCTGACCGCGCATCTGCGCGACAACGGTGCCTGGCCGAAAAGCACCTCGTCCATAGTGGACAAAGCGCTGGCCGCGGCAGGCGAGCAAAGTCTTGCCCTGCCCACAGAAGCCACCACCGCGCCCCTGATCACCAGGCTGGCCCGGCAACTGCTCGATCTCGAGCGGGAGATCAAAGACCTCGACAAGCACATCACCGAGCGTTTCGGGCAGCACCCGGCCGCCGGGCCGATTACCAGTGTCGACGGGTTCGGCCCGATCCTGGGTGCCCAGCTGCTCGCCGACACCGGCGGCGACCTGCAAGCGTCCTTCGGCAACTCCGGGCGCCTGGCCGCCTACGCAGGGCTGGCCCCCGTGCCACGTGACTCCGGCCGGGTGCGCGGCAACCTGCACCGACCCACCCGCTACCACCGCGGCCTGCGGCGCGTGTTCTACCTCGCCGCCCTGTCCGCCATCAAAGTCAAAAACGGCCCCTCCCGAACCTTCTACCAGAAGAAACGAGACGAAGGAAAGATCCACACCCAAGCCCTGATCGCCCTGGCCCGCCGCCTCGTCGACCTCATCTGGGCACTGATCCGCGACGGCCGCGAGTTCCACCACTCACCACCACCCACAGCCCAAACGGCTTGACAAATTCATTGAGACTCCCTCTCGATCAGGGCGAGGCTCGCCCGTGCGTAGGCGGCGCGGCGTCTCGCGCTCACCAGGAAGCTCGGCGGCGCGAAGTAGGCGACGTCGCGGGGGAGCGATCCGGCGCGACGGGCGAGCGCCGCTTTCGCGTCGGTTGTCCTGCCGCAGACGGCGATGTCGGCGAGCATCTCGTCCGTGACCGCGTCGGCCATCGCGTCGGTGTCCCCGGCGCGGAACGCCGCGCGCAGCCGCTCGACCGGGCCCTCCCAGCCGTGGTGCGCCACGTACGGGTCATAGGTCTTCACGGTGAGGTAGAAGGCGATCATCCGCCGGGCGTCCCTGATCGCGCGCTCGGGCGCGGCGTCGTCGACGGCCGTGATCACCCAGCCGTGTTCAGTACCCTCATCTCCCGCCGCGGGCCGGACGACGTCGCGCCACCAGGACGCGGTGAACAGCCCGTGCCCGATCACGCCGTCGGCGACCCGGCCGGCGGTGGCGGCCATCCGCCGGTTGAACGCCGCGAGCAGCACGGGGATGTCGAGCCTGCCCAGTACGGGGGCACGGACGTCGGCGTCGGCCGAGTAGAACTCGCCCGAGTACTGGACTTTCTCGCCGTTTTCCGCCCGCAGCCAGGCGCGGACGACGTCCACGGTCTCGGCGATCCGCGCCACCGGCCGGTCCGCGGGCACCCCGAACCAGTCCCGGTTGACGCGGAACGCCCCGCTGCCCAGCCCGAGGAAGAGCCGGCCCGGCGCTTTCGCGTGCAGCTGGCGCATCGCCGTCGCGTGGGCGTAGGGCGTGCGGCTGAAGGCATAGGCGATCGCGGGGCCCAGTAAGGCTCTCTCGGTGTTGGCGACCATTTCGACGAGCGTCGTGTACGGGTCGTGGTCGGCGAAATCTCCCGTGCAGAAGGCGGCGGCACCGGCCTGCTCGGCTTCGCGGGCGACCCCGGGACCAGGCCAGGGCATACCGAACCGCACCGGAAACCTCCCCGGGAAAGAGGGCACTCTTCTAAGGGAAGGTACGGCAGTTTCAGCGCAGCGTCCACTTCCCGCGGGCGACCTTGGAGCGGTCCACCTGTGCCTTGCCGATGGGGTTGCCGAGCTGCGTGTACGACAGCCCGGTGCGCAACGCCTGCGTGCGCGTGGAGTCCAGCGACTCCCAGATCGCCCGCACGGTGCCCTGGATCGCGGCGGGCGGTTTGGCCGCGATGATCGCCGCGATTTCGGCTGCCCTCGCCCAGAGCTTGCCGTCCGGCAGCACTTCGCTGACCAGCCCGATCTGCATCGCGCGCTCGGCCGACACGCGTTCGTCGAGCCCGAGCAGCGCGATGCGCAGCGTTTCGCCGAGCGGGATCCGGCGCGCCAGCCCGATCGGTTCCAGCGCCGCGGTGAGCCCGTAGCTGACGTGCGGGTCGAAGAAGGTCGCGTCCTCGGAGCAGATCACGATGTCGGCTTCGTTGAGCCAGTAGAACGCGCCGCCGGCCGTCATCCCGTGCACCGCGCACACCAGCGGTTTCCACACCTGGTTGAGCTTGGGAGAGAGGAATTCGCCGGGATCGGCCTGGCTCCAGACGTTGGGGTGGCGCTCGATTCTCTGTTTGACGTCCATCCCGGTGCAGAACGCGCGCTCGCCAGCGCCGCGCAGGACGATCACGTGCACGTCGTCGTCTTCCTTGACCAGACGCCAGATTCCGGCGAACTCGTCCAGCATCCGCTGGTTGAAGCCGTTCATCGCCTCGGGGCGGTTCAGGGTGATCGTCGCGATGTGCTCGGTGAGGTCGAAGAGGACGGTCTCGAACTCCGATCGCATGGCGGGGCCCTTCTGTCGGCGCCGGATGAGAGTACAACGAATTTCGCGGGCAGAAATACAGTACACTCTTCCCGGGAAGCCCATGCTCGACCGAAGGACTGAGGCCGTGTCGATCCCAGATCAACGCCCCCTCCCGGCCCGGCTGCGGCGGGTGCTCGCGGCCGACCCGGAGGCGATCGCCCTGACGTTCGAGGACCGCGGCTACCCGTGGGCTTTCCTCGGCAGCGCGGTGGACGAGGTCGACCGGCTGCTCACCGACGCCGGCGCCCCCGGCGCGCACCGGGTCGGCATCGTCCTGCGCAACCGGCCCGGTCACCTGGCCGCGCTGGTCGCCGTGATCGCCACCGGGCGGGAGGTGGTGACGCTGAGCCCTTTTCACGGTGACCTGGCCCTGGCCGAGGACATCACGGCGACGGCGCCGCAGATCCTCGTGGCCTCCGCCGGGGACTGGGCCCGCCCCGGAGTCGCGGAGGCCGCCGCGGAACTGGGCGCGATCCCGCTCGAGACCGGCGAGGACGACGTGCCGTTACTCCCACGCGCCGCGGCATGGCCGATCGCACCCTTTCCCGCCGACCGCAGCGATATCGCGGTCCTGATGCAGACCAGCGGGACGACCGGGCGGCCCAAGCGCGTCGCCCTGACCTACCGCAAGCTCACCGCCGCGTTCGAAGCCTCGGGCACGCCGGTCTCGTCCACGGAAGTGCGGCTGCGGCGGCATCCGTCGATCCTCTGGACGTCGCTGGTGCACATCGGCGGGCTGTACTTCGCGGTCGCCAACGTCGCCGCGGGCCTGCAAACCGCGCTGCTGGAACAGTTCGACGTGCACCGCTGGGCCGAGCTGGTACGCCGCACCCGGCCACGGCGCGTCCGGCTGGCACCGGCGGCACTGCGGATGGTGCTGCACTCGGACCTGCCCGCCGACACGTTCGAAGGCGTGGAGCAGGTTTCTTCGGGCACGGCCCCGCTGGCGCCTGAAGACGCGGACCGGTTCACGGCGCGGTTCGGCGTGCCCGTGTTGTCGGTGTACGGCGCGACGGAGTTCGCCGGGGCCATCGCGGGCTGGGATCTCGCGCTGTACCGCGAATGGTGGGAGGCGAAGCGGGGGAGCGTCGGCAGGCCGTTCTCCGGGATCGAGCTACGGATCGTGGACGGGGAAACCGGCGAGCCGGTGCCGGCAGGCGGCGTCGGCGCGCTCGAAGCGAAGGGCGCGCAGCTGCCCGGCAACGGTGGCTGGGTGCGCACCACGGATCTCGCGAGCCTGGACGCGGACGGTTTTCTGTTCATCCACGGGCGTGCGGACGACGCGATCAACCGGGGCGGGTTCAAGATCGTGCCGAGCGTGCTCGAAGACGCGCTGCGCACGCATCCGGTGGTGCAGGACGCCGCCGCGGTGGGAATTCCCGACGCGCGGCTCGGCGAAGTGCCGGTCGTCGCGGTGACGCTGCGGGACGGCGCCCGCCCGGCCGGTGGCGAGCTGCGAGCGTGGCTGGCGCAGCGGCTGGCCCGCTACCACCTGCCGACGGAGATCAGGATCGTCGACGAGCTGCCCCGCACCCCGTCGATGAAGGTGAGCCGCCCCGAGGTCCGCGCACTGTTCGAGGCGCCTGCCGTGGGGGAGTGAGGTTCATGGGGAAGCGGGCGACGGGCATGGTCCGATGCGCGCGGACGCATGCGGGGGCGTGGTGGCGTTCGAACGAGGTGCCGCGAACCTTCCGCCGCACAAGGTGAGCCGCCTCGGGGTGCGCGCGAGGTTCATGGCGGCGGGTCGCAGTGCGCGCCGTCGCGGTGCGAGCCGCCCCCGCGGCGCCCGGCGCCCGAGGGTCAGCGCGGCGCCATCCGAATCGCGCCGTCGAGGCGGATGGTTTGGCCGTTGAGATACGGGTTTTCCAGCATTTCCACGGCGAGGCGGGCGTAGTCGTCCGGAGCGCCGAGGCGTTTCGGGTGCGGTACGGACGCGGCGAGCCCGTCGCGGATGTCCTCGCGCAGCCTGCCGAGCATCGGCGTGTCCATGATGCCCGGGGCGATCGTGTTCACCCGGATCTGCCAACTCGCCAGGTCCCGCGCCGCCACCAGCGTGATGCCGTGCACCCCGGCTTTCGAGGCCGTGTAGGAGGTCTGCCCGATCTGCCCGTCGAACGCGGCCACGGACGCGGTGAGCACGATCGCGCCGCGGTCGCCCTCGTCGACGGGCTCGTTGCCCGAAATGACCGAAGCGGCCAGGCGCAGCACGTTGTAGGTGCCGATCAGGTTGACCCGCACGACTTCGGCGAACTTGTCCAGTTCGCCGGGCGTGCGGTCTTTCGCGATGATCCGCGTACGGTCACCGCCGCGGCCCGCGCAGTGCACGACGAACCGCAGCGGGCCCAGCTCCTGCGCGATTTCGAGCGCGGCCTTGACCTGGTCCTCGTCGGTGACGTCCGCCGGGACGAAGCGCGCGGCCTCGCCCAGTTCGGCGACGGCTTTCGCCCCCTGATCCTCGGAAATATCCGCGAGGACGACCGTGCCGCCCCGCTCGGCGATCCGGCGGGCGGTGGCGAGCCCGAGCCCGGAAGCGCCGCCGGTGACCACTGCCGAGGAACCGTCGTCGATCCGCATGCCGCTCCTTCGAGGCGGGGGATTGCACGTTGCCGCGGTGGCCCCGCGCGAATGGCCGTCGGCCTCTCGCTTCGGGGCGCCCGGTTAATTAGTATACGCAATAACAAGATCGCGGAGGAGGAACAAGGTGACGGACGAGGTCCTCGTCGAACGTCGCGGGTCGGTGCAGGTCATCACGATCAACCGGCCGTCGGCGAAGAACGCGCTCAACGCGGCGGTGGCGGCTCAAGTCGCCGCGGCCGTCGACGAGCTCGACGCATCGGACGAGCTGCGGGCGGCGGTGCTCACGGGCGCGGGCGGGACCTTCTCCGCGGGCATGGACCTGAAAGCGTTCCTGGCCGGGGAAAGCCCGTCGATCAAGGGGCGTGGCCTGTGCGGGATCACCGAAACGCCGCCCCGGAAACCGCTGATCGGCGCGGCCGAGGGCTGGGCGCTGGCGGGTGGGTTCGAGCTGCTGCTGGCCTGTGACCTGGTGGTCGCGGCGCGCACGGCGAAGTTCGGCGTGCCCGAGGTGAAGCGCTCCCTCGTCGCCCGCGCCGGCGCGGCTTTGCTGCTGCCCCGGCGGCTTCCGCAGGCCATCGCCCTGGAAATGCTGCTGACCGGCGAACCCATCAGCGCCGAGCGGGCCGCCGAAGTCGGGCTGGTCAACCGGCTCACCGACGAAGGCGGCGCGCTGGACGGCGCGGTGGCGCTGGCCGAGGTGATCGCGGCGAACGGCCCGCTCGCGGTCGCGGCCACGAAGGAGATCGCCCGCTCCAGCCCGGACTGGGTGCCGCTCGAAGAGGCCTGGGCGAAGCAGGCCGAGATCGCCGCGCCCGTGTTCACGTCCGAGGACGCCCGCGAGGGCGCGGCCGCGTTCAAGGAGAAGCGTCCCCCGGTCTGGAAAGGGCGCTGAGGGGAACAGTGGCAGGAATGACCGGGAACGCCGAGGGAGAGGACCCCCCATGAGAGACGCCGTCATCGTCGACGCCGTCCGCACGCCGATCGGTAAGCGGAACGGCACCCTGTCCGGCATCCACGCCGCCGACCTGTCCGCGCGGGTGCTGACCGCGCTGGTCGAGCGCACCGGCGTCGATCCGTCCACTGTGGACGACGTGATGTGGGGCTGCGTGACCCAGATCGGGGACCAGTCGAGCAACATCGGCCGGTTCGCCGTGCTCGCCGCGGGCTGGCCGGAGCACGTGCCGGGGGTGACGATCAACCGTGCCTGCGGGTCGAGCCAGCAGGCCGTGGACTCCGCCGCGCACGCCGTCATGGCCGGGCAGTACGACATCGTGATCGCGGGCGGCGTGGAGACGATGAGCCGTGTCCCGCTGGGCGCCGCGCGGGAATCCGGCCAGCCGTACGGGCCCGCGGTGCTCGACCGCTACGACGGGTTCCCGTTCAACCAGGGCAAGGGCGCCGAGCTGATCGCCGAACGCTGGGGCTTCAGCCGGCGGCAGCTGGACGAGTTCGCCGCCGCCTCGCACGAAAAGGCCGCGGCGGCGATCGACGGGGGCGCGTTCGACGACCACGTGGTGCCCGTCGAGGTCGACGGCGCCAAGTTCACCACCGACGAAGGCCTGCGGCGCGGCACGACGGCCGACAAGCTGGCGGGGCTCAAGCCCTCGTTCAAGGAGGACGGGGTCATCCACGCCGGCAACGCGTCCCAGATCTCCGACGGCGCGGGTGCCCTGCTCATCATGACCGGCGAGAAGGCGGGCGAACTCGGGCTCACGCCGATCGCCCGCTACCACTCGGGCGCGGTCAGCGGCGCGGACCCGATCACGATGCTGCTGGGCCCGATCCCCGCCACCGAGAAGGTGCTGCGCAGGTCCGGTCTGTCCATTGAGGACATCGGCGTGTTCGAGGTGAACGAGGCGTTCGCCCCGGTCCCGCTGGCGTGGCAGGCGGAAACGGGCGCGGACCCGGAGCGCCTCAACCCGCTGGGCGGCGCGATCGCCGTCGGCCACCCGCTCGGTGGCTCGGGCGCGATTCTGATGACGCGGCTGCTGGCCCGGATGCGGCAGGAGAACCTGCGCTACGGCCTGCAGACGATGTGCGAGGGCGGCGGCACGGCCAACGCCACGATCATCGAACGGCTCTGAAACGCCGGGGCCGGGCGGTTCGTGAGGACCGCCCGGCCCCGGCGCCGGTCAAAAGTCCGGCTGTGGCGGGCGCCGGGCGACGATGGCGCCGGCGTCGACCCGCAGCTGCAGGCCCGTGACGAACCGGGACGCGTCCGACACCAGGTACAGCACCGCTTCCGCGACGTCCTCCGGTTCCACGTACGGCACGTCCATCGCGCTCATCGACGTGAACGCGCCCAGCGCGTCCTCCCTGGTCGGGCTCGGCAGGTCCGGCCGGAACACCCGGTACATCGGGTCGCTGTTGAGCATGGGGGTGTTCGTGTTCGTCGGGTGCACCGCGTTGACGCGGATCTTCCGCGGTGCCAGCGCGAGCGCGAGGTCGTTCACGAACCCCGCCACCGAACGTTTCGCGAACGAGTACCCGAGTTTCCCGTTGTCCGGCTTGCCCCCGCCCGAGGGCGGCAGCAGCGCCGCGGCCGAGCCGGTCGCGACGATCGAGCCGCCGTCCGGCAGGTGCGGCAGCGCGGCCTCGACGGCGTGCACGACGCCGTTGAAGTCGACCGTCACCGCGTCGAGGAAGGCCTGCGCGTCCGGGTTGTCGATCGGCGCGATCCCGGCCTGCGCGATCACGGCGTCCAGCTTGCCCAGCTCCGCCACGCCGTCCGCGACGGCGGCGTGGAGCGCGTCGCGATCCCGGACGTCGGCCGTCCGCGTGACGATCCGGCGGCCCCGTTTTTCCACCTGGCGCGCGGTTTCCTCCAGATCTGCCAGGCTCGCGAGCGGGTAACCGACGCTGTCGATCCGCGCGCAGGCGTCGATGGCGATGACGTCCGCGCCCTCTTCGGCGAGCCGGACCGCGTGCGCGCGGCCCTGCCCCCTGGCGGCGCCGGTGATGACGACGACCTTGTCCTGCACCCGGCCCATCCGGTCTCTCCTTTGCTCCGGCAGCGAAGTACGTGTCCGGAAATCCCCGTCAGACCAGGACCGCCAGCTGCGGTGGCAGGTCCAGCCCCATCTGCGCGAGCGCGTTGCCGTGGTACGCCGTGCCCGGCACGTGGATCATGTGCTGCAACCCGGCATGCGCGTCCCGCCAGTACCGCTGCAGCGGGTTGTTGCGGCGGATCGCGTTGCCGCCCGAGCGCGCGAAGATCTCGTCGAGGGCGTGCACCGCGCGCCAGGCGCAGCGCACCTGGTTGCGCCGCACGTTCGACCTTTCCTCGACGCCGACCGGTTTCCCGGCGTCGATCAGGTCGTACAGCCTGCTGATGCCCTCGATCAGCTGGATCCGCGACGCCTCGATCTCCGCCGCGGCCTCACCGGTCGAGTACAGCACGTACGGGTCGTCGCGGATCTGCACGCCGGTGACCGCGACCCGGTCCCGCTGCTGCGCCACGTGCGCGGCCAGCCCGCCTTCGCAGATCCCGACCACGGCGGCGGTGATCCCGAGCGGGAACATCGCGCTGAACGGGAGCTTGTACAGGGTTTCGGTGGCGCCGTTGCGTTCGGCGGCCTGGCCTTCCATCACGTCGCCCTGGCCGACCGTGCGGTAGGAGGGGATGAACGCGCCCTGCACCACCACGTCCTTGCTGCCCGTGCCGCACAGGCCCATCACGTCCCACGAGTCCTCGACCAGCTCGTAGTCCGCGCGGGGCAGGATCACGTGCAGGACCTCCGGCGGGTTCACCGGGTTGCCCCCGCCGTCCCCGGCCAGCGCGCCGAGGAAGTCCCATTCGCAGTGGTCCGAGCCGGAGGAGAACGGCCACCGTCCATTGAGGACATAGCCGTCGCCGGAGGGTTCGGCGATCCCGCCCGGCATGTACGGCGAGGCGATCCACGTGTCCGGGTTCCCGCCCCAGATCTCGTCGCCCACCCGCGGGTCCATCTGCGCGACCTCCCACGGGTGCACGCCGGTCACGCCACACACCCAGCCCGCGGCGCCGTCGTGGCGGGCCACGGCCATCACCGCCTCGGCGAAGTCACGGGGATGCGCGACGTAGCCGCCGTGTTTCGCGGGCTGCAGCAGCCTGAGCACGCCGGCCGAGCGGAGCAGGGCGACGGTGTCCTCGCTGAGTTTGCCCAGCCTCTCGTTCTCGTCGGCGAGCGCCGCCAGCTTCGGCGCGGACTCTTCGATGCGGCGGAGCACCTCATGCGTCATGCCGCACACCTCCTGACGTCTTGCGGGTGAGGAACTCGAGCACGACGCGCTCGAACTCGGTCTTGCGTTCGATCTGCACCCAGTGCCCGCACCGGGCGAACGTGTGCAGTTCGACGTCGGGCATCGACCGGGTGGCGAAATGCGCCTGGTCGTAGGGGAGCATCCGGTCGTCCCTGCCCCACAACAGCAGGGTGGGCGTGGCCACCGTCCGCGCCTGTGTCCACAGTGGAACGTAGCGGGCCTGGTTCGCCGGGTTCGCCATCGAGCCGAAGATCGCCTTCGTGCGGTCGAGCACGCCGGGAGCGGTGGCGTTGCCCATGCGCTCCTCGATCAGGTCGTCGGTGATGAGGCTCCGGTCGGACACCATCGTCCGCAGCCAGCCGATCATCCGCGCCCGGCTCGGGTCGCCGAGGAACTCCGCCAGCCGCAGCATCCCTTCGCTCGGATCCGGCGCGAACGTGCTGGTGGACAAGCCACCCGAGCCCATCAGCGCCATCCGCCGCACGCGTTCCGGCGCGAGCCGCGCCAGTTCCGCGGCGACGGCGCCGCCCATCGAGTTGCCCACGAACACGGCGGCGGAAATGCCCAGCCCGTCCATGAACCGGGCGATCCAGCGCGCCGCGGCGAGCGGGTAGACCTCGTCCAGCTCCGGCAGCTCCGTGCCGCCGAACCCGGGGAGGTCCGGCATGATCACGCGGAACCGCTCGGCGAACACCGGCAGGATGCCGCGGAAGTTCGACCACGCGGACACGCCGGGCCCGGAGCCGTGCAGCATCAGCAGTGGCTCGCCCTCGCCCGCTTCGTGGTAGGCGAAGGTGAGCCCGTCGATTTCCCTTGTCCTGCGGGTGGATTCGGCGGAGGTCACGGCACCAGTCCCGCCGAGGGCGAGGTGGACAGGAACGAGCCGCCGGGGCCGACGTCGAGCACGTCGCCGTACCAGGTCTGCCCCCACTCCAGCTCCGGCAGCTTCCATTCGAGCGCTGCCCAGTCCGGGTCGAAGATCAGGTAGCCGCCGGAGTAGAGCTCGATCCGGTGACCGGACCCGGGATCGTGCACGTAGAGGTACATCGCCTGGCCGATCCCGTGCTTGCCGGGCCCGGCGCCGTAGGCGATGTCGAGGTCGCGGATCTCGTCGGCGGCGGTGAGCACGTCGTGGAAGTTCTCGACGTTGAACGCCACGTGGTGGAACTGGGCGGTGCTGTCCTCGGCGGCGACGCCGATCGCGAGGTCGTGCACCTGCGGGGTCACCGAAAGCCAGGACGCGAGGATGACGTCCGGCGCCTGCGGGACACGGGCGAACTCGCGGCGTTTGAACCCGAGCTCCTCGCGGAGCCAGGTTTCCGCCTCGTTCACGGTGCCGGCGCTGGTCTGCAGGTTGATGTGGTCGAGACGCCGCACGCCGAGCCCGCGCCGGCGCGAGCTGTTGCTGAGTACCTTGGAGCGCAAGGATTCCTCGGCGAGCGGCTTCTCGATGTCGTAGTAGAACTCGAAAGGGTGCTCGCTGCCCGGCACGAGGAAGCGGACCGCTTCGCCGCGCCCGCGTTCGTGGCCGGCGGGCAGTTCGAGCGCGCGCACGCCCGAGTTCTCGAACTGCTTGTGGAACAGTTCGACATCCTGCCTGCGTTTGACGCGGAAGCCGTAGGAGTTCACCTTCGCTTCCTCCTGCTGCGTCAGCACGAGGGAGTGGTGCGTCAGTTCCTGGTACGCCCGCAGGTAGGCGACTCCACCCACCTGCTCCACCAGCTCCATGCCGAGCAGGTCGCGGAAGAACCAGAGCGAGCGTTCGAGGTCGGGGGTGCCGAGGTTGATGCTGGCGGCGTGGGCGATCTGCGGCCCGGGATCATATTCGGGCTGGGTCATCTGCGCCTCTCCTTTGAGTCGGCAGGCTGCCGGGACGCGGCTAAAGAGTACACCAAATTAGCCGAGTTGCGAGCCGCTGTCCGAGCGGATCTGGCCAGGAAAGTCCGGCAGTGGGGTTCATGATGGACCGAGCGCGCCGGGATGAGTATCCCTAACCGGCATTGACACCGGTGGCGCGGGAAGCCACCATCCATCCAGGCGGCCCCTTCGCGCCGCGGCGAATTCCCGCGTTTCCCTCCCCACGAGGAGATGGTGATGAGTTCCGATCAGGACGCTTTCGACGTCATCGTGGCCGGGTCCGGGGGTGGGGGCCTCGTCGCGGCCTTTCTCGCCGCGTCACGCGGGCTGCGCACGCTCGTGCTGGAGAAGACCGCTCAGGTCGGTGGCACGACGGCGTATTCCGGCGCGGGCCTGTATTTCCCGGGCTCCGCCCCGATCCGGCGGGCGGGCGTCGAGGACGATGTGGAAGACGCGCGGAAGTATCTGCGGAACCTGATCGACGACCCGTCCCGCGAGGTCCTCCAGGACGCCTACCTCGACGCGGGCCCGCGCGTGATCGACGAGCTCGAACGCGACCCGTGGTTCTCGTCGTTCGTCTACGGCCCGGTGCCGGACTACTACCCGGGACATCCCGGCGCGACGGCCGCGGGCCGCACGATCTTCCCGCCGGAACTGCCGGTCGCGGAGCTCGGCGAGCGCGCGGCTCTGGTGCGCGGGCCGATCCCCACCGAGCGCTTCGGCGTGGACCAGGGCCCGGTGCTCGTCGGCGGCCGCGCGCTGATCGGCCGTGCGCTGTCGGCGTTCCTGGAAACCGGGCACGGTTCGCTCGAACTGAACACCGCGCTGGACGGGCTGATCGTCGAGAACGGGAAAGTGCTTGGCGTGGAAGCGATCCGTGACGGCGAACGAGTCACCTTCCGCGCGCGGCGCGGCGTGCTGCTGGCCGCGGGCGGGTTCGAGCGCAATGCCGAACTGCGTGCCAGATACCAGCCTCCGCTCACCGGCGAATGGTCCGACGGCGCGCCGGGAAACACCGGCGACGCCCTGCGCGCCGGGATCGCGGCCGGCGCGGCGACCGAGCTGCTCGACGAAGCCTGGTTCGTACCGGGCGTCGTGCAGCCGGACGGGTTGCCGTTGTTCCACACCGGGACGCGCGGCGGCATCTGGGTCAACGGCGCGGGGGAACGGTTCGTCAACGAGTCCCGCCCGTACGACCAGTCCGGGCACGAGATCGTCCGCCTGCACGCCACCAGCGGTGTCTCCCACATCCCCGCGCACTGGGTTTTCGACCAACGGCAGCTGGACCGCGACAGCTTCGGTGGCCCGCCGGATCAGCCCGTAGCCCCCGAGTGGTTCTCGTCGGGCGCGCTGAAGAAGGCGGACACGCTGGCGGAACTGGCCGCGCTGATCGACGTCCCGCTCGACGCGCTGCGCGCGAGCATCGAGCGGTTCAACTCGTTCGCCGAGAGCGGCGTCGACGAGGACTTCCACCGCGGCGAAACCCCGTGGGATTCGATGTTCCGGTACGTGGTCGGTTTCCCCGCGCGGCCGGAGCAGAACTACCCGGCCAAGCCCACGTCCGGCTGGCCCAACCCGCTCGTGATCCCCATCGACACCCCGCCCTACTACGCGGCGACCGTGCTGCCCTCGGACCTCGGCACGAAGGGCGGGCTCAAAACCGACGAGCACGCGCGCGTGCTGGACACCGGCGGCGCGCCGATCGGAGGGCTTTACGCGACCGGGAACACCGCGGCCGCGATGTCCGGCCACGTCTACCCGGGCGCGGGCACCCCGATCGGTTCGAGCATCGCCTTCGGCTATCTCGCGGTCCTCGACATCGCCGGTTCCTGAGTCCGCGGAGCAAAGGAGATCGCAGTGGACGACGCAGTGAAGTTCCGGCTCTACCGGCTTTCGGTGTGGTGCGGGGTGGTGGTGCTGGTCGCCTTCGTCGTCGCGTTCACCGTGCTGGGCAAGCTGACCCCGCCGGTCTCGCCCCAGGCGAGCGCGCAGTCGGTGGCCGACACGCTGGTCCGTAACCGCACCGGGATCCTCTGGGCGGTCGTGATCATGGGCGTGTTCGTGCCGCTGTTCTACCCGTTCGCCGTGGTGACGAGCCTGCAGATGCGCCGCATCGAAGGCGGCTGGGGGCTGCTGTCGATGGTGCAGCTGACCACGGCCGTCGTCGCGCCGACCGGCTGGCTCTACCCGCTCGCGGTGTACGCGACGGCGGCGTACCGGCCGGGCCGCGACCCGCAGCTGGTTTTGCTGTTGAGCGACCAGTTCTGGCTGACCTACGTCGGGGTCGCGGTGATCTTCGTGGTGAACGTGGCCGTGATCGGCCTGTCGGCGCTGCTGGACCGGCGCGCGAACCCGGTGTTCCCGCGCTGGTTCGCGTACCTGAACTTCGTCTGCGCGATCGCCCTGCTGCCCGGCGTGTTCGTCTACGCCTTCAGCAGCGGGCCCTTGGCGTGGAACGGGTTCTTCGCGATGATGCTGCCCGCGCTGGCTTTCCTGGTCTGGAAGGTCACCATGATCGTGGTGCTGCTGCGCGCGGTGAAGTCCGAGGAGCTGGAGGCCGCGGGACAACCGAAAGCGGTGCCCGCGATCTAGGTGCGGGAGCCCGCACCGGGAGGGAAGCGCGACCATGCCGTTGCAGTCGTGGATGAAGCTGATGTCGACCGATGACCACCTGATCGAACCGCCCCGGCTGTGGGCCGACCGGCTGCCGTCGAAGTACCGGGAGGCGGGCCCGCGGATCGTCGAGCAGGCCCGCGGCGAGGGCGACGCGCCGGCGGAGGTGTGGCGCTACGAAGGCCGGATCTACCCGTACATCGGGCTGAACGCGGTGGCGGGCAAGCGACCCGAGGAGTTCGGCATGGAGCCGACCCGCTACGACGAGATGATCCCGGGCTGCTACGACCCGAAGGCCCGGCTGCGCGACATGGACCTCGACGGGGTGTGGGGCGCGCTGAGCTTCCCGTCGTTCCCGCGTTTCGCCGGCACGGTGTTCCTCGACGGCGAGGACAAGGAACTCGCGCGGCTGTGTGTGCTGGCGTGGAACGACTTCGTGCTCGACGAATGGTCCGCGACCGCGCGGGACAGGCTGATCCCGCTGGTGATCCTGCCGCTGTGGGACGTCGGCGCGTGCGTGGCGGAGGTTCAGCGTACTGCCGCGAAGGGCGCGAAAGCCGTGTCGTTCCCGGAAAACCCGGTGCCGCTGGGGCTGCCGTCGTTCCACACCGGACACTGGGACCCGGTGTTCTCCGCGCTGGAGGAGACGGGGATGCCGATGTGCCTGCACTTCGGCACCTCGGGCAGCGCGCCGAAGACGGCCCCGGAGGCGCCGTTCGCGGTCACCATCGCGCTCTTCGGCTGCAACTCCATGTACTCCACGGCGGATCTGCTGTTCTCGCCGGTCTTCCACCGGCACCCGAAGCTCAAGGTCGGCCTGTCCGAGGGCGGCATCGGCTGGATCCCTTACCTGCTGGAGCGGATCGACTTCACGTGGGAGCGGCACCGGTTCTACCAGAACGTGAACCAGGACGTGCGCCCGTCCGAGCTGTTCTCCCGGCACATCCACGGCTGTTTCATCGACGACCGGTTCGGGGTCGAGGCGCGCCACCACATCGGCGTCGACCGCATCACGTGGGAGTGCGACTATCCGCATTCGGACTCGTACTGGCCGAAGAGCCGGGCGTACGCCGCGGAGGTGCTGGCCGACGTGCCGGATGAAGAGGTGCACAAGATCGTGGAGCTGAACACCCGCCGCCTGTACAACGTCCCGGCATGAGCAGGCGGCCGGAATCCGAGCGGTCCGACTGGACGGACCTCGACCTCCTGACGCGCGACGAGGCCGCGGGCAGGCTGCGCGAGGAGATCGCCGAAATCGAGCCCCGCGTCGCCGCGCTCGGTGCGGGCGCGGAGCGCGACCTGCTGGAGTCGCGCCTGCGTGCCCTCCGCGAGGCGGCCGACGACCTGGGCGGAAGGGAGTCCCGATGAAGGTCCGTGTGGACACGGCCAAATGCTCCGGGCACGCGCGTTGCGCCGCGGCGGCCCCGGACCTGTTCGAACTGGACGAAGACGGCTACGCCCTGCCCCTCGACGGAGAAGTCCCGGCAGGGCAGGAAGAAGACGCCCGCGAAGGCGCGATGTCCTGCCCCGAGCAGGCCATCACCATCGAGTAGGAAGGCAGCCGGAGTGCACCGACCGATGCAGGGCGTGCGGATCCTCGAGGTCGCCCAGTTCACCTTCGTGCCCGCGGCGGGCGCGGTGCTCGCGGACTGGGGCGCCGACGTGATCAAGATCGAACACGCCGAGCGGGGCGACGCGCAGCGCGGCCTCACTCGCGTGCTGGGCCTGCCGACGGCGAGCCCGGACTCGTCGTTCTTCCCGATCATGGAAGGCCCCAACCGCGGCAAACGCAGCGTCGGCCTGGCGCTGGAAAAGCCGTCCGCGCGCGAGGTGTTCGAGAAGCTCGTCGCCTCCAGCGACGTGTTCCTCACCAACTTCCTGCCCGAAGCGCGCGCCAAGCTGAAGATCGACCTCGAGGACATCAGGGCACTCAACCCGGACATCATCTACGTGCGGGGGAGCGGTTTCGGCGCGCGCGGCCCGGAGGACAACAAGGGCGGCTACGACAGCACGGCGTTCTGGGCGCGCGGCGGCAGCGCGGCCGGGGTGACCCCGCCCGGCTCCGAGCGGATGATGCGGATGCCGTCCGGCGCCTACGGCGACTCGATGGGCGGCATGACGATCGCGGGCGGCATAGCGGCGGCGTTGTACGCGCGCCAGACGACCGGGGAGCCTTCGGTGGTCGACGTTTCGCTGCTGGGCGTCGGCGCGTGGGCCACCCAGTACACGGTGAACCAGGCCCTGATGCTCGGCGGCCCCTTGCCCCCGCGCGAGACGCCCCAGCACGGGTCGGCGACCAACCCGCTGGTCGGCGCGTACAAGACGGCCGACGATCGCTGGCTGGAGTTCGCGATGCTGCAGCCCGGCCGGTACTGGCCCGAGTTCTGCCGCCTGGCCGGCCGGGAAGACCTCGCGACCGACGAACGCTTCGCCGACGTCGAGAAGATCATGGCGAACGCGGGTGCCGCGGCGGAACTCGTCGCCGGGATCATCGGCGAGCGGACCTACGCGGAGTGGCAGGAAATCCTGTCCCAGGGCGAAGGACAGTGGTCGGCGGTGCAGAACGCCTGGGAGGTCGGGCAGGACCCCTCGCTCCGGGCGAACGGCATGATCGCGCGGGTGGTGGACGCCGATGGCGAGGAGCGGGAGCTCGTCACGAACCCCGTCCAGTTCGGCGAAACCCCGGCGACCCTCACCCGCGCCCCGCAGTTCGCCGAGCACACCGACGAAATCCTGCGTGAGTGCGGCCTGTCCGACGAAGAGCTGCTGCGGCTGAAGATCGACGGCGCGGTGACCTGAACCCCGTGCTGGACGAGGCGGCGCCGGGCAAGACGGCGACCCAGATCGCCCGCCGGATCGAGGAAGAGATCCTCGCGCGCGGCTGGCCGGTCGGGGAGTTGCTGTGGTCGGAACCGGAGCTGCGCGCCCGCTCCGGGGTGAGCCGGACGGTGCTGCGGGAGGCCGTCCGGCTGGTGGAGCACCACCAGGTCGCGCGGATGCGTCGCGGCCCGCAGGGCGGTCTGCTGGTGACGGCGCCGGACACGGGTCCGTCGATCTGGGCGATGGCGGCGTACCTGGAGTTCACCGGTGTGCGGGTCGCCGACATCCTGCGCGTGCGCTCGCTGCTCGAACCGATGGCGGCCGCGCTGGCCGCGGAGCGGATCACCGAGGACGGGATTCTCGCTCTGCGCAAGGCTTTCGACCGTGAGCGCCCGGGCTACGCCGGGCCGATGCCGGAGGAACGGCTGCACGCCAGGCTCAGCGAGCTGTCCGGGAACCCGGTGCTGGAGCTGTTCGTCGATGCCCTCGACAGCCTCACCCGCCGTTACGTGCACCTGGCCGGGCGTACTGAAAACCTTGAAATCGGCCGTACTTCCCGGGAAGCGCACCTGCGGCACGGGCGGATTTTGGACTCGGTGATCGCGGGCCGGGCCGCGGAGGCCGAGATCGGGGTGCGCGACCACCTGGACGGGATCACCGCCTGGCTGGGTCGTCGCGGCGCGCTCGGCAGGCCCGCGCTCGGGCTTTCGTCCACGGCCGAACACCTCGGTTCGGCCTCGCTCGCGGTGTCGGTCGCCGCCCGGATGTACGACGACATCACCGGGGCGGGCTGGCCGGTCGGGACGTCGCTCGGCTCCGAAGCGGAGCTCACCGACCGGTACCAGGTCAGCCGCGCCGTGCTCCGCGCCGCCGTGCGGCTGCTGGAACAGCACGCCATCGCCAGCCCGCGCCGTGGCCGCATCGGCGGGCTCGTGGTCACCGCCCCGTCTCGTCAGGCCAGTGTGGACAGTGCCGCGCTTTACCTGGCGTACAAGGGAATGACCACCGAGCACGCTCGCGTCGTGCGCGAGGCGCTGGAGCTGGGCGCGGTGCGGGACGTTGTGGCGGGCGGAGATATGCCGGGCGAACCCTTTCACACCGGGCTCGCCGAGGCGTCGGGGAATTCGGTGCTGTGCCTGTTTCTCGGCATCGTCGGCGACGTCATGGGTGAGGCGGACCCGGAGGAACACACCGCCGCACACCATGAAGTCACCGAAGCACTCCGCGCGAACGACACCGGCCTGGCGCTGCACCGGCTGCGCAGGCACCTGAACTCGGCGCCGCGTTGCTGGAGCTAGCGCCGCAAAGAAAGTACACTCTTTTCGGAGAACCGCCGGACGGGTGTCACGGCTGGCCCATCAGGCGCCGAAATCGGTGTACATAATTGCCTCCCGACGACGAGAGGATCCGCGATGAGCACGACGCTCGAGCCCGAGGGCACCTACGACGGCGTCCCCTCCTTCTCCTACGACAACACCGCCGGCGGCCCCGTGCTGAGCCACCACCGCCGGTGGGACGAGATCTCCGCCGCGCACAGCGGGTTCCGCAGCAGCACCGCGCGCGGGTTCTGGGTCGTCACCGACGGCCCGGCGATCCAGGAGGCGCTGCAGGACTGGGAAACCTTCTCCAGCAAATCGGTCACGGCGCTCGACCCGGACCCGAAGTTCCTGTGGATCCCCGAAATGCTCGACCCGCCGCTGCACAGCAAGTGGCGAAGGCTGCTGGGCAGGGAGTTCTCGCCCAACGCGGTCGCTCGCCGTGAGCCGGAGATCCGGCAGGTCGCGGTGGAGACGATCGAGCGGTTCGCCGGCCACGGCGGGGCCGACGTGCTGGACGAGTTCGCCCGCCGCTTCCCGACGAAGATCTTCCTGCGCCTGATGGGCCTGCCGCCCGAGGACCTGGACGTGTTCCTCGGCTGGGTGCACGAAATCCTGCACCTGTCCTACGAGCAGGACCCGGACCGCGGCAGGCAGCTGGCCGGGATCAACGCCGTGTCGGCCTACTTCGGGGAGCAGATCGCGCGGCGCCGCGAGGCCCCGACCGACGACCTGCTGTCCCGCGCGATGACGTGGCAGATCGACGGCGAGCCGATCAGCGACCGCGACCTGCACGCGTTCTGCGTGCTGATGTTCCAGGCGGGCCTGGACACGGTGCCGATCTCGGTCGGGTGGTCGCTCTACCACTTCGCCACCCATCCCGGACAGCGCGCGGCCATCGTCGCCGACCCGTCACTGATCCCGGTGAGTGTGGAGGAGATCCTGCGCGTGTACTCGTTCGTCATCCCGGCGCGGAAGGCGACGAAGGACATCGAGATCGGCGGCTGCCCGGTGAAATCCGGGGAGATGGTGATGCTCCCGCTCGCCGTGAGCAACCGGGATCCCGGCCGCTACGAGAATCCGTCCGAAGTGGACCTGACACGGCGGACGAGCAACCACATCGCCTTCGGCTCGGGACCGCACCGCTGCCTCGGCTCACACCTCGCGCGGCTGGAGCTGAACGTGGCGGTCGAGGAGTGGCACCGGCGCATCCCGGACTACCGGATCGCCGCGGGCCAGGAACTGGAGGAGACCGGCAATATGTACGGCATCAAATCCCTGCGGCTCGAATGGTGACGGGAGAACAGGATCAGCTGCGGGACTCCGTACGGCGCTTCCTGGCGGACAAGTCCCCGAGCGCGGCGGTGCGGCAGTGGATGCGGTCCGAGGCGGGCTTCGACCCCGCCGTGTGGCGGCAGCTGACATCGCAGCTCGGGCTCGGGGCGCTCGCGGAGGGTGGCCTGGCCGAACTCGCCATCGTGCTGGAGGAAACGGGGCGCGCGCTGCTGCCGTCGCCGTTCTTCGCGACGGTCGCGCTGGCCGGGCAGGCGCTCGCCGCCTGCGGTGACGAGCGCCTGCTTTCCTCCATTGTGGAGGGTTCGCGGACCGCGACCCTGGCCGTATCGGACACCGGGCGGCTCGAAGATGTCACGATCACCGCGACGAAATCCGGCAAGGGCTGGACGGTGAGCGGTACCGCGATGTTCGTCGTCGACGGCCCGGCGGCCGAACTGGTGCTGGTGGCGGCGCGCACGTCGTCAGGACTGGGTTTGTTCGCCGTGGAAGACGGTTTCCGCCGGTGCCCGCTCGACGCCCTCGATCCGACGCGGCGGCTGGGCAAGCTCGAATTCGCCGGCACCCCAGCGGCGCTCGTCGGCTCGGAAGAAGCGTTGCGCGAGGCCGTGGACCTGGCGGTGATCGCCCTGGCCGCGGAACAGGTGGGCGGCGCGCAGGCGTGTCTGGACATGGCGGTGGAGTACGCGAAGACGCGGGTCCAGTTCGGGAGACCCATCGGCTCTTTTCAAGCCATCAAACACAAATGCGCAGACCTGCTGGTCGAAGTGGACGCCGCGCGTTCGGCGGCGGGTTTCGCCGCGTCGTGCCCGAAGGACGAGCGGCCCGCGGCGGCCGCGGCTGCCGGGGCGTACTGCTCGCGCGTGTACACCCGGGCGGCCAAGGAGAACATCCAGATCCACGGCGGGATCGGCTACACCTGGGAGCACGACGCGCACCTGCATCTGAAGCGGGCGAAGTCGGCCGAGCTGTTGTTCGGCACGCCCGTCGCGCACCGGGCCCGGCTCGCCGGGCTGGCCGGGATCTGAGGGGACCGGATGACCGAAAGCGACGAGGAGTTCCGCGCCCGGCTGCGGAAGTTCCTGACGGAGTCCCACCCCGGCCGGCGCCCGAAGGATCCGGCCGACCGGCTCGCGTGGCAAAAGGCCTGGCTCGCCGAACTTTTCGACGCGGGGTTCGCCGGGCCGAGCTGGCCGCGCGAATACGGCGGGATGGAGCTGAGCTTCGCCCGCCAGGTGATCTACCAGGAGGAGTACGCGAGGGCGAAGGTGCCCGGTCCGCTCGGCACCGGCCCCGGGATCGCGGCTCCGACGATCATCAAATACGGGACGGCGGACCAGAAAGAGCGCTTTCTGCGCCCGATGCTGCGCGGCGACACAGTGTGGGCGCAGGGCTATTCCGAACCGGAGGCGGGCTCGGACCTGCCCGCGCTGCGCACGACGGCGCGGCGTGAGGGGGACGAGTACGTCGTCAGCGGGCAGAAGGTGTGGAACAGCGCGGCCGATATCGCCGACATCCTGTTCACGCTCGTCCGCACGGGCACGCGGGAATCCCGGCAGAAGGGGATCAGCTACCTGCTCATCGACGCGCACGCGTCAGGGGTGACGGTGCGGCCGCTGCGCGACCTGACCGGGGACGCGCATTTCTGCGAGATCTTCTTCGAGGACGTGCGCGTGCCGGTCGTGAACCGGATCGGCGAGGAGAACGAGGGCTGGCCGCTCGTGCGCACCAGCCTCGGCCACGAACGGGCCGCGGGCGCGATGAACCAGGCGACCCGCTACCGGCGCGTGCTCGACGAGCTGATCGAACTGGCCCGCGAAACCGGCGCGGCGGCCGACCCGCTGGTGCGGGATCGCTTGGCGGACTTCGAAATCCGCGTGCGCGTGCTGCGCCAGACCGGGATGCGCACGATCTCCGACATCCTCTCCCACGGCGAACCCGGGCCCGCGTCGTCGACGTCGCGGCTGTTCCTCGTCACGTTCGAACAGGACCTGCACGAGTTCGCCGTCGACCTGCTGGGGCCGTATGGCGCGCTCGGCCGGGACGATCCGCATGCCGTGCAGGGGGGCCGGTGGGTGTGGGGATTCCTGCGCACCCGCGCGTCGACGATCGGCGCCGGTACCGCGGAGATCCAGCGCAACACCATCGCCGAGCAGATCCTGGGACTACCTCGTGAGGAGCCGCGTTGACCGCTTATGGCGTGCTGACCGACGAAGTGCTCGAACGGTCCCGGCGGCGGCTCGGAGTGCCTGTCCCGCAGAAGAATCCGCCGCACAACTACGAAGTGACCTGGGACGGGGTGCGGCATTTCGCCTACGGCTACGGCGACGACAACCCGCTCTACTGCGACCCGGACTACGCCGCCGGCACCCGCTGGGGCTCGCTCGTCGCGCCGCCCACTTTCCTGTACACGATGGGGGAGGACGCCGCGCCGGCACCGGACGCGGAGACCAAGGCCCTGCTGAAGGGCGACCCCTTCGCCGGGCTCGGTTCGTACCAGGCCGTGATGGAGTTCGAATGGTGGCGGCCGCTGGTGCTGGGGGACCGGTGCCGGGTGCTGCAGACGCAGGTGGGCGTGCAGGCCAAGGAAAGCAGCTTCGGCGGCCGCACCGCCCACGTCACCAACGACTATCTGTACACGAACGGCCGCGGCGAACTGCACGCCGTGCGGCGGGGCACGTGGATCAACGTCGAACGGCACACGTCGAAGAAGCGGGCCAAGGAGAAATGGGAGCAGCCGCCTTACACGGAGGGGCAGCTGCGGCAGATCGACTCGGCGTACGCGGCGGAGGCCCGGCGTGGCGGGGAACCGCGGTACTGGGAGGACGTGCGGGTCGGAGATGTGCTGCAGCCCAAGGTGAAGGGGCCGCTGACCACCACCGATGTCGTGGTGTGGCATCTGGGCTGGGGGATGCAGCTGACGCCGCCGGGGGCGTTCAAGATCGCGGCGAACGTCCGGCGGAAGGCGCCCGGGCTGTACCCGCCGAACGGGCTGAACATCCCGGACACCGTGCAGCGGCTGCACTGGGAGCCCGCGCGGGCGCGGGAGCTGGGGCTGCCGGGTTCGTACGATTACGGCGGGATGCGGGAGACGTGGCTGTGCCACCTGCTCACCGACTGGGCCGGCGATGACGGCTGGCTGTGGCGGCTGCGGTGCGAGCACCGGAAGTTCAACTACCTCGGTGACACGACGTGGGTGCACGGGGAGGTGGTGGACAAACGTCAGGCGGACGGCCGCGCCGAAGTGCGGGTGGCGGTGCGCTGCGAGAACCAGCGGGGCGAGGTGACCACCCCGGGCGAGGCCGTGGTGCTGCTGCCGACCCGGGAGTCGCCGGTCGAACTCCCGGCCCCGCCCGCCGACGACCTCGACGGCGCCGTGGCACACGAGCTGGCGCGGTTTCGGGTGGGTTGATCGGGCCGCGGTGGCGGTTGGGGCGGGCGTGTTTGCCGCTGGGGCTGGGAGTGTCGGCCGCTGCCGGTGGCGTGTTGGCTGCCCGTGCGGGGGTGTTGGCGGCTGAGGTGGGAGTGTTGGCTGCGGCCGCTGCCCGCGCGGGCGCGCGTGATGGTCGCCCGGGTGCGTGTGTCGGCCGCTGCCGGTGGCGTGTTGGCTGCCCGTGCGGGGGTGTTGGCGGCTGCGGTGGGAGTGTTGGCTGCCCGCGGCGCGTGGCCGCTACCCGCGCGGGGCGCGCGTGGTGACCGCTGCGGCGGCCGTCGCCGTTACCCGCGCGGGGGTGCGCGTGTCGGCTGTTGCCGCGGGTGTGTTGGCTGCCCGGGCGCGCGTGGTGGCCGCTGCCCGCGCGGGCGCGCCGACGCGCCGCGCCGCCCCGCCCCACCCCGCGCTCCTGACGGTGGCCGCCTCTCCCAGCGAACTCAGCGCCCCCGGAAACTCAATGCCACCAAGGGATCAGCGCGTCGAGGTGGCGTCGCATGCGGTGGCGGGCCACGCCGGCGTCGCCGTCGATGATCGCGTCCAGGATGCGCTGGTGCACGTGCTGCACCTCGTCCGCGGCCTTGTCACCGGGCAGGGCCTGGTTCTGCCCCGCCGCGTGCCGGCGGAACAGCTCCGTGATGATGCCGAGGAACAGCGACAGCACCGGGTTCCCCGCCAGCTCCGCCAGCTCCGAGTGGAACAGGTCCGCCTTGCGCGGCTGGTCCGCCGGGCCCTCCGTCGCCCACCGCACCGCCGACTCCAGCCGCTCCGCCACCTGCGCGTCACCCTCCGCGTGGCGGGCGGTGACCTGCGCGACGGTGCCCAGTTCGATCGCGTCCCGCACGATGCGCAGGTCGTCCCCGGTCACGCCCTGGTACTCCAGGTACAGCGCCATCGTGTCGATACTGGCCTGCGGCTCCGGCTCGGCGACGATCAGCCCGCCACCGGGACCACGCCGCATCCGCGCGACCGAGTGGTATTCCAGCAGCCGCACGGCTTCCCGCAGCACGGCGCGGCTGATCCCGTAGCGCGCCAGCAGATCCGCCTCCGAGCCGAGCGCCGACCCGACCTGCCAGCCGTGGGTGGCGATGTCGTCGTGGATGCGGGCGGCGACCACCTCCGCCAGTTTCGCGTGCGCGCCGCCGGCGGTCTCGGGCTCGATCACGGTGCCCGCCAGCCGGGTGCGGCGCACGCGGTGCTTTTCGATCCACGCCGCCGAAGCCTCCAGGTGCTCGGCCAGTTTCGTCTGCGCCCGCGCCCCGTCCCCGGCGATCACGGCGTCGACGATCGCCTGGTGCGCCCCGTAGGAAACCTCCTTCGCGGCCAGCATTTCCGACCGCGAGATCCGCCGCGACGTGTTCGCGTAGCGGGCGGTGAGCCGGTTGAGCACGTCGACGAACAGGTGCAGCACCGGGTTCCCGCACAGCCCGGCGAGCAGCGTGTGCAGCGAATCCCGCGCCCAGACGCCCTTCTCGTTGCGGCGGGCCAGTTCGTCCTCGAGGCTGGCGCGCAGCGTGGTGATGCCGTTCTCCGTCAGCCGTTCCGCGGCCAGGCCGACCGCGATCGGCTCCAGCAGCAGCCGCGCGTCCAGCAGCTCGGTGACGCTGGTGCCCACGTATTCGAGGTAGATGACCATCGACCGGGTGGCCGGGCCCGCGTCCGGCGCGCACACCAGCAGGCCGCCGCCGGGGCCGCGCCGCATCCGCGCCACCTGGTGGTGCTCGACCAGCCGGACCGCCTCGCGCAGCACCGCGCGGCTGACCCCGAACCGCTCGCGCAGGTCCTGCTCCGACCCCAGCGACTCACCGACCGGCCAGCCGCGGCGCATCACGTCCGCCTCGATGCGGTGCGCGATCTGGGCGGCGAGTTTGCCGACGGGCGAATCCGGGCTCCGCTCGCCGTCGGCCGGCTCGAGATCGACGGCGGTCGCCATCCGGGTAGCTCCTCAAACTGGGCGTTTTGCGTATCCTCAGTCTACCGGCCGGGCCCCCGGTTCCGCCCGCTACGTGCTACTGGCGGGTCGGTACCGCTGAATAGGGTTACCTCTTCACTGTCATCTGGGGCGAACCGCCGGCCCGCGTCGAGCCGGAGGCACTGCCCGTCGCGCATCGGGTCGTCCACGATCGCGAGGACGAGTTTGGCGTACTCCACGGGCAGCCCCATCCGTTTCGGGGAGGGGGCGTCCTTTGCCTCGGCGAGCGCCTGTTCGGTGCCCTCGAAGTCGGTCACGTCGACGGGGTGGAAGCTGCCGCGTCAGCGCGGCGCGCGGTCTCGCCGGATCAGGGAGCACAGCCTGTCCTGGTGGATCGCGGCGTTCCCGAGGAGCACGCCGTCCACTTCGGCCCGGCGGAGGTAGAGGTGCAGGTCGTGCTCCCAGGTGAAGCCGATCCCGCCGTGCAGCTGCAGTGCTTCGCCGGCCACTTTCCCGGCCGCGTCGCTGGAGTAGGACGCGGCGACGCACGCGGCCTTCGCCGCGTCCGGCTCGCCCGCGTCGGCTGTCATGGCCGCATAGTAGGTGGCCGCGCGGACGCCGTGCACGAACGCGGCCATGGTGGCGCATTTCTGTTTGACCGCTTGGAAAGAGCCCAGCGGCCTGCCGAACTGCACCCGTTCCTTCATGTAGGCCACCGTCATCGCGAGCAGCCTGTCGAGCACGCCGAGCGTTTCGGCCGCCAGCAACACCGACGCGTCGTCCAGCAGCCGCTGGTGGTCCACGTCCACACGGCGTCCCGCGGGCACCCGCACGGCGTCGAGCCGCACTTCGTAAAACGCGCGGGTCAGGTCCAGCACCTGCTGCCGCCGGACCGTCACGCCGGGGGCGTCACGGTCGACGAGGAATGACGCCGGAAGTCCTTCGTGCAGCGCTGTCACCAGCAGCCAGCGTGCTTGGCCCGCGTCCTGCACCGCGCTCTTGATTCCGTCCAGCACAACGGAATCGCCGTCCGTGCGGGCCATGGCGCGCACGCCGTCCAGTGTCCACGGCGCGTGCGGTTCGGTGAAAGCCCAGGTGGCCCAGGCGGACCCGTCGGCCAGCACGGGAACGACCTTGGCCCGCAGCTCCTCCGGCCCGGACCGCGCCAGCGCGCCGCCGACGAGTGTCGTCGGCAGGAACGGCCCGCGGGCGGCCGCGCGGCCGATTTCCTCGGCCACCAATGCGAGTTCGACCAGGCCCCCTCCGGCACCGCCGTACTCCTCGGGCAGCGCCAGCCCGGGCCAGCCGAGTCCGGCCGCCAGCCGCCAGAACTCGGGGTCCACGTCCGTTCCGCCGTCCAGCTGCCGCCGGACGGCGTCGATCGGCGCGTGGTCGGCGAGCAGCCCGGCCGACGCCTCGCGCAGCATCGCCTGCTCGTCGCTCAACTCGAAGTCCACATCCACCGTCCCGGGGCATAGCGTCCGTCCTGTCCAACAAAGTATCCTCTTTTACGGGTGCGGTCGACCCTGGACGACGAGGAGCGGATACCGATGCGGCTGGAGTCCACGCCGGAACTCGAAGCGTTCCGGCGGAAGGTGCGGGCGTTCGTCGCCGAGCACGCGCCCGGGGTCAAGGAGCACGCCGGGGTCCGTGCGCCCGAGTCCGGGCTGATGCCCGCGATCCGCGAGTGGACCGCGAAACTGTACGAGGCGGGCTTTCTCGGCATCGACTGGCCGGCTGAGTACGGCGGCAGGCCCGGCGCGCATCCGCTGGAACCCTTCGTGGTGGCCGAGGAAATCGCCCGCGCCCGCACGTGGTCGCCGATCGGGGCGGGCTCGCTGGCGTCGGCCGCGCTCATCGAGTTCGGCACCCAAGAGCAGCGCGCGCGGTTCCTGCCGCGCATCCGCGGCTGCGAGGACGTGTGGTGTCAGCTGTTCAGTGAGCCGGACGCCGGCAGCGACCTCGCCGCCCTGCGCACCAGGGCCCGCCGCGAGGGCGATGTGTTCATTGTGGACGGTCAGAAGGTCTGGACTACCAACGGGCAGCACGCCGACCGCGGCTATCTGCTGGCGCGCACGGACCCGGATGCCCCCAAGCACAAGGGGATCACCGCTTTCGCGCTCGACATGCGCGCCGAGGGAGTGCGCGTGCGGCCGCTGCGGGAGATCACCGGCACCACCGACTTCAACGAGGTCTTCCTCGACGGGGTCCGGATTCCGGCGGCCGACGTCCTCGGCGACGTGAACGGCGGCTGGCGCGTGGCGATGAGCAGCCTCGGCCGTGAGCGCTCGGGTGTCGCCGCACGCGGGGTGGAGCTGTTCGCGATGCTCGACGGCCTGCTCGAACTGGCCGAGGAAGCGTCCGTCGGCGGGGCGCCCGCGCTCGAGGATTCCGCCACGCGCCAACGTATCGGCGAGCTGGCGACGCGCGCGCACGTGAACGCCGCGATGGTGGCGATGGCGCAGTCCCGGCTGCTGCACCACACCGAGCAGCCCGGCGACGGCCCGCTGGGCAAGATCTTCTTCAGCGAGGTGAACCACGACCTCGCCGAGTACGGCGTGCGCCTGCAGGGCACCGAAGGCCTGCTCACGGAGGCCGATCCGGGCGCCGTGGCCGGGGGCTGGTGGCAGGACGCGCACCTGTACTCCCGCGCCTACACGATCGCCGGCGGCGCCAACGAGGTGCTCCGGAACCAGATCGCGGAGCGGGCGCTCGGCCTGCCGCGCTGAACTCCTTGCCTGCCATGGTCGCGCTGTGCTAAGCAGGTGACCAACAGATTTCAAGCGAGTGCTCAGCATTCGTTCCACGCACCGGCACTCCGCCGTTTGGACGAGCTCCACCCGATCAAGGAGGACCGAGTGACCGTCTTGAATCCGGCCGCGTCCCGGTACGCCGGGACGCGCGTGCCGCGGGTCGAGGACCCCCGCCTGCTCACCGGGCACGGGTCCTTTGTGGACGATGTCGTCCGGCCGGGAATGCTGCACGCGGCGTTCGTCCGCAGCCCGCTCGCCCGCGCCCGCATCACGGCGGTGGACGCGACCGAAGCACTCGCGCTCGACGGCGTGCACGCGGTGTTCTTCGCCGAGGACCTCAACCCGGATGTGCGGGAACAGTGGTACACGCTGATCGGCCGCGACGTGCCGGACAATCCGCGCCCGCCGCTGGCCGAGGGCGAGGTGAAGTTCGCGGGCGACCCGGTGGCGATGGTCGTCGCGACGGACCGTTACCTCGCCGAGGACGCGGCGGAGCTGGTGGTCGTCGACTACGACCCGCTGCCGCCGGTGGTGGACTACGCGACCGCCGTGCAGTCCGGGGAATCCGTCCACTCCGGATGGCCGGACAACGTCGCGGGAGAGCTGAACGGCCGCCCGCCGGAGGACCTGGCCGAGGTGTTCGACCAGGCGGCGCACGTCGTCGAAACGACGATCCGCCAGCAGGCCTGCGCCCCGGTCCCGATGGAGACGCGCGGGCTGGTGGTGGAGTGGTCGGCGCCGGAGGGCGAGCTGACGGTCTGGGCGTCCACCCAGTCGCCGCACGAGGTGCGGCTGTTCTGCTCGCGCCTGCTCGGGCTGCCGGAACACAGCGTGCGCGTGATCATGCGCGACACCGGGGGCGGCTTCGGGCAGAAGGTCGTCCCGATGCGCGAGGACATGTGCGTGCTGCTGGCGGCGCGGAAGCTGCCCGCCGCGGTGAAGTGGATCGAGGACCGCCGCGAGAACCTGCTGTCGGCGGGCCAGTCGCGCCACGGGCACGGCGACGTGCGGCTGGCGTTCGACGAAACCGGCGCGATCCTGGCCGCGCACATCGGGTACGTGGAGGACGTCGGCGCGTATCCGACGCCGTGGCCGGTGCAGAACGCCGCCGCGGTCGGCATGCTCTTCCCCGGCCCGTACCGGGTTCCGCAGGCGTCGTTCACCTGCAAGACGGTCTTCTCGAACACCACCGGCCGCTCCGCGTACCGCGGGCCGTGGCAGTTCGAGTCGGTCACGCGGGAGCTGCTGCTGGACCGGGCGGCGCGGCGGCTGGGGGTCGACGCGATCGAGCTGCGGCGGCGGAACCTGTTGCGGCAGGACGAAATGCCGTACTTCAACCCGAACGGCATGCCCTACTCCGACGTGACCCCGCTGGAGACCTTCGAGCACGCGCTGAAGCTCCTGGACTACGACAAGTTCCGCCGGGAGCAGGCGCAGGCGCGCGAGGCGGGCCGCTACCTCGGCGTCGGCACCTGCACCTACATCGAGCCAACGGCCGCCGGGCTGGGCCTGCATTCCACCGAGGGCGCGACGATCCGGATCGAGCCCTCCGGCAAGATCAACGTGTACGTTTCCGGCGGCTCCACCGGAAACAGCCTGGAGACCACGACGGTCCAGCTGACCGCCGACGCGCTCGGCGCCGACATCGCCGACGTGCACACGATCCAGGGCGACACCGCGATCACCCCGTTCGGCGGCGGCACGGGTGGCAGCCGGTCCGGGTCGATGATCGCCGGGGCGGTGGAGGAGACGGCTTCGGCGCTGCGGGAGCGGATCATCGCCATCGCGGCGCACCGGATGGAGGTCGCGCCCGAGGACATCGAGCTCGAACGCAGCCGCGCCCGCGTGCGGGGCGTGCCCTCGGAAGGGCTGCCGCTGGCGGAAATCGCGGCGATGGCGTACTTCCAGGTCGACGCGCTGCCGCCCGGCGTGCCCGCCGGGCTCGAAGCCAGCGCCCGCTACCGCGCGCGGGTGCCGATCGTCTGGGCGAACGCCACCCACGTGTGCGTCTGCGAGGTGGACATCGTGACCGGCGAGGTGAAGATCCGGCGGCACATCGTGAGCGAGGACTGCGGCCCGATGATCAACCCGGACGTCGTCGAAGGCCAGATCGCCGGCGGCACGGTGCAGGGGATCGGCGGCGCGCTCTACGAGCACCTCGCCTACGACGAGGACGGCAACCCGGTCGCGACCACGTTCATGGACTACCTGCTGCCCACCACCACCGAAGTGCCGGAAATCGAGTATGGCCACGTGGAAACGCCGAGCGGTGGACCCGGCGGTTACAAGGGCGTGGGCGAAGGCGGGGCGATCGGCGCGACGCCGGCCGTGCTCAACGCGGTGGCCGACGCGCTGACGCCGTTCGGGGTCGAGATCACCGACCTGCCGCTGTCCCCGGCCGCGATCGTCGCGCTGATCGAGAAGGGGGAAGCGTGAAACCGGCGGCCTTCGAATACCACGCGCCCGGCACGGTCGAGGAGTCCGTGCACCTGCTCGCCGAACTGGGCGACGAAGCGAAGCTGATCGCGGGCGGGCAGAGCCTGATGCCGATGCTTTCCCTTCGCCTGGCCGTTTTCGAGCATCTCGTGGACCTGCGCCGGGTGACCGGGCTGCGGGGCATCGAGCGGCGGGACGGCGTGGTGTGGGTCGGCGCGGCGACCACGCAGGCGAAGATCGAGCGCTCGGCGGAGCTCGCGGAGACCGTCCCGCTGCTGGCCAGGGCGACGCCGCTGATCGGGCATTTCCAGATCCGCAACCGCGGCACCCTGGGCGGTTCGCTCGCGCACGCCGACGCCGCCGCGGAGTACCCGGCGGTCGCCCTCACCCTGGACGCCGAGTTCGAGGCGGTGTCGCCGCGAGGCTCCCGCACGATTCGGGCGGCCGAGTTCTTCACCGGCCTGTGGAGCACCGCCCTCGACGAGGACGAGGTGCTCACCGGCATCACTTTCCCTGTGCGCACGGCAAGATCCGGGTTCGCGATCGAGGAGCTCGCCCGGCGCCACGGCGATTTCGCGATCGCCGGAGCCACGATCGCCGTCGAGCTGGACGACGTGGACCGCGTGGCCCGGTGCGCGATCGGGCTGTTCGGGCTGGGCCCTTCGGCGTGGCGCGCGCACGCCCTGGAGGAAGCGTTGACGGGCCGGGCCGCCGCGGACATCGTCGCCGCCGATGTTGGGCGGGATGCGGTGGCGCCCTTGGACTCCGTGCCTTCGGATCTGCACGGGCCCGCCGCGTACCGCACCCGCGTCGGCGCCGCGATGGTCGCCCGCGCCTGGCAGCGAGCAGTCGAGGAGGCGCGGCATGGCTGAGGTCGAGATCGAGCTGAAGGTGAACGGCGTGCCGCGCCGCGACATCGTGGAGCCCAGGCTGACGCTCGCCGATTATCTGCGCGGGAGGTGCGGGCTCACCGGCACGCATCTCGGTTGTGAGCACGGGGTCTGTGGGGCCTGCACGGTGCTGCTGGACGGCGACGCCGTGCGGGCGTGCCTGGTCTTCGCCGCGCAGGCCGACGGCGCCGAGGTCACCACCGTCGAGGGCCTCGCCACGGCCGACGGCGAGCTTTCCCCTGTGCAGGAAGCGTTTCGCGCGCACCACGGGCTGCAGTGCGGGTTCTGCACCCCGGGATTCGTCGTGTCGGCCACGGCGTTGCTGCGCGACAACCCCGAACCGACCGATGCCCGGATCCGCGAAGCACTGAGCGGGAACCTCTGCCGGTGCACCGGGTACCAGGGGATCCTCAAGGCCGTCCGCGCGGCGGCGCGGTCCGAACAGGAATGAGGTAGGCAATGGCTGGACGTGTTGCGGGCAAGGTCGCTTTCATCACGGGCGCGGCGCGCGGGCAGGGCCGCAGCCACGCGGTACGGCTCGCGCAGGAGGGTGCCGACATCATCGGCATCGACGTGTGCAAACAGCTCGACGACGTCCCGTTCCCGCTCTCGACCCCGGAGGACCTCGCCGAGACGGTGTCCCTCGTGGAGAAGGAGGGGCGGCGCATGCTCGCCACGCAGGCGGACGTGCGGGACTTCGACGCGATGAAGGCTGCGGTCGACAGCGGCGTCGAAGAGCTGGGGCGCCTCGACATCATCGTCGCCAACGCCGGCATCGGCACCGACGGCAGCACGCTGGCCGAGATGACCGAGAAGATCTGGCGCGACATGATCGACGTCAACCTGATGGGCGTGTGGCTCACCGCGAAGGCGGGCATCCCGCACATCGTCGAAGGCGGGCGTGGCGGGTCGATCGTGCTGACCAGTTCGGTGGGCGGGCTCAAGGCTTATCCGCACACCGGGCACTACGTCGCGGCCAAGCACGGGGTGGTCGGCGTGATGCGGACGCTGGCCGTCGAGCTGGCGCAGCACAGCATCCGGGTCAACACGGTGCACCCGACGCAGGTCAACACGCCGATGGTGATGAACGACGCGACGTTCAAGATGTTCCGGCCCGATCTGGAGAACCCGACGAAGGAGGACTTCGCCCCGCTGTCGCAGCTGGCGCACATGCTGCCGGTGCCGTGGGTCGAGCCGGAGGACATCAGCAACGCCGTCCTGTTCCTCGCCTCGGACGAGGCCCGTTACATCACCGGGCTGACCATGCCGGTCGATGCGGGGAGCATGCTGAAGTAGGTCGTTGCGTTGGGGTTGCGTTGGGTGAGCGGGTTGCGTTGCGGCAGCAACGGACGCGCGCGGGCGCGCTGTGTGCACCCCACCACCGCCCCGATCTGTGAGTGTTCGCGATCTTGCCGCCGCGTCAAGGCGGGAAAGATGCCTTGACCCAGCGTCAAGATCGCAAGGGACGGCTGGGGATCGGGGCGGTGGAGGGGTGTGGTCGGTGGGTGTTCCCGGGTTTCGTTGCCGGGTGCCGGTTTGGTGCGTGGTGGGGCGGCCATCCCTAGGATGAGGTCGGGGTCAGCTCACTGATCAGCCACGTGCCGGCGACCTTCGTCATGGTGACGCGGGCCGTGCTCGACGTGGCGCGCGGGTCCGGCTGGGCCTTGCTCGACGTCCGCTGGTCGATGAACACCACGACGACCACCGTCCCGGCGTCCGCGCTCACCGCCGCCGCGCGGCTCACGATCGCGACCGAAGACGTGCCCTCCTGCTTCACCGCGGGCGCGATCGCCTGCTGCGCGAAGGGAACGTAGTACTCGGCGAAGGTGCCTGCGGTGTCCTGCCGCGCCCGGTCGATGTCACTGTCGATCGTGTCCGCCTTGTACGACAGCACTTCCGCCACCTTCAGCCGCGCCTGCGCCACCGCGTCGAACCGTGCGCTCGTGATCGCCTCCGCGCGCCGCTGCGCGAAGAACAACACCGTCGCGCCTGCCACGGCGACGAGCGTCAGCACCGTCAGCAGGGCGAACCCGACCCGCCGCTTCCGGACCGAAACCCGTGTGGCACGGCGGAAAAAGGCCGCAGGCGCACGCCGGACCCAGCGCCACAACCGTGCGGGCAGCACAAGGAGTTTCTTCATGCGATCACGTCATTCGACTGGACGAGCCACTGCGCACCCTGCCGCACCAGACCGATCGCGACCCGGTAGTACCGTGTCTGCGGCGTCTTCAGCTCGGTGTTGGTGATCTGCACGGTGATCGACATCAGCACCGTGGCGGTGTTGGCGTCGTCCTTCTCCACCCCGGCCGCCGTGATCGTGGCATTGGACTTCACCTTGCCCTGGCTCAGGATCGACCCGAGCCCCTGGCTGCTGTCGAGCAGCCCCTGCCGGTATGAGCCCGTCGTCGCGCCGGCGATCTTCGACGACTGCTGCGGGAAAGTCTCGTAGTCCAGCGAGTACGAAAGCTGCGCCACGTCCTTGGCAGCGGCCAGGATCGCGTCCCGCCGATCGCCTGCCGAGCGGTACTCCTGGACCGGCCGCAGCAGGATCCCGCCGGTGACCAGCGCGGCCGTGAGGACCAGCAGGAGCACGAGCATCCCGATGAGCCACCGTTTCGGCGAGGGCGGCGGCTTCTCCTCGACCTCGGCGGGCGCCTCTTCGGTGACCGTCATGGTGGTCTCCTCTCCGTCGGTCACAGCGGCTCGAAGGCGGCGAGCAGCCACCGGCCGTCCACCCGCGCCACGGTGACCTTGGCGACGCGGCTGTCGACCCGCGGCGCGGACAGGTTCTTCCCGGTGGTGGTCTGGTTGAGGAACGCCAGCACGACCACCCGGTCGGGCTGGGCGTCGGCGACCCCGGCGGCCTGCACCACCGTGTGCGTGCTCGCTTCCTGCGCGACGACCGCGGGCTTGAGCGTGCCGGCCAGTCCGTTCTGCGCCCAGTAGTCGCCGGTCGTGACCGACTGGGCGCGCGCGAGGTCCGCGTCGATCGTCTTGTAGTCGTAGTCGAGCAGCTTCGGCGTGAGGTCCAGCGCCGCGGCCACCGCGTCCTTGCCCGCCTGCTCCGACCTCGTCGTGTCCAGTGTGGACAACGTCAGCACGGTCACCGCTCCGGCACCGGCGAGCGCGAGCACCACCGCGAACGCGGCGAGGACGATCCGCGGTTTTCCCTTCGGCAGGGCGCGATCCCCTCTGGTGACCACCGCCCGCGGGAACCCGGCGAACGCCATGGCGCCACCCCTTCCTCGTCAGAGTCCGTTGTTTCCGCCGAACTGCATGTAGATCAGCGTGATGACGGTGTTCACGACGAACAGGATCGTCACCACCAGCACCACGGTTTCGTTCACCGCCTCGCCGACGCCCTTCGCGCCCGCGCCGACCGTCAGCCCCCGGTAACAGCCCACCAGCCCGGCCGCCAGCCCGAAGACGACCACCTTCACCACGCCGACGACCACGTCGGAAAGCCCCACCAGCAACGGAAGATTGGCCACGAACTGCCCCGGGCTCGCGCCCTGCACCACGACCGAGAAGAAGTACCCGGTGCTGATGCCCACGACGCACACCAGCGCGTTGAGCCCCAGCGCCACCACCGTCGCCGCCAGCACCCGCGGCACCACGAGCCGGTGGATCGGGTCGACGCCGAGCACCTCCATCGCGTCGATCTCCTCCCGGATCTTCCGCGAGGCCAGATCGGCGCAGATCGCCGTGGACCCCGCGCCGGCCAGCACGAGCACGCTGGCCATCGACCCGATCTCGCGGATCACGGCCAGCGCGGTGCCCGCGCCGGAGAGATCGATCGCGCCGATCTGGGCCAGCAGCTGGTTCACGAAGAAGATCGTGACCCCGAGGAACGGCACGGCGAGGAAGATGCACGGCAGGATCGTGACCCTGGCCAGGAACACCGTCTGCTCCAGGAACTCGGTGACCTGGAAGGGCCGCCGGAAGATCGCGCGCAGCGTGTCCAGGCACAGGGCGGTGAACCCGCCGATCATCCGGACCACCGCGGCGGGCTTGAACGCGACCATCCCCGTGCTCACGCGACGAACTGCAGATCGGAGACGAGCCACGAACCGCCGGAGTTCTCCAGGCTCATCAGCACCCGGTAGACCGCCGGATACCCTTGTGGCGAATCGGAGTTCGCGATCACCGCGTTCGCCGAGACGAGCACCGTGGCGCGGTCGTCGGCGGCGTTCTGGATCGCCGACGCGCCGATCGTGGCCTGCGCCCTGACCTGTCCATTGTGGACGACCTGGGTGAACTGGTCGGCGTTCCGCGCGAACTCCTGCCGCCACCCGCCCGTCGCGCCGCGCAGCACGCGGTCCAGCGAAGCCTGCACGGTGGCGGGGTCGAGGCTCAGCAACGCGAGCACCTCTTCCCGCGCCGCCACCGTGATCGCGGCGTCGCGCTGCTGGTGGTCGTGCTGCGCGCGGACGTACCACAGCACACCGCCCGCGGCGGCCAGCGCCACGATGAGCACGACCGACACCAGGAACGTCCACACCAGACCGCGGCCGTGGCGCACGCTCCACTTGCGGGGCCGGGGCGAAGGCCGCCACGAGTCCGGGCGCTCCTTCTTTTTCGCCACCCCGGGTTCGTCGTCGAGCGTGGTTTCTTCGACGGTCACTCGGCTCTCCTCCTCACGATCCGGTCGGCGTCAGCAGCGGGGCGAGCAGGAACTGCGCCGCCCCGGACACGGGGCTGCCATCGGCCAGGCCGACCTCGGGCAACGGCAGCGCGGCCCCGTTGAGATAGGTCTTGCCGTCGGTGGCGAACAGCCCGTTCGGTCCCTCGTGCGAGGTGTTGCCCGCCCCGTTGACCGCCCCGGGCTCGGGCGCCGGATCCTCGGTGGTGAAATCGTCCTTGCCGATGAACGCCTCGTTTTCCGCGCGTGTCTTCGGATTCCGCGCGGCCACCTCGAGCATGTGCCGCACCGCGGCGTCGGTGGCGGCCTTGGCGTCGGCCGGGCTCTGGAAGTTCCACCCGCACTGCGCCGCCGTCGCGCCCGTGCTGCCAGTGCCCGCCGGACTGCCCTCCGGGCAGGGCGCGTTGCGGAAGCCGCGGACCTCGATGTCCGAGCTCTTCGGTTCCTTGCAGTAGGCGTCGGTCGGCGGCGGGCGCGAGTTGGACAGGTCCGTCGGCGCGATGCGGTCCGGGTCGTAGCCGGTGGTGCACGGCGGCGGCTGGTTGAAGGTCAGCTTGAACCCCATCGCCGAATAGGGCGGCGGGTTGCGGCCGGAGTCCTGGATGCCCCAGCCGGTCGTACTGGTCAGATTGGACGCGGCGGCCGGGAACACCACGAGCACGTGGTTGAGGTTGGGCAGATACGCGCGCAGCACCTGACCGGTCGAGGACAGGTCGGTGAGCAGCTGCGGCAGCGTGGGCCGGATCTGGTTGAGCAGCGAGTCGAGCGCGTCGGCCATCGGCCCGGTCTTGTCGATAGCGCCCCGGATGTCGGAGTCCGAGGAGCGCAGCGTGTCCGTCACGGCCGCCAGATCCCCGGTGAACCCGCGCACCTGTGGACCGATCTCGTGCTGTGTCGCGAGAACGGGCACCAGGTCCCGGACGAGCTTGACCGTGGGATCGAGGTTGGCGTCCGCCAGCTGCTGCAGTTGCGCGGCCGAGCTCAGGAACTGCTGGAGGTACGGGCCGGTGCCGTCGAAAGCGTGGTACAGCTCGTCGACGGTCCCGTTCAGCTTGTCCAGTGGGAGCGTCGAAGCGAGCTGGGTCACCGAGGACAGCATGTCCCCGGCCGGCGCGGGGAAACTCACCTGATCGGCCGGGATCACCTGCCCGTCCCGCAACGCCGGCGCGGCCGTGGCGCCGGGCTCGAAGTTCACGTACTGCTCGCCGATCGCCGAGGTGCTGCGGATGGACACGGCCGCGTTCCCGGGTACCGTGATGCCGTCGTCGATGCCCAGCACCACGCGCACCCCGGTCCGGCTCAGGTCCAGGCGGTCCACCTTGCCGATCTCCACCCCGCGCAGAGTGACCAGCGCGTTCTCGTACAGGCTCCCGGTGCGGGGCAGGTCGAGGGTCACGGAGTACGTGCCGATGCCGAGCATCCGGGGGACCTGGACGTACCGCACGCACACGAAAGCCACGCCGAGCACGGTCACGATGACGAAGGCGATCAGCTGGCCGCGCACCATCCTGCCGAGCATCAGTGACCTCCGGGCACGAGGACGTCGAGCAGCCCGCCGAGCAGCCCGCCATCCGGCCGGGGAGCGGGCGTCGGCGCCGCCGGAACGGGGCCGGGCTGCCCGAGCGGCAGCGGGATCACCTGCGCCAGGCCCGCGGTCAGCGGGTTCGACTGGACGAGCGCGCCGGCCAGCGACGAGCCGCCGAGCAGCGGCACCCCGGCGAGGGTGAACCCGCGCAACAGGTTGTCGCTCAACGTTTTCGCGTCCAGGTCGATGGTGATGTAGAGGTTGCCGTAGTCGCCGTTGACCACCGCCGGGAACGACGTGTTGGAAGCGAACGGGAAGGTGGGCAGGATCCCCATCGACTCGGTGAGGTCCTTGCCCGAGTCGGCCAGTTCGCCCAGGACCGGTTGCAGCGACTGGAGATTCGCGTGCAGGTCGGCACTGCTCTGGTTGATCACCCTCGTCGCGACGTCACCGAACGCGGACACCGAGTTCAGCGTCTGGACGAGGCTCGCCCGCTGCCGTTCGAGCGCGGCCAGCCCCGGCGGGATCGTGCGCAGTGCGTTGTCGATCACCTGGGTCTGCCGGCTCAGCGTGGCGGTGAGCCGGTCCAGGTTCTGCAGCGCGGTGACGATGTCTCCCTTGCGGGCGTTGAGTTCGGACACCAGCGAATCGACGTTGTGCAGCAGATCCCTCGCGTCGCCCTCGTGCCCGCCGAGCGCGTCGTTCAGCTCGGCGGTGATCGTCTGCAGCTGCGAAAGCCCGCCCTGGTTCAGCAACGCGGACAGCGCGGCCAGCAGCTGTTCGGTCTCCGGGTACTGGCCGGTGCGGTTGAGCGGGATGTCGTCCCCGGCGCGCAGCGTGCCGACGGGCTGCCCTTGCCGTGGCGGGGAAAGTTCGAGGTATTCCGCGCCCAGCAGGCTTTTCTGCGCCACCCTGGCTTCGGCGTTCGCGGGCAGGATGACCGAGGTGCCGAGGCTCACGGTGAGCTTCGCGGTCCAGTTGTCGAAATCGACCCCGGTGACCGTGCCGACGGTGATGTCGCCGACCTTCACCTCCGCGTTGGGCACCAGGTTGCCCAGATCCGCCAGGTGCACGGTGATCTGGTAGCTGTCGTCGCCGGTGCCCGCGCGGAAGGGCAGCGGGAGCGAGTTGAGCACGCCGCCGTCGCAGCCCGTCAGCAGCAGCGCCGCGGTGAGGACGGCGGCGACCAGGCGCGCGGTCCGCTTCATCGTCCGCCACCCCCGTCGGTCCGGGGCGACGTCTGCAGCGGGTCGACCACGAGCGGGACGTTGTTCATCTTCAGCACCTGCACGAACGGCGCGATCGCGGCTTCGCAGGTGGCGTTGGTGTTGTCGTTGTGCCCGCCCGCGGCGAAGATCAGCGAGCAGATGAACGTCGCGGGGTCGCCGAAGTTGGTGATGGCGAAGGCGCCGGCCATCAGGCTGCCGGTCGGGTCGTAGGAGTTGGCGAAGTTCGAGACGCCGAGCGGGGCGCGCTGCAGGAAGTCGGCCAGCGCCTGCCGGTTCCCGGCGATCTGCCGGGCGATCCCGGCGAGCCCGTCGACATCGCCGCTGAGCGCGTTCTGGTTGTCCTGCACGAAGGTCCGCACGAGCCCGGCCACCTGGTCGAGCGTGCGCAGCACGGTGGCCAGCTGGTCGCGGTTGTCCGCCAGCACCGAGGAGACGTTCGCCAGCTGCTGGCTGAACGCCTGCACCGCCGCGTCGTTCTGGGCCAGGCTGGTCACCATCGACTGCACGTTGCGCACGGTGCCGAAGAGATCCTGGCCGCCCGCGGCGAGCGTGCTCATCGCGGCCGACGCGCTGGCGATCGTGTCGTGTACCTGGTCGCCCTGACCGGCGAGGTTCGCCTGCGCCGAGTCGACCACGCGGCCCAGCGCGCCCGTGACCTGGCCCGGCTGCGGGCCGAGCTGGGTGGCCAGCCGCGTCATCTGCTGCACGGTGCTGTCCCATTCGACCGGGGTCACCGTGCGGGACAAGGGAATCGTCGCGTCGGCGGGCAGCGCGGGCCCGCCGGTGTAGACGGGCGTGAGCTGCACGAAGCGGCTGCTGACGAGCGTGGGGGAGACGACGGCGGCGGTCGCGTCGGCGGGCACCTGCAGCTTGGAGTCGTAGTGCAGGGTCACCTTCACCCCGTCCTGCCGCGGGGTGATCGAATCGATCTTGCCGACGTCCACGCCGAGAATCCGCACCGGGTCACCGGCGTAGAGCCCCGGCGTTTCGGAAAAGTAGGCGGTGACGGTCTTTTCGGCCGGCTTCACGGTCAGCAGCGTCGCGGCGGTCGCGGCGGCCAGCGTCAGGATCACCGCGATCACCAGGACCGGGTAGCTCACCAGTTTCCTCACGGTCCCACCGCTTTCAGCACGTCCGGGAGCAGCGGCACGATGTTCGTCGGCGGCAGGTCCGGGATGAACCCGTAGAACCAGGGCCCGCCGCCGACCGACTCGCCCAGCGAGCCGGCGTAGATGTTCAGCCCCTGCAACACGGACCCGAACAGCTGGTTGTCGGAGTTCAGCAGGTCGACGACGCCGCGGAGCTGGTCCAGCGCGGGCCGCAGCTGCTGCTGGTTGTCGTGCACCAGCCCGCTCAGCTGGTCGAGCATCGTGGTGGTGCTGCTCAGCACCTGCGCGATCACGTCCTTGCGCTGGTTGAGCTCGCCCAGCAGCAGGTTCCCGTCGTCGAACAGCTGGGACAGCTCGCGGTTGCGCTGCGCGAGCACCCCGGTCACGGTGTTCGCGCGGCTCAGCAGATCCCGCAGTCCCTGGTCCTCTTCGGACACTGTCCCCGCGAGCCGGTTCACGCCGTCGAGCGCGTTCCGCAGATCCTGCGGGGTGTCGCGCAGCGTCGTCGCGACCGTGTCCAGTGCCGTGGCGAGCTTCCCGGTGTCGAGCTGTTGCGTGCGCTGGGTGAGCTGGCCGAGGACCCCGGCGAGGTCGTACGGGGAACTGGTGCGGCTCAACGGGATTTCGGCGCCCGACGCGAGCTGCCCGGTGCCGGACGGCAGCACGGCGAGGAACTTCACGCCGAGCGGGGTGGCGGTCTTGATCGCCGCGCCGGTCTGCTCGCCGAGATTTCCCGGTCCCTGCACGGAAAACTTGACCCGCACGTGGCCGCCCTCCAGCTCCACGCTGTCCACTTCGCCGACCGCCAGGCCGCCGATGCGGACCTCCGCGCCCGACGCGAGCCCGGCCGCCTCGGTGAACACGGCCGAATAGGACGCGCTCGTGAGCGAGCGGTAGATGGTGCCGGACGTCAGCGCCAGCACGAGGAGCACGACCACGAGCAGCAGGCCTGCCACCCCGACCTTGCGCGGGTCCAGCTCGCGGAACCTCTTCTTCATGATCAGCATCGCTGCACGTTCCCGCTGTTGATGAACGGAGTGGTGATCTTCCCGGCCGGGGTCGTGAGCCGCAGCTGCACGCCGCAGACGTAGAACTGGAAGGCGCTCTGGTTCGCGCCGATCCGCCCGAGCGAGACGTAGTACCCGGGCAGCCGCCGGATCAGGTTGTCCAGCGCGGCCTGATCGCTGGTGATCACCTGGGAGAACCGGCTCAGCTGCGCCACGTTTCCCTGCAGGCCCGGGCGTTCCCTGGCGAGGAGGTCGCCGACGGTCGTGGTGAGGTCGTCGATCCCGGCCAGGTCGCCGCCGAGCTGTTCGCGGTCCTGTGCCAGCCCGCTGACGAGGGTCTGCAGGTTGACGATCGTGTCGTCGAGCTCCGGGGCCCGCTGCACCAGCGTTTCCAGCACCGTGTTCAGCTGGTCCACCACGCCGCTGATCAGCGTGCGGCGGTCCGCGAGCGTGGTGGTGACCGAGCCGAGATCGGACAGCAGGGAATCGACCGCGCTGCCCTGTCCCTGCAGGACGGCGATCAGCGAGCTGGACAGCCGGTTGACCTGATCCGGTTGCAGGCCCTGGAAAAGCGGGGTGAACCCGTTGTACAGCGCGTCGAGGTCGAGCGCGGGCCGCGTCTGCGTCTTGGGGATCTTCCCGCCGGCGGGGAGCGGCGCGCCCGGGCCGGGACCGAGCTGCAGGTAGCGGTCGCCGACCAGGTTCTTGTAGCGGATCACCGCGGTGCTGCCGGTGGTGAGCGGGATCTTCGTGCCGACGGAGAAGGTGACCAGGATCGTGTTGTCCGGCAGGCGGTCGGTGGATTCGACCCGGCCCACGTCCACCCCGGCGGCGCGCACCTCGCTCGCGGTCTTCATCCCGGAGATGTCGTCGAACACGGCTTCGTAGGTGTTGGTCGCCTCGAAGCGGAACCCGCCGAACACCACCACCAGCGCGCCCGTCATCACCACCGTCGCGGTGACGAAGGCGAGGACCTTGACCAGCAGCCCGGCGCGCTTCATCGGCCGGTCCCCACGAAGGGCACGATCCCGGGGCCCAGCATCTCGCGCGCGAGGTCGAGCGGATCCACGACTTGTGTTGTCTGGCGGTAGAAATCGGGCGTCGTGGTGCCGTCGGGGAACTCGTAGTGCTGCCCGTACGCCTGCAGCGTGGGATAGCACTTCGGGCCGCCGCCGGTCACCGTCTTCGGGTCGTCGATGCCCTTCTGGTAGCCCGGCTGGCCGGGCATGAACGTGATGATGCCGTGGATCCCGTTGTACTGGCCGCCGACGGCCTGCGCGCTGGCTTTGCGCAGGTTGTTGATGGTGGAGAAGGTGCACGGGAACTCGGGGGAGAAGTACGCGAGCAGCTGGGTGGTCGGGCGCATCGTGTCGAGCAGGTTCACCAGCTGCTGCCCCTGGTCGGCCAGCAGCGAGCGGCCGTCGTCGGAGACGCGGCCGAGGCTCAGCAGGAGCGCACTCAGCCCGGGTTCCTTGTCCTGGACGGTCTGGCTCAGCGTGGTGGTGTTGCCCGCGATCTTGAGGATGTCCGGCGCGACGTCGGCGTAGGTGTTCGTGACGCCGGGCAGTGCCTTGAGGTCCTGGTCGAGCGCGGGCAGGGTCGGGTTGAACCGGGTGAGGTAGGTGTTGAGGTTCGTGACGAACCGGCCCAGTTCGGCGCCTTTCCCTTGCAGTGCGGTCGCGATCGCGCCGAGCGTGGCGTCCAGTTTGGCCGGCTGCACGGTGGTCAGCAGGTTCATCAGGCTGTCGAACATCGAGTCGGTCTCGGTGGACACGCTCTCCGCCCGGATCGTTTCGCCTGCCGTGATCGCTTCGGCGCTCGGCGCGGACGGCGGTACGAGGTCGATGTACTTCGCGCCGAAGACCGTGGGCGCGATGATCCGGGCCGTCACGTTGTGCGGCACGGCGTCGGCGTATTCGCTGTCGATCGCGATCTCGATGCGCGCCTGTCCCTCCACGAGATCGACGCTCCGGGCCTCGCCGATCGTCATCCCGTGCAGGGTCACGTCGGCCTTGTCGTCGAGCAGCAGTCCGCTGCGGTCGGCGATCACTTCGGCCCGCACGACGGGGACGAAGGTCTCGTTGTAGCTGGCGTACACCAGGAAAATCGCGAGGCCGAGCACGCACACGCCGAGTAGCCCGAACAGCTTGTAGCGGAGCGGCCGCGCCTGGGGATTCACGCGGTCACCTCGAAATGTGCAGGGTGTCGGAGTTGCCGTACAGGATGAGGCTCATGCCCAGCGCCACGAACATCACGCCCACCAGGGAAAGGCGGACGGCGCGGCCGACCGCGTTGCCGACGCCCGCGGGACCGCCGGTCGCGGTGAACCCGTAGTAACAGTGCACTGAAATGATCACCAGCGCCATCACGAGCACGACGAGGAACGAGCTGACCACGTCGCTCGGCACCAGGAACGTGTCGAAGTAGTGCGAGTAGGTGCCGGGTGACTGTCCATAGAGGAGAGTCGTGGTGGCCTGGGTGAGCGTGTAGGACATGACGAGCGAGATGGCGTAGAGCGGGGTCACCGCGATCAGCCCGGCGATCACGCGGGTGGTGACGAGGTAGGGGATCGAGGGGATCGCCATCACCTCGAGCGCGTCGATCTCCTCGTTGATGCGCATGGCGCCCAGCTCGGCGGTGAACCCCGCGCCGACGGTGGCGACCAGCGCGATCCCGGCGACGAGCGGCGCGGCGATGCGGGTGTTGACGTAGGCGGAGACGAAGCCGAGGAGTGCGTCGATGCCGATGTTGGTGAGCTGGGCGTACCCCTGGATGGCGAGCTCGACGCCGGTGGTGCCGGTCAGGAACGCCACGATCATCGCGGTGCCGCCGATCATCGCGAGCGCGCCGCGGCCGAAGCTCACCGAGGCGAGCTGGCGCAGGATTTCCGAGCGGTAGCGCCGGATCGCGCGGAGGAACCAGCCGTAGGCGCTGCCGTAGAAGACGACCTGGTAGCCGATCGTGTCCAGGACCGACCCCAGTACGGAAAGGACGCGGCGCGCCCGGCCGGGGCTCACCGCCGCCACGGGCGCGGCCCTCTCGCGCCGGGGCGGGGGCCCGGCAGGACGGGGGAAGGGGGCATCGCCGGTCGCTCAGGCATCGTCGCCTCTTTCCGGTCGCCGTTGGCGCACAAGGAATCGCGGTGGTGGAGGTGGGGTGGCGCGCTTCGTGCTGTACTAATGCTTAGCATCCGGGGGAGGTGTGGTCAACGCCCCATGTGGACGGACGAGCGGGAAAAGAGTATACGGCTTCCCGGTCGGTGGCGACGATTCCGCTCGTGGGACCGGGAAGGTTCCGTGGCCGGCCGGGAATTGAGTGAATCTTTCGGGGTGGGACAGTCGCACGCGGACTGCCCGCGTGAGCTGAGCCCTTGTGCGAAAAGGGTTTTTGCGCTACGCGCGCTGGCGGGCGTGCGGTGGTAGCGGGCTGTGCTCGGGGCGGGAACGCGGAGCGTGAGGAGCCGCCGCGCGCGGAACGGGGCGGGTGCGGCCGAAAGTGTCGGCGTGGCCCGCATGCCCGCACGGTCTGCAACGCCCGCACGCCCGCACGCCCGCACGGCCGTTGCGAGCGTGCGGACTCGGCGGGGGTGCGCGCGTTGGTGAGTTGGCCGCCCGTGCTTGTGTGTTGGCCGCCCGTGTTGGTGGGTTGGCTGTGCGCGTTGGCGGGTTGGCCGCGCGTGTTGGTGTGTTGGCGGCGTGTGTTGGCGGGGCGGCTGTGCAGTGGCCGACCCACGTTGGCCGGTCGGCCGCGCGGTGGCCGTCCACTTCGGCGAGGTGGCGGGTCGGCCGCGCGCGTTGGCGAGTCGCGGAATCCTCAGAAGCGGACCGGGAGCGTGTCCCAGCCGCGGACCGTCGACGTGGGGGACAGGGTGGCGCCGGCCAGATCCACCTCCCACTCCGGGAAGCGGGCGAGGACCTCCTCGAGCGCGATCCGCCCTTCCAGCCGGGCCAGCGCCGAACCGAGACAGTAATGCGTACCGAGGCCGAATGTGAGGTGCTGGCGGGTTTCGCGATGGATGTCGAACCGGTCGCCGTCGGTGAACTGGCGGTCATCCCGGTTGGCGGAGCCGATGAGCATCATCATGATGCTGCCCGCGGGCACGACCTCCCCGTGGAACTCGACATCGCGCGTCATGTAGCGCGCCACGTGCGGCGCGGGCGGTTCGAAGCGCAGCAACTCCTCGACGGCCTGCGGGATCAGCGCCGGGTTCTCCACCAGCTCACGGCGCTGGCCCGGGTTGTCGGCGAGCACCTTGCCCGCCCAGCCGATCAGCCGCGTCGTGGTCTCGTTCCCCGCGCCCGCGACGACGTTGACGTACGTCAGCAGCTCTTCGCGGGTCAGCTTCCTGGTTGTGCCGGTCTCGTCCTCGAACTCGGCGTTGAGCAGCTCGCTCATGATGTCGTCGGACGGGTGCTCGGCCCGCCAGTCGATGTAGCGCGCGAAGATCTCCCCGGAGGCGAAGTCGCCTTCCTCGGAATAGCGGGCCATCGGTTTGCCCGCTTCGGTGCGCAGTTCCGCGTCCACCTGGTCGCGGATGGTTTCCTGATCCTCTTCCGGGATCCCCAGCAGCATGCTGATCACCCGCATCGGCATCTGCTTGCCGAGATCGGTGACGAAGTCGAACCCGCCGGCGCCGACGTGCGGGTCCAGCGCCCGCACGCAGAACCCGCGGATCGCCGGCTCCAGTTCGCGGATCTTCTTCGGCGTGAACATCCGGGACAGCAGGGTGCGGTGAATGGTGTGGATCGGCGGGTCCTCGAAGATCAGGACACCCGGCGGGATGGGGATGTCCGCCTTGATCAGTTCGAGGATCGCGCCCTTCCCGGAAATGAAGGTGTCACGCTCCGACAACCCCTTCCGGACGTCCTCGAACCGGCTCACCGCATGGAATCCGTGCTCCTCGTTGCGGTAAAGGGGCGCTTCTTCGCGCAGGCGGCGGAACATCGGGTACGGGTCGGCGTTGAGTTCGACATCGTACGGGTCGTAGTGGACTTCACTGGTCGTGGCGGTGACCGGCACGGCACGATCCCCTCTCACCGGAAGCAGCACTGCTCCGTCGGCATCGCGGGTATTTAAGTATACTGAATGGTGGCACCGGCCCCGGGAAAGTGTCAACGCCGCGTCCACAAAGGACCGGAAAATGAGACGGCGCCGCCGGTGAATTCTCGGATTCCGCTTCGGCGAAGGCGTATTCGCGCTACCCTTTTCCACGGTCACTTTTGGTTATGGGGGAGGAAACCGTGGAACGTGACGCCTGGCGCGGGGCGGTCTCGGGGCTGGTGAGCACGCTGCTGCGCAAGTTCGCCCGAAGTGACAGCCGGGCCGTGTCGGTCGCCGCGCTGGTGCTGGTCAACCTGCTTCCGGTCGCGGCCGTGGCGTGGCGGGGCTGGAGGTGGCAGGACGTACTGATCGTCTACTGGCTGGAAAACCTGGCGCTGAGCATCTGGGGCGTGCTCAAGATCCGCACGGCCCGCGGTCCACGCCGCGTCACGCGCTACACCCAAGGCGACGCGAGCAGAACCGTCTCCACGGGCCCGACCACCCCGTTCGGCCCGGGTTTTCCCAGCTCCTTCCGAATCCGCACCCCGGGCGGATCGAACCCGCGCCAGCAGGTGGCATCGGCCGGTTCGTTCTTCTTCCAGCAGGCCTTCACCACGGTCTTCACCGGGTTCTTCCTGTGGATGACCGGTGGTTTCTTCGCGGGAACGCCGAAACTCACGATCCTGACGGGAGCCGGTGTGCTGGCCGGTCTCCTGCTCGGGCAGGGCGTGGCCTATGTCTTCGACTGGTTCTGGCGGGAAGAGCGGTACCTGCTCGGGCCCGCGGACGTGTACGAGTACGGCATGGCGCGCACCGGGGTGCTGCTAGGGGGCGTCGCGCTCGGCCTCATCCTCACCTTCGCGCCGCTGAGCGTGGGGCTGCGGCCGGTCATGGATCAGCGCTGGAGCGTCGTCGTCCTCGTCGTCGCGAAGACCGCGCTGGAGATCCGTTCCCTGTTCACGTTGCGGGCCCGGCGCCGGAACTGGGCCGAGGAGGAGCAGCGCCGCGTGCGTGCCGCCGAATCCGGGACGGCGCCCGTCCGCGTGTTCAAACACAGCTTCGTCCTCGGTGACGCCCGGTTTCCGGGCAGCTTCGAAAACCTGGACCATTCCACGGGGCTCGGCGGCTTGGGGGAGTCTTTCCTGCTCGTGCGCACCGGAATCGAGCGGGGGACGATCACCGTGAGCGCCGCCGCTTTCGTGTCTCGGCCCGGTTTGGATACGCCGGAGGAGCGGGAACGGTTGCAGGAGTGGGAGGACGTGGCGGAATTCTCCCTCGCCGTGCCGGACGGGGAGCTGCGCGTCCGGGCGCACGGCGGGGGCGTGGACCTGCCCCGGTTGAGCGCGTCGGGCCCGGGGTGTTACCGGGTCCGCGTGCACGCCCGCGGCCGGGATGTCCGCCACCGGGATCTGCCGGAGTCGGAGGAAACCTACTCGGTGATCACGTGGCCCGAGGAGCCGTCGCCGCCGCTCGTCATCAAGGCCACGTCGCGATGCGGGATGGACGAGGTCCTCAGGCGGCGGCCCGCGGGGTAGCTTGTCCAGCCCGACGAGTCGGCCCGGGCAGGTTTGTGCGAACGGACGAACTTTTCGTCCCCGGCCGCCGCTACGTTGGCCCGATGGCGAAGCTGGACGAGATCGGCGACTGGCTCGGGAGCGAGTTCCCCCGGCTGGTCGAGCAGCGCGGGGTGCCCGCTGCCGCGATCGCGGTGTCCGCCGGTGACGAGGTGGCCGACGCGGCCGCGGGAGTGCTCAACGTGGCGACCGGCGTCGAGGCCACGCCGGACTCGGTGTTCCAGATCGGGTCCATCACGAAGGTCTGGACCACGTCGCTCGCGATGCAGCTCGCCACCGAGGGGCTGCTCGAGCTGGACGCGCCCGTCCGGCGATACGTGCCCGGGTTCCGGGTGGCGGACGCGGCGGCCACGGAAGCGATCACCGTGCGCCAGCTGATGTCCCACACCGCGGGCTTCGAGGGTGACCTGTTCACCGACACCGGCCGCGGCGACGACTGCGTCGAGAAGTACGTCGCGACGCTCGGCGAAACCGAGCAGCTGTTCCCGCCGGGAGAGATGTTCTCCTACAACAACGCCGCGTTCTGCGTCCTCGGCCGCGTCGTGGAAGTGTTGCGCGGCAAGCCTTACGACCAGTGCCTGCGCGACCACCTCGCCACCCCGCTCGGCCTGACGCACGTCGCGACCTGCGCCGACGAGGCCATTCTGCACCGCGCCGCGGTCGGGCATCTGGCGCCGGAAGCGCCGGAAGGCCGACCGCGGCCTGCCCCGGTGTGGTCGCTCACGAGATCGAACGCGCCCGCCGGCTCGGCGCTCGCGATGCGGCCCCGCGACCTGGTCGCCTTCGCGCGCATGCACCTGCGCGACGGCGTCGCGCCGGACGGCACCCGAATACTGTCCGCGGACGCGGTGAAAGCCATGCGGGAACAGCAAGTCGTGCTCCCGCCGCTCGGGCTGATGGGCACCGCGTGGGGGCTGGGCTGGGAGCTGTTCGACTGGCCGGGCGGCCCGGTGATCGGCCACGACGGCGGGACGATCGGGCAGTCCGCGTTCCTGCGCGTGGTGCCGGGCGCGGACGTGGTGATCGCCTTGCTCACCAACGGCGGTGACCCGATCGGCCTGCACGCGGACGTCTACGGGCACCTGCTGCGGGAGCTCGCCGGGGTCGAACTCCCACCGCTGCCCGTCCCGCCGTCCGATCCCGCGCCGGTGGACGGAAGCCGGTACGTCGGCACGTACGCCAGCGAGGTCGCGGAGCTGACCGTCTCCCAGGACGACGACGGGCGGATCTGGCTCGATCAACAGCCGAAAGGCCTGTTCGCGGAGCTGACCGAACCCGAACGGACCGAGCTGGTCCGCCTGGACGGCGACAGCCTCATCCCGCTCGCCCCCACCCAGGGAGTCCACCTGCCGCACGTGTTCGTCGGCGACGACGGCGACGGCCACGCGAAGTACGTCCATTCCGGACGAGCCACCCGGCGCGTCCGGTGAAGCCGGGAGGCAGAATGAAGTCCGCTCTGAAAACGGCCGCCGCCGCCGCGCTGGCGCTGACCCTCGCCGCCTGCGGGGGCGGTTCGGGGGCGAGCACGGTCGACGGCGGGACCTTCACGCTGGTCTCGGGTGGCGACCCGGGCAGCCTCGATCCGCATTTCACCGCGTTGAGCGTGACGATCCAGGCCGACCGGTTCCTCTACGACACGCTCGTCGCGATCGATGGCAGCGGGAACATGGAAGCCGGGCTCGCGGAGAAGTGGGAGGGCGACACCACCACCGCGAAGTACACGCTGCGCAAGGGAATCACGTGCTCCGACGGCACGCCGCTGACCGCGTCGCAGGTCGCCGACAACATCAACTTCGTCGGCGACGAGGAGAACGGCTCCGCCTCGCTCGGCCTCTACGTGATGCCCGGGGCGAAGGCCACCGGCGACGACGCGACCGGCACGGTGACCGTCACCAGCTCCACCCCGGACTCCTTCCTGGTGCGCGACGTCGGCGGGCTGTTCATCGTGTGCGGCAAGGGAATGAAGGACCGCAACCTGCTCAAGCAGGGCTCGGACGGCACCGGCATGTACACCGTGTCCGACGTCGTCGCCGGTGACCACTACACGCTCACCCGGCGCAAGGACTACGCGTGGGGCCCGGGCGACTGGAAGGCCGACACCCGCGGCCTGCCCGACACCGTGGTCATCAAGGTGGTCGGCAACGAGACCACCGCCGCGAACCTCCTGACCTCCAAGGAGGTCAACGCCGCCACCGTGGTCGGCCCCGACCAGCAGCGGCTCAAGGGCATGGGGCTGACCGAACGCGACATCGAGTCCCCACTCGGCGAGCTGTGGTTCAACCAGCGGGCGGGCGAACCGGGCGCGGACGCCGACGTGCGCAAGGCACTGACCCAGGCACTCGACCTCAACCAGCTCGGCCAGGTGCTCACCAGCGGCACCGGAAAACAGGCGAACAGCCTGCTCGCCCCGGGCCTCGGGCCGTGTGGCGGCAACACGATTTCCGGTCTGCTGCCCGCTTCCGACCCTGCCGCCGCGAAGTCCACATTGGATGCCGCGGGCTGGGTCGCCGGCGCGGACGGCGTGCGCGTCAAGGACGGCAAGAAGCTCGCGCTCACCTTCTACTACCCCTCGACCCTCGGCTCGACGATGCAGGCGGCAGCGGAACTGGTGCAGCAGCGGTGGTCCGCGATCGGCGCGCAGGTGACCGTCAAGGGCATGACCGACACCGAAAGCATGCAGGTCCTGACCCAGGGCAGCTGGGAGGCCGCGCTGGTCCCGGTCGGCGTCTTCCTGCCGACGCAACTCGTCCCGTTCTTCTCCGGCAGTGGCGGCAACAACTTCGCCGCGATCGACAACCCGGAGTACAACGCGGCGGTGCAGCAGGCGGGCGCGATCGCCGGGGCCGATGGCTGCGGCAAGTGGGCCGAAGGGGAGCAGGCGCTGGTCAAGAACCTCGACGTGGTGCCGTTCGTCAACGCGGTGCGCCCGACGTTCGTCCAGGGTGCCACGCTGGAAACGACGCAGGGCAGCATCGACCCCAGCACCATCCGGATGCTCGGCTGAGGTGCCCGGAGTGACCACGATGACCGGCACCCGCGTGGCGGCGCTGGGCGACAACGTCTGGCTCCGCTTCGCGGTGCGCCGCGGCGGCAGGCTGCTGGTTTCGGTGTGGGTGCTGCTGACCGCCGCGTTCGGCATGATCCACCTGATCCCGGGCGACCCGGTGCGGGCGGCGCTGGGCCCTACCGCTTCGCCCGAGCTCGTCGAAGCGCGCCGCGCCGCGCTCGGGCTCGACGATCCGTTGTGGCAGCAGTATCTCCACTACTTCCGCGACCTGTTCACCGGGAACTTCGGCACCTCGCTGGGATCCGGCCTGCCGGTGGCGAAGGTGATCGGCGAGCGGCTCCCGGCGACGCTGGAGATCGCGGGCTACGCGTTCCTGCTGGCTGTCGCCATCGCCGTCCCGGTCGGCACGGCGATGGCGGTGCTCACCCGCGGCGGCCGCCACCGGCACGCCGAGCTGGCGTTCACCACGACGAGCGCGGTGCTGGCGGCGGTCCCGGAGTTCCTGATCGCGATCGGGCTGGTGTTCGTGTTCGCGGTGAGCCTGGGCTGGTTCCCGGTCGCCGGGCGCTCTGGGCCCGAGTCCTACGTCCTGCCGGTGCTGGCGCTCGCGGCGGGCCCGGCCGCGATCCTCGCCCGGATCACCCGCGTCGAGCTGCTTTCCGTGCTACGCGCGGATTACATCCGCACCGCCCGCGCGAAACGCCTGCCAGCGCCGCGGGTGTACCTGCGGCACGCCCTGCCCAACGCGCTCACGGCGACGCTGACGCTGGGCGGGTTGCTGCTGAGCGCGATGGTGGCCGGCACGGTGCTGGTGGAGAACGTGTTCGCGTGGCCGGGCCTGGGCAGCACGATCGTGCAGTCGATCCTCGCCAAGGACTACCCGCTCGTGCAAGGCGTGGTGCTGGTCTACGGGCTCGGCGTGCTGCTGGTGAACCTCGCCGTCGACGTGGCGCTCGCGCTACTCGACCCGCGTTCGACGATCAGGGAGAGCTGAGCCGTGCGGAAGTCGAAGTGGCTGGCCACGCTGCGCCGCCCGCTGGGCGCGGCGGCCGCGGCGGTCGTCCTGCTCGTGCTGCTGCTCGCGGTGTTCGCGCCGATCCTGTGGTCGGACAAGGCGAGCGCGCTCGACACGACGCAGATCCTGCGCGGCCCGTCGGCCGAGCACTGGATGGGCACTGACAGCCTGGGCCGCGACATCTTCTTCCGGGTGCTCGTCGCGACCCGGCTGTCGGTCGAGCTGGCGGCGGCCGCGACCGCGATCGGCGTGGTGGCGGGCCTGCTGCTCGGCACGGCGGCGGTGCTGCTGGGCAAGCGGCTGGGCCGGTTCGTGTCGGCGGTGGTGGACATCGCGGTCGCGTTTCCCGGGCTGCTGCTGGCGTTGTTCTTCGCGGTGATCTTCGGCGTCGGCGCGCGGGGCAGCGTGCTCGCGATCGGCCTCGCCATCGCGCCCGCCTTCGCCCGCCTGACCCGGACGCTGGTCGCCCGCGTCCTGGCGCTGGACTACGTGGCGGCCGCGCGGATCGTCGGCGTCCGGCGGTTTCGCTTGCTGGGCAGGCACATCCTGCCGAACGTGGCCGAACCGCTGGTGGTCAACGCGACCATCACCACCGGCAGTACGCTGCTGTCGTTCGCCGGGCTGTCCTTCCTGGGACTGGGCGTGCAGTCGCCCGATTTCGACTGGGGCCGCCTGCTTCGCGACGGCCTCGACGGCCTGTACATCCACCCGGCCGGCGCGCTGGCGCCCGCCGTCGCCGTGGTGGTCGCCGGGCTGGCGTTCAGCCTCTTCGGCGAGGCGGTGGCGACCACGATCGGCCAGGCGGCCGGTTCCCCCAGGCGGCCGGAGCTTGCTCCGGCTTCGCCGCCCGCCGATGTGGCGCCATCGGCGGGCGGCCACCCGGTCCTGGCCGTCGAGGGCCTGCGCGTCACGTTCCCGGGGGTGAACCCGGTGCGCGGTGTGAGTTTCTCGCTCGGACGCGGGGAATCCGTCGGCGTCGTGGGCGAGTCGGGATCCGGCAAGAGCGTGACGGCGCTCGCGCTCGCCCGGCTCATCGAGGACCCTGGCCAGGTGCACGCCGACCGGCTCGAGTTCCTCGGGAAGCCGCTGCCCGAAGCGGACCGCCGCACGCTGGGCACGTCGTTCGCGATGGTCTTCCAGGACCCGATGACCTCGTTCAACCCCACTCAGCGCGTCGGCGCCCAGCTCGCCGAAGTGGCGCGCTACCACCAAGGACTGCCGCGCGGCGCGGCGTTCGCGCGCGCCGTGGACAGGCTGCGCGCGGTGCGGCTGCCCGGTGCGGCGCGGCGGGCACGCCAGCTGCCGCACGAGTTTTCGGGCGGGATGCGGCAGCGCGCGATGATCGGCATGGGGCTGATGGGCACGCCCGCGCTGATCGTCGCCGACGAGCCGACGACCGCGCTGGACGTGACCGTGCAACGGCGCGTGCTGCGGCTGCTGGCCGACGTGCGCGAGGCGGACGACGTGGCGATTTTGCTGATCAGCCACGACATGGGCGTGATCCGGCAGCTGTGCGACCGGGTCCTGGTGATGTACGCGGGCCGGATCGTCGAGGACCTGCCCGCCGCCGAGCTGACGTCGGACGCCCGCCACCCGTACACGCGGGCGCTGCTCGCGGCGGTGCCGGACCTGACGACGGACCGCGACGAACCTCTCGCCGTCATACCCGGCAGCCCCGCGGACCCGGCGGAGCTGCCCGAAGGCTGCGCCTTCGCCCCGCGTTGCCCGTTCGCCGACGCGCAGTGCACGGCCGAGGACCCGCCGCTCGTCGCCGATACGGCCGGGCACCGCACCGCGTGCTGGCATCCGGCGGAAGCCCTTGTCCCGGAACAGCTCCAGGTAGGGGAGGCGCGATGAGCGAACTGCGTTTCGAACGCGTCTCCGTCCGCTACGGCACGCGCCGGCGCGGGCTGACCGCCGTCGACGGGGTGGACCTCACGGTGCCCGATGGCGCGATCGTCGGCCTCGTCGGCGAATCCGGCTCCGGGAAGTCGACGCTGGCGCGCGCCGCGGTCGGCCTGGCCCCGGTGACCGGCGGCCGGATCCTGGCCGACGGGAGCCCGGTCCGCAGCCCCGGCCCGGTGCAGCTGGTGTTCCAGGACCCGTACTCCGCGCTGGACCCGCGGATGACGATCGGCGCCTCGATCGCGGAGGCGTTTCCCCGGGGCAGCAAGGACCGCGGCGGGGAAGTCGGGCGGCTGCTGGAGCAGGTCGGCCTCCCCGCGGACCGCGCCGCGATGCTGCCCGCCCAGCTGTCCGGCGGGCAACGCCAGCGGGTGGCGCTGGCCCGCGCGCTCGCCGCGCGGCCGGAGGTGATCATCGCCGACGAGATCACCTCCGCGCTCGACGTCTCCGTGCAGGGCACGGTGCTGAACCTGGTGCGGGACCTGCAGCGCCGCACGCGCCTGTCGATGCTGTTCATCTCGCACGACCTCGCCGTGGTCCGCTACGTCAGCGATTTCCTCGCGGTGATGTACCTGGGCCGGATCGTCGAACAGGGCCCGGCGGACGAGATCCTGACCGACCCGCAGCACCCGTACACCCGGGAACTCCTCGCGGCGGCGGGCGCCGAGACACTGTCCGAAGTGGACGCTGTCGCCGACGCCGAGCCCGCCGACCCGCACCATCCGCCGTCCGGCTGCCGGTTCCACCCGCGTTGCCCGGCCGGCCCGCTCGTACTCGGCGACCGCGGCGTCTGCCGGGACACCGAGCCGTCCCCCGAAGGGCACCGGCACGAGACGGCCTGCCACTTCGCCGCATCCACAACCCTCGCGCACACAAGGAGAAGCCGGTGACCCGACGTCAGCGCATCACGGACCTGACCGCCCTGACGATCCCCGAGGAGCCCGCGCTCTCGCCCTCCGGCGACACCGTGGTCTACGTGCTGCGGGGGAGTGACGCCGAGGCGGACGAGAACGTGCGCGGCCTGTGGCGCGTCGGCGTCCGGGAGGGGAAACCGCGCCCGCTGACGCACGGCCGCGCGGACAGCGCCCCGGCGTTCTCGCCTGACGGCACGCGCATCGCCTTCCTGCGCGCGAAGGAAGGCGCGCCGCAGATCTGGCTGCTGCCCACGGACGGCGGCGAGGCCGAGAGCCTGACGAGCTTGCCGCTGGGTGCGGGCAAACCGGCGTGGAGCCCGGACGGGACGAAGATCGCGTTCACGGCGGCTACCGACCTCGACGGCGGGCCCGCCGGACACGCCCCCATCGTGGCGGACCGGCTCGACTACCACGCGGACGGATCCGGTGTGCTACGCGGAATCCGGGCGCACGTGCACGTGCTGGACGTGGCGAGTGGTGACTGCCGCCGGGTCACCGATGGCGACTGGAACGCCGGGGACCCGGCCTGGTCGCCGGACGGCACCAAGCTCGCCTTCGCCGCCGCGACGAGCCCGGACCGCGACCTCGCCGTGCGCGTCCCCGTGCACGTCCTCGATGTGACGGATCCTCTTGCGGAGCCGAAGGAAACCGGCCTCGCGACGGGTGTGGGCATGGCCGTTACCTGGACGGCGGACGGGTCCGCGCTGCTCGTCGTCGGGCACGCCGACGGGCCGGACGGGATCGCCGGGCTGCTGCGCGTGCCGCTCGACGGGGGCGAGCCCGTGAACCTCGCCGCGCCGCTGGACCGCAACGTGATGCCCGGCGGTCCGGCGTACCCGGGTGCGTGGCCGCGGCTCGCCGACGAGGGCCGCAGCGCGCTGTTCTGCGTGCGCGACCGCGGCGCCACCCACCTCTACTCGGTGCCCGTCGACGGTGGCACGCCGCGCCCCCTGCTCACGGGCGCCGGGTGGACCGTGGCCGGGCTGGCGGTCGCGGGGAGCACGGCCGCGGTCGTGCGCACCACGCCGGCCTCCTACGGCGAGATCGCCGTGCTCGACCTGGAGACGGGCACCGAGACCGTCCTAACCGGACACAGCCCCGCGGAGCTGGAGCTGTTCCAGCCGCAGGAGCGGGAGTTCACGATCTCGGACGGCACCGTGGTGCACGGCTGGCTGCTGCGTGACCCGGCGGTGACCGGGCCTTCGCCGCTGCTGCTCGACGTGCACGGCGGTCCGCACAACGCGTGGACGGGCAGCACCGACGAAATGCACTTCTACCACCAGGAACTCGTCGGGCGCGGCTGGACGGTGCTGCTGCTGAACCCGCGCGGCAGCGACGGCTACGGCGAGGAGTTCTTCACCGCGGTGCAAGGCGGCTGGGGCACCTCCGACGCCCAGGACTTCCTGGAGCCGCTGGACGAACTCGTCGCCGACGGCATCGCGGACCCGGAGCGCCTCGCCCTCACCGGTTACAGCTACGGCGGCTTCATGACGTGCTTCCTCACCAGCCGCGACAGCCGCTTCGCCGCCGCCGTCGCCGGAGGCGTCGTCACCGACCTCACCAGCATGGCCGGCACCTCCGACGAGGGGCATTTCCTTGCGGCGCACGAACTCGGCGCGCTCCCGTGGGCGAACCCCGGGGAGTACGCGGAGATGTCGCCACTGGCGAAGGTCGACCAGGTCCGGACGCCGACGCTGATCCTGCACGGCGGCGGCGACCTGCTCTGCCCGGTCGGGCAGGCGCAGCAGTGGCACATGGCGCTGCGGTCACGAGGCGTGCCGACCCGGCTCGTGCTCTATCCGGAGGGGCCGCACGCGTTCGTCCTGACCGGCCGCCCGTCGCACCGGCTCGACTACAACCGCCGCCTCGTGGACTGGGTCGAGCGGTACACGCCCGGCCGCCGGCCCCCGCTGGACGCCGCGCACTGGCAGCACCGCCTCGACGTCCTCGCCGGGAAACACCACGTTCCCGGCGCGGCGCTGGGAATCCTGCGCGTGGGCACCGAGGACGAGCTCGTGGACGCCGCGCACGGGGTGCTCAATGTGGACACCGGCGTCGAGGCGACCACGGACTCGCTGTTCCAGATCGGCTCCATCTCGAAGGTCTGGACCACGACCGTCGTCCTGCAGCTCGTCGACGAGGGCCTGCTGGACCTCGACGCGCCGGTGGCCGACGTGCTCCCGGAGCTGACACTGGCCGAGCCGGACGTGGCGAAGCGCGTGACGATGCGCCACCTGCTCACGCACACCAGCGGCATCGACGGCGACGTGTTCACCGACACCGGGCGCGGCGACGACTGCCTGGAGAAGTACGTCGCGCTCCTGGACGAGGTGGCGCAGAACCATCCCCTCGGCGCCACCTGGTCCTACTGCAACTCCGGTTTTTCCCTGGCGGGCAGGGTGATCGAGAAGATCACCGGCAAGACCTGGGACGCCGCGTTGCGGGAGCGGCTGTGCACGCCACTGGGCCTGGACCACACGGTCACGCTGCCCGAGGAAGCGCTGATGTTCCGCGCGGCGGTGGGACATGTGGGCGCGCCGGAGCCGGTCAAGGCTCCCGTGTGGACACTCGCGCGTTCGGCCGGGCCCGCCGGGCTGATCGACTCGACTCCCGCCGACGTGCTGGCGTTCGCGCGGATGCACCTCACCGGCGGCCTCGCCGCGGACGGGACCCGCGTGCTGAGCGAGGCGAGCGCCTCGGCGATGGCGGCGAAACAGGTCGACCTGCCGGACAAGCACAGCCTCGCGCAGTCGTGGGGGCTCGGCTGGTTCCGGCTCGACTGGGACGGCCGGCTCGTCATCGGGCACGACGGCAACACCATCGGGCAGGCGGCGTTCCTGCGCCTGCTGCCCAGCGAAGGGCTCGCCGTCACGCTGCTCACCAACGGCGGCAATTCCCGTGGCCTGTATGAAGATCTGTACCGGGAGATCTTCGCCGAGCTGGCCGAGGTCGCCGTTCCGCGCCCGCTTTCCCCGCCCGCCGAACCGGTTTCCGTCGACATCAGCCCGCACCTGGGCACCTACGAGCGCGCGAGCACCCGCATCGAGGTGTTCACCGACGACGGCAAGCCGAAGCTGCGGACCACGGTCACCGGCCCGCTCGCGGAGCTCGTCCCGGACCCGGTGGAGGAGTACGAACTCGTCGCGGTGTCGGAAAACCTGTTCGTGGTCTGGGTTCCGCAGCTGGCGGACTGGATGCCGGTGACGTTCTACTCCCTGCCGACCGGCGAGCAGTACGTGCACCACGGCGTCCGCGCCACGCCGAAGGTGGTGTGACGTGGCCGCACCGTCCCTGCCCGGGCTGCTCGCCGATATCGAGCGGCTGGTCACCTGCGAATCACCGTCGTCGGATCTGGCGGCCGTGGCGGCGAGCGCGGACGTCGTGGCACGGGTGGGCTCGCGGCACCTCGGCGTTCCGCCGGAACGGATCGTCCTGGCGGGACGGACGCATCTGCGCTGGCGGTTCGGCTCCGGTCCTGCGCGAGTGCTGGTGCTCGGGCACCACGACACCGTGTGGCCCTTGGGTTCCCTCGCGACGCACCCGTACACAGTGGACGATGGCGTGCTACGCGGGCCGGGGTGTTTCGATATGAAGGCCGGGCTCGTCATGGCGTTCCACGCCGTCGCAGCGCTCACCGATCGCGAGGGTGTCACGATCCTCGTCACGGGCGACGAAGAACTCGGCTCACCCAGCTCGCGGCAGCTCATCGAGGACGAGGCTGCGGGCTGCGACGCGGCGCTCGTGCTCGAAGCCTCCGCGGACGGCGGCGCGCTCAAGACGGAGCGCAAAGGTGTGTCCCTGTACCGAGTTCAGGCGACCGGGCGCGCGGCGCACGCGGGGCTCGAACCCGAGCGGGGCGTCAACGCGACGATCGAGCTGGCGCACCAGGTCCTCGCGGTCGCGCGCCTGGGGGACGCGGCGCGCGGCACCACGGTCACTCCGACCCTGCTCTCGGCCGGGACCACGACGAACACGGTGCCGGCTTCGGGGGAGTTCGCGGTGGACGTCCGCGTCCGGGACGCCGGCGAACAGGACAGGGTGGACAAGGAGATGCGCGCGTTGGAATCCACTGTGGAGGGTGCGGGGGTGGAGGTGCTCGGTGGTCCGAACCGCCCGCCGCTGGAGGCACGGTCCTCGCGGGCGTTGTTCGAGCGCGCCCAGGGGATCGCGGCCCGGCTGGGCCTTGCGCCACTGACGTCGGCGGCGGTCGGCGGAGCGTCCGACGGCAACCTGACCGCCGGGATCGGCACGCCGACCCTCGACGGGCTCGGCGCGGTCGGCGGCGGCGCGCACGCCGAAACCGAGCACGTGCTGGTCGGCGAACTGCCGGGGCGGACCCTGCTGCTGTCGGAACTGGTCGCCGACCTGCTGGCCACTGCGCGGCGGTCATGACCAGTCCGGAGGAAGCGGCGGCGAAGGCGGCCGTCGCGGCGGGAGTGCGCCTGCGCGAGGTCGCCGAACTGGCCGAACTCGAAGCGGTGTACCGGCTGTTCGACGTGATCTGGCGCCCGGACCCGGCGAACCCGCCGGTGACCACGGAACTCATGCGGGCGCTGACCAAGGCGGGCAACTACGTCGGCGGGGCCTACGCGGGTGACGAGCTCGTCGGCGCGTGCGTCGGGTTTTTCGGTACCCCGGCGGGCGAAGTCATGCACAGCCACATCGCCGGGGTTTCGCCGTCGATGGCGGGGCGGCACGTCGGGCTCGCGTTGAAGCTGCACCAGCGCGCTTGGGCGTTGCCGCGCGGGATCTCGGTGATCGAGTGGACGTTCGACCCGCTGGTCGCGCGCAACGCCTACTTCAACCTCGGCAAGCTCGCGGCCGTCGCCGCCGAGTACCTGCCCAACTTCTACGGCGGCATGCGCGACAACATCAACGGCACCGACGAGACCGACCGCCTGCTCGTGCACTGGCCGATCTCCGCGCCCGAGGTGACGGCGGCCTGCGCGGGTACCCCGCATCTGGTGCACGCCGACGCCGAACTGTGCCGGGGCGCCGTCGTCGCGCTGGACCGCGCGGACGGCGGCCCGGTTCGTGGAAGCCTCGCCGGGGACACACTGCTGGTCGCGGTGCCGCGGGACATCGAAACGCTGCGGCGGGCCGATCCCACGACGGCCGGGCAATGGCGGCTCGCGGTCCGGGAGACGCTCGGCAGCCTGCTCGCGGAAGGCGCGCGCATCAAGGGATTCGACAGGGCCGGGTGGTACGTGGTCACCCGCGGGACGAAGGAGGACGAGCGGTGAAACTGTCCGGAGTGGAGCTTCGGCGGATCGAAATGCCTTTGGTGGCCCCGTTCCGGACGTCGTTCGGCACCCAGTACACCCGGGACATCCTGTTGTTGCGCGTGGAAACGGACGACGCCGAGGGCTGGGGCGAGTGCGGCACGCTGCCGGATCCGCTGTACTCGCCGGAGTACGTGGACGGCGCCGCCGACGTGCTGCGGCGGTTCCTGGTGCCCGCGCTCGCGGCGGCCGAGCGCGTCGACGCGAACGCCGTCGGCACGGTGCTGGCGCCGTTCAAGGGACACCGGATGGCCAAGGCGGCGCTGGAAATGGCGGTGCTCGACGCCGAGTTGCGCGCCGAAGGCCGCCCGCTGGCGCGGGAACTCGGCGCGGTGCGGAGCAGCGTGCCATGCGGGGTGTCGGTCGGGATCATGGGCTCGATCGGCGAGCTGCTCGACAGCGTCGGCGGCTACCTCGACGCCGGGTACGTGCGGATCAAGCTCAAGATCCAGCCCGGCTGGGACGTCGAGCCGGTCCGCGCCGTGCGCGAGCGCTTCGGCGACGACGTGCTGCTGCAGGTGGACGCGAACACGGCCTACACCCTCGCGGACGCGCGTCATCTCGCGAAGCTCGACCCGTTCGGGCTGCTGCTGATCGAGCAGCCGCTGGACGAGGAGGACGTGCTCGGGCACGCGGAGCTGGCGAAACAGGTGACGACGCCGATCTGCCTGGATGAGTCGATCGTGTCGGCGAAGTCGGCGGCGGACGCGATCACGCTCGGCGCCTGCCGGATCGTGAACATCAAACCCGGGCGCGTCGGCGGCTATCTGGAGGCGCGGCGCGTGCACGACGTGTGCGCGGCGCACGGGATTCCGGTGTGGTGCGGCGGAATGCTGGAGTCCGGCATCGGCCGCGCCGCGAACGTCGCGCTGGCCGCGCTGCCCGGCTTCACGCTGCCCGGCGATACCTCGGCGTCTGATCGTTACTATCGGACGGACATCACCGCGCCGTTCGTGCTGGCCGACGGGCACTTGCCGGTGCCGGACGGGCCGGGGATCGGGGTCGCGCCGGTGCCGGAGCTGCTGGACGAGGTGACCACGGCGACGGAATGGGTGTCCTGCTGAGAGGGTGGTGCCGGTGAGCGCTCCGCGGTACGGCGGTCTGGGCCGCGTCCTCGGTGATCTCGGCGAAACCCTGCTCGAACTGGTCTACGGCGATCCGGACCGGACCGGGGACGTCGGCGGCGTCGCGATCCACGACCCGTTCGAGGAGCCGGTGCTGCCCCGGCACGCGCTCGTCCTCGGCGTGGGCTTGCGTGAGCCCGCGGAGATCGTGCGGCTGCTGCGATCGCTGGGGCGTCAGGAGGCCGCGGGCCTGGTGGTCCGCGCGCCGGTGACGCTGCCGGACGAGGTGGCGACAGCGGTGGACGAGACCGGCGTCGCGCTGCTCGGGCTTACGCGCGGCGCGTCGTGGGCGCAGCTGGCCGCGATGCTGCGGGCGTTGCTGGCGGAAGGCGACGTCGGGCAGGCCGGTCCGGAGATGCTCGGCGGGGTGCCCTCCGGCGACCTGTTCGCGGTGGCCAACGCGATCGCGGCGCTCATCGACGCGCCCGTCACCATCGAGGATCCGCGCTCGCGGGTGCTGGCGTTCTCGGGCCGCCAGGACGAAGCGGACGGGTCGCGGGTCGAGACGATCCTCGGGCGGCAGGTGCCTGAGCGGTTCTTCCGGATGCTGACCGACCGGGGCGTGTTCCGCGAGCTGTACCGCAGCGACGAGCTGGTGTACGTGGATCCCTTGAAGGCGTTGGAAGGGCTGACGCTGCCGCGGGTCGCGGTCGCCGTGCGCGCCGGGGACGAGGTGCTCGGCTCCATCTGGGCGGCGGTGCGCGAGCCGTTGAGCGCCGAACGCGGGCAGGCGTTGTGCGACGCGGCGCAGCTCGTGGCGCTGCACATGCTGCGCGTCCGGGCAGGCACGGACGTCTCGCGCCGGCTGCGGACCGAGTTGCTGAGCACGGCGCTCGAAGGCGGCACGGGCGCGCGGGAAGCGATGGCCCGCTTGGGTTTGTCGGGCAGGCCGGTGGTGGTGCTGGCGTTGGTGATCATCGGGGATCTCGGCGACGCGGGCGTCGCGACCGAACGGCAGCGGATGAGCGACGGGCTCGCCATGCACCTGACCGCCGTGCACCCGCGCGCGGCGACGGCCCTCGTCGGGGATGTCGCTTACGGGCTCGTTCCGGTGGAGGGCAAGGACGACGGCGAGCAGTGGGCGGTGGCGATCGCGTCGGAGTTCCTGGACCGGGTGGGGGAGCGGGTGCGCGCGGCCGTCGCGGTCAGCCCGGTCGCCGTCGATGTGTCCGCGCTGGCCGACGCGCGCGCGAGCGCGGACCGGACGCTGCGCGTGCTGCGCCCGGGTACGGGCCGTCGTGTCGCGCGCTTGGCGGACGTCCAGGTGGAGGCGTTGTTGCTGGAGCTGCGCGACCTGGTCGCGGCGCGGGGCGACAGGCCCACGGGCCCGGTGGCGCGCCTGTTCGAGTACGACGCGCGGCACAACACCAACCTCGTGCAGACGCTGCGCGCGTGGCTCGACGCGTTCGGCGACGTGAACGCGGCTTCGGCCGCGCTTTACGTGCACCCCAACACCTTCCGCTACCGCTTGCGGCGGCTGGCGGAGGTCGCGCAGCTGGATCTGAACGACCCGGAAGCCCGCTTCGCGGCGATGCTGCAGCTGCGGGTGGTCGCGCCGCCGGACGGTGGCTAAGCCTTGAGCCCCAAGGAAAGCCGGGCGTGCACCATCCACGCGGCGAGGAATGCGTCCTGACGTAGACGGAGCCGAGCATCCCGTGTCCTCACGCAGGTCGGAAAACGGCTCCAGTTCCCGGATGATGCGGAGCGCGGCCCGGTCGCACCGGCAGGGCCTCGTCCGGCGCGTCGGGCAGTGTCGTCGCTTGTTTGCTGCTGACCTCGACGGCGGCCAGATGCTGCCGCACGATCTCCTCCAGCAGCGCCAAAGCCGCGTTCGGCGAACAGCGAATAGCCGGGTGGCCACCTCGACGAGGTGTTGCCCGCGGACCGGGTGCTCGGGTTCGTGATGGATCCGCGTGCCTATGCCGCGGTCGACGGCAAGATCGGTGCGATCGACTGGGTGCGCCGCGACGGGGATGTCACCGAATTCCGTTTCCGCAGCAGGCTTCCCGGCGTGCCCGGGCCCGCGCCCAGGGTGGTTTCGCGGATGAGCCGGACCCCGGGGGAGCGCGTGGACGTGCGGCTGCCGCCGATCCCGGCGAACCGGCTGGCCCGTCTGGTTTCGGAGTTCAGCGCGAGCTGGGTGTGCGTGCCCGCCGGCGGCCGCACGGCTGTCACGCGCACGGTGCGGTGCGCGTTCAAGGGTCCGGTGAAGTGGTTCGCCGAGCCGATCCTGCGCCGCACGCTGCGGCCGGACGTCGAGGACGAGATGCGGCAGGCCAAGGCCGCGCTGGAGCGCTGACCTCCCTTACCCGAGCATCTCCTCGATGAGGTCCGCGGCCCGCGGCGTGCCGCCCTCCGCTCGGGCGTCCGCACGCAACTTTGCCGACGTGCGGGCGACTTCCGCGTCCCCGGTCAGGTCGAGCAGCGCCGAGCGCAGGGTTTCCGCGGTGGCGTCCGGGGTATCGATGCGGCGGGCGACGCCGAGTTCGACGAGCCGGTCGGCGTTCATGAACTGTTCGGCGGCCTGCGGCACGGCGATCATCGGCACGCCCGCGAGGAGCCCCTCGCCGCAGCCGCCCATGCCGGCGTGGGTGACGAAGGCGTCGGCCTGGTCCAGGATTTCCCGTTGCGGCACCCAGGAATGGACCTCGACGTTCGCCGGGATGTCGCCGAGCCCGGCCGGGTCGGTGTACTTGCCGATCTGGAGGACGACGTGCCAGCCCGGCAGATTCCCATACGCCGCAAGGCATTGACGGTAGAACTCGGGCTGGCGCGTGTAGGCGGAGCCGAGGGAGACCAGGAGCACGTTCTCCGCGTCGGGTGGGCGGCTCCAGCTTTCCGTGCTGGGGCCGAAGCAGGGCCCGACGAAGGTCACGGTGCCGGTGTCCACGCGATCGGCGTTGGGCTGCATCGCGCGGGTGATCAGCGCCAGCGCCCGGGCGGGCGGCCCGGCGAAGGCGTCGATGTCGGTCGTGGCGGCCTTGCAGTCGGCTAGCCACCGCGCGAACTTCGCCCGGTACTCGTCTGCGCCCGGCAGCTGCCACAGCGCGGCGGCGACCTCCTGTTCGTAGCCCTCCCACGCCACGAACGTCGGCGACAGCTGCATGAGCGGCCGCCCCTGCATCTCGGCCAAGGCGCGCGCGGCGTACGCGCCGATGTCGTACAGGTACAGGTCCGCGGGGTCTTCGTCGTAGGCGTCGTGCAGCTGGGGGAGGGCCTGGATGCCGTTGTCGAGGAACAGTTCCATCGCGGCGATGGGGTCGTCGGGCCAGGTGTTGTCGGCGACCGGGAGTGTCGAAGTGCACGGCACGAGTTCGGCGCCGGTGCCGGTGACCAGCTCAGCGACGGCCGGGTCGTTGGCGTACGTCACCCGGTGCCCGCGCCGCACCAGCTCGCGGATCACCTCGAGGCTCGGCAGGACGTGGCTGACGGCGGGAACACCCACCATCGCGATGTGGGACATGGACTTGCACTCGATTCGTTCTGCGGCGGAAAGGACGCGGCGGGCGGGGGCGATCTCAGCGCGGGAAGTCCATGCGGACGACCTTAGCGGCGGCGGTGGATCCGCGCACCGGGTTTTTCAGTGCGAGACGCGTGCGGCCAGGCCACCCAGAGCCAACGCGCCGACGACCAGGACGCCGGTCAAGAGGGCGAAGCCTGCCGATGCCCACCCGGAAGGAATCGTCCGCCTGCGAAAGTTGACGCCCAACCCCAGCAGTGCTGCCACGATCGGCGTGGACCAGATCCAGTGCGGGAACCGGATGAGCCCGAAGACCGACAGCACGAGGACGGCCAGGCCGAGAATCCAGGCGGCCGAGTAGCCGGTCTGGAAAATGGGATCCGCCTGCTGCGACCGTGTCATGTCTTCGTCATCCATCGAGCCAGTCCCGTTCACTGAAGTCTTCGTATTCCTCTTCCAGGACACGTTTCGGGCGCGGGGTCGGCGGTTGTTCAGCCGCCAGTTGACGCGTGGCGTCTTCGGCCAGCGCTGACTGTTCGGCCTTCTCCGACTCGGACAGTCCCGAATACCAGGTTGCCAGCCGGTCGGTCGCGGGCGCGAGAGCCTCGCCGTACAGCCCCGATTCGAGAACGGATCGGGGCGTGACGTTGCCGGCCAGCAGCTCACTGGCGAGTTCGGCCAGTTGCGGGTTCCCGGTATTGTCCTTGAGCTTTCGCAACGGCCTGGTGCGGGCGAGCTCGCCATGCACGGCGCGGACCGCGTTTTGGATCTGCATGAGCAGCTTGGTGATGCTGTCCCAGTCCCTGACGATGGCAGAACATTGGAGGGCAGCGAGTGACCACAGCACGGCCGGTGCTATCACCGTCTCGCTCAGTGCGGCGCCCGCGCCCGCTTCCAAAGCCGCCCAGAAAACCTGGTCGAAGATCTGCTGGACGAGATCGTTGGCCGCCTCGGCGAATTCCCATGCCCCCTTCGCGGCTTCGAGGTATTTGTCGCGCAGGGAAGCAAGTCCGTCGGCGTATCCTCGCACGATGGTCGCGACCGACGAGAAATACTGGAACGCCTGATCGGCGGCAGATCCGCGCGGAACCACGACAACGAGTTCAACGCGTCGGCGGCTTTCGCGAACTGCTCCCAGTCACCGGCCAGCCAGGTCGAAAACTCTTCGACCGGATTGACGTGAATCGTCGCGTCCAGAACCTGTTGCGCCCCAGTATCCCGGGCTGATCAGGTTTCCCAGGTCGTCGATGATCTGGATGGGGTTCTGGAATCCCTCCGCCTCCTTCGGCGGGGTGAGCCGGGTAGCGGGGACAGTGGCGTGCGCGATGGTGAGCGGATCGTTCGTGGGGCCGATGCCGGGCAGGGAAGGCAACCGCGGCGGTCCGCCCGGATCGGGGTACAAGCCGTCGAGGTGCGCCGCGCTTGAATCGAGCGGAGTTGATGTTGCCATTCGGTCATGCCTGTCCGCCCGGCAGGTAGTCCCCAATCCGCCGCGAACCGATCAGCTGTATAACGTCCTATTCAGCGCCGCTTTAGTCCGCGGCATAGCCAAAGGGACGAAAGCCCCGGCCGCTACGCCGGCACCGACTGATAGATCAGGTCGAGAGCCGTCGAACGGGCCTCGGTCAGGTGTTTGATCCCCGCCTCCGCCGCCGCCCGGATCTGGTCAGGGCTCGCGTCCTCGGGCCCGAGCAGGGCGGTGACGGCACGCGCGAACACGCGCTCCGGAGCAGCCACTCGTGGCCGCAACCCGGCGCTGTCCGTCGTCGCGAGGAACCCGGTGGTCAGCGCGTGCAGCGCATAGGCCTGCTCGTCGAGCGGCCAGTCGGTGCGGGCGAGGGCGTGGGCGCGCCAGATCGGCAGGATCGTGTGCAGCACCCCGTCCGGGCCGAGCTTTTCGAGCAGGCTCGCCGAACGCGGATCCTCCGCCAGGAGACCGAGAAGGCCCTGGTCGTTGCTCTGGAGCGCCTGCACGAACGGATGCTTCGCCGCGTCACGCACCATGCGCGGGCACAACCGGGAAGGACGCGCCAGCTCCGGATCGGCTGTCACGGCCGCGATGGTCTCGTCGGCCAGTGCCAGGGAGTCGCGACTCAGCAGGCCGAGCAGCAGCTCCTCCTTCGTCTTCCAGTAGAGGTAGACGGTGCCCTTGCCGATGTGCGCCTTGCGCGCCACCTCGGCGATGGTCACGCGTTGGCGCCGCGGCCCAGCAGCAGCTCGCCCGCGGCGGCCAGGATCCGCGCGGCCTTGGTCGAGTCGTGTTCGGGCAGCTCAGCCAACGGGTGTCCCTTCGCTCTCGGTGTGTCCACGATATCCGGATGCCGCCATCGGAGGGAAAACCCGCGCGCCGCGCATAGCCGGGGAGGTGAATGGGTAACCAGGAGCATGGCTACCTTGCGAAAGATCTCCGCGACCGTGGCGGTGGCGACGGCGGTCGGCGCGCTCGGGATCGCCACTGCCGGCACCGCTGACGCCGCGGCCACGCCCTGCTCCAGCCAGGCGCGAGCCTGCCTGCAGCTGTCCACCAAGAAGGCCTGGCTGACCGACCACGGCGCCGTGACCTTCGGCCCGGTCCAGACCACCGTCGGCACCAAGCAGTACCCGACGCCGAAGGGCCGCTTCCACGTCCAGTACAAGGACATCGACCACTACAGCAAGCAGTACAACGGCCCGATGCCGTACTCCGTGTTCTTCACCAACACCGGCGTCGCCTTCCACGAAGGCAGCCTGCGCGTGCCCTCGCACGGCTGCGTGCACCTGTCCCACGGGTCCGCGGTGAAGTTCTTCCAGACCCTGCGTACCGGAGACGTGGTCGAGGTCGTGCCCTGATCCACCGGCGACGACCGTCGAAAGCGGCACCTTCCTCAAGATGGCGCATGCCTGAGCTGTTCAGGGCGGGCCTGCGCTTTTGGCATGGTGCGCACGAGCTCGTGTCCGACGCGGGAGAAGCCGGGGATTCGTGCGGGAGCGACGTAACGCCCGGGCCAGCGACTGTCTCGATGTCTTCAGCCCCGCCGATGCCGAGGACTTCTACGACGTCATCGAGTGGTGTGGCGTGCAGCCCTGGTCCACCGGCAAGGTCGCCAGCAGTGGCATCTCCTGGTACGCGATGCTCGGCTGGCGCGTCGCCGCGCTGGAGCCGCCGCATTTGGCCGCGATCGTCGCCTGGGAGGGCTGCACCGACTTCTACCGTGACTGGGGCCGCCAGGGCGGGATCTACACCAACGCCACCGAAAGCTGGTGGCGGAAGCAGATCATCCCGCAGCTCAACGGCGAAGGCCACGCCTCGATGCCCGACGACCTCAAGGCGCGCGAGCTGGCCGACGACTGGTACCGCGAGCGCACCACCGACCTCGCCAGGGTGCGGGTTCCCGTGCTGTCGGCGGGAAACTGGGGCTCGATCCACCTGCACCTGCGCGGCAACCTCGAAGGCTGGGCCGGTGCCGCGTCGGAGCACAAATGGCTCGTGGTCCACGTCGGTTCCCACATCGACCCGTTCTACGCGGACTGGGCCAAGGACCTCCAACTCCGGTTCCTGCAACGCTTTCTCCACGACGACCCGGCCGCCATGGACGGTGTCCCGCCGGTCCGGCTCGCGATCCGCCGGGGTCGTGAAGTCGAATGGCGCGACGAACAGGACTGGCCGCTGCACCGCACCGAATGGACCCGGCTTTACCTGGGGGACAAGGAACTCAGCCGGCACCGGCCCGCCGGGGGAGAGGCGCCGTTCCCGGCCGAGTTCGACTTCACCGCCCCGGAACGACTGGAACTCACCGGCCCGCTCGCCTTGCGGTTGTGGGTCTCGTCCCGCACCGAGGACCTCGATGTGTTCGTGCAGCTCGAACAGTACGACGCCGACGGCGAACGCATTCCCGGGATCGGCCCCGGCGGCGTGGCCACTCCGGTGCCGATGGGCGTCGGCTGGCTGCGCGCCTCGCACCGCGAACTCGACCGCGAGCGCAGTCGCCCGTACCGCCCGTGGCACACCCACGACGAGATCCAGCCGCTCGAACCCGGCGTGCCGACCCTGCTCGAAGTGGAGATCTGGCCGACGTCCCTCACGCTCGAACCCGGGCACCGGTTGCAGCTGCGCGTGCGGGCCGACGACGACAACCTGGGTCCTCTGGCGCACAACGACCCCGATGACCGCAGGAGCGGGCACGGCGCCACCGTCCACTTCGGCGGCGACCGCGCCTCGCACCTGTACGTCCCGGTCATCCCTCGCTGACGCCGGCGGCTTCCGTTTTGTAGCGCGGGCTGGTCGAGTGCCATTCGAGCCCGCCACCCATCCAGGCGCGCAGGCCGCGCAGAAACCGTTGCAGCTCCGGCGAAGCGACCGCGAGCAGGCTTTCGTGCGTGGACTGGAAGTCGCGGACCAGATCGTTGTGCAGCGCCACGGTGATCTCCGTGGCCTCCTCGATCGAGCAGCCCCGGTCGCCGGCCACCTGCAGCACCATGTTGGCGGGCGGGTTCTCGTCCGCCAGGTCCTTCGCCACCGAATGCAGGTCGTTCACGAGCACCGCCGTGGTGCCCGCCAGAATCGCCGCGCGGCGGACCTTCGGCTCGAAGAACAGGTTCGCCGTCAGCTCGTAGCCGCCAAGCACGTCGATGAGCGTCATGGACGTGTAGAAGCTGTCGTGCTGGCGGGCCGCGAGGTACTCCCACGCGGGCGGGGACTCCTCGTTGTGCTGCCAGGCGGCGTAGGCGTTCCACGACACGAACATCGTGAACGTGGCGAAGTTGACCCGCTGGACCTGGGCCGGGGTGCCGTACCGCCGCAGGTGATCAACGCCGGAGCGAAGCGCGACGAGAACCTTGTCCCCCTCCAGCTTTTCGTCCAGTTCGACGCTGAACTCGCCCGCGGGCGGCACCGGGTCCATCGCCGCCATCGCCAGCATCAGCCGGGACGACAGCTTTTCCGGCACGGCGCCGAGCGCGGTGTCGTCGGAGTACAAATCGTCGGCCGCCCACCATGCCGCGTTGAGTTTCGCGGAGATCAGCAGCCTGTCCGGATCCTCGCAGTCCGGGTGCGCCAGCATGACCAAACGGCCGAAGCCGGTCTTGCCGAGCTTCGCCGCCTCCTCCTCGTCGAACCCGCATTCGACGGCCCACGCGACGAGCCGCCGGTCGACCTCCTCGGCGAGCGGCTCGTTGATCCGTTCCGTGACCGGGCAGTACAACGGCGGGAAACTGCCGTCGCCCCAAGGCCTTTCCGCGTACGCCGGGTCGGGCAGGGGCGCGGTGGCGGGCGCCTCCGCCTCGACCCGGCCGAGCTTCGCGCTGAGCCGCGCCGCGGAGGTGCCCAGTCCGGTCGGGCCTGCCAGCAGGGCGACCGCGCGGTCCGGGTCCGTCATGGCTTCACTCCTGGAGAAGACGGTCTTCAGATGCGGTCGGCGGCGATGAGCAGGTAGTGGAAGCTGCCCTCGCGGTACGCGTCGAGGAAGGGGCCCTCGATGCCGGTGGCCACGGGGGACTTCGCCCGCAGCTCCCAGTACGGGATGGTCTGCGCGGTCAGGTCGACGACCGAGATGGGCACGAGGTTGTTCGCGGTCATCGCCTTGAAGTAGGCGCTGCGCGGGTGGATGTTGCAGGTGTAGTGCTGGTCGATCTGGGCGACGGCCTTGGACCGGCCGCCCGTCACGTCGTTGTAGCAGCCGGTGATGGTGACGTAGCGGCCGCCGAACTTCAGCTGCCGCGCGTGCTCCGCGAACAATTCGAACAGATCGACGTACATCGTGCTCTCATTGTTCCAGATCCCCTGGAAAGCGGCGCTGTCGAAACCGGTGTCGAGCATGTTCCTGAAATGGTAGCGGACCTTGTCCGACACCCCTCGCGACTCCGCTTCGGCGTTCGCGAAGTCGACCTGTTTCCGCGAAATGGAAACCCCGTCGACCCGGCAGCCGAACCGGCGGTTCGCCATGATGCTGCTGCCGCCGCGGCCGCATCCGGCGTCGAGCAGCCTGTCCTGCGGGGAAACGGCGCCGAGCGCGTCGAGCAGCACTTCGGCCTGCGTGGTCTCCAGCCGGTGCATTTCGGCGATGATGCGCTCGTCGCGGGTTTCTTCCGGGCCTTCGAGTACGGACTGGTCGACCTCGCCGATGCCGTAGTGGTGGTGGTAGAGCCGGTCGATGTCGCCCAGCCGCAGGTTGACGGGATCCTGCTCCGCGTTCCAGTACGACGCGACCGATTTCTGGTACTCGGTGCGCAGGACCTCGGCGGGGGCGGGGCGGGTGATCGTCACGGGTGGTTCCTTTCCTGCTTCGCATCCCCGGCGCGAATGCGCGGGAATTGCCGGTAATCAGGACTTCGTATTCGGCCCGGTGTCATTTCGTGGCCGCTGGAACCAACATATCAACTCGAATTCGGCGCACAAGGACTCCTTTCGAGTCACCGTCCGGGTCACTCAAATGCCACGAGCACGGAATGGACCCGCGGTGACGCCCGGCAACCCGTTCGGCCCAATGCGCGGGCGGACGGACCAATGCGAACGTGCGAGAAACCTGGTGCGGGTGCGCCGCTGTCGGCCTGCCGGGGGAAAAGCGCTGGCGTCCGCCTCAACCGGCCAGAATGGCTTGCGTCCGGATTCCGGCGGCGGCGTGCACGAAGAATGAGAACGGCGCCCGACGGGGTGACCCGGTGCTACTCCGTCAGGAGCGGATGATCCGGAGGAGGTCCTCGCGGAGTTCACCGGTGAGCGGCGGGGCGCCGAGCCCGGTGGCGGTCACCTCGAAGGTGCGCTCGATCGCCGCCTGGCGGATCTCCTCGCTCGCGTCGCCGAGCGGCCCGTCGAGGAAGAGCATGGCGAGCCCGTGCACCGCCGACCAGATGGCGACCTCGCTCATCGGCCGCCGCTGCGGGGGCAGGTACCCGATTTCGGCCAGCTCGTCGATCACCGCGATGGCCTTGCGGAAGGGCTCGGCGGTCCACACGTCGAACACCGACGACTCGCCCTCGCCCTTCGCGTGGCACGTGCGGAACAGGCCCGGTTCCCTGGTGGCGAAGGTGAGGTAACCGAGGCCGACGGCGGCCAGGTTCTGCAGCCCGCGCCGCACCGGATCGGTCACGCCGGGGAGCTTCTTCACCTCGGCGTTCATCGCCTCGGTCAGCCCCGTCATGGCCAGCTCGCGGGTCGCTTGGAGCAGTTCCTCGTGGCCGGCGAAATGCCGGTACGCGGCCGTCGGTGTCACGCCCACCATCCGCGCGGCGGCGCGGATGGTCACCGAGCGTGGGCCACCCTCCCTGGCCAGGTCCGCGGCGGCCCTGATCAGCGCGTTGCGGAGATCGCCGTGGTGGTAGCCGGTTCGAACGGTCGCTGAGGGATTCACAGCGCGATGTTGACACCCGTACACATCCCATGGCAAGTTAACGCCCACCAAGTTTACGGGCGTCAACTTCCCGGGGGTAGTCATGTTCGTCCGGATCGGGCGGTTCGCCGCCACCCACGCACGGGCGGTGCTCGCCGTCGCCGTGCTGTTCATGATCGGAGCCGGGGTGCTCGGCACCACCGCCTTCGGCAAACTCCAGTCGCAGGGGTTCACCGACCCCGGCGCCGAATCGAGCCAGGCGCAGGACCTCATCCAGCGGAATTTCGGGGGTACGTCGGACTTCCTGCTCCTCGTCCAGGCCTCCAGCGGCAGTGTCGACGACCCGGCCGTGCGCGACGCGGCGGCCGGGCTGAGCGCGCGGGTCGCCGCGGACGGGGAACTGTCCCAGGTCGCGTCGTACTGGCAGACCGGCCTTCCCGCGCTGAAATCGGACGACGGCCGCTCCGCGCTGATCGCCGCCCACGCGCCCGACCAGGACAAGGTCGAGGATCTCGTCAGCCGCTACAGCGGTGAGCAGGGGCCGATCACGGTCACCGCCGGCGGCAGCGCCGTCGCGAACGTCGACATCAACGACCAGGTGACCAAAGATCTCGCGCTCGCCGAGTCCATCGCCGTGCCGCTGATCGCGTTGCTGCTGTTCGTGGTGTTCGGCAGCGTCGTGGCGGCGTTGCTGCCGTTGGTGGTCGGCGGGATCGCGGTGGTCGGCACCTTCGCGGAGCTTTCCGTGCTGGGTTCCCTGACCGACGTGTCGGTGTTCGCGATCCAGCTGACCACCGCGCTCGGCCTCGGGCTCGGGATCGACTACGCGCTGCTGACGGTGAACCGGTTCCGCGAGGAGCTGGCGAACTCCGGGGACACAAGATCCGCCGTGATCGCCACGGTGGCGTCGGCCGGCCGCACGATCGCGTTCAGCGCCGCGACGGTCGCCGTCGCGCTCGCGGTGCTTTTGCTGTTCCCGCTGTACTTCCTGCGCTCGTTCGCCTACGCCGGCGTCGGGGTGATCGTGATCGCGATGATCAGCGCGGTCGTGGTGCTGCCCGCGCTGCTGATGGTGCTCGGGCCGCGGGTCAACGCGGGCAGGCTGCCGTGGCGGCGGAACCTGAGCACGGTCTCGCCTCGGTGGGCGCGCGTGGCCCGCGCCGTGTTGCGCCGCCCGCTGGTGACCGCGCTGCCCGTGCTCGCCGTACTGGTGCTGGCCGCGCTGCCGCTGTTCAACGTCCAGTTCGGTACCCCGGACGAACGCGTGCTGCCCGTGACGGCCGCGAGCCGCGTCGTCGGGGACGAGCTGCGTGCGCATTTCCCGCAGAACGACAGCCGCGCGATCCAGATCGTCACCGAGGGGCAGCCGACGCCGGCCGCGAGCGCCGACTACACGCGGCGGCTGTCGCAACTTCCCGGCGTGACAAGGGTTTCCTCGCAGTCGGCGCCGGGCGCGGAGCGCTGGACAGTGGTGACCGGTGGCGACTCGCGTTCGGATCAGGCGCAGGATCTGGTGAAGCAGATTCGTGCCCTGCCCGCGCCGGGCGACGTGCAGGTCGGCGGTGACGCGGCCACGCTGGTGGACAGCAAGCACACCATCGGCAGCAGGCTCCCGCTCGCGGCGGGCATCATCGCGGTGACGACGTTCCTGCTGCTGTTCCTGTTCACCGGGAGCGTCCTGCAACCGTTGCGTGCCTTGCTGTTCAACCTGATCAGCCTGTCCGCGACGCTGGGCGTGATGACGCTGATCTTCCAGGACGGGCACGGGGCTTCGGTGCTCGGCTTCACGCCGCTGCCGCTGGACACGAGCATGCTGATGTTGTTGTTCTGTATAGCTTTCGGGCTGTCGATGGACTACGAGGTGTTCGTGATCAGCCGGATCAAGGAAGCGCGCGATCACGGCGCGAGTCTCCGCGACGCGGTGGTCGACGGCCTGTCGCATTCGGGCCGGATCGTCTCCGCCGCGGCCGCGCTGCTCGCGATCAGCCTGTTCGCGTTCGGGACCAGCGGGGTGAGTTTCATCCAGATGTTCGGCCTCGGCACCGGTCTCGCCGTGTTGCTGGACGCCACGCTGGTGCGCGGAATCCTGCTCCCGGCGGGAATGCGCGCCCTCGGCCGGTTCGCGTGGTGGTCGCCGGGCCCGCTTCGCCGGTTCCACGACCGCTTCGGCGTGACCGAATCGGCCCCGGCGCCCCGGGAGAAGCAGCCCGCGTGAGCGAAACCATGCTGGCCGCTCCCGTCCGTGTGTTGGCCTCCGGCGTTGGTGTGTTGGCCTCCGGCGTTGGTGTGTTGGCCTCCGGCGTTGGTGTGTAGGCCTCCGGCGTTGGCGTGTTGGCCGCTGGCGTTGGCCCGCCGCGTCGGTGCGCCGGTCCCGGCGGCGCCGCGCCGCTCCTGCACCGGCCAACACGTGCGCGGGGGCGGCCAACACGCGCGCCGGGGTGGCCAACACGTGCGCGGGGGTGGCCAACATGCGCGCGGGCGGGGCCAATACGGGTGATCCCGGGGCGGGTGCCCGGAGAGCGGGAGCCGGGAGAGCGGGAGCCGGGAGAGCGGGAGCCCGGAGAGCGGGACTGGGGCGCGGTTTCCAGGGCGTGATCCGCCGGGTTTGAGCGGAGCCCATTACCGCGCGGGCGGCGCGCCGGGCAAGCGGTGACCACTGGCTGAGCGAATTCTGTCGGAACCTTGACGGAAAAAATCCGGCCTGCCGAGAATGACCGCCATGTCGGTGCCCGCCGAAGTGCATTCGCGCGGCAGGGAGGCCCATGAGGCCCGCGTCCTGCACGCGCTGCGCGAGCGTGGCGCCCTCAGCCGGGGCGAGATCGCCGAGGTCGTGGGCGTCGCCCGCACGACGCTGTCGGAGATCACCCGGGATCTGCTGCGGCGCGGGGCGATCGTCGTCGTCGACACCGATGCGGCGAACCGGGCGGGCAGCGGCCGGCCGGCGGAACGCCTCGCGCTCGACCCGAAGTCCGGGCAGTTCATCGGCGTGGACTTCGGGCACCGCCGGGTCCACGTCGTCATCGCCGACGCCTCGCACGAGATCGTCGCCTCGGGCCGCCGCCCGTACCCGGACGGCGAGGGCTGGCCCGCGCGCGTCCAGGAGGCCTTCGCCCTCATCGACCAGCTCGCCGCGGACTGCGGCGTGCACTTCAATGCCTTGCAGGGCATCGGGATCGGCGTCACCGGCCCGTATCCGCGATCGTCCGCGCCCCACGCGCCCGAGGGAGCGTTCGGCCCTGGGTTCGCGGCCGCGCGCGACGGCGTGGACGAAGCTTTCGCGCAGCGGTTCGGCGCGTCGGTGATCGTGGACAACAACACCCGCTTCGCCGCGCTCGCCGAGACCAGCACCGGCAGCCACACCGTCGAGGACCTGCTCTACATCCGCCTGTCCGACGGGGTCGGCGGCGCATTGGTGGTCGGCAGGCGGCTCGTCACCGGGGCGATCGGGCTGGCAGGCGAACTCGGCCACGTCACCGTCGTGCCCGACGGAAACCCTTGCCGCTGCGGCAAAGCCGGGTGCCTGGAAACAGTCGCGTCGGTGCCCGCCGTGCTCGCCGCGTGCCGCGCCCGCGGCGCCGAGATCACCTCGCTCGCCGACCTCAAGGCGGCGGCCGGGCGCTTCGACCCGGTGGTCGAACAGGTGCTGCACGACGCCGCCACGGCGGTCGGCCGGGTGCTCGGCACCGTCGCCATGACCTGCAATCCCGCGGAGGTGGTGATCGCCGGTGAGCTCGCCCGGCTGAGCCCGCTGATCGTCGACCAGGTCACCGCGACGGTCGCCGCCGAGCTTTTCCCTTGGGCCGCCGCGAAACCCGTGATCCGCTGCGGCCAGCTCTCCGACGACGACGGGGCGCTGGGCGCGCTCGCCGCGCTGTTCCACAGTTCCCCGCTGCTCGGCGGATACCCCGACCCCCCGGCCACGCGGCTGCCCGCGTGAGGCAAAGGAGACACGAGATGGCCGTCATCAGCGAGCGCACCGCGGTGGGGAGGAAGGAACCCGCCGAGCACCGGCGCCCGCGCCGGTTCGTGGTGCCGCTGGCGCTGAACCTGGCGTCGATCGTGCTCGGCATCGGCCTGTGGTGGGTGCTCGTGCTGCTCGGCGTCAAGATCCCCGCGCCGCCCGAAGTGCTCAGCAAGGCGGGGGAGCTGCTCTCGGCCGGGACGCTGCAGGAGGACGCGGTCGCGAGTCTGGTGCGCGTGCTCATCGGGTTCGGGCTCGGCAGCGCGCTGGCGATCCCGGTCGGGTTCCTGATGGGCTGGTACGGCATCGTGCGCAGCCTCACCGAGCCCTGGGTGCAGTTCTTCCGCACCATCCCGCCGCTCGCGATCATCCCGCTGGCCATCGTGCTGATGGGCATCGGCGAGCTGCCCAAGATCTTCGTGATCTTCCTGGCCGCGTTCCTCGCCTGCGTCATCTCGACCCTGCAAGGCGTGGTCACGGTGGACAAGACGCTGATCAACGCCGCGCGCGTGCTCGGCGCGGGCGACGCCACGATCTTCCGCCGCGTCGTCATCCCCGCCTCGTCCCCGTTCATCCTCGTCGGCATGCGGGTCGGGCTCGGCTCGGCGTGGGCCACTCTCGTGGCCGCCGAGCTGATCGCGGCGCAGGAAGGGCTCGGCTACGAGATGCAGAACGCGCAGCTGTACTACGACCTGCCGACGATCTTCGTCAGCCTGATCACCATCGGCCTGCTCGGCCTGGTCATGGACCGGCTGCTGCTGCTCGCGGAACGCAAGCTCACCGGATGGCAGGAACGCCGATGACCACCACCACCGCCGCGCGGAAGATCGCGGTCCAGGGCGTCACCAAGAAGTTCAGCCTCGGCCGGGAGCAGTTCGTCGCGCTCGACGACGTTTCCCTGAGCATCGCGGAAAACGAGTTCGTCACCGTGGTCGGCCCCTCCGGCTGCGGCAAGAGCACGTTGCTGAACATCCTCGCCGGACTGGAAACCCCGACCGGCGGCAGCGCGCTCGTCGACGGCGCGCCCGTGTCCGGGCCGGGCCCCGAGCGGGGCGTGATCTTCCAGCAGTACGCGCTGTTCCCGTGGCTGACCGTGCGCAAGAACGTCGAGTTCGGACTGAAGATCGCGGGCGTGCCCGCGCGCGAGCGGCGGGCGCGGGCCGAGCATTTCATCGACGTGGTCGGGCTGACCGAGTTCGCCGACGCGCTGCCGAAAACGCTCTCCGGCGGCATGCGCCAGCGGTGCGCGATCGCCCGCGCCTACGCGGTGAACCCGGCCATCCTCCTGATGGACGAACCGTTCGGCGCGCTCGACGCGCTCACCAGGGTCAAGCTCCAGGAACAGCTGCTCGCCGCGTGGGACAAGGAAAAACGCACGGTCCTGTTCATCACGCACGACGTGGACGAGGCGGTTTTCCTGGCGAACCGGGTGATCGTGATGGCCGCCAGGCCCGGCCGGGTCTTCGAGGAGGTCGAGGTCGGCCTGCCCTACCCGCGGACCGAGGAAGTCCGCCTCAGCCCCGAGTTCACCGCGACGCGCAACCGCGTCTGGAACGCGGTCTACCACCAGTGAAAGGCACACCATGACGATCAGGAAGCGGTTGCTCGCGGCGGTTCTCGCCGGGCTGATGGCCGCCGTGACCCTCACCGCCTGCGGCGGCGGCTCCGGCGCCAGTGCCGACGAGGTGCATTTCGGCTACATCGGGGACTACAACGGCACCAGCCTGCTCGCCATCGCCGACGACCAGAACCTGTGGGGGAAGTACGGTCTCACGGCGGACACGAAGGTGTTCACCAACGGGCCGCTGCAGATCCAGGCCCTCGGCTCGGGCGACCTCGACTTCGGTTACATCGGGCCGGGCGCGATGTGGCTACCCGCTTCGGGCCAGGCCAAGGTGGTCGCGCTCAACACGCTCGGCAACTCCGACCGCGTGATCGCGCAGCCGGGCATCACCAGCCTCGCCCAGCTGAAGGGCAAGACGATCGGCGTCCCGCAGGGCACGTCGGGGGAGATGATCCTGACCCTGGCGCTGAACAAGGCCGGGCTGACCAAGAACGACGTGAAGATCGTCCCGATGGACGCCTCGACGATCGTCTCGGCCTTCTCCTCGAAGAAGATCGACGCGGCCGGGTTCTGGTACCCGGCGATCGCGACGATCAAGAAGCAGGTGCCGGACCTCGTGGAACTGGCCAAGGACTCCGACTTCGCCGACCAGCTCCAGTTCCCGACCGTCTTCGTCGCGGGCAACGACGTCGTGGCGAAGCAGCCGGACAAAGCGCGCAAGGTGGTGTCCGTGCTCCGGGACGCGATGAAGTACCGGACCGCCAACCCCGAGCAGACCGTCAAGCTCACCGCGAAAATGCTGAAGACCGACGAGTCCACCGTCGCCGCCGATGCCGCGAACAACCAGATCCTGAACGTCGACGACCTGGACCGGATGACCCAGGACGGCACCATCGACGGCTGGCTGTCCAAAATGGACGCCTACTTCACCGGGTCCGGGCAGCTGAAGCAGAGCGTCGGCCCGAAGAGCTACTACACCGGTGACCTGTTCACCTCGGCGGGCCGCTCATGACGGGGCGGAACATCCTGTTCCTGATGACCGACCAGCACCGCGCCGACACCCTGGGCTGCTACGGCAACGAACACGCCGCCACGCCCCACCTCGACGAGCTGGCCAGGACGGGAACCCGGTTCGACCGCTGGTACACCCCGACGGCCATCTGCACGCCCGCGCGGGCGAGCCTGCTCACCGGGCAGGCGCCGTTCCGGCACAAGCTGCTCGCCAACTACGAGCGCAACGTCGGCTACATCGAGGACCTCCCGGACGGCCGGTTCACCTTCGCGGAAGCCTTGGGGGACAAGGGATACAACCGCGGCCTGATCGGCAAATGGCATGTCGGCACCGCGAAGTCCGCGAACGACTTCGGCTTCGACGGCCCCGACCTGCCCGGCTGGCACAACCCCGTCGACCATCCCGACTACCTCGCCTACCTGGCCGAACGCGACCTGCCGCCGTACGAGATCAGCGACCGGATCCGCGGCACCCTGCCCAACGGCGGCCCGGGCAACCTCCTCGCGGCACGGCTGAACCAGCCGCTCGAAGCCACCTTCGAGCACTACCTGGCCACGCGCGCGATCGAGCAGCTGGAGCGGTACGCCGTGGACGCGCGCGAGCGGGACAAGCCGTTCTTCCTCGCGCTGCACTTCTTCGGCCCGCACCTGCCCTACATCATCCCGGACGAGTACTTCGATCTCGTCGACCCGGCGGACGTGCCGCTGCCGAAGTCGGTCGCCGAAACGTTCCAGGGCAAACCCCCGGTGCAGAAGAACTACAGCGCCCATTGGACCTTCGACACGATGCCGATCGAAACGACCCGCAAGCTCATCGCCGTGTACTGGGGCTACGTGTCGCTCATCGACCACGAGATCGGCCGCGTGCTCGAAGCGATGGAACGCCTGGGCCTGACCGAGGACACCGCGGTGTTCTTCACGTGTGACCACGGCGAGTTCACCGGCTCGCACCGGCTGCACGACAAGGGCCCGGCGATGTACGAGGACATCTACCGCACCCCGGGCATCGTGCGCGTGCCGGGCAGCCCGGAAGGGTTGGCGCGGAACGAGTTCGTGAGCCTCCTCGACTGCACCGCGACGATCCTCGACCTCGCGGGGATCGATCCCGCGCCCGCGGTGGACTCGCGCAGCCTGCTGCCGCTGGTGTCCGGTGTGGACGATCCGGACTGGGCAGGGGACATCGTGTGCGAGTTCCACGGCCACCATTTCCCTTATCCGCAAAGGATGTTGCGCGAGGACCGGTACAAGCTCGTGGTCAACCCGGACTCGGTGAACGAGCTGTACGATCTCGAAACCGACCCGGACGAGCTGCTGAACCTGTACGTGCTGCCCGAGCTGGCGCCGGTGCGGGGCCGGATGCTGCACCGGCTGTACGAACTCCTGCGCGCCCGCGGCGACAATTTCTACCACTGGATGACGTCGATGTACGAGGTGGGCGAAGTCGGTTACGACCCGACCTTGAGCGGGCTGGACGAGGAGAGCTACCAGCCCTGAGCGCGGGTCAGGCGCCGAGCGCGGCGCGGATGAGGCGTTCCAGTTCGGCGGCCGAGGGCGGGGTGCCGGTGGAGATGCGCTGCAGGAAGTAGCCGTCGACGACCGAGGCGAAGGTCTGCGCCCGCACGGGATCTTCGGTGTGGTGGCGGGCGACAGTGGCGAGGAGGCCGAGCCAGAGCCCCGTCGACTCGCGTGTCGCGGGGTTGCGGGCCGCGCGGAGGTACAACTCGTAGCGGGCCGCGACCGCGCTCGTGTCCGCCCCGAACAGGCGCACGAGCTCGGCGGCGAACCCCGTGAGGTCTGCGGTGTCGGTGAGCGCGGCGACGAGCTGCTCGGTCTGGGACGTGAGCGCCGCGCTCAGCAGTTCGTCGATCGACGCGAACTGGTGCGACACCGCGCTTCCCGGCAATCCCGCCTCTTGCGCGACCGCCCGGTGCGTCACGGCCGCCACACCGTCCCGGCTCACCACTCGCAGCGTCGCGTCGATGAGCACGGCACGGCGGCGCAGGCCGCGGCGCCGCCGTCCATCGGGTTCGTCCGTCACGATCCTCCACTGTAGACAGTCATCACGCCGGCGACGACCAGTACCAGCCCCGCCGTCTGCCCGCGCGCCAAGCGGTCGCCGAACAGTACGGCTCCGCTCAGCGCGGCGCACGCGACACCCGCCCCGCTCCAGATGCCATAGCCGGTCGCGAACGGCAGGCCGTGTGCCAATGCCCGGGACATCAGCGCGACCGACGCCCCGATGCCGACGAGAGCGACGACCACCCAGCCCGGTTTGCGCAGGCCGTCGGCCGCGCGGGTCGCGGTGATCCCGATGGCCTGCGTCAGCACGGCGGCGGCCAGGAGGAGCAGCGTCACCGGCCCGCCTCCGGACGCCGGGTCTGCAACGCGAGCACGCCGGCGCCGATCAGGACCAGCCCGGCCACTTGGGCAAGGCCGGGCGGGTCGCCGAACAGCAGCGCGCCCAGCAGCGTCGCCGACACGAGCCCGCAGCCGGTGAGCGTGCCGTAGGCCGCGCCGAGCGGGATTCCCTCGCCGACCGCGCGCGAGAACAGCAGGATCGAGACCACGTATCCGGCCAGCACGCCGATCGAGGGGAGCGGGCGGGTGAAACCTGCCGAAAGGCCGAGCAGCAGCGTGCCGCTCACCTCGGCCGCGACGGCGCCGCACAGCAGCAGCGCGACCTTCAACCTATGGGGACGCATGTCCCCATAGTAGGGTTGAACGGCGGGAACACCAGACCCTCGCCGGGCGGGACCAAATCGGGGACCGTGGGTGTTGTACTCCCCGGCGGGGGAATCCCGCAGGAAACCGAAGGGTGGTTTGACGTATGACCCGGCAACTGGAGAAGGCGATCCTGGCTGGTGGCTGCTTCTGGGGCGTGCAGGAGCTGGTGCGCAAGCAGCCGGGAGTGGTGTCGACCCGCGTCGGCTACACCGGCGGGGACGTCCCCAACGCCACCTACCGCAACCACGGCACGCACGCCGAGGCGCTGGAGATCGTGTTCGACCCCGGGCAGACCTCGTACCGGGAGCTGCTGGAGTTCTTCTTCCAGATCCACGACCCGACGACGCGGAACCGGCAGGGCAACGACATCGGGCTCAGCTACCGCTCGGCCATCTACTACACCGACGAGCGGCAGCACGAGATCGCGGTGGACACGATCGCGGACGTGGACGCCTCCGGGCTGTGGCCGGGCAAGGTCGTGACCGAGGTCGAGCCCGCGGGCCCGTTCTGGGAGGCCGAGCCCGAGCACCAGGACTACCTGCAGAAGTACCCGAACGGCTACACCTGCCACTTCGTGCGCCCCGGCTGGCGCCTGCCCAAGCGGGCCGGCTCCACCGCCGCGAGTGAGTGAGCGGGGTCGCCCGGCGGCGTGATCCCCTTGTGCACCAACGAAAAGAGCCCGGCCGGTCCACGCGGACCGGCCGGGCTCCTTGCCGTACCAGGTGATCAGACGAGGTCGAAGCGGTCGAGCTCCATGACCTTCGTCCAGGCCGCCACGAAGTCCGCGACGAACTTCTCGCGGGCGTCGTCGCTGGCGTAGACCTCGGCGAGGGCCCGCAGCTGCGAGTTCGAGCCGAAGATGAGGTCGACCGCGGTGGCGGTCCACTTCAGCTTGTCGGTCGCCACGTCGCGGATCTCGTACACGTTCTCTTCGGACTCCGAACCCTTCCACTTGCTGCCCGGCGCGAGCAGGTTCGTGAAGAAGTCGTTGGTCAGCACGCCCGGCCGGTCGGTGAGCACGCCGTGCTTGCTCGTGCCGAAGTCCGAGCCCAGCGCCCGCAGGCCGCCGACGAGGACGGTCATCTCGGGCGCGGTCAGGTTCAGCATGTAGGCGCGGTCGACCAGCAGCACCTCGGGCTGGAGCTTCTCACCGGCGCGCAGGTAGTTGCGGAACCCGTCGGCCCGCGGCTCGAGGACCGCGAAGGACTCGACGTCGGTCTGCTCCTGCGAGGCGTCGGTGCGGCCCGGGTGGAACGGCACGGTCACCTCGACGCCGGCCTCCTTCGCGGCCTTCTCGACCGCAGCCGAACCGGCCAGCACGATCAGGTCGGCGAGGGAGATCCGCGCGCCACCGGCCGCGTTGAACTCCTGCTGGATGCTTTCGAGCTTGTCCAGCACCGGCGCCAGCTTCTCGGGCTGGTTGACCTCCCAGCCGCGCTGCGGCTCGAGCCGGATGCGGGCACCGTTCGCGCCGCCGCGCTTGTCGGTGGAGCGGAAGCTCGCGGCCGAGGCCCAGGCGGTGGAGACGAGCTGCTCGGTCGTGAGACCGGACTCGAGGACCTTCGCCTTCAGCGCGGCGATGTCGGCGTCACCGACCAGCGGGCCCTCGACGGCCGGGACCGGGTCCTGCCACAGCTGCGGCTCGGCGACCCACGGCCCGAGGTAGCGGCTGATCGGGCCCATGTCGCGGTGCAGCAGCTTGTACCAGGCCTTGGCGAACGCCAGCGCCAACTCGTCCGGGTTCTCCAGGAACCGGCGCGAGATCGGCTCGTAGATCGGGTCGTACCGCAGCGCCAGGTCCGTGGTGAGCATGGTGGGCTTGTACTTCTTGGTGGGGTCGAACGGGTCCGGGATGATCTCCGGCGCGTCCTTGGCGACGTACTGCTTGCCGCCACCGGGGCTCTCGGTCAGCTCCCACTCGTAGCCGAACAGGATCTCGAAGAAGCGGTTGCTCCACTCGGTCGGCTTGTCGGTCCAGGTGACCTCGAGCCCGCTGGTGATCGCGTCCTTGCCGCTGCCGGTGCCGTTCGTGCTCAGCCAGCCGAGGCCCTGCGCCTCCAGCGGCGCGGCCTCGGGCTCCGGGCCGACGTGGTCGTCGGCGTTGGCGGCGCCATGCGTCTTGCCGAAGGTGTGGCCGCCGGCGATCAGCGCGACGGTCTCCTCGTCGTTCATCGCCATCCGGCCGAAGGTCTCGCGGATGAAGTGGCCCGCGGCCCGGAAGTCCGCGCTGCCGCGGGGACCCTCCGGGTTGACGTAGATCAGGCCCATCTCGGTGGCGCCGAGGTCGGGCACCATCTCGGTGTCGCTCGCGTAGCGCTCGTCGCCCAGCCAGTCGTCCTCCGGGCCCCAGTAGATCTCCTCCGGCTCCCAGGTGTCGACGCGGCCGAAGCCGAACCCGAAGGTCTTGAAGCCCATGGACTCCAGCGCGACGTTGCCCGCCAGCACCAGCAGGTCGGCCCAGGAGATCTTCTGGCCGTACTTCTGCTTGACCGGCCACAGCAGCCGGCGCGCCTTGTCCAGGTTGGCGTTGTCCGGCCAGCTGTTGAGCGGGGCGAAGCGCTGCGCGCCGTCACCGGCGCCGCCGCGGCCGTCGACGATGCGGTACGTGCCCGCCGAGTGCCAGCTCATCCGGATCATCAGGCCGCCGTAGTGGCCGAAGTCGGCGGGCCACCAGTCCTGCGAGGTGGTCAGCACCTCGGTGATGTCCCGCTTGAGCGCCTCGACGTCGAGCTTCTGGAACTCCTTGGCGTACTCGAACTCCGGCCCGAGCGGGTTGCTCTTCGACGAGTGCGCGTGCAGCACCGTCAGGTCGAGCTGGTTGGGCCACCAGTCCTTGTTCGTGCGCGGACGCCCGCCCGTCTTCGCGGTCGGCGACTGGATCGCCGGGTTTTCACTCTCGCTACCGTGCGCGGTCGCGGAGTCGTGCGCGACCGGGCAGCCGCCCACCCCCTGTGCGCTGGAGGGGCCGGTTTCCGGGGTGTCGCTCATCTGCTTGCCTTCCGAGCTCGCGGATCATTGGTTGTGCGTTCGGCCGCGCAGTCGGGGCAGGTGCCCCAAAAGACGACCTCCGCCTCCTCGATCACGAAACCGTGATCGTCCGAGGCGGTGAGACAGGGGGCGTGGCCGACGGTGCAGTCGACGTCCGCTATCGCGCCGCAGCTGCGGCAGACGACGTGATGGTGGTTGTCGCCCACGCGCGATTCGTAGCGCGCGTTCGCGCCCGCCGGCTGGATGCGGCGCACCAGCCCGGCGTCGGTGAGCGCCCGCAGCACGTCGTAGACGGCCTGGTGGGACACCGTCGGATGCTCGGCCCGTACGAGCGAGATGACCTTCTCGGTGTCGACGTGCGGGTTGTCGTGCAGTGCCGCGAGCACCGCGAGGCGGGGCCGGGTCACGCGCAGCGACACTTCCCGCAGCTGCGCCTCGAAGTCGGACATCACGCCACGACCTTAGCCCGCTTCTCTGGAACAAATCAAATTAAGCTTCGGCGTGTCCCCTGCCCGGGTCATCCGGCCGCCGCCGGCCGGGGCATCGGGGTCCATTGTGGACGGTGGGTGCCGGGTTCGTCCCGTTCGGGATTCTCGCTCCGCGGCCGGTGAAGCGGAGTGGTCTCCTGGCACTAACATGCCGGAGCAGGGTTCGCCCGCCGGGGCGGGCAGACAGGGGGCCGAGGATGGATGCCGAGACCGCGCTGTCGGTGCAGCGTGAAGCCATGACCGTGCGGGGCGAGGCCACGTCGGGGGACGGGCAGGTGACCGTCGAGGTCGACGCCACGGGTGTGATCACCGGGCTGGACCTGACGGAACAGGCGCTGGCGCGGGGCAACGCGAAGAAACTCTCGGCGATCGTGGTGGCCACCGCGCAGGCCGCGGCCGCGCAGGCGCGCGCCCGGATGGCGGAGGCGCTGGCGCCGCTGCGCGAGCGGAACGACGAGATCCGCAAGGCGCTGATCGAGGCGAACCCCGAACTGGCGAAGCTGCGCACCGCGGTGCCCGAAGTCCCGCGCACCGCCGAGGACCCCACGGCCGCGGCCTGGGACGACGACGAAGACGACCCGGACGAACTCCTGGTCGCCGGCGAAGAGGACGACGAAGACCCGCTCCGGTGAGCCGGCTCCCGGTCTCGCCCGAGGCCGGCGGCGGTCCGGGGGAACGCCGCCGTGTTGACGGCCGCTCTTCGGTGGCCCGCGCTAGCGGGCTGGTGCCCTCGTGTGACGGCCGCTCTTCGGTGTCCCGCGCTACCGGGCTCGTGCCGCCGTGACCCATGAGGCGATCTGGGCGCGGGACGCGCAGTCGAGCTTTCGCAGGATCCGTTCCACGTGACCGTCCACGGTGCGCGGGGAGATCGTCAGCCGGTCCGCGATCGCCTTGTTCGTGCGGCCTTCGGCGATGAGCGCGGCGATCTGCGCTTCGCGAGCGGTGAGCGGTGACGCCGCCGGGTTTTCCGCCGTGGGCCGCGGCTTCCCGGCCCCGCTCCGGCGGACCACGAGATCCAGCCCGAGCTTGACCGCGTCCGGCACGGTGACCTGGGCATACTCCTGCCTGATCGTGGCAGCGGCGGGGCCGAGCCGTTCGTCCACGCGTTCGGAATGGCGGCGTCCCTCGGAACTCGCGTGCGGGCCGAACGCCTGCAGTGACGTCCCGAGGCGGCGCCAGACGGACGCGGCCACGCCCTCCAGGGTGGCGGCGTCGGACGCGTCGCCGGACGAGGCGGCCACCCACGACGCGACCTCGGTGCACAACGCGGTGCAGACGCCGTCGCGGAAATCCTGTTCGATCCGCATCGCGGCGGTGATCGCCGCCCGCGCATCGTCCACTTCGGACAGATGGAGGTGGCTGATCGCCGACGCCCAGTGCGCGTACGCGCGGTTCCACCGTTCGCCCGCCGCCGACGCCTGCTCGATCACCGAGGAACAGGTGGCGAGCGCGTCGGCCGGATTCCCGGCGTAGGCCTGGGCCATCGCCATCTGGAACGACGCCGTGAGCACCAGCCCGGTGTCCCCGGTCGTCCGGTGGATGGCGATCGCCTCGCGGTACAAACCGATCGCCGTGCCGAGTTCACCCTCGAAAAGGTTGAGCAGCGCGCGCCAGAGCCGGACGTGCCCGCGCAACCCGGGGGAGTCCAGGCGCTCGGCGATGTCCGCGCATGCGCCGAGGTACCGCTCCGCCGTCGCCCGATCGCCCTGGATCAACGCGACCCACGCCGTGGCCCACAACGTTTCGCCGCGTTCGGCGGTCCCAGGTTCGAGCAACGGCAGCAGCTGTTCCAGCCAATGCCGCCCGTTGCTCAGGAAACCCCCGGCGATCCAGTGATACCGCAGCTGTGACGCCAGCCGTGCGCCCGCGGCCGCCTCGCCGGGCGTCTCGGCGGACCACGCCAGCGCCGCCAGGAGATTGGGGTGGTCCTCGCGCAGGCGCCCGAGGTCGCCGGCCTGATCGGGCCCGAACCACCGCCGCACGCACAACGCGGCCCGCTCGGTGAAGTGATCCCGGTGGCGCTGGCGCAGCAGTTCTGATTCCCCTGACGCCGCAAGCAATTCCGCGCCGTATTCGCGCAGCGTCACGAACTGGCGGTAGCGCACCTGCTCGCCCCGGCGATCGGCGACCACGACGGATTTCCCGATCAGGCCGTCGAGCGCGTCGAACAGCCGCTCACCGCGCAGCTCGCCGAACCCGCAGACCTGTTCGACGGTCTCCAGGTCCACCGACGACGGGAAGACCGCCATGCGTTGCCACAACAGCCTTTCGTCGGGGCCGCACAGGTCGTGGCTCCAGTCGATCAATGCGCGCAACGACCGGTGCCGCGGGCCCGCGGCGGGCCCGGAATCCGCGAGCAACGAGAAACGCCTGTCGAGGCGCTCCACGACCTGCGACACCGACAGCGAGCGCAGCCGGACCGCGGCCAGCTCGATCGCCAGTGGCAGCCCGTCGAGCTGCCGGCACAAAGTCACGACCGCGGCGCGGTTCTCCGCCGTCACCGTGAAGTCGGGCAGTACGTCCCGGGCGCGGTCGAGCAGCAGCTGCACGGCGGGCACGTACTCCAGTTCGCCCGCGCCGCAAGCGTCGCTCTCCTCCGGGACCGCGAGCGGGGTGAGCAGGTGCACCCGTTCGCCGCGGATGCCCAGCGGTTCGCGGCTCGTGGCCAGCACGCGCAGGCCGGGCAGCGCGTTCAGCAATCGCAGCGCCAGCCGCCCGGCCGCGTCGAGGACGTGTTCGCAGTTGTCGAGCAGCAGCAAGGCGGTGGTGCCGGACAGGTGACCGATGATGCGGTCCGTCGCGTCCCGATTGGACTGATCGGCCACGCCCAGCGCGGTGGCGACCGCGGGCGCCACCTGGGTGGCGTGGGTGACGCTGGCGAGCTCGGCCACCCGCACCCCGCCGGGCAGCCGCATCCGGTCCGCGACGGTGAGCGCCGTCCGGGTCTTGCCGACCCCGCCCGGCCCGGTCACCGACACCAGGCGGCACGCGCGCAGCTCGGCCTCCAGCCTGGCCAGGGTCTTCCGCCTGCCGACGAAACTCGTCAGCGCCACCGCGCGCATGGTGACCACGGTAAATCACGGGGGGCGCCGCCGGGCCGGGAATGGGGTGGCGAATGGGGTGATCTCACCCTGCCCGGCGGGCCCGCCCTCGGCCCACGCTGGTGCGGCGAACACCCGAACCATCAAGGAGGCTGGACCGTGGTGTCCTCCGGAACGACCACACACGACGCTCTCGTCGTCGGCGCCGGTTTCGCCGGCCTGTACGCCGTGCACGCCTTACGGAATCAGCGGAATCTCGACGTCGTCGCCTTCGAGGCGGGCCACGGGGTCGGCGGGACGTGGTACTGGAACCGCTATCCCGGCGCCCGCGTGGACATCGAAAGCGTGCACTACTCCTACTCGTTCGACGACGAGCTGCAGCAGGAATGGCACTGGAGCGAGCGCTTCCCGGCGCAGCCGGAGATCCTCTCCTACCTCGAGCACGTCGCCGACCGCTACGACCTGCGCCGCAGCTTCCGCTTCGGCACCCGCATCGTGGCGCTGGACTGGGAGGACGCCGAATCGCTGTGGACCGCCACGACCGACCGCGGCGAAACGCACCGGGCCCGCTGGGTCTTCTCCGGCGCCGGCACCCTGTCCGTGCCGAAGAAACCGGAGTTCCCCGGCGTGGACGAGTTCGCGGGCGAGGTCCTGCTGACCGGCAACTGGCCGCACGAACCGGTTTCCTTCGAGGGCAAGCGGGTCGGGATCATCGGGGTCGGCTCCTCGGGGATCCAGGCCATCAGCGAGATCGCCAAGACCGCGGGGCGGCTGACCGTGCTACAGCGCACCCCGAACTACGCCACCCCGATCGGCAACTACCCGACCGACCCGCGCGAGGAGGCCGCGGAGAAGGCGGGCTACGCCGCGATCCGGGACGCTTCGCGGAACCACTTCCTCGGCGTGCCCTACTCCGACGTGCAGCCCTCCGCGCTGGCTGTTTCGCCGGAACAGCGCCGCGAGGTGTTCGACGACCGGTGGAACCGCGGCGGCTTCCGGTTGTTCATCGACTCCTTCGGCGACATCCTGTTCGACAAGGCGGCCAACGACACCCTCGCCGCGTACGTCCGGGACCGCATCCGCGAGCGGGTGCACGACCCCGCGACCGCGGAACTCCTTGCGCCGGAGGGATATCCGTACGGGACGAAGCGGCCGCCGCTGGAGACCGACTACTACGAGGCCTACAACCGGCCGAACGTCGAGCTCGTCGACGTGAAGGCGAACCCGGTCGCCGCGGTGACCGAGACCGGCGTCCGCCTCGCCGACGGCACCGAGCACGCCTTCGACGTGCTGGTGCTGGCCACCGGGTTCGACGCCTGCACGGGACCGTTGCTGGCGCTGAACATCACGGGCCGCGACGGCAGGCGGCTGGCCGAGCACTGGTCGGACGGTCCGCAGACCTACCTCGGCCTGATGGCGGCCGGGTTCCCCAACCTGTTCATGATCACCGGCCCGCAGAGCCCCTCGGTGCTCTACAACATGCCGCTCGCGATCGAGGACCACGTCGACTTCGCCGCGGCGGCGATCGACCACCTGCGCGCCCGTGGCCTGGACGTCATCGAGCCGGCTGCCGAGGCGGAGCGGGAGTGGGTCGCGCACACCGAGGAGCTCGCCAACGCGACGCTGCTGCCCCAATCGCCGACGTCCTGGTACCTCGGCGCGAACATCCCCGGCAAACCGCGCCGGGTGCTGGTCTACCTGGGCGGCGCGCCCGCCTACCGCGCGAAATGCGACGAGGTGGTCGCCGCCGGTTACGAGGGCTTCACGTTGTCCGCCCGCCGTGTTCCCGCCCAGGCCTGAGAAAAGGAGATCGCCATGCCACTCGACCCGGACGTGCGTGCCCTGATCGGCGCGCTCGACGACCAGGGTTTCCAGTCGTTCGAAAAGCTCGGCGTCGAAGGAACCCGGGCGGCCGTCGCCTCCTTCACCGGGCTGCAGCTGCCGAAACGCGGTTCCTGCCGGAGCACCGACGTCTCCTACGGGCCGGACCCCGCGCACCGCGCGCGCATCCACGTCCCGCCGGGCGACCGGCCGCTGCCCGTGGTCGTGTACGTGCACGGGGGTGGGTTCGTCGCCGGGAATCTCGACGTGGTCGACGAACGGGCCCGCGCGCTCGCCGTCGACACCGGCGCGATCGTGGTGTCGGTGACCTACCGGCTCGCGCCCGAGGCGCGGTTCCCGGCGGCGCACGACGACGTGTTCGCCGCTTTGCGGTGGACGGCCAAGGAAATCTCCGCGCATGGCGGCGACCCGGACCGCATCGCGGTGATGGGGGACAGCGCCGGAGGCACTCTCGCGGCCGCCGCGGTGATCCGGGCCCGCGACGAAGGGGAGCCCCCGGTGCGCGCGCAGGTGCTGGTGTACCCGCTGGTGGATCCCTTGGCGGACACGGCTTCGCGCCGCGAATTCGCCGAGGGGTACCTGCTGCACCTGGACGCCCTGCAGTGGTTCGGCGCCCAGTACGTGAGCGGTCCGGAAGACGTCACCGACCCGCGGCTGGCGCTCGGCCGGAACGACCTGGCCGGGCTCCCGCCCACGCTCGTCGTCACGACCGAGTACGACACCCTCCGCGACGAGGGGGAGGCTTTCGCCGCGGCGCTGGAAAACGCCGGGGTGCGAGCCGCGCACCGCCGGATGGACGGACTCGTCCACGCCGCCTACTGGGCTTCCGCCGCGATCCCGCGGAGCGCGGAGATCCACGAGGCGGCGGTCGCCCACCTGCGCCGGAACCTCTGACCAGGCTCAGAAAAATCCGTCGTGCGGTTTGACGATGATCGAGCTCGCCTTGCTCGCGCGGCGGTGGCCGTAGTCGGTGCTGATCGCGTCCGCGGCCCTGCGCAGCAGCGGCACCACGTCGTCGTGCAGTTCGTCCACAGTGGAGCGTCCGGTGGAGGTGGACGAGGCGAGCGCGGCGACGACGGTGCCGCTGCGGTCGCGCACCGGGGCGGCGGCGGAGATCAGGCCCTCCTCGAGCTCGCCCGCGACGATCGAGAAACCCTGATCCCGCACCGTCTTCAGCGCCGCGCGGAACTCGGCGGGGTCGGTCACGGTTTCCGGCGTCCGCGCCTGCAGTCCCGCCTCGAGCACGGTGTCCACTGTGGACTCGTCCGCCCAGGCGAGCAGGACGCGGCCCATGGACGTGGCGTGCGCCGGGACCCTGGTGCCGATCGAGACGTTGATGCTCATGATCCGGCGGACCGGGACTCGCGCGATGTAGACGACCTCGGTGCCGTCGAGCGCCGCGAGCGACGCGGACTCGCCAGTCTTCTCGGCCAGCTCCAGCAGATGCGGCTGCGCGATCTCGATCATCCCGTGCGAGGCCGAGTAGTGCTGTCCGATGCTGAGCACCCGCGGGGTCAGCCGCCAGCGCCCGCCATCACCGTGCACATAGCCGAGGTGTTGCAGCGTCAGCAGGATCCGGCGCACCGCGGGGCGGGACAGCCCGGTCGCGGTGGCCAGTTCGGCGAGGGTGGGGCTGGGCCGCTCGGCGTCGAACGCGAGCAGTACCGCGAACCCGCGTTCGAGGCTCTGGATGAGGTCCCGTGGGTTCTCCGCCGTCGTCATGGCCGTCATCTTCCCCCATCCCGGGCTTGACTCGTGCGCCCCCGGCGGGGCACCCTCTTCGTGAACGCACTGCGGACAGAACGTACGCACAGCGTACAGGAGGTGTCGAAGATGACGCTCGACCAGCGGGAAGTCCGGACCGGATTCGGCCGGTTCGCCACCGGGGTCACCGTCGTGACCTGCCGGAACGACGAAGGCGACCCGCACGGGGCGACCGTCAACGCCTTCACCGCCGTGTCGCTCGAACCCGCGCTCTGCCAGGTGACGCTCACCCGGCGCTCGAAGGCCTGCGGCTACCTGCCGGGGGCACCCTTCGGGGTGAACGTGCTGGCCGCGGACCAGCTCGACGTCGCCTGGCATTTCGCCGGGCGGCCGCAGGACCCCGCTCCACAATGGACGGAGGGCGCCACGGCACCGGTGCTCGCGGGCAACGCCGCGACGCTTTCCTGCCTGCCCTGGCGCACCTACGACGGCGGTGACCACCTGATCGTGCTCGGCGAGGTCGTCGCGCTCGAGGTCACCGACGCCGAACCCCTGCTGTTCTTCGGCGGCCAGTTCCGGGAACTCGGCCCGCTGAACGCGGACCCGCACTGGGCCGCTTCGCTCGACTGCCCCGACGCCGGCTGGTTCCCGGCGTACTGGGCCGCTTGATTTCCGTCAACCGCCAACGAAGAAGGGACGACACTGTGGTTGCCCAGCAGCAGAACGCCGAGGAAGCCGATCCGGCACGGGTCACGCGGCCGATGACCGGTGACGAGTACATCGAGAGCATCCGGGACGGCCGGGAGATCTTCATCTACGGCGACAAGGTGGACGACGTCACCACCCACCCCGCCTTCCGCAACTCCGTGCGGATGACCGCGCGCCTCTACGACGCCCTGCACGACCCGGAGAAGCAGAAGGTGCTGACCGCTCCGACGGACACGGGCAATAACAGCTTCACGCATCCGTTCTTCCGCACGCCGCGCAGCAGCGAGGACCTGTTCGCCGACCGTGACGCGATCGCGGAGTGGGCGAAGATGACCTACGGCTGGATGGGCCGCAGCCCCGACTACAAGGCCGCGTTCCTCGGCACGCTGGGCGCGAATTCCGACTTCTACGAACCGTTCGCCGACAACGCGCGGCGCTGGTACACCGAATCGCAGGAGAAGGTTCTCTACTGGAACCACGCGATCATCAACCCGCCGGTGGACCGCGACCGCAATCCGGACGACGTGAAGGACATCTTCATCCACGTCGAGGAGGAAAAGGACGACGGGCTGGTCGTTTCGGGCGCGAAGGTCGTCGCCACGGGATCGGCGATCACCAACTACAACTTCATCGCGCACTACGGCCTGCCGATCAAGAAGCGCGAATTCGCGTTGGTGTGCACGGTGCCGATGGGTGCGCCGGGGATGAAGCTGATCTGCCGCCATTCCTACGCGCAGAACGCGTCCAGCCCGTTCGACTACCCGTTGTCGTCCCGGTTCGACGAGAACGACACGATCTTCATCCTGGACAAGGTGAAGATCCCGTGGGAGAACGTGTTCATCTACGGCGACGCGGAAAAGGCCAGCACCTTCTTCCCCGGCTCCGGCTTCCTGCATCGGTTCACCTTCCACGGCGTCACCCGGCTCGCGGTCAAACTCGACTTCATCGCCGGCCTGCTGATGAAGGGCGTGGAAGCCACCGGCACCAAGGACTTCCGCGGCATCCAGACCCGCGTCGGCGAGGTCATCGGCTGGCGCAACATGTTCTGGGCCCTCTCCGACGCGATGGCCGCCCGCCCCGACGAATGGAAGGACGGCGCCGTCCTCCCGCACCTGGACTACGGGCTGGCCTACCGCTGGTTCATGACCGTCGGCTACCCCCGCGTCCGCGAAATCATCATGCAGGATCTCGGGTCCGGGCTCATTTACCTGCCCTCGCACGCCAGCGATTTCAAATCCCCGGAAATCCGGCCGTACCTGGACCAGTACGTGCGCGGCTCGAACGGCATGGACGCCGTCGAACGCGTGAAGCTCATGAAACTGATCTGGGACTCCATCGGCAGCGAATTCGGCGGCCGCCACGAGCTCTACGAACGCAACTACTCCGGCAACCACGAAGGCGTCCGCGCCGAACTCCTCTTCGCCGCCCAGCAGTCGGGCGCCGCGGGGCAGATGACCGGGTTCGCCGAGCAGTGCATGGCCGAGTACGACCTCGACGGCTGGACCGTGCCCGACCTGATGAACCCCGGCAGCTGACCATGACCGCCGCCCTGCACCGCACGCCGGTCTACCGGCGCCCGGCCGACGTGCCCGCGACACTGGGCCCGTGCGTGCTCACCATCGGCGTGTTCGACGGGGTGCATCGCGGGCACGCGCACCTCATCGGCCACGCCGTGGAGGCAGGGCGGCGGCGGGGGCTGCCCACCGTGCTGGTCACGTTCGACCCGCATCCGGCACGCGTGCTCGGGCTGCCCCGCGACACGGCCGGGCTGAGCACGATCGAGCAGCGCGCCGAGCTCGCCGGGCGGCTCGGCGTGGACGCGGTGTGCGTGCTCCCGTTCAGCGCGGCGTTCGCCAGCCGCACCCCGGAGGAGTTCGCCTCCGGGGTGCTGGCGGGCTCGCTGCGGGCGGCGCACGTGGTGGTGGGCGGCAACTTCACGTTCGGGCACCGCGGCGCCGGGACCACCGCGACCCTGCGGGAGCTGGGGGAGCGGCTCGGGTTTTCGGTGACCGTGGTGGATCTGCTGCCGATCACGGATCGGGCCGCCTGCTCGTCGACCTACATCCGGACCTGCCTGCGCGACGGCGATCTGGCCGCGGCGAACCGGGCGCTCGGGCGGCCGCACCAGCTCGAAGGAGACGTGGCGGCCGACGGCGTGTTCACGGCCGCTCACGGCACCGCGCTACCGGGGCCGGGCACGTACGAGGTGCTGCTGCCGGACGGGAGCAGCGGGATCCTGGCGGCGCACAGTGGCCGGATTCGCTTGCACACCAACGGTCCTCGTCCGGCGCGTGTCGTGCTGCGGCTCGTGCGGCGTTGCTGAGGGGTTCAGTGATCGGCGGCCAGCACGGCCGCGAGACCCTCTCGCAGATCTTGGACGAAATACGCGGGAACCTCCAGCGACGGGAAGTGTCCGCCGTGGTCGGGTGACCGCCATCGGACGATCCGCCGGTACCTTTCCCGTGCCCAGGGGTGCGGATATTTCTCGATGTCGCGGGGATAGACGGTGATCGCCGAGGGGACGTCGACCCGGAGCGCGGGGTCGAGCGAGTTGTGGCTTTCGTAGTAGATGCGGGCGGCGGAGGCGCCGGTGCGCGTCAGCCAGTACAGGGTGACGTCGTCGAGAATCCGGTCCCGGGGGATCGTCTCGAAGGGGCTGTCTTCGGTGTCCGACCATTCGGCGAACTTGTCGAGGATCCAGGCGAGCAGCCCCACGGGGGAGTCCACGAGCGAGTAGCCGATGGTCTGCGGCCGGGTCGCCTGCTGCTTCGCGTAGGCCGCGCGGTGATGCCAGAAATGGTGGGTTTCCCCGGCCCATTTCCGTTCGGTCGCGGTGAGTCCGTCCGTGGACAGCCCGGGTGGCCCCTCGGCGAAGGTGGTGTGGATGCCGAGCACGTGTTCCGGGAACCGGCCGGCGAGCACCGTGGTGATGTTGCCGCCCCAGTCGCCGCCGTGGGCGAGGAACCTGCCGTAGCCGAGCCTGCCCATCAGCTCGACCCAGGCGGCCGCGATCTTTTCGGTTCCCCAGCCGGTGGTGGCCGGTTTTTCGCTGTAACCGAAGCCGGGCAATGACGGCACGACGACGTGGAATGCCGGTGTTTCCGCGTTTCCCGGATCCGCCAGGTCGTCGATCAGGCCGGTGAACTCGGCGATGCTGCCCGGCCAGCCGTGGGTCAGGATCAGCGGCGTGGCGTCCGCCCGCGTGGAGCGGCGGTGCAGGAAATGGATGCCCAGACCGTCGATGGTGGCGCGGAACTGGCCGAGCTCGTTCAGGCGCTTTTCGAACGCGCGCCAGTCGTACCCGGTGCGCCAGTAGTTCACCAGCTCGACGAGGTCGGCCAGCGGAACGCCCTGATCCCACCGGCGAGGGCCGGGCGCGGCGCCATAGACGGTCTCGGCCTCCGGCAGCCGCGCGGCGGCCAGTCGCGCGCGGAGATCCTCGAGGTCGGAGTCGGGCGCGTGGGCTTCGAATGCTGTGACTTCGCTGGTGGGCATGGGTCCTCCTGGCCCTCGGGCGGGTCCGACGTGTCGCGAACCGGCTAAGCCGGTTCTAGCACGGTCTCGCGGCGAGGGGCAACCGGCTAAGGTGGTTCCATGCGTGCTGAGTTCCCCGAGTTCCGCCTCGGTTCCGTGCTGGCGACGAGCTTCACGGCGACGCTGACGGAGCGGCGCGGCGATGCCGTCGAGCGCATTCCGACGCCGCGGCGACTCGTCGACTGGCTGGCGGTCGAGGGTCTCGCCGTGGACTCCTGCACCAACTCGCAGCTCGATCGCGCCCGGGAACTGCGAGAGGCGATCCACGCGGCCGCGACGGCGGCCGCACTTCAGGACCCGCTCCCCGCCGCCGCTGTCCGGGTGATCAACGACTGCAGCGTCGAAGGCCGCGCCGCGGCGGTCCTGACGCCGGAAGGCAAGCGGCAGTGGCGGCTCAGCTCGGCTTCCCGCGTGGAAGACGCCCTCGGCGTGATCGCCGCCGACGCGATCGACCTCATCGCGGGCGAACGCGACGGGAAACTGGCGCTGTGCGCGTCGCCCAGTTGCCGGGCGGCCTTCTTCGACACCAGCCAAAGCCGCACCCGCAAATGGTGCGACATGAACACCTGCGGGAACCGTCAGAAAAAGGCGCGCTTCACTGCGAGCCGCCGGAAGGGGGCGTGATGGTCACCGGCGGCGCCTGGGTTTTCGGCCGCCCCGGTCCGCCCGGCGAGATCAACGCCGACTAGGTTTCCGGTCGTGACGGCTGAAGAACCCACGATCGCCCTGATCGGGCCGGGCGCGATCGGCACGACGGTGGCGGCGGCGCTGCACGAGGCCGGCCGGACGCCGGTCGTGTGCGGCCGCTCGCCCCGCGCCCAGCTGGAGCTCCGGGACGATGCCGGGAGCGTCATCGTCCCGGGGCCCGTGCGGACGGATCCGGCCGGCATCGCACGGACGGCTGACCTGGTTTTCGTCGCGGTCAAGACGACGCAGACGGAGGCGGCGGCACCGTGGCTGTCCGCCTTGTGTGGCGCGGAAACCGTGGTCTGCGTGCTGCAGAACGGCGTCGAGCAGGAGGAACTGGTCTCGCCGTACGCCAAGGGCGGCCCGGTGCTGCCGTCGGTGGTGTGGTTCCCCGCGCAGGCGCAGCCCGACGGCTCGGTGTGGCTGCGCGGGGACGCGCGGCTCACCGTTCCGGACAACCCGGCGGGCGCCGTAGTGGCCGAGGCGCTGCGGGGCACCCGGTGCTCGGTCGAACTTGCGGCGGACTTCAAGTCCGTGACGTGGCGCAAGCTGCTGCAGAACGCGGCCGCCGGCCTGATGGTGCTCACCGGCCGCCGCACGGGCATGTTCGCCAGGCCCGACATCGCCGAGCTTTCCCTCGCCTACCTGCGCGAATGCCTCGAAGTCGCGCGGGCCGAAGGCGCGGCGCTGGGCGACGAGGTGCCGAGGGAAATCCTCGGCAGCTTCCAGGCCTACCCGCCGGATATGGGCACGTCGATCCTCGCCGACCGCGAAGCCGGCCGGCCTCTCGAATGGGACATCCGCAACGGCGTCGTGGTGCGCCGCGGCCGGGCGCACGGCATTTCGACGCCCATCAGCGATCTGGTGGCCACCCTGCTGGCCGCCGCGAGCGACGGGCCCGGCTGATTCACGCCAGGACGCGGGCCTTGATCCGGTCGTATTCTCCGGCCGTGATGGCGCCGTCGTCGAGCAGTTGTTTCGCCTTGCTGATCTCGTCCGCCGGGCTCGCGGCGACGTCGCGGATGTAGGAATCGACGGCCTCCTGCTGGCGCTGCGCGGCCGCCTTCGAGCGCTCCGCCATTCCCTGGCCGCGGAAGAGCAGATAGGCCAGCGCGGTCAGGAACGGCACGAAGAACAGGAAGATCAGCCACAGCGCCTTCCAGCCCCCGGCGAGTTCCCGGTCCCGGAACAGGTCGCCCACGATGGCGAACAACGCGATCAGGTAAGCGACCAACGCGAAAAGCCAGAAGAGGGACCAGAAGAAACTGCCGATATTGTGCAGGAAATCCATGACTCCGCCCTTTCGGTCGTGGAAAAGATCAGTGTGCGGCAAGAACCGGCGCCGCGCATTTCGCGATTTCCCGGTGCACCCGGGAGGACGATCAGCGTGTCTGTCCTGCGCGGCCGGGGCCGGGCGTTATGTTGCGTCGGTGGCCGCCACGAACGAAGAGTCGCCCGAAGGCAAGCCCGCCGGACTACCGCGCGCGGTCGTGGTGGTGGGATTCCTCGCCGGGCTGGTCATCGTGGCGGCGGGGATTTCGGCGGTCGCCTGGCTGGTCGCGCCGGTGTTCCTCGCGCTCGTCCTGGTGATCACGATGTACCCGGTGCACGGGCGGCTGATCGCGCGCGGGGTGCCGCGCTGGCTCGCCGTGGTGCTGCTGCTCCTGGCGATCTACGCGGTGCTGGCCGTGCTGGCCGGGGTCGTGCTGTGGTCGATCGCGCGGCTGGCCACGGTGCTGCCGAATTACACCGAGCAGGCCAACGCCAAGATCGCGGCCACCCTGTCGACGCTGCGGGATCTGGGGATCGGGCCCGAGGAACTGCGCACCCTGGTTTCGACGCTGGACACCGGACGCGCGGCGGGCTACGTCCTCAGCCTCCTGCGCAGCGTCACTTCCGTGCTCGGCACTCTGGTTTTCCTGTTGTCGCTCCTGCTCTTCCAGGCCATCGAGGCGGCGGGCGCCGCGCCGCGGCTGCGCGCGCTCCGGGAAGCGCGCCCGGGGCTGGCCGCCGCGCTCGGCGGGTTCGCGGTCGGCACCCGGCGTTTTCTCGCGGTGACCAGCGTGATCGGGATGCTCACCGGCGCCGTGGACGCGGTCGTGCTCGCGCTGCTCGGGGTTCCGCTGGCGCCGCTGTGGGGGCTGCTGGTGTTCATCTGCAACTACATCCCGTACCTCGGGTTCTGGCTCAGCATCGCCCCGCCCGCGATCCTCGGCCTGCTGACCGGCGGGTGGGGCGTGCTGATCATCGTCGTCGTGGTGTTCGTGGTGGTGAACTTCGTGCTGACCTCACTGGTCCAGCCGAAGTTCGTGGGCACCGCGGTCGGGGTGCCGGTTTCGGTGCAGCTGGTCGCGCTGGTGTTCTGGACGTGGCTGCTGGGGCCGGTGGGTGCGGTGCTGTCCGTGCCGCTGACCTTGCTGGTGAAGGCTTTGCTGGTCGACGCCGACCCGCGGGCCCGCTGGCTGTCCGCGTTCGTCGGCGGAAGATCGTTGTGAGGAAAGGGTTTTCGGCCGATCCTCAGAAAGCGCCGATCCTGGGCAGCTGCTGGAGTTTCCACACACCCAGCTGGCTCGGGTCGACGTCACCGCCGTCGCTGATCGTCTCCAGTGGTTCCGGGAAACCGAACGGGGGCAACGAGAAATTGAGCCGCCGCCAGCGCGCACCGGTGAACTGGTTGCGGTTGCGCCGGATTTCCGGGTAAGTGTTGAGGAGCAGCCATTCCGCGCCGGTCGCGCGGAAGTTTTCGAGGATCGCCGCGGCGTCCTGGTAGGAGACGTGCACCAGGCAGTCCCGGCACAGCACCACATCCGCGGCGGGCAGCGGGTCGCGAGACAGGTCCGCGACGGAGAAGGCGCGCCCGGCGCCACCGAAACGCCGGCGGTTCTCCTCGATCACGGACGGCACGATGTCGACGCCGAAGTACTCTTCGACGGGCAGGTCCACGTGCCGCATCCAGTTCCAGTCACCGCACGGCGCGTCGAGCAGCGACCTTGCGCCCAGCCGTCGCAGCAGACCGGGAAGGCGCTCGCGCACGTTGTCGGTCGCGCGCAGTTCGGAGCCCGTCCCCGAGCCCGATTCGGCGCTCTCCCAGGCCTGCGAGTCATAGACGTCGGTGTAGCGATCCTGCCGGGAACGCAGGCGCAGCCGCAGATCGTGCAGCACCTCCCACTCCGCCGCGGAGTCGAGCGTCCGGCGGGCCAGTGCCCGCGGGCCGCGCAAAGCCTTGCCGAGGAAGGAATCTGTCATGGTCGCCCCTCACTGATCGCCGGAAGGCCTGGTCGTGACTAAGTCGGGTGCGGGGCACAACTGTTACACCGGCCAAATATTCGCTCGGCTGACATTTCGGGCGGGTCCGGCGTTCGCGCCGGCCCTTGTGCCGCACCGGATCCGGCAGGAGCTCCGCGTCGGCCGGGCGGTGGAGTGGTCACCCGAAGCGGGCGATGCCGGGACCGGCCGGTGTCCCCGAGCGTGGCAGCGCCTGTCCGTTCCACCGTGCCGAAGGAGGCCGCCATGACCGCGGAAGTGGACCCGAACCCGGCGGAGTCGCCGTTGACCGGGATCGCGCGGGGCGAGGCGCCCGTGCTGGAGCAGCTCGTGGCGATGAACCTCGACTCACTCGCCCGGTCGGGGATGCCCGCCGACACGTATTTCCTCGTGCGCCTTGCCGCGCTGATCGCGATGGACGCGCCGCCCGCGTCGTATCTGGTGAGTCTCGGGCTGGCCGCGGATTCGGGCGTGACGGCGGAGCGCGTGCAGTCGGTTTTCGTGGCGCTCGCGCCGGTGGTCGGCAGCGCGCGGATCACCGCGGCGGCCGGGAACGTGCTGCGCGCGCTGGGCATCGCCGGTGCGGCGGACAGCTGAGGGTCACCGGGCGCCGGTGTGGGCGCGGTAGGCGTCGACGGCGTCGTCGATCGTCGGGAAGATGCTGTCGGGGCCGAAGACCGTTTCCAGGCCGTACTTGGCGATTTTCCGGCGGACAGGGTCCTTCAGCTCCGCGAAGACGAGCTTCGTGTCGTGCTCGGCCAAGTCGGTGCCGAGCTCGGCGAGGATGCCCGCGGCGGTGGTGTCCACATCGGTCATCGGCTCCGCGGCGACGACGATCCATTGTGGACGCTCGCGGGCCAGGTGGCGGATCTCGTCGCGGAAGGTCTTGGCGTTGGCGAAGAACAGGGGCGCGTCGTAGCGGTAGAGCACGAGCCCGGGCAGCCGGCGTGCTTCGGGGTAGGAGCTGACGTCGTGGTACCCGTCGAGCCCGTCGACCTTGCCGAGCACGGCGGAATACGGGCGCCAGGCGTGCCGGAAGACGTTGAGGATCGACAACCCGACCGCGATGGCGATCCCGGGCAGCACGCCCAGCAGCGCCACCCCGAGCAGCGCGGCGATGGAGAGCAGGAACTCGCTCCTGCGCTGCCGCCACAGCCGGACGGTGCCCGGCACGTCGGTCAGCGAAAGCGCCGCGGTGATCACGATCGCCGCCAGCGCCGGCTGCGGCAGGTTCCGGAACAGCCCGGGCACCAGCACGATCATGAGCACGATGAGTGCCGCGCCGACGACCCCGGTCAGCTGCGTGCGCGCCCCGGACTGCTCGGCGACCGCGGTACGGGAACCGCTGGTACTGACCGGAAAACCCTGGAAGAGCCCGCTCGCGACGTTCGCCACGCCGATGCCGGTCATCTCCTTGTTCCCGTGCACCTCCTGCCCCGCGCGCGCCGCGAACGCCGACGCCGTCGAGATCGTGTCGGCCAGCGAAACCAGCGCGATCCCGACCGCACCCGCGAACAGCGTCCCGAGATCACCGAACGACACGTGCGGCAGGGTGAGCGGCGGGAACCCCCGCGGGAGCTCGCCGACGAGGCTCACGCCGTGCCCGGCCAGGCCGAACACCCACGTCGACCCGATCGCCAGCACCACCATCACCAGCACCGACGGGATCTTCGGCAGCCACCGGTTCAGCACCAGGATCACGGCGATGCCGGCGATCCCGACCGCCGCCGAGGCCGGCACGACCTCGCCGTCCACGATCGCGCGGACGGTGGCGGGGAAGTCGTCGGCGTGGAAGCCGAGGAGCTTGGGCAGCTGCCCGGCGAGGATCGTCAGCGCGAGCCCGTTGAGGTAGCCGGTCATGGTGGGCCGCGAGATCAGGTCGGCGATGAACCCGAGCTTCGCGACGGCCGCGCCGATCATGATCGCCCCGACGAGCAACGCGAGCATCGACGCCAGCGCGATGGCGCGCGCCGGGTCGCCGCCGGCCGCGACGAGTGGGAGGATCGTGGCCGCGATCATCGGCCCGAGCGAGGAATCCGGCCCCAGCACGAGGATCCGCGAAGGACCGAAGACCGCGTAACCGAGCAGGCACAGGATCGACGTGTACAGCCCGGTGATCGGCGGCAGCCCGGCCAGCTCGGCGTAGGCCATGCCCTGCGGGACCAGCAGGGTCGTCAGCACCACCCCGGCGACGACGTCCTTGGCCAGCCACCGCCGCCGGTACGAGCGGACGAGCTCCACGCCCGGCAGCAAGGCCGGCACTCGACCCTCCACAACGGACTCACGGGAGGACGGCGATGACCGGGACTTCACCGGACACCACCGCGGCCGGGACTTCGCCGGGCCGCCGGCGTGCCGCCGGGATCTACGGCTCGATCGTCACGGCCGCGATCCTCACCGCGGCGGGCGGTGCCCTGCCCACGGTGGGGCTGGCGCTGGCGGTGGTGGTCACGCTCGTCGTCTACTGGGTGGCCGAGGAATACGCGGAACTGCTCGGCGAGCACGTCGAAGGCGGGCGGCTGCCCGGCCGCCGGCAGATCGGGGCCGAACTGGCCGCGACCTGGCCGATGGTGACGGCGTCCTACGGGCCGGTGGCGGTGCTGCTGCTGGCGGGCCTCGCCGGCGCGTCCCGGTCGGCCGCCGCGAACACCGGCCTCGCGGTTTCGGTGCTGCTGCTGGTTTTCCACGTCTGGTCCGCCGGCCGGGTCGCGCGGCTGCGGGGATGGTGGCTGGTGCTGGCCACGTCCACCGCGGCGCTGCTGGGGCTGATGCTGATCCTGCTGAAGAACCTCGTGCTGCTGCACCTGCACTGACGAGGGCTCCCGCACGGCGGCGTGGCCGTGCGGGAGCCGGTGGTGACCGGGGATCACCACCGGTCGGACTGGACTTCCTTGCCGTGCACGATCACGGCCCAGATCACCAGCACGTCGAGCGCGATGCAGATCGTGCCCCACACCGGGTACGCGGACAGGAAAGCCAGCTGTGCCACGGCGTTGATGGTGGCGAGTACGACCGCGGTGACCCTGGCCCAGGTCGCGCCGCTGAACAACGCGAACCCGGCGACGATGGCGAGCGCGCCGAGGATGAGGTGCACCCAGCCCCAGCCGGTGAGGTCGAACACCAGCAGGCCCTCCGGGCCCACCACGTAGTACTTGTCGTTGAACAGCGCGACGAGGCCCTGGATGACGCCGAAGATCCCGAGCAGGATCATCATCGCGCCGCCGAACCAGATCCAGCCCACCCACAGCGTGCGGGTCCTGGCCTCCGGCTGTCCGGAAATGGGCCCGGGCCCGCCGGCGGTACCCGGGTGCGCTTGTTGGCTCATAGGTCCTTCTCCTGTCTTCCGGCTACGAGGCCGCTCTAGTCTTCGATCGTGATTTCCTTGCCGTGCACGATGAGCGCGTAGATGACGAGCACGTCGATGGTGATCACCACGAGGGACCACGCCGGGTACGCGGCGATGAACAGCAGGTGCACCACCGCGCTCGCCGCGGCGAAGACGGCGCCGGCGGCCTGGGCGACGGTGCCGCCCCGGAGCACGCCGATGCCGACGACCACCGCCACCACGCCGAGCCCCAGGTGCAGCCAGCCCCACGCGGTGTAGCTCATGTGCACCGAAAGCCCCGACGAACCGACCCGGTAGTACCCCTCGTCGAAAACGGCCACGAGTCCTTCCACCGCGTGGAACAACCCGAGCAGCACCAGCATGAGCCCGCAGAACGCGACCCAGCCGGTCCAGCCGGTGGCTCGCCGTGGCTCGGTCGTGCCGGTCATCGTGTCCTCCCGGATCGGCGTTCCGGTGCGAATTTCCGCCCGCGGGCGCCGGGCTGTCCTCATCCGGTCCGGGTGATGGCGCCGCGCGGAGGCGGCGGCCATCGTCCGTGCCGCACCGAAACCCCCCCGACAAGGAGGCAGCAGATGGGCACGTTGACGGTGTGGAAGTTCGACACGGCCGGAGGGGCGGAGAACGCGCTTCATCTGCTTTCCCGGCTGCAGAAGGAACAGGTGATCCGGGTCAACGACGCCGCATACGTAACCTGGCCGATGGACCGGAAGAAGCCGAAGACGAAGGACCTGGGCAAGCTGACCGCGAGCGGCGCGCTGGGCGGCAGCTTCTGGGGGTTCCTGTTCGGGCTGATCTTTTTCGTGCCGCTGCTCGGCATGGCGGTGGGCGCCGCGGTGGGCGCGCTGACCGGGTCGATGGCGCACGTGGGGATCGACGAGGACTTCATCAGCGAGGTGCGGCGGCAGGTCGTGCCCGGCACTTCGGCGCTGTTCGTCGTGACCAGCGACGTGGTGGCGGACAAGGTGCTGCGGCCGTTCAAGGAGACCGGGGCGTCGCTGATCACCACGAACCTGTCGAACGAGCAGGAGGAGCAGCTGCGCGAGGCGTTCGCCGACACCGAGGCGGACGCGCAGCACCTCTGAAAGTCAGCCGGCCTGGTGCTCTTCCTGGTTCGGCCGGTGCGCGGGACGCCCGGTCAGGACCAGGAAGAGCGCCGACACGGCCCCGAACACCCCGTGCGGGACCAGCGCGGCCGGGGCGGCGCCCGGCGCGTCGAGCGGCACCCGGACGCGGAGCGCGCCGGACAGGATCCGGAACCGCAGCGGGGGCGGCAGCCGCAGCGCTTCGCCGTCCACGCCGATCTCGACCAGCGCCTGCCCGGAGTCCACGACGAACTCGGTCCCGGTCCAGGCGCGGTAGCCGTGGAATTCGTGCAGCCGTCCCGCCAGTTCCGCCGAAACCAGCGCGGGCACGTCGCGGGCGCGGTCGACGGTGACCGTGACGATCCCGAGCCGCCCGGCGTCCAGGCGTTCCCTCGTGCCGAACCCGTTGATGTGATCGAGCCGGTAGACGCCGTTGGACACCAGCACGACGTCGGCGCCGGGCTGTTCCCCGCGGCCGGGCCTGCTGAACCGGAGGTCGGGCCGGACGGCCTCGGGCCCGAGCAGCTCGGGCAGCCGCTGCGCGATCGTGGCGACCTTCGCGTCCCGGTAGCCGGGGGACTGCACGACCGTGGCGTACACCCCGAGCGAGGCGTTGTTGACGAACACGCGATCGTCCACAGTGGCCAGATCGACGCGCCGCTCGTACGCGGTGCCGAACGCGTCGAGCGCGGCGGGCACGTAGTCGCGGTCGAGCCCGAGGTCGAGCGCGAAGTGGTTGCGGGTGCCCGCCGGGACACAGACGAACGGGATTCCGTGCCGCCGGGCCACATCCGCCACGAGCGCCTGGGAACCGTCCCCGCCCGCCATGCCCAGTACGTCGGCGCCCGCCGCGACGGCCTGCTCGGCGAGCGCGCGCAAATCGTCGCCCGGCGTGAGGACCATCGGCACCACGCCCCGCGAGCGTGCCCGCGACTCGAGCCGGAACCGGGCCGCTTTCCCGCCGCCGGAGCGCGTGTTGATGAGCAGCACTCCGCGCCGGGCCGGGGGCACGCGCACGCCCGCGCGGTCGGGCGCGAGGTCGTGCGCGAACGCGATCCGCGCCAGCGCGCCGGAGGCGGCGCACAGCGCGATCACGACGATCATCAGCAGGAAGGCGCGCAGGTCCGGCAGCAGGAGAATGCCGGCGAGCGCGACCAGGGCGAGCACGCCCGCGAAGACGCGCCGAGCGCCGCGGCCGACGAGCGCCGCCCACGCGGCCCCCACCGCGATCAGAACGAGCACCACGGCGATCACCAGCTGCACGGGATGGCGCGCGAGGGCGCCGATCGCCGTGCCCAGCGCCGCGAGCGCGGCGACCAGCGCGAGTGCCGCGCACACCCGGCGCGTGACCGAAGGGCGAGGGGATTCTTCGTTGTCTGCCACCGTCCCACGGTGCGAACCGGGCGGACGGGACGGCTCACCTTTCCCAGATGAACCCCGCTCACCCACGCTGGAGGAGGCACCTCGGCCCGGCCGGGCATACCCTGCGCTGATGACCGCGCAAGCCGTGACACCAGCGATGTCCCGTGACGAAAGGATCGCGCAGGGAAAGGCCGCCCGCGCCCGCGTCCCGCGCTCGGCGCACGCCGGGTTCGTGCGCGAGGAGGGCAGCCCGGCGCCGCTGGAACTGCTGGCGCGTCAGGACGAGGTCCGCGTGCCGGAGCTGGTGCCCATCCGGTACAAGCGGATGGCGGAATCGCCGTTCGCCTACTACCGCGGGGCCGCGCTGCCGATGGCCCACGATCTCGCGCCGACGCCGCGGACCGGGTTCACCGCGCAGGCCTGCGGGGACGCGCACCTGGCGAACTTCGGGCTGTTCGCGTCGCCGGAACGCCGGCTGGTCTTCGACATCAACGATTTCGACGAAACGCTGCCCGGCCCGTGGGAATGGGACGTGAAGCGGCTCGCCGCGAGCCTCGAAGTGGCCGCGCGCGACAACGGTTTCTCCGCGCGCGACCGGGACCGCATCGTGCTCGAAGGGGTGGGCGGTTACCGGAACGCGATGCGGGAGTTCGCCGGGCGCACGGCGCTCGACGTCTGGTACGCCCACGCCGACGTGGGATCGGTGCGCTCGCTCGCCGCCCCGATCCTCGATTCGGCGGGCCGCAAGCAGTTCGACCGCACGGTCGCGAAGGCGAAGTCGCGGGACAACGCCGCGTCCCTCGTCCGGTTCACGGCCACCGAGGACGGCACCCCGCGCATCACCTCGGACCCGCCCCGGGTGGTGCGCGTCGAGGACCTGGCCGTGGAGGGCTTCGATCCGGAGACGCTCTACGGCCAGCTCAACGAGGTGCTGCGCGCCTACCGCAGGACCCTGGAGCCGGAACGCCGCGCGCTGCTGGACCGCTACACGCTCACCGACATCGCGCGGATGATCGTCGGCGTCGGCAGCGTCGGCACCCGCTGCTGGATGCTCATGCTGCTCGGCGGTTTCGAGAAGGACGCGCTTTTCCTGCAGGCCAAGGAAGCGAGCCGCTCGGTGCTGGAGGAGTTCGCCGGCAAGAGCGAGTACGCCAACCACGGCCAGCGGGTGATCGTCGGGCAGCGGCTGATGCAGACCGTCAGCGACATCTTCCTCGGCTGGGTGCGCGTGCCCGGCATCGACGGCGCGGAGCGGGATTTCTACGTCCGGCAGCTACGCGACGGCAAGGGCTCGGTCGCGATCGAGAGCCTGCGCCCGACCGCGATGGCCACGTACGGGCGGTTGTGCGGCTGGACGCTGGCGCGGGCGCACGCGAGGTCCGGGGACGGCGTGGCGATCGCCGCGTACCTCGGCTCGGGGCCGGTTTTCGACCACGCCGTGCGCGAGTTCGCGGTGGCCTACGCGGACCAGAACGAACTCGATCACTCCGCGCTGCGCGCCTTCATCACCCGGAAAACATGAGGCGCTCCCCGGCCGCGCCCGGGAGTCTGGCCGTGCGTCGAGGGAGGCGAGTGCACATGGGCCGGACGAGTTTGCTCCGAGGTGGCGCCGCGCTGGCCGTCGTGGCCGCGTTCGCCGCCGGGTGTTCCGACGGCGGCGGAGGTGGCGGCGGCACGACGACCACACCGCCTCCGGCTTCGTCGGCCCCGGCGACCACCTCGTCCGCGAGGGCGGAGTGCTCGGCGCTCGTCACCGCGAGCCAGACCCTGCTCGCCACCGTGACCAGTTTCGTGACCGGGCAGGCGACCGGAGACCAGGTGCGCGCCGCGGTCACGGACCTGTCCACCTCCGTCGACCAGGCACGCGCGACGGTCGGGCCGGAGACCCGCGCCCGCCTCGACGACGCGAAGGCCGCGCTGGGCCGCCTGCAGACGGCCGTGACCGCGCAGCCCCCGGACCTCCAGGGCGCCAGGACAGCGGCGAACGACACGGTCTCGGCGCTGCGGGACGCGGCAACGTTGTGCCAGTCGTCCTCACCCTCGAGCAGCTGACGCGGGCTGGTCCAGGAACTGCACCACGGCGAGGCAGAACACCAGCACCAGCGCGATGATCAGCACGGTCAGCCCGCTCGGCCGGTCCAGGAAGACGAACACCAGCACGGCCACGCCCACCAGCGCCACCCGCAGGGCGGTCAGGTGCGCGTGCACCCACGGCCCGACCGGGCCGGTCCGCAGGCCGCCGAACCGCAGCACGCCGATCGCCTTCTTCGTGCCCTTGCGGATGGCCACGGCGGTGGTCGAGGGCCCGGCGAGGAACGCGCCGGCCGCGACGACGACGCCGACGGCGAACACGGTGCGCAGCCCGTCGCGCAGGAAGCGGACGATGATGTCGTAGGAATCCCCGGTGGCGATCGCCGCGCGAGGCGGAACCGCGCCGACCAGCGCGCCGCGGGTGATCAGCAGCGCGGCCGCGACGACGAGCATCGACAGCGCGATCCCCAGCCCCGCGCCGAGCAGGGCGCGGCGATGGTGCCGGGCGAGGTACACGCCGAGCGCCAGCAGCACGAGCATCACCCACGGCAGCCAGGTGGCCATCGTGTCGAGCAGCGAGTAGCCGCGCTGCGCGCGGGTCAGCGTGGTGGCGTCGGTGATCGGGATCGTCGGGTGCACGTCCGGGATGCGCGCGGCGACGGTCAGGCCGGAGGCGACGAGCTGTTGCTTCGCGGCCGTGATGAACGGCGCCAGGTCGAGCCGGACCTCGCCGCCCGACACGACCACCGCCTGACTGTTCCCGGACAGCACGGCGTTCATCTGCTCGTGCGCGGTGCGGATCGTCTGATCCCACAGCTGCGCCACGCCCGGGCTCGCCACGAGGTCGGCGACGCGGTCGTGGACGAAGCTCCGCACGCTCGACGCGAGCGGGCCTACCAATCCCTGCAAGGTGTCCGTGACGACCGGCGGGACGCCCTGCGTGCCCAGCGCGGTCACCGCGTCGCGGGCCAGGCCCTCGATGTCGAGCTGGCTGAAGATCGTGTCGGACACCCGGTCGGTGACCGCGGCCTGCACGGCCGGGTCGCGGATGAGCGGGCTCGCGGTGGCGACGAAGCGGTCGGTGTCGGCGACCTGGTTGTGCACCCACACGGTCAGCAGCGACAGCGGCGCGAGCAGGCAGCCGATCACCAGCAGCACTCCGGCCGCGAGCGATTTCCACGCGAAGCGGCGCTTTCCCCGCGTGGTCCGCAGCCGTGCGACCTCCGCCCGGAGCCGGGCGAGTTCGGCGCGCTCGTCCTCGGTGAGTGTCTGGGGGTGCTGTTCCACCGATTCGGCCATCACCGGCCTCCGTTCCCCGTGCCGTCAGCCGGAATCCTCGGGCAGCGCCGGGATCTCGTGCACGGACACGATCCGCAGCCCGAGATTTTCCAGCAGGGTCAGCATTCCGTGCAGATGGGCCTCGTCCGAGATGGCGCCGTAGATGAGGGTCTCCGGCGGCGCGTGCATCATGCGCACGTCGCTGAATTCCCGGACGGCCTCGCGGAGCGGTTCGGAAAGCCACCCGTGCACGCGGAATTCGTAGTTCGTCTCCGACACGGAGCCATCTCCTCGCCCGTTGCGCCGCCGCTCTGTCTCCCTTCGTGCACGTTCGTCGCCCACGGGCACCGCGTTCCTCGCCTGCCGGGGGTGAAACGAGCACGCGTACTGGAACCGGGCGTCGCGGTTCCCCACAATGACAGGGTGCGGGAGCCCGTGAGGCGGGTGTTGCGCAGGCAGGTGCCGGGCACCAAGGTCGCGGTGCCGGACCTCCCGGCGCATCTGGTGTCACGGCCGCGGTTGCTGGCGGTGCTGGAGGAGGCCGGCGGGGTGGCCGTGATTTCGGTGTGCGCGCCTGCCGGGACCGGGAAAACGCTGCTGCTGGCCGAATGGGCGCACCGGCACGGCCCGGTCTGCTGGGTTTCCCTTGACACGGACGACAACGACGAGCGGCGGCTGTGGTCGGCCGTGCTGGGCGCGCTCGAAACGCATCCGGGGATCGGGCGGAGCGGCGGGCTCGCGGCCGTCGACGTGCCGTCGAGCCCGGACGCCGCGCCCGCTTTCCTTGCCGCCGTGGGGGAAGTGCTCGAAAAGCTGCCCGAGCCCGTCGTGCTGGTGCTCGACGGCGTGCAGGAGATCACCGCCCCGACGGCGCGGCGGGAGCTGCAGTCCTTGCTGCGGCATCAGCCCGCCGGTCTCCGGCTGATCATCTCCGGACGGCTGGATCCGCCGTTGTCCTTGGCACGTCTGCGACTCGCCGACCAGCTCGCCGAAATCGGCGCCGCGCAACTGCAGTTCACCGAGGCGGAAGCGGCTGCCCTGTTCGCCATCGCGGGCGTCGAGGTTTCGGCGGATCTGCTGGCACGGCTGACGGAGGAGACCGGGGGCTGGGCTGTGGGGCTGCGCCTGGCCGCGGACGCGGCGGTGCGCGAGGGCGGTCTCGAAGGTCTTCTCGCCGGGCACGACAGGGCGCTGCAGCAGTATCTGGACGACGAGTTGCTCTCTCCGCTGGACGACGAGCTCCGGCGATTGCTCGTCTCGGTGAGCGTGTGCCCGGCCGTTTCGCCGGAACTGGCCAGGGAACTGTCGGGGCGCCCGGACGCCGCGGCCGCGCTGCACGATCTGCGTGAGCGGGTCATGGTGCTGGAGCAGGCGGGTACGCGCGACTACCGGCTGCCGCCGCTGCTGCGCACTTATCTGGTCACCGATCTCGGCCGCCGAGACCCGGACCGGCTGGCGGCGCTGCACGCGACGGCCGTGGACTGGTTCGAGGCCAACCAGTCCGCGGTGGCGGCACTGGAACACGCGGTGCCTGCCGGGAACCCGGGCCGGCTGATGCGATTGCTGCGGCGGCACGGGATCGAGCTGTTCGTGTCCGGCGCGCATCGCGCGTTGCGGCAGGCGCTCGGCACGCTCGACGAAGCCACGCTCGGCGGGGATCCGTTGCTGGGGCTGCTGCTCGCGTGCCTCCATCTCGAACTCGGGGAGACCGGGACCGCCGGACTGCATCTCGCTTCGGCGGACGACGCCTGGCCGGCCGACCCCGCCCCGGAGCTGATCGTGTTGCGGCAGTTGACGCGTGCCCGTCTCGCGGCGCTGACGGGGAAGGATTTTCCTTCCGTGGCCGGGGAAATCGATCTCGAACTCGCGCGGCGTACCGGCCTGCGCCTGCTGGCCGTGGTCGAGCGGCTGTGCGCGACGGACGCGACGGGGGAGCGGGCGCGGCTGGAAGCGGTGCTGACGGAGGCGGAATCGGCGGGGCAGCGCCACGTTGTCGTGCGGTGCCTCACGTTGCTGAGCTGGGCGGCCGGGCGCAGCGGCGACTATCGCGCGCTGAGCCGGTTCGCCGACGTCGCGAAGGAACGGACGCGCGAGGCGGGGCGGACGGTGTCGGGCACGATCGCCTCGGCCATGTCCGCCTACGGCAGTTTGTTGCGGGCCGAGCCGGTGGAGGCGGCCGGAGAAGCGAGCCGGGCCGGGTATCTCGCCGGGCGCTGGGGGCCGTGCTCGGAGACCGAACTGCCCGCGGTGGCCGAGGTGGTGCGCGGCGCGGCCGAGTTCGAACTGGGGGACTGGTACCGGGGACTGCGCCGGATGGAGCGGGCCAGGGCGAGGATGCCCGCGGGCGACGGGACCGGCGCGGCGTTGTGCGGGCTGCTCGAACAGCGCGCGGCGTTGCTGCTCGGCGCGGGCGACCACGCGCGGGATGTCCTTCGCTGGAGCCAGGAAGTGCATGTCCGGCCGGGTGAACTGGCGCTCATGCGGGCCCGCGCGCAGCTGGCGCTCGGGCGGCATTCGCTGGCCACGCACTCGCTCACGCTGCTGTTCGACGGCGGCGCCCCGACGACGGTGGCCTGGACCCCGCTCGAGGCGATGGTGACCGGGGCGCGGATCGCGCTGGCTGCCGACGAGCGCGAGCAGGCGCGCCGCTGGCTGGAGCGCGCGCTGTCCACGGCGGAGGAAACCGGCGTGTGGTACCCGCTCGTCTTCGCGTCCCCGGAAGTCGTCGAGGCGCTCACCGCGTTGCTGGGCAGACTCGGTACCCGGGAACGGTTCGCCGCGCGGGTGCTCGGGCGGCGGCGCAAACTGAACTGCCCGCCGGTCCCCGTCCCGCTGACCGAACGGGAACGCAGCGTGCTCCGGCTGCTGCCCACCCTGCGCTCGATCGAGGAAATAGCGGAAGATCTCACCGTTTCGCCGAACACCGTGAAAACACATGTCCGGGGTATTTACGCGAAATTGTCGGTGAGCAGGCGGCGGGACGCCGTCGCGGTGGCGATCCGCCAAGGACTGCTCGAACCGAGGGACGAGGAATTCCTCGGCTGAATGGGGGAACCGGGCGAAAAGTGCCTTTCGGCTCTAGGAACGCCTGCCGGCCCGCCATACCGTTAGGTTTGTGGGATCGTCCGTGGCAGGCCGGACGCGCCCGCGGTGGCAGGTGCCGCATGCGAAACTGGCGCCACCGCGCGTACCGGTGAGTTTCGTGGCACGGCAGGCCTTGCGTGACCGGTTCATCGAATCGGTTTCCTCGGCGGCCGTGACACTCGTCTGCGCGCCGGCCGGCTATGGAAAGTCACTGTTGCTGGCGGACTGGATCGAAAATACCGGAAATCGGGACAAGGCGTGGGTGACGCTGGATTCGGGCGACCGGGATCCCGCCGCTTTCGTGACCGCTTTGCTGTGCGCCGTCCGCGAATGCGAGATGGTGCCGGACGACGCGAAGATCCACCGGCTGCGCCCGCCGCGCCGGACGGACGCCGCGGCCGTGCTGGTGAGCCTGAGCGACGCGATCGGCCTGCTGCCCGAGCCGCTGTACCTGGTGCTGGACGACGTGCAGTCGGTGGTCGGGGAGGCCTCGCTCGGGGTGCTGACCGCGTTGGTGCGCGACCAGCCGCGCAATCTCCGGCTGGTGCTGGCGGCGTGCGCGGACCCGCCGTTGCCGCTCGCGCGGCTGCGCGTGGAAGGCCGGCTCGCCGAGTTCCGCAGCGACCAGCTGCGGTTCACCGCCGAGGAAGTGCCGTTGCTGCTGGAGGCCTGCGGGGTGCGCCTCAACGGCGACCAGGTGCGCAGGCTCATGGAGATGACCGACGGCTGGGTCGCGGGCCTGCGCCTCGCCGCCCGCTCGCTGCGCGACGCGCCGAGCCCCGACCGGTTCCTCGACACCTACGCCGGCGACGACGGCACGATCGCCGATTTCCTCGCCGGTGAGGTCCTTTCCCAGCTGCCGGGCCGGACCCGGCGGCTGCTCCGGCTGCTGAGCGTGTGCGAGAACGTCACCCCGGAACTGGCGAGCACGCTGTCCGGCGAGGCCGACGCGGGCGCCGTGCTGGCCGAGCTGGAACGCGAGAACTCCCTGCTGACCGCGCTCGGCGAGGACAAGCGCTGGTACCGCATCCACCCGTTGCTGCGCTCGTACCTCAGCGCCGATCTCAACCGCACCAGCCCGGAACTGGTGCGCGTGCTGCACAAGATCGTGGCCACGTCGTTCGCCGGGGAGGGGTACAACCGGGAAGCGCTGGGGCACGCGTGTCAGAGCGGGGACGCGCAGTCCGTGGTTTCCGTGCTGCGCGCGAACGCGGTGGAGATGCTGCTGACCGGGGAAGCGGATCTCGTGCTCGAAGGGCTCGCCGCGGCCGGGCGGGCGGCAGTCGCCGCGGACCCGTGGCTGGGTCTGTTCTCGGCGCTGGCCTGGCTGGAGAAGGGGGAGTTCGCGGCGGCTGAGCGCGCGCTGGCCCGGGCCGGGACGGCGGAAAACGCGCGTCTCGGACCCGCGTTCACCGCGCTGCGGCGGCTGATCGTGTCGGCCTATTCGTGTGCCACCGGGCGGTTGCTGCTCGACGACACCACGCCGAACCCGGGAGACAGCGCGCTGGTCGCGGTGGCGGCGACGGAGCGCGCGGTCGCGCTCGCGGCCCACGGTGATCCGTCCGGCGCCGACCGTGAACTGCGGATCAGCGAACACCTCGGCCGCAAGCACGGGCTGGATTACCTGCTGCTGCACGGAGAAGTGGCGCGCGCCTACGTGGCGGCCACCAGCGGGGACTTCGCTGCGATGGAGCTGGCGTGCGGGCGGGCGCTGGCCCACACGGCGGGCTCGGCGTGGCAGGACTCGCCGTGGCTTCCCTTGTGTGGCGCGCTTTCCGGGCTCGTCAAGCTGATGCGGCTCGACCCGGCGGGCGCGCTGGAGGTGGCGGCGGGGACCGTCGACGCCGCGGCGCCCGCGGTCCGGTTCGCCGGGGCACTGGTGATCGGGGCGGCGCGGTTCGACCGGGGCGACCGGACCGGTGGGCTGGAAATGCTGTACCAGGGCCGGCGGGGGCTGGGGGACCGGCCGGTCAACGTGGCGCTGGCGGCGACGGCCGCGCTGACCGAACACCAGTGCGCGCTGGAGGCGGGCCGGTTCCCGATCGCTCGCGAGGTCGCGGCCTGGGCCACGCACCGGCTGGGTGCGGGCGCCGAGGTGGAGCTGATGGCGGCGCGGACGGAACTCGCGCAGGGCGATTCCGACACGGCGGCAAGGCTTTTGCCCGAATGCCGGACCGGTGAGGCCCCGACGACGGCGGTGGAGAGCTGGCTGCTGGAGTCCGCGCTCGCGCTCGCCGCGGACCGCCGCACCCGCGCGCGCTTCGCCCTCGACACGGCGTTGCAGCTGGCGAGCCCGGTCGGGATCCTGCGGCCGTTCGCGCACGCCGAACCGGACGTGCGGCGGCTGCTCGTCGACCAGCTCGGCGGGTTCGGCACCACGGACGCCTTCGCCCGCCGGGTGCGCCGGGCACTGGCCGCCGGCGAGTCCGGCGAAGCCCCCCTCACCAGCCGAGAACACGCCGTACTGGTGCGGCTGACCGCGCCCCAGCCGCTGGAGGAGATCGCCGCCCAGCTCAGCGTTTCGGTGAACACGGTCAAAACCCACGTGCGCGCGATCTACGCGAAACTCGGCGTGACGAACCGACGTGAAGCGGTCGTGGTAGCGAGAGAACGCGGCCTCGACTGACGCCGCCCCACCCCCGCCGTGTTGGCCGCCCCCGCGCGCGTGTTGGCCGTTCCCGCGCGCGTGTTGGCCGTTCCTGCGGGTGTGTTGGCCGTTCGCGCGGGCGTGTTGGCCGTTCGCGGGCGGGGGCAAGGACCGGGACGGAGTAGCCGCCTCCGGTGCGGCGGGCGCGTGTCGCCCCGGGGCGGCCAACATGCGGACGCGGGCGGCCAACTCGTGCCCGGGCGGAGCCAACTTGTGCGCGTGGGCGGCCAACTCGCGCCCCGGGGCGGCCAACTCGCGCGCGTGGGCGGCCAACATGCGGACGCGGGCGGCCATCATGCGCGCGGGGGCGGTCAACACGTGCCCGGGGGAGCCAACAAGGGCTGGTGAACGACTCACCCGGCTCGGGTGGTGCCGGGGGCCGTCGGCGCGGTCAGGCTCCAGTCCGGGCGCTCTTCCGCGACGAGGAGGAAAACAATGGTGGTGGCCCAATCGGGTTCGGATTACCCGTTCCTGGATCTCATCTGGACGATGGTGGTCTTCTTCGCCTGGGTGATCTGGTTCTGGATGCTCATCGTCATCTTCGGCGACCTGTTCCGCCGGGACGACCTTTCGGGCTGGGGCAAGGCGGGCTGGACCGTGCTGGTCGTCTTCCTGCCCTTCATCGGCGTCCTCGCGTACCTGATCGTCGAGGGCAAGCGGATGGGCGAGCGCAAGCAGGCCCAGGAGCAGGCCGCGCAGAAGGGGTTCGAGGACTACGTCCGTTCGGTGTCGGCCAACGGCACGGGCGACGGGGCCGCGGACGAGATCGCCAAGGCGAAGTTGCTGTTGGACAACGGCACGATCGACGAGGAGGAGTACCGGACGCTCAAGCAGCGCGCGCTCGCGCGATGAGCGAGCCGGACGGGCACCGGGGCCGGACACCACTGCGTGGCCGGCTCCCGGTGCTGTCGTCGGCATTGCGTTCGCTGGCGACGCTCGTGGTCCTGGTCACCGCCTACTACGTCCTGCCGATGCCCTCCCGCGCGGGCGGCGCGCTGGTCGTGCTGATCGCGGGGCTCGCCGCCGTCGCGGCGGTGGTGGTGTGGGAGGTCCGGGCCATCCTGCGCGCGCCTTACCCGCTACTGCAAGGAATCCAGGCGCTCGCGCTCGTGATTCCCTTGTTCCTGCTCGTTTTCGCCGGCGCCTACTACTACCTCGAAAGCACGTACGCGGTGAGCTTCAGCGCCCCGCTGAGCCGGACGGACTCGCTCTACTTCGTGGTCACCGTGTTCGCCACGGTGGGGTTCGGGGACATCGTCCCGGTCACCGCCGTCGCGCGGATTCTCGTCACCGTCCAGATGCTCGGCGATCTGCTCGTGGCCGGCCTCGTGCTGCGCGTGATCGTCCTCGCCGTGCAGCGCGGGCGCGAACGCCAGGACGACCACGACCCGGCGCGCTGACCTCACCCCGGCGGGATGACGCCGCCACCGCACGGATGGCGCTGCGGTGGCGGCACCGGACCGGGAGGAAACCATGACCGAGACAGCCATCGCCGAACACGGGATCGTGGGCGATCTGCAGACCGCCGCCCTGATCAGCACCGACGGTTCCGTCGACTGGTTCTGCTGCCCCCGCTTCGATTCCCCGAGCGTGTTCGGCTCGCTGCTCGACGGGGCCGACGGCGGGCATTTCCACGTCCGGCCCGCCGCCGGGGAGTACACCGTCAAACAGGCCTACCATCCCGATTCCGCCGTGCTGATCACCCGCTTCTTCACGCCCACCGGCGTCGGCGAGGTCGCCGATTTCATGCCCCCGGAGGACGGCCCCGCCACCGGGCGGCACCGGATCGTCCGGCTGGTGCGCTGCGTCCGCGGCCGGATGCGGTTCGAGGTGGAGGTCGCCCCGCGCTTCGACTACGGCCGCCAGCCGCACGAAACCCGGTTCACCGCGGAGGGAATCCTGTTCTCCGCCAACGGTTCCCGGCTCGCGCTGCATCCGGTGCGCGAGCCGGAGGACGAGGTGCTCGCTGAGGGCGGGATCGTCGGCGGGGACGCGCGGTTCACCGTGTCGCTCACCGCCGGGCAGATCCGCGGCATGGTGCTCGAGTCCGAGCCCGACGGGCCGCCGAGAGAACTGCGCGCCGCCGAGATCCGGGAACTGTTCGAGCACACCGTCGGGTTCTGGCGCTCGTGGGTCGCGGGCGCGACCTACCACGGGCGCTGGCGCGAGGCGGTGATCCGCTCGGCGATCACGCTGAAGCTGCTGACCTACGCGCCGACCGGCGGGATGGTCGCCGCCCCCACGATGGGCCTGCCCGAACAGGTCGGCGGCGAACGTAACTGGGACTACCGCTACACGTGGGTCCGCGACGCCTCCTTCTCGGTCGGGGCGTTGCTGGGCCTCGGGCTCGTCGAGGAAGCGCGCGCGTTCGGGATGTGGCTGGGGGACCGGGTGCGGGAGCGCACCGGTGGTCCGTCCGGGCCGCTGAAGATCATGTACCGCGTCGACGGCAGCTCGGAGCTGAAGGAGGAGGTCCTGCCGGGCTGGTCGGGCTACCGCGGCTCGCGCCCGGTGCGCGTCGGCAACGACGCCGCCGACCAGTTGCAGCTCGACATCTACGGCGAGGCGATGGACAGCCTGTTCATCGGCGACCGCGCGGGGCTCGAGCTCCCGCTGGCGGGCTGGTCGGCGATCACCGAGGTGCTGGACTGGGTCAGCCGCAACTGGCAGCAGGACGAGGAGGGCATCTGGGAGACCCGCGGCGGCAGGCAGCCGTTCACCTACGGCAGGCTGATGTGCTGGGTCGCGCTGGACCGCGGCATCCGGCTGGCCGCCGCGCGCGGGCTTCCCGCGGACGTCGCCCGCTGGACGGCCGAACGCGACCGCATCCACCGCGAGATCCTCGAACGGGGCTGGCGGCCCGGCAGGCACGCGTTCGTGCAGCACTACGGGACCGACGTGCTCGACTCGTCCCTGCTGCGGATGGCGAAGGCCGGGTTCATCTCCGCCACCGATCCGCAGTGGATGTCCACTTTGGACGCGATGAAGGCCGAGCTGGTGACCGACAGCCTCGTCTTCCGGTACGACCCCGGCGCCTCACCGGACGGCCTGCGTGGCGAGGAGGGCACGTTCTCGTTGTGCACCTTCACTTACGCCGAGGCGCTCGCGAGGGCGGGGCGGCTGGACGAGGCGTGGGAGGCGTTCTCGAAGATGCTCACCTACGCCAACCACGTCGGGCTGTACTCGGAGGAGATAGCGCTTACCGGGGAACAGGTCGGCAACTTCCCGCAGGCGTTCACGCACCTCGCGCTCATCGACGCCGCGCTCACCCTCGACCGCGCGCTGGACGAGCGAGCACGGCGTTCAGCACGTGCGCCACGACCACGATCCGCGAAATCAGGGTGAGCCACACCAGCAGCGCGGCCGCCACGCCCAAGGTGCCGTAAAGCTCCGAGGCGCGGCTGAGCTTGGCGGGCAGGAAATACGCCGCGATCAGCCGCAGTCCCTCCAGCCCCACGGCGAATACGAGCGCCCCCGGCAAGGCCTCCCAGCGCGACACCGAATCGCCCGTGCGCAGCATGACCATCCCGAGCAGGACGAAAACCACCAGCGTGCACACCGAAACCAGTACCGCGGGCACGTGCGCGCCCGACCGCAGCAGCGGGCTGAGCAGGCACGTGGCGGTCAGCCCGAGCACCAGCGCGGAGTACCGCACGGCTCGCCGCCCCGCCGTCTGCGTCGGCGCGGACCCGGGTTGCACCCGGGCCCGCAGGCTGTCGAAGGTCTGGCCCAGCATGAACCCCGCCACGCACAACGAAGCGGCGCCGAGCAGCGCCAGCACGTACCGGCTTTCGTGCGCCTGGTTGCCGACCTGGTCGAGCAGGCTCCCGGTGATCGGGCTCAGCCCGGCCCGGCCGGCCAGGTCCCGTTCGTGCCCGGCGCCGAAACCCAGCAGCGCCACCACGAGCAGGGTGCAGGGCAGCAGCCAGAGGAACAGCCGGAAAGCCAGTGCCGCGGACAGCAGCCTGCCGGAGACTTCGCGGTCGCGCCGGAGCACTTCGAGCGCGGTCCCCAGCACAGGATGCCGGTCGGCGGCGGCCTGGAGACCGCGTCCGGTGCGCTGGGCGAACCGGGCCGCCTTCGCCCGCGCCCGTGCCACGGACGCCACCGGGCTCGCCTCAGGGTTCCGTGTTCCCGTGCGCCAGCACCGCCCAGATCACCAGGATGTCGAGCGCGATGATGATGGTGCACCACAACGGGTTCGCGGACAGGAACACCAGCTGCGCCAGCGCGTTGAACCCGGCCAGCAGCACCGCCACGACGCGTGCCCAGGTGGCTTCGAAGAACAGCGCCGCGCCGGTGCCCGCGGCGAAGAGCCCGACGATGAGGTGGATCCAGGACCACGCGGTGAGGTCGAAGACCAGCAGCCCCTGCGGGCCCATCACGTAGTAGGTGCTCTTGACCAGCCCGACGACGCCGAGGACGACGTTGAACAGGCCGGCCAGGACGAGGATCGTGCCGCCGAACATCAGCCAGCCGCTGGTGGTCTCCCGCCGGCCGGTCGTGACGCCGGGGGCGTCGTGTGTTTGCTGGGTCATCGCTGGGCTCCCCTCCGGAAGGACTCTGCGGGAGACCGTGCCGTGCAGCGCCGCGTGGCAACTTCGCCCGTGCCGGGTGAGCTGACCGGGCGGGCGGCGTCCGTAGTTTCCGCGAAATGAGGATGCACCGGGCCGTCGTGGACCGCGCCGGCGGCGCGGTACCCCCGTCGTCCGGGCCACCCCGGGCGCTGGTGGTGCTGCTCGGGGCGGCCGCCGTCGTGATCATCGTCGCGGGCGTGCGCGCCTCCGCGTGGCTGCTGGGGCCGATCTTCCTCGCGCTGGTCATCGTGATCGCGGTGGCGCCGGTGCAGGACCGGCTGCGCCGCCGCGGCTGGCCCGCCTGGCTGACCGCGACCGTGCTGCTGATCGCGGGCTACGGGATTCTGCTCGTGCTGGCGCTGGGAATCCTGGTCTCGGTGGCGCGCCTGGCCGAAGTGCTGCCCCAGTACTCGGACCGCGCGGACGAGCTCGCCCAGTCGGTCACCTCGGCCCTCGGCAAACTCGGGGTCGGGCACGATCAGGTCGCCGGGATCGCGCAGTCACTGGATCTCGGCAAGGTCACCTCCGCCGTCGTCAGCGTGCTGAGCAGCGTCGCGGGGCTCGTGTCGAACTTCGTGTTCCTGTTGGCGCTGCTGCTTTTCCTCGGCCTGGAGGCGGGCGGCGCCGGCCGCCGGATCGCCCTGATCGCGTCGGACCGGCCGTCGGTGAGCGACGCGCTCGGCGGGTTCGCCCGCGGGACGCGGCGCTACCTGATGGTCACCACGGTCTTCGGGCTCGCGGTCGCCGTGCTGGACGCGATCGCGCTGGCCATCATCGGGATCCCGCTCGCGGTCACGTGGGGCCTGTTGTCCTTCGTCACCAACTACATCCCCAACGTCGGGTTCCTGCTCGGCCTCGCGCCGCCCGCGTTGCTGGCGCTGCTGTCCGGCGGCCCGAAGGAGCTGTTGCTCGTGGTGGCCGTGTACGGGCTGCTGAACTTCGTGCTGCAGTCCCTGATCCAGCCCCGGTTCGTCGGGGACGCGGTCGGGATCTCGGCGCTGGTGACGTTCGTGGCGCTGGTGTTCTGGGCCTGGCTGCTGGGACCGCTCGGCGCGATCCTGGCGATCCCGGCGACGTTGCTGGCGAAGGCACTGCTGGTCGACATCGACCCGAGAGCGGGCTGGGCGGACGCGCTGGTGCGGGCGCCGGAGAAGAAAAGCAGGAAGCGGGAGGAGCGAGTGCCGGATGAATGACATCGCCGCGCGGGCCAAGCGGATCGCGAAGTTCATCGAGCCGTTGCGGGTCGAGCCGGGCCGGAAGGTGCGGCTGCCCAAGGATTTCGACCCACGCTACAAAGCGGACCTCATGACCAAGAAGGACGGTGTCGAGCTGCTCCGCACCGGGATCGGCCTGCTCGCCGAGTACCAGCGGCGGCTGGCCGCCGAGGACACCCGCGGCGTGCTGCTGTGCCTGCAGGCGCTGGACGCGGGCGGCAAGGACGGCACCATCCGGCACGTGATGAGCGGGGTCAACCCGCAGGGCGTGCAGGTGAGCGGGTTCAAGGTGCCCTCGGCCGAGGAACTCGACCACGACTACCTGTGGCGGTACGCGAAACGCCTGCCGGGGCGCGGCATGATCGGCATCTTCAACCGGTCGCACTACGAGGAGGTCCTCGTCGTCCGGGTGCACCCGGAGAACCTCGCCCGGCAGAAGCTGCCGGCCGAAGCCAAGGGGAAAGGCGTGTGGCAGCGCCGTTACCGCGAGATCAACGACTGGGAGCGGCATCTGACCGGCAACGGGTTCACCGTCGTGAAGGTGTTCCTCAATCTGTCCAAAGAGGAGCAGCGGCGCCGGTTCCTGCGCCGGATCGACGTGCCCGAGCGGAACTGGAAGTTCTCCGCGGCCGACGTCCGCGAACGGCGGTCCTGGGACGACTACCAGAAAGCGTTCTCCGAGATGCTGTCGCACACCAGCACGCCATGGGCGCCCTGGTACGTCGTGCCCGCGGACCGGAAGTGGTTCGCGCGGATCTGCGCCGGGGCGATCCTCGCGCACACCCTGATCGAGCTCGACCCGCAGTACCCGGACGTCGGCGAAGACGCCCGCCACGAACTCGCCCTGAGCAAGAAGGAACTGGAACAGGAGACGCCGGAGGCGGGCCATGACTGACACCGAACGCGTCTACGGCCGCTGGTACGCGAGAACGCCGCAGGAGGTCGCGGCGGCGCTGAAGGTGGATCCCGGCGTCGGACTGAGCGGGCAGGCGGCGGCGGATCTGCTGGCGCGTAACGGTCCCAACGCACTGCCGGAGGAGAAACCGAAGCCGGGCTGGCTGCGCTTCATCGAGGAGTACCGCAGCTACATGCAGATCATCCTGGTGGCGGCGGCGATCGTGTCGGCGCTGATCGCGCAGTGGCCCACGGCGATCCTGCTGGTCGCGCTCACCGTGCTGAACGCCGTGGTGGGGCTTCGCCAGCAGGGCAAGGCGGAAAGCGCGATGAACGCGCTGAAGTCGATGATGAAGGCGAGCGCGCGGGTCCGCCGCGACGGCGCCGAACAGGTGCTGCCCGCCGAACAGGTCGTGCCGGGCGATGTCGTGCTCGTGACGGCGGGCGACCAGGTGCCCGCCGACGGGCGCATCATCGCGGCGAGCGCGCTGCAGATCGACGAATCGGCGCTCACCGGGGAAAGCGTGCCCGCCGTGAAGGAGGCGATCACGCTGCACGATCACGACCTCAGCCCGGGCGAACAGGTCAACATGGCCTTCAGCAACACGCCCGTGACGCACGGCAGCGGGGTCGTGGTGATCACCGCTACCGGGGCGGCGACCGAACTCGGCAAGATCTCCGGGATGCTCTCGGCGACCGCGCCGGAGGAGTCGCCGCTGACCCGGGAGCTGAACCGGCTCACCCTGTGGATCGCCGCCGCCGCGGGGCTGACCATGATCGTGATGTTCGTGCTGGGCAACGCGCGCGGCCAGGCCTGGGACGCGTTGTTCGTCAGCGCTGTTTCCCTTGCCATCGCGGCGATCCCGGAAGCGCTGCCGACGGTCACGCAGACGATCCTGTCGCTCGGCGGAGTCGGGCTCGCCGCGCGCAACGCGATCGTGAAGGACCTGCCTTCGGTGGAGACGCTCGGGTTCACCTCGGCGATCAACTCCGACAAGACCGGCACCCTCACGATGAACCAGATGACCGCCGTGGAGGTGGTCGACGCCACCGACCGGTACACGATCTCCGGCGGCGGTTACGAGCTGGAGGGCCGCATCCACCACGCGGCGGGCAGCACGGACACCCTCGAACCGGCGATCCTGCCGTATCTGCTGGCCAGTGACGCGAAACTGGTCGACGGGCACGTGGTGGGCGACCCGACCGAAGGCGCGCTGCTGGTGCTCGGGTACAAGGCGGGCATCGACATCGACGCGACCCGCGAAACGCTGCCGCGGCTGGCGACCCTGCCGTTCGACCCGTCGTACAAGCTGATGGCCACCTTCCACTCCGCGCGGGACGCCCAGGGCCGGAACGTGGTGCGGTGCTTCGTCAAGGGCGCGGCCCCGGCGGTGATTTCCCGTGCCACGACGGCGATGTCGGGCAAGGGCACGATCCCGTGGAACGGCGACCTCGGCAAGCGGGCGCAGGCGCATCTGGAGCGGATGGAGGGCGACGGGCAGCGCGTGATGGCCGCCGCCACCCGTGACCTGGATCCGGCGCGGTTCGACCCGGCCGGGGATCTGCTGGGCTACGTCGAGGATCTGTGCGTGGCCAGTCTGGTCGGGATGGTCGACCCGCCAAGGGAAACCTCGTACGACGCCGTGAGCGCGGCGCACGCGGCGCACATCCGTGTCCGCATGGTCACCGGCGACGACGTGATCACCGGCGCGGCCATCGCGCGCGAACTCGGGATCCCCGGCGACGCCGTGCTGGGCGCGGACTTCGCGGCGTTGTCGGAAGCCGAACGCCTGGCGCGTATCGACGACGTCGGCGTACTCGGCCGCGTGGCGCCGGAGCACAAGGTGCTGCTCGCCGAGACGCTCAAGAAGAAGGGCGACGTGGTCGCGATGACCGGCGACGGGGTCAACGACGCCCCGGCCATCAAGGCCGCCGACATCGGGATCGCGATGGGCTCGGGCACCGAGGTGGCCAAGAACGCCGGCCGGATGGTGCTCTCCGACGACAACTTCTCCACGATCGTCTTCGCGGTCGAACAGGGCCGCAAGATCTACGACAACCTGACCAAGTACATCCGGTTCGTGCTCATCCTGCTGGTGGTGTTCGTGCTGACGTTCCTCGGCGCGAGCCTGTTCAACATCGCCGCGGGGGAGCCGTTCAACCCGGGCCAGGTGCTGTGGATCCACTTCATCGTCAACGCCCCCTTCGGCTTCGCGCTCGGGTTCGACAAGGAGAGCCCGGGGCTGATGGAGCGGACCCCGCGCCCGCGCGGGGAATCCGTGCTCACCACCGGGGTGCTGCTGACCGTCGGGCTGGTGGGGCTGCTGGTCACCGTCGGGCTGCTGTCGGTGAGCGAACTCGGCAAGGCCCGCTTCGGGGACGAGGCGATCGGGAATTCCATTTCCTTCACCGCGTTCGCGCTGTGCCTGATCGTCGCCGCGGTGGAATGCCGTAGTGAGAAGGCTTCCGTGCTGACGACGGCGACCTTCGACAGCAAGCAGATGAACTGGGCACTGGCGGGGGAGTTCGTGCTGGCGCTGCTCGCGACGCAGATGGACGCTTTCCAGCACCTGCTCGGCACCACCCGGCTCGACGCGGGCCAGTTCGGCTGGGCCCTGCTCCCGGCGATCGCGCTGCTCATCTTCTGGGAGGCGGGCAAGGCGATCGCCCGCCAGACGAGCCCACAACGGACCTGAGTCAGCGGGTGGCCGCGACCTCGGAGACCGCGACCGTGATCACGAGCCCGATCGCGACGTTCGCGGCCGCCCCTTCAGCCCGCACGTCTCCGCGGCCCCGCCCGCGAGACCCGAGGAGGTCCACACCACGAGGCGCCACCGTGACCTCCGGCGGCGCACCACCGCGCCACGGGATGTTCACGTCGTCGCCCCGGAGCCAGGGCGATTCACCCGGGTCGGGTGGCACCACGACGGCGGAATCCGTCCAGCATCGGCACGTTTCGTTCGGCCGGAGCCTGGGGAGGCGGACGGGTCATGATCGCGCACAGCAAGCCTTCAGCCAAGGAGGCACTTTCGTGAGCAAACAGGATGTTCCCGCACGGGGAGAGCAGCCCGCCCCGCCCGCGAACGGGGCCGGCAGGGCGAAAGCGCCCGCCGCCGCGTGGATCTCGTGGATCGCGCTCGCACTGATGACGACCAGCTCGGTGGCGAGCCTCCGCCCGGCGCCGACCATGGCCGTCTACGGCCTCGCGGCCGTTTTCCTTTACGTGGTCCCGGCGATCGTGTTCCTGGTGCCCACCTCGCTGGTGTCGGCCGAGCTGGCCTCGGGCTGGTCCGGCGGCGTCTACAACTGGGTCGCGCTCGGGATCTCCAAGCCGATGGGCTTCCTCGCCGTCTGGTGCCAGTTCGCCATGACGATCTTCTACTACCCGAGCCTGCTCGGCTATGTCGCGAGCACGCTGGCGTACGTGTTCGACCCGGATCTCGCCAGCAGCGGACTGTGGACGGCGGCGGTCATCGTGGTCGCCTACTGGTCCGGGGTGTGGATCTCTTCGCGCGGCACCAAGGGAGTCGCCGGGCTCGCGAGCGGCGGCCTGATCCTCGGCACGCTCATCCCGGGCGCGCTGCTGGTGGTGCTCGGCATCGTGTTCCTCGGCCAGGGGCATCCGTCCGCGGCGCCGATGACGGCGAGTCACCTGCTGCCCGCGTGGGCCGGGCTGGCCAGCCTGGTGCTGATCGTGAACAACTTCCTGTCCTACTCCGGCATGGAGATGAACGCGGTGCACGTGTCCTCGCTGCGCAAGCCCGGCAAGGAGTTCCCGCGCGCGATGTTCCTCGCGATGGGGCTCGTCCTGCTCATCTTCATCCTGCCCGCGCTCGCGATCAGCTGGGTCATCCCGGGCGACCAGCTGTCCCTCACCGCAGGCGTGATGCAGGCGTTCGACGCCGTCTTCGCGAACTTCGGCGCCCAGTGGCTGACGCCGGTGATCGGCATCATGCTCGTGCTGGCCTCACTCGGCGGGATGCTGACCTGGCTGGCAGGCCCGTCGAAGGGGCTGCTGCTGATCTCACGGCAGGAGGGTTACCTGCCACCGTTCCTGCAGCGGCTCAACAAACACGGCGTCCAGCAGAACATCCTGATCGCGCAGGGCGCGGTGACGACCCTGATCGCGCTGCTGTACGCGTTCATCCCGGACGTGTCCAGCGCGTACTGGATCTTCTCCGTGATCACGACGCAGGTGTACCTGATCATGTACCTGCTGATGTTCGTCGCCGCCGTGCGGCTGCGGCGCACGCACCCCGACCACCCGCGCGGCTACCGCGCGCCGATGCTGGTCGCCTTGTGCGGCATCGGGTTCTGCGCGTCCTTGGCCGCGCTGCTGGTCGGGTTCGTGCCACCCTCGCAGTTCGGCTCCGGCAACCCGTGGGTGTACCTGCTGATCGTCGCGGGCGGGGCGCTCGGCCTCGGCCTGCTCGTGCCGTTCCTGTTCTACCGGCTGCGCAGGCCTTCCTGGCGGCAGCCGCCCACGGAGGCGAGCGCGTCATGACCACTGTGGACGAACGGTCGACCCCACGCCAGCGGCTGATCAGCTACCTCGCGGTGGGCATCGCGCTCGGGGTGCTGCTGGTGGTCGGCCTCCTGCTGTTCCGCTCGGCGCGTTCGGACGCCGAAGCCGAGGCGAAGGCCAACCAGCTCATCGCGCGGCTCAACCAAGAGGGAGCGCGGGCGCCGACGCAGGACCAGGTGATCCGGTTGCTCGGCACCGACGGCGGTTCGATCTGCGTCGACCCGAACTCGGCGCTCGCCCGCGCGATGAGCGACAGCGGCCTCTCCAACGGTGCCGGCGGACCCGGCACGCGCCCGGTGCGCACGGCGGACACCGTGATCACGGGCGAGACGATCGTGATCGAGATCTACTGCCCCGACAAGCTCCCGGTGTTCCAGGAGTACGTCAACGGGCTCTCCTTCGCCGAAGTGACGGGCGGGTGACCACGAATGGACCTTCGTGACCGGGTGACCGGGCTGATGCCCAGGGCACGGCAGGAGCTGGCCGACCTCGTCGCGATCCCGTCGGTCGCGGACCCGCGCCAGTTCCCGCCCGAGGAATGCGCTCGCGCCGCGCGGTGGGTCGCGGATGCGTTCGCCGAGGCCGGTTTCACCGACGCGCGGCTCGCCGAGACCCCGGACGGCAGCCAGGCCGTCGTCGGTTCCCGCCCGTCTGGCATCAAGAACGCGCCGACCGTGCTGCTCTACGCGCACTACGACGTACAGCCGCCCTTGCGGGACGAGGCCTGGCGCACGCCGCCGTTCCAGCTCACGGAGGTGGACGGGCGGTGGTACGGGCGGGGCGCCGCCGACTGCAAGGGCAACATCCTCATGCACCTCACCGCGCTGCGCGCGCTCGGGGATGACGTGCCGGTGAACCTGAAACTGGTCGTCGAGGGCTCGGAGGAGCAGGGCACGGGCGGGCTGGAGGCGTTCGTCCCGCGGCACGCCGACCTCCTGCGCGCGGACACGATCCTGGTGTGCGACACCGGGAACGTGGCGGTGGGGCAGCCCGCGGTCACGGTGAGCCTGCGCGGCATGGTCAACGCGGTCGTCTCGGTGGAGGCGCTGCCGTCCGAACTGCACTCCGGCATGTTCGGCGGTCCCGCGCCGGACGCGCTGGCCGCGTTGGTGTCGGTGCTGGCGTCCTTGCGCGACGAGAAGGGCAACACGACGATACGCGGGCTGCGCAACGACGGCGTGTGGCCCGGAGCTCCTTACCCCGCGACACAGTTCCGCGCCGACGCGGGTCTTTCGCCCGGCGCCACCCTCCTCGGCGACGGGGACGTGGCGGACATGCTGTGGGCCCGCTCGGCGCTGACCGTGCTCGGGATCGACTGCCCGCCGGTCGTCGGCTCCACCGCGGCCATCACGCCCCGCGCCCGCGCGAGGGTGAACCTGCGGATCCCGCCGGGCGTGGCCCCGCACGACGCCGGGCGCCTGCTGGTCGAACACCTGCTCGCCGCCGCGCCGTGGGATGTCCGGCTCTCCGTGGAGATCGAGGCGACCGGTCACCCGTTCCGCCCGGCGACCGGGGGCCGCGCCTATCACGCGATGGCCGACGCCATGCAGACCGCGTACGGCCGCCCGATGAGCCGTCTCGGCCAGGGCGGTTCGATCCCGCTGTGCAACGTCTTCGCGGAGACCTACCCCGACGCCGAGATCCTGCTCATCGGGGTCGAGGAACCTCAGGCACTCATCCACGCGCCGAACGAGAGCGTCGCGCCGGAGGAGTTGGCGGCGATGTCACTGACGGAGGCGTTGTTCCTGCGGGGATACGGGGGTTGAGGCCCGCCACCTTCAATCCCGCAGCCCCGACTGGGCCGCGGCCGCCAGCGCGGGGACCGGCACGCTGTGCATGACCCCCGCGGCGGCCGAGGCCTGATCGACCGGGCGTGCGGCGGCGGGGCGGTGGCGCCCGTAGAGCAGCGCGAGCAGGATGCCGATCCCGGCGGCGATCGCCATCAGCAGCGCCGTCCGGCTGACTCCGTCGACCAGCGCCGCCTCGCGCGACGGGCCTTCGACGGTCGTCGCGCTTCCATACAGCGTCGCCGAAACGGCGGTCAGCAACGCGGCCCCCACGTACCGCGCCATGTTGGAAATCCCGGACGCTTCACCGACCTGGTCCGCCGAGACCGCCGAAGTCGCGGCCGCCGACGCGCAACCGTTCGACAGCCCCATCCCGACCGCGACGGCCACCAGCGGCAGCACGAACACCCCGTACCCCCAGCTTTCCGTGATGAAGATCAGCGCCACGAACCCGCCGAGGGTGATCAGGAACCCCACCAGGATCACGCTGCGCGAGCCGATCTTCTTCGCCAGCCCGGACACGAAGGGCGCAATGATCACGATGCCCGCCGCGGCCGGCAGTGTCGCCAGGCCCGCCTCCAGCGGGGACATCGCGAACGCCGCCGGGTCCTGGAAGAACAGGCTCATCACGTACATCAGCCCGTTGATCGCGCCCGCCACGATGAGGATCACCAGCGTCGCCCCGACCAGAACCTTGTTGCGCAGCAGGCGAAGATCGACCAGCGGCGCGGTGACCCGGCGTTCGACCGCGAAGAACGCCACACCCGCGAGCACCGAAACCACCAGGCACACCAGCGTTTTCACCGACACCCAGCCCCAGGCGGGCCCGAGGCTCAGCGCGAGCACCAACGGCACCAGGCAGCCGGCGACGAGCACGGTGCCCGCCAGGTCGAGGGTGTGCGGCCGGTTCGCGTCCCGCGACTCCGGCACCGTGGCGAGCGTCAGCGGCATGCACGCGGCCGCGATCGCGGCGTCGATCCAGAACAGCCCCTGCCAGCCGGTCGAGTCGACGAGCGTCCCGCCGACCAGCGGGCCGATGGCCGCCCCGGCCGCGGAAGCCGCGCCCCACAAGGAAACCGCGCGCACCTGGCCCGCGCCGTCCGAGGCGACCGACAGCAGGCTGAGGCCGCAGGCGAGCAGCGTCGAGCCCGCCGCGCCCTGGATCGCACGGCCCGCGATGACGGCGGCGCCGCTGCCCGCGAGCCCGATCAGCGCGCAGGACACCACGAACAGCAGCAGCGCGCCGAGGAACACGCGCCGCCTGCCGGTGATGTCCCCGAGCGCCCCGCCGGTGACGATCACGGCGGCGCCCACGAGCGAGTACCCGGTGACCGCCCATTGCAGCGTGGTCGTCGAAGAGCCGACGTCCTCGCTGATCGCGGGCAGCAGGATGGTCACCGCCGAGGTGTTCGCGTTCACGATGAGCGCCGAGATGCAGGTGACGGCCAGTACGCCGCTGCCTGCCCGCGCCCCGGAATCCGCAGCCATGGCGGCCATGTTCAGCGGGCCGCGGGCGAAGTGGCCTCACCCGCTTGAGATGACCCCTGCACCGGTCGCGGAGACACGAAGTCGGTTGACGACGCCGCTACCGCAGGGTGGCGATCCCGGCGAGGATGAGGTCGATGCCGGCGAGGAACTGGGCGCGGTCGTCGTGGCCGCGCAGCTGGCGCGCGACGGCCCGGGTGAACGGATACTCGTCGGGATCGAGCTTTTCCCACGCGTCGGTGACGCTGTCGAGGAACTCGTCGCGGTTGCCCCCGGGTTCGGTGGCGCCGGCGTTCGCGGCGTTCTGCCCGGCGGCGCCGAGGATGTAGTGCGCCAGCGCGGAAGTCGTGGTGAACCAGCTGCTTTCCGGCACGCCGAGCGTGCGGACCTGCCTGCCGATGGCCTCGAAGATCCGCGGCGTCACCGAACTCCACGGGGTCCGGGACAGCTGCGTGGCGAGCTGCGTCGTGAGCCACGGGTGCTTTTCGATCGCCTCGAACAGATCGAGGGCGACCGCGCGGATGCCGTCCCGCGGGTCCCGGGTCACCGGGGGAGTGAGCGTGGCCGCGACGACGGCGTCGGTGGCCGCGTCGAGCAGTTCGCCCTTGTTCGCGACGTGCCAGTAGATCGCGCCGGATCCGGTGGCGAGGCGTTCGGTCAGCGCCCGGAACGTCAACCCGCTTTCGCCCGCGGTGTCGAGCAGTTCGATGGCGGCGCCGACGATGCGCTCCCGGGAGAGCGCCTCCTTGCCCCGCCGTGACCGACCCGTCCGTGGTGATGTCATGCCCCCATCTTGACAGGTCTGGAATGACGTTCCAACATGGGTTGTGGAACGTCATTCCAGAGGGGAGTCTTCATGCACGTCACGATCATCGGAGCCGGGCTCGGCGGGCTCACGCTCGCCCGCGTCCTCCACGTCCACGGAATCCCGGCCACGGTGTACGAGGCCGAAGCGTCACCGGCGGCCCGCGCGCAAGGGGGAATGCTCGACATCCACGACGACACCGGCCAGCCGGCACTGGCAGCGGCCGGGCTGACAGAGGAATTCCGCGGCCTGATCCTGGAAGGCCGCGAGGCGATCCGGGTGCTCGGCCACGACGGCGCCGTCCTGTACGAGGAGCCGGACGACGGCTCGGGCGGGCGCCCGGAGGTGCAGCGCGGCGAGCTGCGGCGGATGCTGCTCGATTCGCTTCCGGCCGGCACTGTCCATTGGGGACACAAGGTGAGCGGCGTCCGCGCCCTCGGTGGCGGCCGCCATGAGGTGACCTTCGCCGACGGCGGCACCGTCGTCACGAGCCTGCTCGTCGGCGCGGACGGTGCCTGGTCGCGGGTGCGGCCGCTGCTGTCCGACGCGGTCCCGCGGTACCTCGGCCGATCTTTCGTCGAAACCTATCTCTACGACGCCGACACCCGGCACCCCGGCGCCGCGAAGGCGGTCGGCGGCGGATCGCTGTTCGCACTCGTGCCGGGGAAGGGCATCCAGGCCCACCGGGAAAGCGGTGGCACGCTCCACACCTATGTCGCGCTCACGCAATCGCCCGAGTGGTTCGCGGGTATCGATTTCAGCGACACCGCGGCGGCCACCGCGCGCGTCGCCCAGGAATTCGACGGCTGGGCCCCGGAGCTGACCGCGTTGATCACCGACACGGACACCGCGCCGGTTCTGCGTTCCCTCAACGCGCTGCCCGCCGATCACCGGTGGGAACGAGTGCCGGGCGTGACCTTGCTCGGCGACGCTGCGCACGTCGCGGGGCCGAACGGTGAAGGCGCCAACCTCGCGATGTACGACGGCGCGGAACTCGGCAAAGCACTGGCCGCGCATTCCGGGAACGTGGAGAAAGCGCTCGCAGAATACGAGGAGGCGCTTTTCCCGCGCAGTGCCGACGCCGCCGAGGACGGCGTTCAGCTCCACGAAATCATGTTCGGGGAAAGCAGCCCGCACAGCCTGATCGCGATGTTCACCGGCGGCGAGCAGGGGAAATAGGAATCTCCTCTGGCGATCGGTGGATACGTCAGTCGTGCTCGGCGCGCAGTGTGCCCGCGTGGCGGACGTGCGCGGACATCAGCGCGCCCGCGCGCTGCGCGTCACCGGCACGGACGGCTTCGAGGATCCCGGCGTGATCATCGTCCAAAGCGGACACATTGCGCTTCGTGTCCCACAGCGTGACGCTGGTGGGGAACCGCGACCACAGCGCGGAAATGTGGTCGAGCAGCAGCGGCGCGCCGCCCTGGTAGATCGCGTAGTGCAAAGCCTTGTTGAGCCGGGAAAGCTCGGCGGCGGGCGCCTTCCGCGCCTGGGCGGCGCGCAGCTCCTTGTGCGCGGCCTCGATGGCTTCCAGGCGGTCGGGCGTCATGCGTTCCACCGCGATCTCGGTGGCGAGGCCTTCCACCGCGGCGCGCAGGCGGTAGAGGTCCATCGCCGTTTCGGGGTCGACGTCCTTGACCGTGGCGCCGCGGTGGGGGGAGTAGGTGATGGTGCCGTCGGCCTCGAGGATCCGGAGCGCCTCGCGCACGGGCGTCACGCTGACGCCGTACCGGTGCGCGATCTGCACCTGCCGCAGCGATTGCCCCGGCTGCAGCGTGCCGTCCGCCAGGTCCTGCTTGAGGCGGGACACGACGTACGCGGTGCGGCTCAGCGGCGGGGCCGGCGTGCTGCTGTCGGCCATCTCCGGTTCCACCCTCCCTTTCGCATTCTGTAGAACACAGATTACCGACGCATCGCCGCGCCCAGCCGCCGACGCGCCTCGTCGCTCTCGAAGCACAGGGCCTGCAGCGCGGCGTCGGTGCTCCGGCGGTGGTCACCCGGCGCGGACATCGCCTCCTTCGCGTAGCGGACCGCGGTCATCGATGCCTTCCCGAGTTCGCCGAGCAGGCGCGCGAGTGCTTCGTCGAGGTCCGTGGTCACCTCGTCCACGAGCCCGATCGCGTGCGCCTCGGCCGCGCCGATCCGCTTGCCGGTCATGATCAGCCGTTTCGCCGCGGGCACCCCGACCGTCCTGGGCAGCCGGGCCAGCCCGCCCGCGGACGGGATGATGCCGAGCCGGACCTCGGGCAGGCCCCACGTCGCGGACTCCGAGGACAGCCGGAAGTCGCAGGCGAGCGCCAGTTCGCAGCCACCGCCGAGCGCGTGCCCGCCGACCACGGCGATGCTCGGCCACGGGTACTCCTCGATCGCGGTGAACAGGCGGTGGTTGACGCGCTGCAGCGCCTCGCGCCGCGTCCGGCGGGCGAGTTCGGTCAGGTCCGCGCCGGAGACGAACGTGCCGGGCACCGCGCTGCGGATCACCAGCGGGCGCCCGGCTTCGGCGAATTCGTCCAGCGCGCGCTGGATCCCGCCGCTCATCTCCAGGTCGAGCGCGTTGAGCTTCTCGGGGCGGTCGAGCCAGATCGTCGCGGCCTCGGCGGTCAGTTCGGCGCGCACGGTCATCGCACGTCCCCCGAACCCGGAATGCGCTTTCCGGCTTCGTCGTAGCGGTACACGCCGTGCCCGGTCTTGCGGCCGAGCCTGCCCGCCTGGACGAGGCTGACCAGCAGGGGATCGGGGCGGAACCGGTCGCCGAGCGCTTCGTGCAGGCCGCGCAATACCGACAGCCGCGTGTCGAGCCCGACCAGATCGATGAGCTCGAACGGGCCCATCGGATGGTTCAGCCCGTGCTTGAGCGCGGTGTCGATCTCCTCGGCCCCGGCGACGCCCTCGGACAGCATGTGGAACGCCTCGTTGCCGATCAGCACGTTGACCCGGCTGGTCACGAACCCGGGCCGGTCCGATACGCGGACGACGACCTTGCCCGCCGATTCGCACAGCTCGCGCGCGGCCGTCTCCGTGGCGGGCGCCGTCTGCAGCCCGCACACCATCTCGACGAGATCCATCCGGTGCACGGGATTGAAAAAGTGCAATCCGATCACGCGGTGCGGACCCGGCACGCCGGCGGCGATCGCGGTGATCGGCAGCGCCGAGGTGTTGCTCGCCAGCACCGTGTCCGGCCCGGTCGCCTCCGCGACGGCGTTGAGCATGCGGTGCTTGAGCTCAAGATCCTCCGGCACGGCCTCCACGACCAAGCCGGCTCCGGCGAAGGCGGCAACGTCTCCGACGGGGGAGATGCGTTCGAGCAGGTCAAGGCCGGGGCCACCGCCGCGGCGCGCGGCGCGTTCCAGCCCGGCGCGGATGGTCGCGAGTCCTTCTTCGGCCGCCCGCAGGCTGACGTCGCCCAGGACCACCGTGTGCCCGGCCGCGGCGAAGACCTGCGCGATCCCGCGCCCCATGATCCCCGCTCCCAGCACACCCACCGTGGAGCTCATCCCGTCCTCCGATCCTCGTCGATCCGATCACCGTAGTGCATAGACGGCATTCTATAAAATGTGTAATCTCCGGAGCCGGTGATCCCGCAAGGAAGCTGGAGGGACCGAATGGGCGAGCCGGGCCGCGACTGGGTGTCCGAGCTGAGCAAAGCAGGAGAGGGCGACCTGTCCGGCGGCGAACGCGCCGCGCTGACGGTCCTCGTCGCCGACGCGCTGGGGATAGCGGGCGCGGGCCGTAGCGCGCCCGGAGTCGCGGAAGCGTTGTCCTGCTTCGAAAACGACCTGGGTACCGGGCCGGTCCGGTTGCCGTGGACGAGGGCGAGCCTGCCCGCGCCCGCCGCGGCGGCGGCGTTGTCGGCGCTCGTGCACGCCTGGGATTTCGACGACACCCACGACTCGGCGGTGGTGCACACGAGCTGTGTCGCACTGCCGTCGGCGCTGGCGGTGGCGCTGGCGCGAGGCCGCTCCGGCGCCGACGTCGCCGCCGGAGTGGTCGCCGGAGTGCAGGTCCTGTCCCGCGTTTCCGCCGCGATCGGCGGGCAGCGCGGGATGATCCGCACGGCCGCGCTCGGCGCGCTGGGCGCGGCGGCAGCGACGGCCCGCACCCTTGGCCTGGACGAGGAACACTTCACCAGCGCGCTCGGGCTGGCGTTGCCCGCGACCGGTTCGGTGATGACGCGCCAGGTGGTCGCCGAAGGCTCACCGGCCAAACGGCTCCAGCCTGCGCTCGCCGTGCAGGCCGGGGTGTCCGCGGCGCTGATGGCCGCCCGCGGGGTGCGTGGCCCGATGGACTGGCTCGACGGCGACTACGGGATTCTGGCGCTGCGCCAGGACGGCGATCTCGCGGCCGCGTTCGAGGAAATCCGGGCGCCCGGCTGGGAAGTGGCCGGGCTGTCGCTCAAACCGTATCCGGCCTGCCGCTACACCCACGCCGCGATCGACGCCGTCCTCGGCGCCCGCGCGGACGGGCTGGAGAGCGCGGTCGTGCACGTGCCCGCCGGACAGGCTTATGCGTTGGTAGCGCGGCCTTTCGCGTGGCGCGGCCAGCCTGTCGCCGACGTGCAGTTCTCGATTCCGTGGCTGGTGGCCGCCGCCCTGCACACGGGCCGGGTGGACCTGAGCAGCCTGCGCGAACCGGTGCTCGGCGATCCCGCGATCGAGCGGCTCGCCGCGCGGATCCGGGTCGAGCAGGACCTGCCCGCGCAGGTCGGCATGGCCCCCGCCGAGGTCGAGCTGCACTACGCCGGCACCACCGAGCACCGGCGCGCCGAGATGCCCGGCTCACCCGCGCACCCCCTGACCCTCGACCAGGTCGAAGCCAAGATCGCGGCCTGCGTGCCGGATCCCCGCGCGGTCACCCGATTCTCCGCCGACCTCGCCGGCCTCGGCGCCGGCGACCTCCGCGCGGCACTGTCCACAATCGACACCCAGGAGCACTGATGGACTTTTCGCTCACGCCCGAACAACAAGCCCTGCGGGACTCCGCCGCGACGCTGGCGCGGCGGGAGTTCGCCGGACGCGCCTTCGCCCGCGACGGGTTCGCCTGGGACAGCCTCAAAACGCTGGCGGACCACGGGTTCACCGGGCTGACCATCGCCGAGGCCGACGGCGGCCAAGGGGCATCGCTGCTGGAGGCGGTGCTCGTGATGCAGGCGGTGACGAAGGTCTGCCCCCACAGCGGGGACGCCGTGCAGGCCAGCAACTTCGGCGCCATCCGGCAGATCGCGAACTTCGGCACGCCCCGCGTGAAGCAGGAGGTGCTCGCGCGCCTGCTGCGGGGTGAGGGCCTGGTCAGCGCGGGGATGAGCGAGCCAGAGGCCGGGTCGGCGCTCACCGACCTGCGCACCACAGCCCGCTACGACGGCGACTCGGTCGTCCTCAATGGACAGAAGTGCTGGAACTCGCACGGCCCGGAGATCACGCATTCGGTGGTGTGGTGCCGGTTCGGGCCCAAGACGCGCGACATCGGCGCGGTCGTCGTCCCCGTCGACGCGCCCGGGTTCAGCCGGGGCCGCGCCGAGCGGTACATGTCCGGCGAACAGCACTGCACGCTGAACTTCGACGAATGCCGCGTGCCCCGCGACTACGTGCTGGCCGACTCCGGCGCGGTCAAGAAGATGCTGTCGATCTTCGGGGTCGAACGGCTCGGCAACGCCTCGCGCGCGCTGGCGCTGGCCGAGACCGCGTTCGAGCGGGCGGTGGAGCACGTCAAGCAGCGCAAGCAGTTCGGCAGGCCGCTGATGGAGTTCCAGGGCCTGCAATGGAAGTTCGCGGACATGCGGATCAAACTCGACTCCGCGAAGATGCTGATCCACCGCGCCGTGGCCAACGCCGATGGGGAGACCCCGGACCCGGTCGAGGCCGCGATCGCCAAGGCGCACACCAACGAAGTCGCCTTCGCCGTCGCCAACGACGCCCTGCAGGCCTTCGGCGCCGCCGGGTACTCGACCGACCTGCCGATGGAGTACTTCGTGCGCCGCATCCGCGGCTGGATGATCGCGGGCGGCTCCGTGGAGATCCTGCGCAACACCATCGCCAAGGACATCTTCGGCGAGCGGTTCAGCCAGCGCCGCCCGGTCACGGAGGTGCGCTGATGCTCACCGCCGAAGTCGCGGATTTCGCCGCGCGGCTGCGGGACGAGCCGCTGCCCGCCGAGATCGTCACGCACGTCAAGCGGCTGCTGCTGGACCACCTCGGCGGGGTCATCGCCGCATCCCGCTACCCCGTCGCGCGCCTGGTCGCCGACTACGCGGCCGTCTCCCATGCGGGCGCGGACGCGACCGCTGTCGGTTTCGGGCCGCTGTCGGCCGAAGGAGCGGCGCTGGTGAACGGGACGGCGGCGCACAGCCTGGAGGTCGACGACGGCTACACGCCCGGCAGCGTGCACCCCAGCGCGGTGGCGTTTCCGGCCGTGCTGGCCGCGGCCGAGCGGCACGAGGTCTCGTCGGAGCGGTTGCTCGCGGGCGCCGCTGTCGCGTTGGAACTGGTCTGCCGGCTGGCCGCGTCGGGTCATCCGGCCACCTGGCGCAACGGATTCCACAACACCCCGCTCGCGGGCGTCGTCGCCGCGACCGCCGGGGTCGCGACCGTCCTCGGTCTCGATGCCGGGACCACCGAACACGCGCTGGGCATCGCCGGGTCCCACGCCGGCGGTCTGTTCGCCTTCCTCGGGCAGGACGCCGAAGTCAAGCGCCTGCACGCGGGGAAGGCCGCCCGCGACGCGATCGCGAGCGCGGAACTGGCGTCGCGCGGACTCACCGGCCCGCGCGGGGTCCTCGAAGGAAAGAAGGGCTACTTCGAGGCGTTCACGCGCAACGACTACGAGCCCGGCACGCTCACCGGCGGCCTCGGCACGGAGTGGACTTTGCTGCGCACGTACGTGAAGCCATACCCGTGCTGTCGTCACCTGCACGGCCCGATCGACGCCGCCTTGCAGTTGCGGGACCAGGGCGTGGACAGGATCACGAAGATCGTCGTCGGCACGTACACGGTCGCGTCCCACCACAATGCGTCCACAGTGGACAGCTTCCTCGGTGCGCAGATGAGCATCCCGTACGCGGTGGCGGTCGCGCTGCTGTGCGGCGAGGTCGGGCTGGCGGAGTTCGGCGATGAAACCCGGGCGCGGCGGGACGTCCTCGCGCTCGCCGCGAAGGTCGAGGTGCACGCCGATCCCGAGGCCGACGCCGGATATCCGCGTGAGCGCCCGGCGCGAGTGACGGTGTTCGCGGAGGGGCGGGATCCGGCGAGCCTCCGCGTCGCCCAGCCTTACGGGGAGCCGGGCAACCCGGTCTCGGACGAAGCGCTCGAAGCGAAGTTCCGGCGCCTGTGTACCCCGGTCCTCGGCGAATCCGGGGTGACGGCGGCGATCGACGCGATCCGCGAACTGAAGGACCTGTCGTTCCTGCCGGGGCTCGGAGAGGGGGTCGTCCCGCGATGACGGATGCATTGGCCACGGCGCTGCTGCGGCCCGCGAGCGTGGCGCTCGTCGGAGCTTCCGACGACCCGGCCAAGACGAACTCGCGGCCGTTGCGATACCTGCGCTCCGCGGGTTTCGCGGGACGCGTCTACCCCGTGAACCCGCGCCGCGAAACGGTGGGTGGCGAGCGCTGCTGGCCGTCGCTGGCGGAGCTGCCCGAGGTGCCCGACCACGTCTATGTGATGACCGGCGCGGACCAGGCCATCGAGACCGTGGGGGAGTGCGCGAAGCTCGGCGTGCCGGTCGCGACGGTGCTCGCGAGCGGGTTCGGCGAGGAGGGCGAAGAGGGCCGGGAACGTGAGGCCCGGCTGCGCGCGGCCGCGGGCCGGACGCGGATCCTCGGCCCGAGCAGCCTGGGCGTGATCAACCCGCGCACCGGGCTGCTGCTCACCGCCAACGCCGCGTTCGCGGAGACCGATCTCGCGCCAGGGCGGGTGTTCGTCGCCTCGCATTCCGGCAGCGTGATCGGTGCGCTCGTCTCGCGGGGCAAGGAGCGCGGGATCTCCTTCGCGGGCCTGGTTTCCACCGGCGGCGAGGCCGATCTCAGCCTCGGCGAAATCTGCTTGTCCACAGTGGACGACGACGGCATCGGTTCGTACGCGTTGTTCATGGAATCGCTGCAGCACAGCGACCAGCTCGCCCGGTTCGCCCGCGCGGCGGCCGAGCGCGGCAAACCCGTGGTGGTGTACAAGCTCGGCCGTTCCGCGCAGGGGGCGCAGCTGTCGGTGTCCCACACGGGAGCGATGGCAGGATCCGACGAGGAGGCCGACGCCTTCTTCCGCGCGGCCGCGATCAGCCGCGTCGACAACCTGGAGGCGCTCGTCGAAGCCCCCGCCCTTCTCGAACGCGTGGCGCCGGGGAAGGGCGCCGCGGACTTCCGCGTCGGCGTGCTCACCACGACCGGCGGCGGCGCGGCGCTCATCGCCGATCAGCTCGGGCTGCGGGGCGTGCACGTCCGGGCGCCTTCGGCCTCGCTCCGGGAGCGGATCCAGGACCTCGGCGCGCCGATCACCGACAGCATCGTCATGGACCTGACGCTCGCGGGCGCCAAGCACGAGATCGTCAGCGGCACCCTGGATGCCCTGCAGCGCAGCGGAGAGTACGACCTCGTCGTGATGGTGGTCGGGTCCTCGGCACGCTTCCATCCGGAGCTGGCCGTGCGTGCGGTGATCGAGCGCGCGGACGGGCCGACGCCACTCGCGGCGTTCGCGGTGCCCGACGCTCCCCGGGCGCTGGCCGCGCTGGGCGAGGCGGGGGTGCCCGCGTTCCGCACCCCGGAGTCGATCGTGGAAGCGATCTCGGCTGCCGCGTCCCGGCCTGCCGTGGCGAACGTCGTTGGGGCGCCTCAGGTTCCGCCGGACAGTGGGGGGCGGGTGCTCGACGAGCTCGGCTCGTACCGCTTGCTGGAGAAGGCCGGGATCGCCGCGCCACCCGCGCTGGAGTGCGTGACCGCGGAGGTGACCGAGGGCCGGGTGCCTGAAGGAGTCCGGTATCCCGTTGCCGTGAAGGTGTTGTCCGCGGAGATCGCGCACAAGACTGACGTGGGCGGCGTGGTGCTGGATGTGTCCGGCGACGACGAGCTGGCCGCGGCCGCGCGGAAGATCGCCGAACGCGTCGGCCCGGCCGCGGATCGCTTGCTGGTGACCGAAATGGCGCGGCCGGGAACGGACGCGCTGATCGGCTACCGCGTCAGCCCGGAGGTCGGGCCGCTGGTGATGGTCGCCGCGGGCGGGGTACTGGCCGAGCTGTACCGCGATTCGAGCCTGCGGCTCGCGCCGGTCGACCTCGCCACGGCGCACGAGATGATCGGCGAGGTCAAGGGCCTCGCACCGATCGTCGGCTACCGCGGCAGCGAGGGCGACGCCGGCGCGCTGGCCCGCGCGATCGTCGCACTGTCCACTTTGGCCGAAGCGGAACCTTCCGTGCTGGAGGCCGAAATCAACCCGCTGCGCGTGCACGGCCCCGGCGAGGGCGCGACCGCGCTCGACGCCCTGGTCCGCGTCACCGGGCACAACTGAAAAAGCGACACCCTGTCTCACCGTCGAGCGGAGGTTTGTTCGTCATGTCCGAAGTCCAGCGTGCTCCATCCCTCGTGGGCCGTCATCTCGATCGCGCACGGGTCGGCCGGTCCCATCTCAAGCAGCTCGCCCTGCTCGGGGGCGGCGGTTTCTTCGACGCCTTCGACATCTACCTGTCGGGCTCGGTCCTCGCGGCCATGCTCGCCGCGAAGTTCTCCACGGTCGGCGAAAACGCGACGTTCCTGTCCGCGACGTCGTTCGGCCTGCTGATCGGCACGCTGCTCGCCGGGTATCTCGGCGACCGGTTCGGACGGCGCTCGACCTACCTGTACGCGCTGGCGTTGTACAGCGCGGCGACGCTGCTGACCAGCATCGCGCCGGATCACGGGCTGATCGTGGTGCTGCGTGTCGCCACCGGGCTCGGGCTCGGCGCGGTGCTGATCACCGGGTACGGGACGTGGAACGAGTTCGTGCCCAACGCGCGGCGCGCGTCGTGGGCGGGCGTGCTCGCGATGGTCGTGAACCTGGCGCTGCCCGCGTCGGCGATCGCGGGCCTGCTGGTGATCCCGTCGTTCGGGTGGCGCGCGATGTTCCTCGTGTGCGGGGTGCCGGCGGTGCTGATCTGGGTGCTGCAGCTGAAGTTCCTCGACGAATCCCCCCGCTGGCTCGAATCGCGTGGCCGGTACGAGGAGGCCTACCGGATCGCGCGGCGCTACAACCCGGACATGCCCGAGCAGCCGGAGCTCCCGGCCGGTCCTCGCGCGAGGGCCGAGCGGCCGGACTTCCGCGCGTTGTTCCGCAAGCCACTGGGGCGGATCACGGCGGCCTGCGTGCTGATCGCGGTGTGCAACCAGATCGCGTTCTACACGTTCCAGTCGTGGGTGCCGACCTACCTCGTCGGGCAGGGGCTCACGGTGGAGAAAAGCCTGGGGATCACGGTGTTCATGCAGCTGGGCGCGATCCCGGGGTGTCTCGTCGGCGGGCTCGTCGGCGACCGGCTGGGGCGGAAATGGGTCAACGCGGCGCTGTTCGTGCTGATGGGCGGCGTCGGCATCTGGTACGGCTATTCGTCGTCGACCGCCGGGCTCATCGTGTCCGGGATCGTCTGGGTGTTCCTGGCGAGTTTCGCGATCTCGGTGCAGATCGCGAGCTACATCCCGGAACTGTTCCCGACCGAACTGCGCATGCAGGGCTCCGCGCTCGCGAACGCGTGCGCGCGGGGCAGTGTGATCGTGACCCCGTTCCTGGTCAGCTCGCTCTATGAAAACGTGGGGGTGCAAGGGGTTTTCCTGGGTGTGCTGGGTGTCTGCCTCGTCGGGGCGATCGTCGTGATCGTGCTGGCCCCGGAGACGCGCCGGCGCAGCCTGGAGGACATCGCGCAGGGAACCACGGGCCGCGCGCCTGCCGAGGAGTTGGAGCGGAGGGCCTGAGGCTCAGGCCCGCCGCGATGGGCGTGTTTGCCCCTCCCGTACGTGTGTTGGCCCCTCCCGTCGGCGTGTTGGCTGCGCGGGTGGGTGTGTTGGCTCGCCGCGGTGGTGTGTTGGCGCCCCGCCGCCGGGATCCGGTTCCGGGCTCCGGTTGCGGGCGGACACTCGCGTGCGGGAGTGGCCAATTCGTGCACGGGAGTGGCCAATTCATGCACGTGGGCGGCCAACATGCGTGCGGGAGTGGCCAATTCGTGCGCGCGAGTGGCCAACATGCGGGCGGGAGGGTGGCGACGGCCGCGCTGGTCCGCTGGGCCCGGCCGCTCGGCCGGGCCCACGCGCTGTGGATGACGCCAGTCAGCCGTCGATCTTGGCGGAGGCCTCGTCCAGCGCGTCGGTTTCGTCGACGCTGAGCACCAGCGTCGCGGACGCCAGCAGGGCCGGGAGCTGCTCGAGCGTGCGGGCGCTCGCGATGGGCCCGACCACGCCGAGGCGGCTGCGCAGCCAGGCGAGCGCCACAGTGGACATTTCGACGCCGTGGTTGCCCGCGACCTCCTCCAGCACGTCGAGCACCGCGAGCGCCGGCTCGGAGAAGTACTGGGTGGCCAGGCGCTGCCGGATCTCCTCGCCGAAGTCCTCCTTGCGGCGGTATTTGCCGGTCAGGAAGCCGCTGGCGAGCGCGAAGTACGGCACCACGGCGAGCCCCGCGTCGGCGGCGACGGGCGCGAGTTCCCGTTCGTACGGCTGGCGGTTCACGAGGTTGTAGTGCGGCTGCAGCACGGTCGGCGGCTCGAAGCCTTCGCGCCGCGCGATGTCGAGCCATTCCGTGAGCCGCTCGGCGGTGTAGTTCGACGCCGCCACCGCCCGGATCTTGCCTGCCTTGTGCAGGTCGGCGAACGCGGCGGCGGTCTCGGCGAGCGGGGTGTCGGGGTCGTCGTTGTGGGCGTAGTACACGTCGATGTAGTCGGTGCCCAGCCGCTTCAGCGACGCATCCGCCGCGGCGGCGATGGTGCCGGCGCTCAGGCCCTTGAACTCGGGGTGGTTGCTGACCTTGGTGCCGATCACGACGCTGTCGCGGTTCTTGCGCGCCGCCAGCCACGAGCCGATCACCGTCTCCGACTCGCCGCCGGAATTGCCCGGAGCGAAGTATGAATAACTGTCCGCGGTATCGATGAAGTTCCCGCCCCCGGCGGCGAACGCGTCCAGGATCCGGTGCGACGACGCCTCGTCACTGGTCCAGCCGAACGTGTTCCCGCCGAGTACCAGCGGAAACACGTCGATGCCGGTACGGCCGAGCTGTGTCATCGGGGATCCTCTCGTTGCCACCGAAGTCGGACCCCACGAATATCACAGCCGCCTCGCCGGTCACGCGGGTGCGCCGTTCTTCACCACTTCGCGAGCCAGCGGGACCCCAGGCCGGTAGGCGAGATGGATGTAGGAAGGCGCATCGAGCCGCACGAAATCCGCGCGACGGCCGGGGGCGAGCGCGCCGACGTCCGTGCGCCGGAGCGCGGCGGCGCCCCCGGCGGTGGCGGCCCACAACGCTTCCGCCGGCGTGAAGCGCATGTCCCGCACCGCGAGCGCGATGCAGAAGGACATACTCGACGTGTACGAGCTGCCCGGATTGCAGTCGGTGGCGAGAGCGACGGTCACGCCCGCTTCGATGAGCCGCCGGGCGTCCGGCCATCGCGCGCGGGTGGAGAACTCCGCGCCGGGCAACAAAGTCGCCACCGTGGAGCTGCCCGCCAGCGCCTCGATATCGTCGTCGGTGGCGTACGTGCAGTGGTCCACCGAGGCCGCCCCGAGTTGGACCGCGAGCCGGATGCCGTCGCCGGGGCCGAGCTGCCCGGCGTGCATCCGCGGGACCAGCCCGGCTTCCTTGCCCGCGGTGAGGATCGCGCGGGCCTCGTCCACGTCGAAAGCGCCCTTGTCGCAGAAGACATCCACCCATTTCGCCCACGGCGCGCAGGCCCGCAGCATCTCGCCGCTGACGAGATCCACATAGCTCTCCCGGTCTTCGCGGAACTCCGGCGGGACGACGTGCGCGCCGAGGAAGGTGGTTTCGTCAGTGAAGGCGGACGCGACCTCCAGCGAGCGCGCTTCGTCCGCGACGTTCAACCCGTACCCGGACTTGCATTCGAACGTGGTGATCCCGCCCCGCCGCAGCTCTTCGGCGAGCCGCGCCACGTTCGCAGTCAGCGTGGGCGTGTCGGCGGCGCGGGTGGCGGCCACCGTGGTCGCGATACCGCCCGCGGCGTAGGGCTGTCCGCTCATCCGCGCGGCGAACTCGTGCGAGCGGTCGCCCGCGAACACGAGGTGCGCGTGGCTGTCCACGAACCCGGGAATGACGGCGGCGTTGTCGCAGCTGACCCGGGTGTCGGCCGCCGGAGCCTTCTCGCGCGGCCCCACCCAGGCGACGTCCGTGCCCTCCACGACGAGCGCGGCGTCGGTGAGCACGCCGAGAGGAGTGCCGTCGCCCTGTTCCGGGTCGTTCGTGACGAGCTCGCCGATGTCGGTGTACAAGACGCTCATCGGGTCTGGCCTCCCTGATCGAGTAGCTCGCCGATCGCCGCGCCGAGTGCCCTGGCCGGGGCGGGGACGGTCAGGTGGACGCGGTCGGCGACGACGCGCCTGCCGTCGACGACCACCTCCGTCACGTCCGCCGCGCTCGCGGCGAAGACGGCGTTTTCGAGGGTGGGCCCGCCGCCCGCGGTGCGGAGCGAACCCAGGTCCACGGCGACCAGATCGGCGCGCATCCCGGGCCGCAGATGCCCGGCGTCGTCCCAGCCGAGCGCGAAGTGACCGTCCGAAGTGGACGACTTGAGCAGGCGCGCGGCGCTGATGTTCCCTCGCGTGCGCCGGTCGAGGCGTTCGTTCAGCTCGACCGCCCGCGCCTCCTCGAACAGGTCGATCACCGCGTGGCTGTCCGAGCCGAGGCTGAACAGGCTGCTGCCCGCCAGCAGCGCGGCCGCGGGCCCGATACCGTCGCCGAGGTCGCGTTCGGTGGTGGGGCAGAAACAGACCCCGGTGGCCGTTCCGTCCAAATCGGACAGATCCTGGTCGGTGAGATGGGTGGCGTGCACGGCCGTCGTGCGCGGCCCGAGCGCCCCGGCGTCGCGCAGGACCGCTGTGGGAGTGCGGCCGTGGACGGCGAGGCACTGGTCGATTTCCGCGGTCTGCTCGGAGGAATGGACGTGCAGGGGCGCGCGGTGCGCGTCCGCCCATTCGACCACGGCGGGCATGTGCTCGACCGGCACGGCGCGGACCGAATGCAGGGCGGCACCCACGCGCACGGTCGGCGAAGCACACTGCTGGTGCAACGCCTCCACGCGCTCGGCCCACTTTTCGCCGCTGCCGTCGCCGAAACGCTGCTGCGGGCCTTCGGCGAGCGGCGTCCCGTCTACACCGGCGCTGAGGTAACAGGTGTCCAGCAGGGTCAACCGGATCCCGGCGTCCGCGGCGGCCCGCACGAGGGCGTGCCCCATCGCATTCGGTTCCGCGTAAGGGATCCCGCCGCGATCGTGATGCAGATAGTGGAACTCGCCCACGGCGGTGATCCCGGCCAGCGCCATTTCCGCGTACACCGCGCGGGCCAGCGCGAGATAACGGTCCGGGTCGAGGCGATCGGCCGCCCGGTACATCAGCTCCCGCCACGTCCAGAACGAACCGCGGTCGCGCTGGGTGCGCGAACGCAGCGCCCGGTGGAACGCGTGCGAGTGCGCGTTCGCCATCCCCGGCAGCACAAGGCCGGGCAGGCGCCGCGCGTCGGCCGGGGGAGTGCGATCGCTCTCGACGGCGGTGATGCGGCCGTCGGCGACGGAGATCAGCACGCCGTCGCCGACGGTGTCCTCGCCGAGCCAGGCGTGTTCGCACCACCAACGCGTGGCGGTCACGCCGTGGTCCAATCCGCCATGACGTCGGCCAGTGCCTGCGCCCCCTGCACGCAGTCGCCGGGCTCGGCGTACTCCTCCGGCGAATGCGAGATTCCGGTGGGGTTGCGGACGAACAACATCGCGGTCGGCACGCGCGCGGACAGGATTCCGGCGTCGTGCCCGGCCTGCGTCGGCAGGACGGGAAGATCGCCGAGGTGCTGCAGCGTGCGCAGCAGCCGGGCACGCGGCCCCGGCGGGAACTGCACGATCGGGGTGACGGACTCGGTCTCGACCTCCAGGGCGAGCCCGCCTTCCGCGGCGTGTTTCTCCGCTTCGGCACGGATTTTCCCGACCAGGCGCGACAACGTGGGTTCGTCGGCCGCGCGGGCGTCGAGCCAGGCCCGGACCCGGGACGGGATCGCGTTGGTGCCGTTGGGGGACGCCAGCACCTTCCCGAACGTGGCGACCGCGTCGTGCTCGACCGCGCAGGCGCGGGCCGTCTGCACCGCGGAGGCGAAGGCGAGCATCGGGTCGCGCCGGTCGGCCATGCGGGTGGTGCCCGCATGGTTGGCCTGCCCGTCGAAGGTGAACTCCCAGCGGCCGTGCGGCCAGATCGCCGACGCCACGGCGAGGGGCCTGTCGACGAGATCGAGCGCGCGGCCCTGCTCGACGTGCAGCTCCACGTACACGCCCACGCGATCGGTCAGCGTCTCGTCCACGCCGAGATGCCGGGGATCACGCCCGGCGCTGGTCATCGCTTCGGCGAGCGTGATCCCGTCGATGTCCCGCAGTGAGCGCGCGCGGTCGGCGTCCAGCGCGCCGGTCGACAGCTGCGAGCCCACGCACGCGACACCGAAACGGGCTCCCTCTTCATCCGAGAACGCGACGACAGCCACCGGCACGGCCGGTTCGACCCCGCGCTGCCGGACAAGATCGACGGCCGCGAACCCGGACACCACACCCAGCGGGCCGTCGAAAGCGCCGCCGTCGGGCACGGAGTCCAAATGCGACCCGGTGACGAACGCGTCGTGGGGTTCGCCGGTCCAGCCCTCGGGCAGCCACCACGCCCAGAGGTTCCCGTTCCGATCCTCCTCCGCGGTCATGCCGCGTTCGGCCGCGCAGCCGCCGAACCACTCGCGCAACGTCAGATCCGCGTCGGACCAGGCATAACGGCGGTAGCCGCGGGTGTTCCGGTCCTGCCCGACGTCGAGAATGCCCGACCAGAGCGAGTCGAAGGTGGTCACCGGTTCTCCCGCATCGGGATGCGCACGCCCCGTTCACCCGCCACCTCGGCGGCGTGTTCGTAGCCGGCGTCGACGTGCCGGATCACGCCCATCCCGGGGTCGTTGGTGAGCACGCGTTCGATCTTGCGCGCGGCGAGTTCGGTGCCATCGGCGACGGTCACCTGCCCGGCGTGGATCGAGCGGCCCATCCCGACGCCGCCGCCGTGGTGAATCGACACCCACGAGGCGCCCGAGGACGTGTTGACGAGCGCGTTGAGCAAGGGCCAGTCGGCGACCGCGTCGGTGCCGTCGCGCATCGCTTCCGTTTCGCGGTAAGGGGAAGCGACCGAACCGGAGTCGAGGTGGTCGCGGCCGATCACGATCGGCGCGGACAGCTCGCCGGAGGCGACCATCTCGTTGAACTTCAGCCCGGCGCGGTGGCGTTCGCCGTAGCCGAGCCAGCAGATCCGCGCGGGCAGGCCCTGGAACGCGACCTTCTCCCCGGCCAGCGTGATCCAGCGCTTGAGATGGTCGTTGTCCGGGAAGAGCTCGAGGATCGCCTTGTCGGTGGCCGCGATGTCCTTCGGGTCGCCGGACAGCGCCACCCACCGGAAGGGGCCGAGGCCCTCTTCGAACTGCGGGCGGATGTAGGCGGGGACGAAGCCGGGGAAAGCAAAGGCGCGGTCGTATCCGGCGCGGCGCGCTTCGTCGCGGATCGAGTTGCCGTAGTCGAACACCTCGGCGCCGCGGTCGAGGAACCCGACCATAGCCTCGACGTGTTTCGCCATCGACTGCCGCGCTTGTTCGGTGAACCCGGCCGGATCCCGGCTCGCCGCCGCTCGCATGTCGGCGTGCGCGACGCCGATCGGCAGGTAGGACAAGGGATCGTGCGCGGAGGTCTGGTCGGTGACCACGTCGATCGGCGCCTCCCGGGTAAGCAGCTCGGGGAAGATTTCGGCCGCGTTGCCCCGTAAACCGATCGACAGCGGACGTCGCGCGTCGCGCGCCTCGACGGCCAGTTCGAGCGCCTCGTCGAGGGTTCCGGCCTGGGTGTCGAGGTAGCGGTGCTCGATGCGGCGGTCGATGCGGGTGACGTCGCAGTCGACGCATAAAGCGACGCCGTCGTTCATCGTCACGGCCAGCGGCTGCGCGCCGCCCATGCCGCCGAGCCCGGCGGTGAGCGTGATCGTCCCGGCGAGCGTGCCGCCGAAGCGTTTCCTTGCCACGGCACCGAAAGTCTCGAAGGTGCCCTGCAGGATCCCCTGCGTTCCGATGTAGATCCACGAGCCCGCGGTCATCTGGCCGTACATCATCAGGCCCCGCGCTTCCAGCTCGCGGAAGTGCTCCCAGTTCGCCCAGTCGCCGACCAGGTTGGAGTTCGCGATCAGCACGCGCGGCGCCCAGGTGCTGGTGCGGAAGATCCCGACCGGCTTGCCCGACTGGACCAGCAGCGTCTCGTCGTCCTCCAGGTCCCGCAACGAGCGAACGATGGCGTCGAAGGCTTCCCAGCCGCGCGCGGCCCGGCCGGTCCCGCCGTAGACCACGAGCGCGTCGGGGTGTTCGGCGACCTCCGGGTCGAGGTTGTTCATCAGCATCCGCAGCGCGGCTTCCTGCTGCCAGCCCTTGCACGAGAGCTCGGTGCCCCGTGCCGCGCGAACGGGCCGGGCACCCGAGGTGGTGGCCATGATCTCGCGATCCTCCGTCCGGGGAACGAAAAGCGGTCGTCCACCAGCACACGTCATGCCGCGCCGTTGCACCACCGCGCGGCCGGGACTAATGTCTCGGATCCGAGACCACCCGGTGAGGATGGGTTATGAGCAGTACTTCTCCGGCCGTGGGCCGCGCGCTCGACGTCCTGCTCTATCTCGCGGCGCGGCCGGGCCCGGTGGCGGGCGCGGCGCTGGCGCGCGATCTCGGGGTCCCGCGGTCGTCGATGTACCACCTGCTGGATGTGCTGGTGGACCGCGGTTTCGTGCTGCATCTGGCCGACCGCAACGCCTACGCGCTGGGCATCGCCGCGTTCGAGATCGGCTCGGCGTATCTGCGCCACGAGTCCATCGAGCGCCTGGCCCGGCCGATTCTGAAGAAGCTCGTCGCCACGGCGCAGGAGACCGCGCACGTCGGGATCCTGCACGGCGCGGAAACCCTGTACCTGCTCAAGGAACAGCCGCAGCTCGCCCGCACGCCCGTCACGCTGGTCACCGATGTCGGCGTGCGCCTGCCCGCCCACCTGACGGCGAACGGCCGCTCGATCCTCGCGCACCTGCCCGCCGCGCAGGTGCGCGCGCTGTACCCGAACGCGGGCGCCTTCGTCGACCGCACCGGCCGCGGCCCCTCGTCGCTGCCCGCGTTGCGGCGGATCCTCAACGCCGAACGGCGCGCCGGCTGGGCCAGGGAGGACGGCATGATCACCGACGGGCTGCAGTCGGTGGCGGCGTGCGCGTTCGACCACAACGGCCAGCCCACCGCCGCGTTCAGCGTGACCCGCCGCATCGACCGGCCACGGACCCCGCTCGAAGTCCTGGCGCGCGCCGCGCGCTCGGCGGCGCAGCAGCTCACCTGGGCGCTGTCCGGGCAGGCCCCCGAGGGATGGTTCACCGGAGACGGGCGGGGCACGGCCCCGAAGTGATCCACGCGTGGCGCAGCTACGAGGCCTATCCGATCTTCATCGGCGTGCCCCCCGTTCGGGCTCAGCGCGATCGCCGAAGCCGCGGCCTGTGCGGCGAACCCGTTCTGCTGCACACCTTCGACCACCTCGTGACCGCGGGCGCCGAACCGGAGCCCGACGTCTTCCACGTCGGCCTCACCGACGGCTACACCACGCATGAGTCGCACCTGAGCCGCGTGGACCTGCGCGGCTGGGCGCCGGGCGGGGCCGAGCCCGAGATCGACACCGTGCTCACCTTCGACGACCGGGTGCGCGCCCTGAACGGCGCCTGCCCGAATCGCGCCCGGCGTCCTGCTGATCGCCGACTGCTCCGGCGGCTTCATCTGGCGGGTGGACCTGCCCGCCGAGGGCACGCCGTCAGCCCGGATCTGGTTGGCGCACAAGAGCATGGAGCACGATCCGCTCAGCGACATGAAGCCGCCGCAGCCGGGCGTCAACGGCATCCGGTACGCCGCGAGGACCCACCACCTCTACTACACGTCGACAGCGCAGAAGCTGTTCATGCGCGTGCCCTTCGACCCGGAAACCCACGACCCCGCGGGCGAGCCGGAGCGCGTCGGCGGCGGCACGATGGCGGACGACTTCTGCCTCGACGAGGACGCCGGCGTGGCCTACGTGACCACGCATCGCGAGAACACGATCGACCGTGTGCCCCTGGATCCCGCCTCGCCGGAGCCCGCCCGCACGCTGCTCGGCGATCCACTGGACCTCCGGCTGCTGGGGCCGTCGAGCATGGCGTGGGGCCGTCGCCCCGGCGAGCACGGGCGGATCGCGTTCGTCACGACCGGCGGTGGCACGACCGCTCCGCCCCCGGACGGGAAAGTGCGCACTGCCAAGGTTCTCAGGCTCGACCTCGGCTAAGTCTCTTCCCAAGGGCGCAAGGGTTCGGGATTCGGCGGGATGTCGGCGTAGGCGCGGGCCCGGTCGACGGCCGCGCCGATCGCGTCGGCGGCGCGCGTGTAGCCGCCCGCCGCGAGTACTTCGTCGAGCCCCGTAACGAGGTTGCCGAGGACACCCGGCCCGTTCAGCAGGACGGCGCTCGCCACCTCCACGGCCCGTGCCCCGCTCAGCAGGAAGCGCGCGATGTCGGCAGCGGACCGGGCGCCGTTCGTGCCGATCAACGGGGTTTCCCGGTCGGCGGCGAAGGTTTTCGACACCCAGTACAGGCTGACCGGGAGCATGCCGGGCCCGCCGACCGCGCCCCACGAACCGAGCACGGGTTCGCTCGTCAGCGGGTCCGGCCAGAAGCCGTTGAACCGCCCGATCATCGCGACGACGTCCGCGCCGGCGTCGCGGGCCGCGGCGGCCAGCGCCTGTGGACTGTCGGCCTGCGCGGGGAGCTTGACGATGAGCGGCACGTCCACGGCGTCGCGGACGGTGCGTGTGTACTGCGCGACCATCTCCGGCCCGGTGATCTGCTTGACCGCGCGTGCTTCCCGGCCGTGCGGGGCACCGACGTTGAGTTCGATCGCCGGCACCACCTCCGCCATCTCCCTGGCGATCTCCGCGGCCGGTTCCGGGTCGGCGACCGTGATGCTGCCGAACACGTGCGCGCCCAGCCCGCGCGCGTGGTTGTTCGCGCGCTTCAGCATTTCCAGCCAGCCGTCGCGGGAAGCCAAACCCGAGCGGCACAGCAGTGTTTCGCCGCCGGTGCGCTGCTGCCATTCGACGGGATCGCCGTCGTCGCCCAGCAATGCGTAGTCGGCGATGTACAACTGCCTCGCGGCGGCGGGGGATTCGTTGACCGACTTCGCGACCACCGCCCCAGCGCCCGCGTCGAGGCAGGCGCGGATGCCGTCCTCGGTCATGGTTGCCTCCGAGGACGCGGCCATGACCGGGTTCTTCAGCCGCAGCGGGCCGAGCGTGGTGGACAGGTCGGTCATCGGGCGTTCCCCTTCAAATGGTCGGTGCGGCGGCCGATCACGAACACGCAGACCGCGCTGAGCACGCCGGTCGCCGCGAGGTAGCCGGCGACGGGCATCGCGTGCCCGTCCTTGCCGGCGAGCGCGACCGCGATGAGCGGCGCGAACCCGCCGCCGACGATCCCGGCCAGCTGGTAGCAGAGGGAGATCCCGGTGAACCGGACCTCGGCCGGGAACATCGCCGCCGCGAAGGCGGGCAGCGGGCCGTACACCAATGAGCGGCCGATGTTGTAGAGGATCATGCCCAGCCACAGCAGCGCGACCGTGCCTGTGCCCGCGAGGGCGAACAACGGGATCGACAGGGCCGCGCTGAGCAGGGTGCCCGCGAGGAGGACGGGCTGGCGCCCGGCGCGGTCGGCGAGCATCGCGGCCAGCGGCAGCGCCACGATCTGCACCACGGCCACCAGCATCGTGCCCACCAGCAGATCGCCCGAGGCGAACCCGAGGTGCTTCGTGCCGTAGCTGGTGAGGAACGTGGTGGACAGGTAGAACCCGGTCAGCGTCACCACCATCGCCCCCGTGCCGAGCAGCACCGCCACCCAGTGGTCGCGCAGCACGACGCCCAGCGGCAGCTTCGTCTTTTCCTTGTGCGCCACCGGGGTCTCCTCGATCCGCGACCGCACGAACTGGCCGATCCCGATCAGCACCACCGACAGCAGGAACGGGATCCGCCAGCCCCACGAGTGCACCGCGGCCGAGGGCAGCGTCTCCACGAGCGCGAACACCCCGGCCGCGACGAGCAGGCCGAGCGGGGAACCGACCTGCGCGAACGAACCGTAGAACGCCCGGCGCCGCGCGGGTGCCCGCTCCACGCCCAGCAGCACCGCGCCGCCCCATTCGCCGCCGACCGCGATGCCCTGCAGGAAACGCAGCACCACCAAGAGGATCGGCGCGGCGACGCCGATCGACTCGTACGTCGGCAACAGGCCGATCGCGAACGTCGAGAACCCCATCATCAGCAGCGTGGCCATCAGCACGAGCTTGCGCCCGGCGCGGTCACCGAGGTGTCCGAAAAGGACACCGCCGAGCGGCCGCGCCAGGAACCCGATGGCGAAGGTGGCGAATGCCGAAAGCGTCTGCGCCGTGGAGTTCAGCTTCGGGAAGAAAAGGTCGCCCAGCGCGAGCGCGGCCGCGGTGCCGTAGATGTAGAAGTCGTACCACTCGACCATCGTGCCGACGAGTGAGGCGACGGCGACCCGGCGAAGCTGCCGCTGGTCCGTCGTGGTGGACATGGCCTGCTCCGTCGTCTGTTCGCTCACGCCCGGACCTCCGCCACGACCGACCGCGCCGCGGTCGCGAGCATCGAAGTGTCGTTGGAGACCACGACGAACCCGCAGCCCTGGGCGATCGCGCCGGCCGCGGGCGCCGCCGCGCCGAACGCCAGCCCGCAGGGCTTTCCGGCGGCGGTGGCCTGCGCGATCGTCCGTGTGATCAGCTCCGCGACGGCAGGGTCGGCGGGCGTCGTGCCCATCGACATCGACAGGTCCGCCGCGCCGACGAACACCGCGTCCACTCCGGGCAGCGCCAGGATGTCCGTCGCCGCAGCGAGGGCTTTCTCGCTCTCCAGCTGAGGAATGCACAGGACGGGCTGCCCGGTGTACTCGGCGTTGGCGCGCAGGCCCCAGCGCCCGGCGCGGCTCGTGCCCCCGGCGCCGCGGTCCCCGTCCGGCGGGAACCGGGTCGCCCTGGCCACCGCAACGGCCTGCTCGACACTGTCCACTTTGGGCACCAGCACCCCGGCCGCGCCCGCGTCCAGGATCTTCTGGATGGTCGACGGGGTGTGGTCGGGCACGCGGACGAGCGGGGTCATGCCCAGCGCGGCGGCGCTGTTCACCAGCCGGTAGGCGGTTTCCAGCGTCAGCGGCGCGTGTTCGAGGTCGACCACCACGAAGTCGAACCCCGCGTGGGCGGCGATCTCGACCGGTTCGGGCGCGGCCATCTTGAGCCAGGTGCCGACCGGGACGCCGGCGTTCGCGAACATCGTCATGGCTGGGGGAACTCCTCGGCGTTGAGGACCCAGCCCTGCGCGGAGAAATCCGCGCGGGGCGGGGAAAAGATGTCGATGAGCTGGTTGTGGCCCGGCGCGGCGGCGGCCGAGGTGTGCACCGTGGGCGGCGGGATCACCGTGACCGACGGGCTGCCGACGCGCACGTGGTCGTCCTCGCGCCAGGTGCGCGAATCCGTGGTCCACGGGGTGCGGATGTGGTGCACGAACTCGCCGGCCACGGCCAGCGAAACCTGTTCGAAGTCGTCGTGGTGGTGCGGCGAGAACTTCGCCGGATCGCGCGGGCCTTCGTGCGGGGGCAGGAAGTTCACCATGAACGCGCGCGTGCGGAAGATCCGGCCGAACCGCTTCGGATCCCGTGGCACGTCGGCGAGGGGATAGACGCGGAGTTTGTCGCCACCGGCCGGCGCCGGCCACGGCGTGAGCGGCGTGACGCGCGGGTGCGGTTCGGCGTAGGAGCCGGCGTTGCGGGCGCGGGCGGCCCAGCCGGGCTCGTCGGTCCGCACGAGCTGCACGAGATCACCGTCGCCGAGCGAGACGATTTCGCTCGTGCCGGGCGGGATCACCATCAGGCCCTGCCCGTGCAGGGTCACCTTTTCTTCTCCCGCAAGCACTTCCGCCGCGGATGAGTCGTGCACGAGCAGCAGCACGTGTTCGAACGTGAACTCGCCCGCGTCGAGCGACTGGCCGGGCCCGGGCGAGGTGTAGGCGAGCAGCACGTTCTGCGCCCGCGTGTACCAGGTGCCGCGGCCGAGCCCGGCGAAGTCGTGGTATTCGGGCGCGGCGATGCCGGAATCGGTGCTGTCCGTGGCGAGCGCCGCGCGGGGATCGTCCTTTGTGTACACCCCGCCCCCTCAGTCCAGTCCCAGCAGGTACGCCGGGTTGTCGCAGGTCATCCGGCGCAGCTCCTTCTCCGGGAGACCGAGGTCCAGCAGCGCGCCGCAGACGCGCAGGTACGCGTCCACCGGCTTCGGGTTGCTCGCCTGCCCGAGGTCGGAGGCGATCACGGTGTGCTCGGGACCGACCTGCCCGATCCAGTCCAGCAGCAGCCGCGGATCCCAGTGCATGTGGCCCTCGGGGTCGTACATGCCGACCTCGTGCTCGATGAACGCGCCCAGCTCGACGAACTCGCGGCATTTCGCCGGGTCCGCGCCGATCACGAAGTTGGGGTGGTTGACGATCAGCCGGCGGATGCCCTTCGCGCCCGCGGCCTCGAAGAGCTGCCGGATGCTGTCCGGATACATGTGGCCGCCGGAAAGCAGGGCGCCGGTTTCGGCGACCACGTCGAGGATCTCGTCCACCTCGGGCTTCAGCTCGCCCGCCTCGTCCTGGATGTCGATGCGCTCGCAGGTCAGCGGGACGGTCTCGGTGGGGAACCCGTCGCCATCGTGATGGCATTCGATGTGCCGGCCCGAGGACATGGTCGGGAACCAGACGACCTTGCCGCCCATCCGCAGTGACATGCGCACCGCGTGCGGGTTCAGCCCGCCGACGAAGCTGTTGAGCGCGATCCCGCCGTAGACCTGGATGTCCAGCTCACGCAGCCGCGGCGCCATCGCGAGCACGTCCATGACCGTGTTGTGGTGGTGCGATTTCACGACCATCGCGCGCATGCCGATCCGCTCCTGCGCGTCGATGGCGGCTTCGACGTGGTCGAACCGGCGGGGGAACGGGCTGGGCCCGGAGTGACAGTGCAGGTCGACACTGCCGTGGAGGACCTTCGCGACCGGGTCGGACGTCTTTGTCATGCTCAACTCCTTCTCGTTGTTCGCGATACAGATTGCTACTTCGCTATGCGAACGTCAAGTGCTCGTTGATCCGAGTGGCGAGCGAATGTAGAGTCGGCACGTTCGCGATGCAGACAGCGTGATGCGCTATGTGGACATCAACGAGGATTCCAGGAGCAACCATGACCGAACTCGGCACGGACCGTCCCGCGGTGGCCACCGGCTTCCCGCCGGAGGCCAGAGCGGCGATCCGGGGCGGGGTACTGGCCTATTTCGTCGACCAGTACGACATCTACCTGCCCATCGTGGCGCTCGCCCCGGCCAGCGCCTACTTCCAGTCGACGGGGATCAGCGCCGGCGCGGCCGCGCTGCTCAACGCCTTCGTCTTCGCCTCCACGCTCATCGCCCGCCCGCTGGGCGCCGCCGTCTTCGGGCACTTCGCCGACACGCGAGGCCGCCGCAAGAGCACGCTCGTCGCGGTGGCCGGGTTCGGCGTCACCACCGCGCTCATCGCCGTGCTGCCGGGCTACGAGACCATCGGCATCGCGTCGGCGGGGTTGCTGATCGCGCTGCGGTTCATCGACGGGATCTTCCTCGGCGGCGAGTACACGACCGCCGTCCCGCTGGCGATGGAATGGAGCCCGAAACGCAAGCGGGGCCTGGTCTCGGGCAGCATCACGTGCACGTCGCCGGGTGCCTACGCGGTGGTCGCGGCCATCACGCTCATCCTGCTCTCGGTGATGCCGTCGGCCGGGGTCGACTCCGCGTACGCGCAGTGGGGCTGGCGGATCCCGTTCCTCGTCGGGGCGCTGCTGGCGGTGGTGCTTTTCCGTTCGTACCAAAAGGAAGTCGAGGAGTCGCGCACCGAGCGCACCCGGTCCGGGTCACCGCTCGCGATGCTGTTCAAGGGCGAGCACCGCAGGACGATGGCGCAGGTGTTCGTGCTGATGACCGGCACCTGGCTGGCGACCAACGCCGGGATCGCCGTGCTGCCGGGCCTGCTCAAGTCACACGCCGGGCTGTCCGGGCAGGCCGTGTCGGTGACCATGATGATCGCGACCGCCGTGACCGCGGTGACGTACCCGTTGTCGGGGCTGCTTTCCCAGCGGATCGGGCGGCGGCGCTTCTTCATCGGCTACGGGGTGTCCGTCATCGTGATCGGCGGGCCGTCCTTCGCGCTGGCGATGTCGCTCCACAGTGGACCGGCGATGGTCGTCGCGTGCACGCTGGTGGTGGTGTTCACGATCGGGACGTTCGGGCCCATCGCGGCCTACCTCACCGAACGGTTCCCGGCGAGCATCCGCGCGAGCGGGTACGGCGTCGGCTACAGCCTGGCGCTGATCATCCCGGCGTTCTACGCGCTGTACCTGGACGGGATTTCGACGGTACTGCCCGGGCATCTCGCGCCGATCGTGCTGATCGTGCTCGCCGGGCTGCTCATCAGCGCCGGCGCGGCGGCGGGGCCGGAGACCAAGGAGACGGACATGGGCCGCGATACGGTGAGGCGAAGCAACGGGTGATGAGGGAGAGACCAGTGACGCGTGAGATCGACGGCGCGGTGTCCTCCGGGGACATCCAGGCCGTCAGCCGGGTGGGGCAGATCCTGGGCCTGTTCTCGGGGGAGAACCCGACCACGACGGTGGCCGAGGCGGCCGAACGGCTCGGGCTCAACCGCAGCACCACGCACCGGTACTTCACTTCGCTGGTCACGGCCGGCCTGCTCGAACGCACGCGGGAGCCGTCGCGGTTCGAGCCCGGCGGCCTGCTGCTGCAACTCGGAGCGGCCGCGCTCGGCAGGCGCCGCGTGCTCGACGTCGCGCCGCCGTTCCTGCGGCGGGTGTGCCAGTCCACGCACCTGACGACGGTGATCAGCCTGTGGGGCTCGTCCGGGCCGGTGGTGTCGCGGTCGGAGGAGGACACCACGCGCTCGGTGCTGGTGACGGTGCGGGTCGGCACGCAGCTGGGGCTGCGCTCGGCGCAGGCGAAGCTGTTCCTGGCGTTCCTGCCCGACCAGCTCGGTGCGGACAGGCTGCTGGCGACGTTGCCGGAGAACGAGCGGGAGGAGCTGACCGCGCAGCTCGCGGAGGTGCGCCGGACCGGGGTGGCCAGCGACCACCTCGTCGACTCCGGCATCACCGCCGTGGCGACGGGTGTGTTCGACGAGTACGGCATCTGCGCCACCATCGCGGTCGTCGGCACCGTCCGCACCCTCCCCGTCGATGGCGGCGCGTTCCGGCACGACCTGGTCACCGCGGCGGCGGAGATCTCGCAGCGCATGGGCGGCGTGGTGCCGGTGGTGGCGGAGGAAAGCGCTGTCGTCTGAGGGGCGTTTCGGTTGGGGCTACCGGGATTCGCGTCGCGCGGGTCCGGTCACCATGCGCGTTCCCAGCGGCCGGGCGAGATCGACCATGTGGTGGGCGATCAGGGAAGGCGAGACGAACCGAGGCCCGCTGTCGGGGATGAGCTCGGCGAGAAACGTCACTGAGACGGCCTCGTCGGTTTCCTCGATCGCGGCGCCGTGGAGCGTGCCTATTCGCTGAGCGCTGTGGTCCACCACGAAGACCAGGCTGAGATCATCGTCGGTGCGGGCCACGAGTGATCCGGCGACAGGGGAGAGGCCGGGGATTCGTCCGCAGATGCGGGACAGGCGGGGCTGATCGCGAACCGAATCGGCGCGCACGATTCTGAGGGCTTGCGGTACAGCGTTCATCTTGCCTCGGCGGGTGTGGTGGGTTGCGTTGCGGGAGCTGCTTGCGTTGCGGGAGCAACGGACGCGCGTAGCGCGCGCTGGGTGCACCCCACCACCGCCCCGATCTGTGAGTGTTCGCGGTTCCGGGGGTTCGTCAAGGCGGGAAAGAGTACCTTGACCAACCCCCGGAACCGCAAGGGACGGCTGGGGACCGGGGCGGTGGAGGGGTGTGGTCGGTGGGGTGGTCCCCGGCTTTTGCTG
>NZ_VMNW02000099.1 GCF_007713735.2 Amycolatopsis acidicola | reverse complement strand
GGACGAGCCTGTACGGCGCCTTCCAGCTCATCGCGCGGATGCTCGCCGCCGGGCAGCACGGCAGCGTGGTGACTTTGCTCTGCGACGGCGGGGAGCGCTACGCGCACACCTACTACAACGACGAGTGGCTCGCCCAGAACGGCCTCGACCTCGAGCCGGAACTGGCCAGGATGAGCCGGTTCCTCGCCACCGGCCGCTGGGTCAGCTGAGGCCCAGCGCGACGGCGGTCAGCACGGACCAGGCCAGCATCACCAGTCCGGTGTCGCGCAGCACCGGGATCAGCCCGCGGCCGGTGCCGCCGCTGGTGATCGCCTTGACCGGGGTGATCAGCATGGCCGCGGTGAGCAGCGCGATCAGCGCGAGCGGGTGCGCGATGCCGAGCGCGATGCTCACCACGTACGGCACCGCGACGAGCAGCAGGTAGAACCGGCGGGTGCCGGTGTCGCCGAGTTTCACGGCGAGGGTCTTCTTCCCGACCTCGCGGTCGGTGGGGATGTCGCGGAGGTTGTTCGCGGTCAGCACACCGGTGGAGAAGCAGCCCACGGCCACCGCGGTGAGCACGGCCTCCCAGCTCAGCGTCCCGGCCTGCACGTAGACGGTGCCGAGCACGGCGGCCAGCCCGAAGAACACGAACACCGCGATCTCGCCGAGGCCCGCGTAGCCGTAGGGCTTCTTGCCGCCGGTGTAGAACCACGCGCCGAGGATGCACAGCGCGCCCATGACGAGGAGCCACCAGTGCCCGGTGGCGATCACCAGCACCAGCCCGAGCACCCCGGCAAGGCCGAGGCAGGCCAGCGCGGCGGAGAGGACGAGTTTCGGCGCGGCGACGCCGGATCCGACCAGGCGCAGCGGGCCGACCCGGTTCTCGTCCGTGCCGCGGATGCCGTCGGAGTAGTCGTTGGCGAAGTTCACGCCGATGATCAGCGCGAGCGCGACGAGGAGCGCGAGCAGCGACTGCCACCAGGTGAAGGCACCGAGCTGGATCGTCGCGCCGACCCCGGCCACGACCGGGGCCACCGCGTTCGGCAGGGTCCGCGGGCGGGCCCCCTCTATCCACTCTGCGACTGTCGCCATTCACCCATTGTGGTGGAAGCGGATCATTCGCCGTCGAGCGGGACCGACCAGGTGAGGGTGCCGGAACCGGGCTCACCGGCGGACGCCGCGGGCGCGGCGAAAGCCGTCAGTGCCAGTAGCGCCAGCGTGGCGAGCAGGACGCGTTTCAGCGAGGTCATGCAGGGGAGTGAAATCCGGGTCAGGAATTATGTCAACCAATCGGGTGGAAAATTTTCGCCACCACCGCGGACCGGTCGACCTTTCCCGGGCCGCGCAGTGGCAGCGCCTCGACGAACTCCACCCGCTTCGGAACCGCGGCCGCACCAGCGGATTCGCGCACCGCGGCCCGGAGCACGGCGACGTCCGGCCGCGGCCCTTCCGCCACCACCGCGGCGGCGACCAGCTCTCCCCATTCCGGGTCAGGCAATCCCACTACGCAGGACTCCCGGACCCCGGGGCAGCCGGTGAGCACCCGCTCCACCGCGGCGGCGGACACCTTGACCCCGCCGGTGTTGATCACGTCGTCGATCCGGCCGAGCACCTCGAGCCTGCCGTCGGTGAACTGCCCGCGGTCGCCGGTGCGGAACCAGCCGTCCGTGAACGCCTCGGCGGTCAGGTCCGGCCGCAGCCGGTAGCCGTGCGTCAGCACCGGGCCGTTGATGAGGATCCGGCCGTCCGAAGCCAATTCCACGCGCACGCCGTCGAGCGCGACACCGTCGTAAACGCACCCGCTGGCCGTCTCGCTCATCCCGTACGCGGGCACGATCGTGACCCCGGCTTCGGCCGCGCGCTCCCGCAGACCCGCCGACGTAGCGGCCGCGCCGATGATGATCGCGTCGAACGCCTTCGCCGCCGCGAGCCCCGCTCCGCCCGCGTCGAGGATGCGGGTGAGCTGTGTCGGCACGAGCGCGGTGTAGCGCGGCCCGTCCTTCGCGACGATCGGCGCCGCCGCCTCGGCGAAGAGGTCTCCGGTGAACCGGCCGGGCGGCAGCGACGCGAGCGTGCTGCCGGCCAACAGAGCCCGCACGATCACCTGCACGCCGCCGATGTACTGCGCCGGCGTCGCCAGCAGCCAGTGGCCGGGGCCGCCGAGCCGTTGGTGCGTCGCCGTCGCCGAAGCGCGCAACGCGTCGGCGGACAGCAGCACACCCTTGGGCTCGCCGGTGGACCCGGATGTCGCGATGATCACCGCCGTGCCGGGCTCGACGGGCTCGTGCGGCGCCATCGCCTTGCGCAGCTCGTCCGAGCCGGGTGTCAGCGGCAGCACCGCCGGACCACCTTCGAGCGCTTCGGCAAGCGCTTTCCCGAGTTCGTCGACGGACCCGTCGACCAGTACCTCACGCACGGGCGAACCTCAGTAGTAGTACGGGAAAGCGGACCAGTCGGGGGAACGCTTCTGCAGGAACGAGTCACGGCCTTCGACGGCCTCGTCCTGCATGTAGGCCAGCCGGGTGGTTTCGCCCGCGAACAGCTGCTGGCCCACTAGGCCGTCGTCGATCAGGTTGAAGGAGTACTTGAGCATCCGCTGCGCCGTCGGGGATTTGCCGTTGATCTCCCACGCCCACTGCAGCGCTTCGGCTTCCAGCTGGGCGTGCGGCACCGCGGCGTTCACGGCGCCCATCTCGTGCATCTGCTCGGCGTTGTACTCGCGGCCGAGGAAGAAGATCTCGCGGGCGAACTTCTGGCCGACCTGCCTGGCAAGGTAGGCCGAACCGAACCCGCCGTCGAACGAGCCGACGTCGGCGTCGGTCTGCTTGAACCGTGCGTGCTCGGCGGAGGCCAGTGTCAGATCGCACACCGCGTGCAGCGAGTGCCCGCCACCGGCGGCCCAGCCCGGTACGACGCAGATCACCACTTTGGGCATGAACCGGATCAACCGCTGGACCTCGAGAATGTGCAGGCGGCCCGCCCGCGCGGGGTCGACCGTGTCGGAGGTCTCGCCGTCCGCGTACTGATAGCCCGACCGTCCGCGAATACGCTGGTCACCACCGGAACAGAAAGCCCAGCCGCCGTCCTTCGGCGACGGGCCGTTCCCGGTGAGCAGGACGCACCCGACGTCCGGGCTCATCCTGGCGTGGTCGAGCGCCCGGAAGAGCTCGTCCACCGTGTGCGGCCGGAAGGCATTGCGGACCTCGGGACGATCGAACGCGACACGAACGACGCGCTTGCCCGAGCGCGCCTCGGCGGAGCGGTGGTAGGTGATGTCGGTGAAGCCGAAACCCTCGATCTCGGTCCACGCGGCGGGGTCGAACAGCTCGGAAACCTGGGCGTCATGCACGTTTGGGAGAATAGGACGTGTGGCCATGATGACGGACGACACACCGGGGGGCGCCCGGTGAATCCGTCTACCGCGCAGGCCAAGGTCATCGTGGACGAGCTCGTCCGCAACACGGTCTCCCACGTGGTGCTCTGCCCCGGCTCGCGCAACGCGCCGTTGTCGCTGGCGCTGCACGAAGCCTCGACGGCGGGCCGTCTGCAGCTGCACGTGCGCATCGACGAGCGTGGCGCGGCCTTCCTCGCGCTCGGCATCGCGGCGCGCACCGGGCGTCCGGTCGCGCTGGTCTGCACCTCGGGCACGGCGGCGGCGAACTTCCACCCGGCCGTGCTGGAGGCCGACCGCGCCGGGGTCCCGCTGATCGTGCTGACCGCGGACCGTCCGCCGGAGCTGCGCGCGGCGGGTGCGAACCAGGTGATCGAGCAGCAGCGCCTGTACGGCAACGCGGTGCGCTACTTCGACGAGCTGGCGGTCGCCGAGCGTCGCGCGGGCCAGAACGCCTACTGGCGCAGCCAGATCTGCCGAGCGTGGAACGCCGCGTACGGCGAATGGCGGTGCGGGCCGGTGCATCTGAACATCCCGTTCCGCGAGCCGCTGGTGCCGGACGGCGATCCCGAGTGGTACGAGTCGCTGGACGGCAGGCCGGGCGGGGCGCGCTGGACGGAGTTGCCGGACTTCGGCGCGCTGCCGTCGTTCGTGGTGCCCTCGGCGCGCTGCGGCCTGGTGATCGCGTGCGACAGCGGCGTGGGCGCGGCCAGCGAATGGGCCGAGCGGCACGGCTGGCCGGTGGTCTCCGAAACCGGCGGGCTCGGCCTGTCCGGTTCGTCGGCGATCACCAGCGGCGTGTGGCTGCTGGGTGCCGAGCAGTTCATCGAGCGGCACCGGCCGGAGCAGGTGCTCTGCCTCGGCCGCCCGACGGTTTTCCGGCAGGTGCAGGCGTTGCTGTCGGACGCCGAGGTCGAGGTCCTGCTGGTGCGACCCGATTCGGACTGGCCCGCGCCCGCGCACAACGTGCGTCAGGTGGGGCAGTGGTTCGACGAGCCGAGCAAGCCCGCGGACCCGGAATGGCTGGCCAGCTGGCAGCGCGCCGACCGCGCGGCCACCGAAGCGGTGAGCACCGCACTGCGTCGTGAGCCTTGGCCGAGCGGGCTGCGCGTGGCCGCGGAGCTGGTGGACACCCTCCCGCCGGAGGCCCTGCTCGTGGTGGGTTCGTCGAACCCGGCGCGGGATGTGGCGCTGGCCGGGCGGATGCGGCCCGACGTGCTGGTGCACCGGAACCGCGGCGTGGCGGGCATCGACGGCACGGTGTCCACCGCGATCGGCGCGGCGACCGTGCACCGCGGGCATTCCTATGCGCTGCTCGGCGATCTGACCTTCCTGCACGATGTCAACGGCCTGCTCGCCGACGACCGCCCGGACCTGACGATCGTCGTGCTCAACGACGACGGCGGCGGTATCTTCTCGCTCCTCGAACAGGGCGCGCCCGAGCACCGCGACTCCTTCGAGCGGGTCTTCGGCACGCCGCACGGCGCGGATCTCGGTGCCCTGTGCGCGGGTTTCAACGTGCCGCACACCCTGGCCGAAAGCCTCGACGAGTTCCGTGACGCGCTGCGCCCGGCGCCGGGCCTGCGCGTCGTGGAGGTACGAGTGGACCGTTCGCGCCACCGCGACCTGCACGCCCGCGTGCGCCAGGCGGTTTCGGACGTGCTGCACTGACCCGTCCGGATGGTAAGAACCTCCTTCCGGACGTACCCGGTGACCGGTTTCCGGGCTACTTTTCCGGTTCATGCGTCTGCGAACCCGAGCGGGCCTGGGGGCAATCGCCACTGGCATCGCGACCACACTGCTCACCGCCACTGCCAGCGCCGCGCCTTCGGCCGGCGCGCCGGGCGTCGGCGACCCGTACTACCCGTACGCGGGTAACGGCGGGTACGACGTCTCGCACTACGACATCCGGCTCACCTACCAGCCCGCCACCGATGAGCTGGCCGGCACCACGACGATCCTGGCCAGGACGACGCAGGAGCTCTCCAGCTTCGATCTCGACTTCGGCCTGCACACGAACTCCGTGCTGGTGAACAACGTCCCGGCCACCTTCCACAGCGACCCGAAGGAGAACGGCGAACTCGTCGTCGTGCCGAAGGAGCCGTTGAAGAAGGGCCAGGCGATCACGGTCGTCGTGAACTACGCGGACACGCCGTCGAAGGTCGTCATCGACGGCTACACCGCGTGGAAGAAGACGCCCGACGGGGCGCTCGCCGTGGACGAACCGCAGAACTCCCAGTGGTGGTTCCCGGCCAACGACCATCCGACCGACAAGGCCACCCACGACGTCTCGGTCGAGGTGCCGGACAACGTTTCGGCGCTGTCCAACGGAACCCTGGTGCGCACCACCAAACAGCGCCCCGGCTGGACGCGCTGGAACTGGCGAAGCACCCAGCCGCAGGCGACGTATCTCACCACGCTGGAGGTCGGCGCGTTCGAGGTGAACCAGGTCACGACCCCGGACGGCAAACCGTTCGTGACCGCCTACGACCCGGCGCTCGGCGAGTCGCTCGACGCGGCGAAGGCGAGCGTCGAGCGGACTCCGGAGATCGACTCGTTCCTCGCGACGCAGTTCGGGCCTTACCCGTTCGAAGCGCAGGGCGGCGTGGTCTCCACCGGGCTCACCTTCGCGCTCGAGGCGCAGACGCGGCCGGTGTACAGCAACAAGTTCTTCGTCGCGGGCAGCAACACCTCGGTGGTCGCGCACGAGAACGCGCACCAGTGGTTCGGGGACGCGGTTTCGCTGGGCCGGTGGAGCGACATCTGGCTGAACGAGGGCTTCGCCACCTACGCCGAGTACCTCTGGTCCGAGCACGAGGGCGAAGGCACTCCGGCGGAGCTGGCCCAGTACGTCTACGACTCGCACCCGGCCGACGACCCGCTGTGGAAGGTCCTGCCCGGCGACCCTGGCGTGGCGAACCAGTTCGACGACGCCGTGTACGACCGCGGCGCGCTGGCTCTGCAGGCGCTGCGCACGACCGTCGGGGACGACGCGTTCTTCACGATCCTCAAGACCTGGGTCGCCGAGCACAGGGGCGGTGACGCCCGTATCGACGACTTCATCGGCCTCGCCGAGCAGGTCTCCGGCAAACCGTTGCACGAGCTGTTCACCACCTGGCTGTTCACCACGGGCAAGCCCGCGGTCGGGCCGAACGGCACGGCAGCGCCCGCCGCGCAGCCGAAGTCGTTCGCGAAGATCCAGCGCACGCACGAACAACTCGCTGCGCAACAGCGGTACTGAGCCGATCCGACCGATCCGCCGTCGCCGCCACTACCGGCCGTTCTATGCTCGATAGTGTGACGAAGAGCGAGCGGCGACGGCGGATCGGCCGACGTGTCGTGCTCGGCGTCGCCACGCTGATCACGGTGCTCTGCGTCGGGCTGCTCTTCGCCGCGATTCGCAACGACCAGGCCATTTCCGGCAATCTGGGCAACGCGACCGCGCATGTGGACTCGGTTTCGTGGGACCGCACGATCATCCACTTCGAAACCCCGGACGGGATCGTGCACATCCCGGCCAACGGGGTGCTCTACCCGGGCGGCCTGACGGCCGGTGACCTGGTGCGGATCGAGTACGACACCGCGAACCCCGAGCTCGCGCGCGTCGCGGGCCGCACGGCAACGCTCACGCTGCTGCCGTTGAGCAGCACCACGCTGATCACCTGGGGCGTGGCGGTGGCGCTGCTGTGGTGGATCCGGTATCGCGGCCGCGGCACCACGCCCGAGGTCGAGCCGAGGGCCCCGGCACTGAGCGGGAACTGAAAAACCGGCTGCCCGCGCTGGCGGAGAGCCGGTTTCCTCACGCCCGTTTCAGTGCGACTGGACCGGCGGCTGCGCGACGGCGGCCTGCTGGCCCTGCATGGACTGGACCTGCTCGGCCTCGGCCTTGGTCAGCTGGTTGGTGGCGCCGCAGTAGGTGCACACGGTGAAGTACTTCGAGCTGACCGGGAACAGCGGGATCCAGAACAACGTGACCTTCGTGACGGCCCGGCGCAGCGCGTGCGCCGTCGGGTTCTGGCACTGCCCGCACAGGTACGTGGCGGTCGCCAGCTCCAGGATCTTCCGCCGCCAGCCGTAGATGATCATTCACTGACTCCAGTTCGGGGGGATCGGGTTTTCGTGCCCTTCAGACGCACGACCCCCAAGTGAAGATCCCCTGTCAACCACGCGACTTTCCGTGGTCAGACGACTGCAGCGGTCTCCTGCCACCACGCGAGTACTTCCTCGGCCGCGCTCGGCGCGGCGACGAGCAGCCCGTCGGCCGGCAGCGCGGTGCCCGCGCCACGGCGGTCCAGCACCACGGCTCCGGCCTCGATCGCCAGCGCGACCGATCCGGCGACGTCCCACTCGTGATAGCTGTGCAGCACGGCGGCGACGGCGTGGCCCAGCGCGACCTGCGCGATCGACAGCGCGGCCGAGCCGAGCACCCTGACCCCGGCGTGCGCGGCGGCCGCGCGCTCGATGAACAGGCCCATCCCGGGCCACGGCCCTTTGCGGGCCAGTTCGGTGCAAACGATTGCGCCCTCGAAACCGCGCCTGTCCAGCAGCTTGACGGGCTTGCCGTTCGCCCGCGCGCCCCGGCCGCGCGCGGCGGCGTAGATCTGCGCGCGATACGGGTCCGCGACCACGCCGACGACCGGCCCTGACGCGTCGATCAGCGCGAGACTGTAAGCGCACCAAGGAACTCCGGCGACGTAGTTCGCGGTGCCGTCGACCGGATCGACCACCCAGCGGTACGGCGCGTCCTCGGCGCCGATGTCCGCGCCGTACTCCTCGCCGACCACCGGGACCCCGGGGAACTCGGCGGTCAGCACGCGGCGGGTGTGCCGCTCCAGGGTCCGATCCGTGTCGGTGACCCAATCGAAGGGCGAGTCCTTGGTGCCGGGGTGCGCGCCGCGGCCCGCGGTCGCGGTGATCACGTCGGTTGCGTCGTTGGCGAGCCGTCCGGCGACCTCGAGCGCTCGTGACAGCAGGCCCGGTTCGACCGGCTGGGACGGGCGTGCGGATAAAAGGGTCACGCCGCTCTAGTTTGCTCGGGCAGAGTGTCCGGAACGCTACGGCGAGATGAAGTGTGTAACCCCCGGACCCCACGCGCGGCGAGCTTCGAAGAGTTCCGGCAGCGTTCGCGAACTGGTTACGGGGGCTTCCCCGGACGAACCGGACGGGGTGTCACCTTGGGCCTCGTGCGAGTCGCCATCGTCACCGAGAGCTTCCTCCCGCAGGTGAACGGCGTGACCAACTCCGTGCTCCGGGTTGTGGAGCACCTGCGGGAGCGTGCCCACGAGGTGATCGTCATCGCCCCCGGGCTGACCGGACCGGCCGAGTATCGCGGGGCGCCCGTGATCCGCATCCCGGCGGTCGACCTGCCCGTGGTCAATTCGCTGCCGATCGGGCTGCCCACCAGAACGGTGCTGACCGCGATGACCGCGTTCGCCCCGGACGTCGTGCACCTCGCGTCGCCGTTCGTGGTCGGTGCCCGCGGGCTCGCGGCGGCGCGGCGGCTGCGGATCCCGACCATCGCCGTCTACCAGACCGACATCGCGGGATTCGCCACCGCGTACGGACTTCGCCTCGGCGCCCGCGCCGCCTGGCGGTGGTTGCGCCGCCTGCATTCCCGCGCGGACCGCACGCTCGCCCCGTCGTCGCATTCGGCGGGGGAGCTGCGGGAGCACGGGATTCCGCGGGTGTACCGGTGGGGCCGGGGCGTGGACATCCAGAAGTTCTCCCCGGAGCACGCCGACCCGGGGCTGCGCGCCGAGCTGGCGCCGAACGGCGAGTTGCTCGTCGGGTTCGTGGGCAGGCTGGCGCCGGAGAAAGAGGTCGATCGGCTCGTCGCCCTTGGCGCGCTCGAAGGAGTCCGCCCGGTGATCGTCGGCGACGGGCCCGAAATCGACCTGCTTCGCGAACGTATGCCCGGCGCGGCTTTCCTCGGCGCGCGATACGGCCAGGAGCTTTCGACGGCGTACGCGAGCCTCGACGTCTTCGTCCACACGGGTCCGTACGAGACGTTCTGCCAAGCGGTGCAAGAAGCGATGGCGTCCGGGCTCCCGGTGCTGGCGCCCGACGCCGGTGGCCCGCGTGACCTTGTCCTGCCAGGGCGAACCGGCTATCTACTGCCGGCGGACCGCGCCGGGTTCGAAGCGGAACTCGTCGCCAAGGTGGATGCGTTGCGCGATCCGGCGTTGCGCGCCCGCCTCGGTCAGAAGGCACGCAAGGTGGTGCTGGGCCGGACGTGGCCCGCGGTGTGCGACGAACTCGTCGGGCACTACGAGGCTGTGACGGGCCGCGCGGCCCGCGCGGCCTGAGTCGATGCACATCGTCCAGCTCGCCAACTTCTACGGCCCGAAGTCCGGCGGGCTGCGCACCGCGTTGCACCATCTCGGCGCCGGTTACGTCGCGAGCGGCCACGAGGTGACCCTCGTCGTGCCCGGCACCCGGTACGCGGAGGAGGAACTACCCAGCGGCGTTCGCCGGTTTTCCTTGCCCGCGCCCAGAATTCCGGGCACCGGCGGCTACCGCGCGGTCGACCCGTACCGGGTTCGCACGCTGCTGCGGGTGCTGCGCCCCGACCGGCTGGAGGTGTCGGACCGGTTGACCCTGCGCGGCATGGGCACCTGGGCGCGGCGGCACGACGTGCCCAGCATGGTCATTTCGCACGAACGGCTCGACCGGCTGCTGGAGCAGTTCCTGGTGCCCCGCCCGCTCGCCCGGCGCACGGCGGATCTGGCCAACCGCCGGATGGCCGGGCACTACGACAAGGTCGTCTGCACAACGCTGTTCGCGCGCGAGGAGTTCGACCGCATCAGCGCGCCGAACGTGCAGCAGGTCCCGCTGGGGGTGGATCTGGCCGCGTTCGCGCCGCGTATGCGCGACGACGGCTGGCGGCACTCGCTCGCCACCGGCGCCGACGCGCTGATAGTCCACTGTGGACGTTTGTCGCCGGAGAAACATGTGGAACGAAGCGTGGACACGATCGCCGAGCTGACCGAATCCGGGGGCAACGTCCGGCTCGTGATCGCCGGCGACGGCCCACGCCGCCGCGCGCTGGAACGCCGGGCGCGTGGACTGCCGGTGACGTTCCTCGGTTATCTGTCGAACCGGACGGACGTCGCGCGGTTGCTGGCGAGCGCGGACATCTCGCTGGCGCCCGGTCCACACGAGACGTTCGGGCTGGCGGCGTTGGAAGCACTGGCTTCCGGAACTCCCGTGGTGGTCTCGGAATCCTCCGCGCTGCGGGAAATCGTGCGCCCCGGTTGTGGCGCGGCCGTCGCGGACCTGCCGCTCGCCTTCGCGTCCGCCGTGAGCGGACTGCTGGAAAGCCCGGAGGACATCCGGCGAGCGGCGGCCCGCGCGAGGGCCGAGGAATTCACCTGGCCGGCCTCGGTTCGCGGGATGCTGTCCGCCATGCAGGGCTGACCGCGGCTGACCACCTGACCGTGACCGCACCTTCCTGCGCGGCAAGGCTTTCAGCCGACCACGGGTTTGCCGTCGCTGAACCGGATCGGCAGTGAGTACATCCCGCGGGCGTTGTGGTCCTTGTCCAGCCAGCCGTGGAAGAAGATGTGCCCGCCGACCACATCCGCGCCGCCAGGGCCGTCGACGGCGCCGCCGAGACTCTCGGTGGTCAGCAACGGGGTCGCGGATTTCGTGTACGGGCCACCGATGTTCGACGCGGTGGCGTATCCGGTGTGGTAGCCGCTGCTCTTGAAGTAGTCGCCCGAGTAGCACAGCACGTACTGCGAACCGTTGCGCACCAAGGAAGGCGCCTCGACCACGCCGTGTTCCTCCGGCCGGTCGGCCTGGATCAACGGCACTCGGTCGCCGCGCAGGCCGTGCCCGTCGGGCGTGACCTCCTGCAACCAGATCGTGTCGGGGTCGGCGTCGCTCTTGTAGAGCAGATAGCGCTTTCCGTTCGTGTCCATAAAGGACTGGGGGTCGATGTCGGAGCGGTCGGCGCCCACGCACACCAACGGCGCCGGGCTGTCCGGCTGGAACGGGCCACCGGGCGTGCGGCTCGTCGCGGTGCCGAGGCACATCTGCCCGGTCGAAGCGGTGTGCGCGGAGAGGTACATCAGGTAGCTCCCGTCGGGGCTCCGCGAAACGTCGGGCGCCCAGTACTCGCCGGACGAGCTCGCCCACGAAGGCGGGCCGGTGAGCGCGTCTCCGTGCATGGACCACCCGCCGTCGCTTCCGTTCGACTGCGCCAGCTGGACCCGCCCGGACGAGCCTGCCGTGGAAAACGCGTAGTAGCCCGCGTCGCCGGCTACTACGCCGGGATCGGGGAAGTCCTGGTTGATCAACACCTTCGGCGCCGTCGCGGCCTCGGCGGGGGTGCCGGCCACGGAGAGCAGCGCGGCGGCGAGCGTCGTCAGTGCACGGAGTGATCTCTTCGTCATGGCTTCTCTCAACCGAAGTCGGGGTCGGGGTTCCCGGCACTCACATAGCCACTCCCGGCGCCGGTTACACACCGCGAGCGCCGACGCGCGGCAGGTCGCTCTGGGAGTGAAGACACGAGGCGTTTAAGTTCTAGGTATGTCCCGAGCAGACCTCGACAAGGACCCGCACGAGGTCGCCGCCATGTTCGACGGCGTCGCGGCCGGTTACGACCGCGCCAACTCCTTCATGACCTTCGGGTTCGACCGCCGCTGGCGAACCACCACCGCGCGGGTGCTCGACGCGCGCCGAGGGGAGAAGGTGCTCGACCTCGCCGCCGGGACGGGTGTGTCGACCAGTGAGTACGCGCGCAGCGGTGCCTGGTGCCTCGCCGCCGACTTCTCGATCGGCATGCTCCGCAGCGGAAAGCACCGCGGGGTGCCGATGGTGGCGGCCGACGCGCTGCACCTGCCCTTCCCCGACAACACCTTCGACGCGGCGACGATCAGCTTCGGCATCCGCAACTTCGTCGACACGAAGGCCGCGCTGGAGGAGATCCTGCGCGTGGTGCGCCCGGGCGGCAGGCTGGTGATCCTGGAGGCGTCGACCCCGCCGTTCCCGCCGATCAGGTTCCTCTACCGCAAGTTCCTGCTGCGCGCGATGACCCTGCTCGGCCGGTTCACGTCGACCAACCCCGAGGCCTACGCCTATCTCGCCGAGTCGATGGCCGCGTGGCCGGAGCAACGCCGCCTCGCCGAGATCATCGCTTCGGCGGGCTGGCGCAGCGTGGAATGGTTGAACCTCACGTTCGGCGTCGTCGCCATCCATCGCGCGATCAAGCCACCTCTAGACTGAAGTCATGACTGATGCCCAGGTGATCGTCGTCGGTGCCGGCCCGGCGGGGTCGACCGCCGCCACGTACCTGGCGCGCGCCGGGGTGGACGTGCTGCTGCTGGAGAAGACCGTGTTCCCGCGCGAGAAGGTGTGCGGTGACGGGCTCACTCCGCGCGGCGTCAAGCAGTTGATCGACCTCGGCATCGACACGAGCACCGAGGCGGGCTGGGTGCACAGCCGTGGCCTGCGCATCCTCACCGGCGAGCTGACGCTCGAGCTCGACTGGCCGGACTTGACGAGCTTCCCGCCGTACGGGGTTTCCCGCACCCGCCACGACTTCGACGATCTGCTGGCGAAAACGGCGGTCAAGGCGGGCGCGCGGCTGCAGGAGCGCACCACGGTCACCGGCGCGATCACCGACGAGCGCACCGGGCGCGTGATCGGCGTCGAGGCGAAGACCGGCCCGGACAAGACGCCGGTCAGCTACTACGCGCCGCTCGTGCTCGCGTGCGACGGCGTCAACGCGAAACTGGCCCGCTCGGTCGGCATCGACACCGACGACAAGCGGCCGATGGGCGTGGCCGTACGGCGCTACTACAAGAGTCCTCGCCACGACGACCCGTTCATCGAGGGCCACCTGGAACTGTGGGACCGCTCGGATCCGCGCGAGCCGAAGCTGCTGCCCGGGTACGGCTGGGCGTTCCCGCTCGGCGACGGCACGGTGAACATCGGGCTCGGCATGCTGTCCACGTCGAAGGCCTTCCGCAACACCGACTACCGCGCGCTGCTGCGCTCGTGGCTCGACTCGACGCCCGAGGAATGGGGCTACCGCGAGGAAAACGCGGTCGGCCGGATCGGCGGCGCCGGGCTGCCGATGGGTTTCAACCGCACCCCGCACTACCGCGACGGCCTGCTCCTGCTCGGCGACGCCGGCGGCATGGTGAGCCCGTTCAACGGCGAGGGCATCTCCTCGGCGATGGAGTCCGCGCAGCTCGCCTCGGAGTTCGTCGTGCAGGCGCTCGCGCGGCCCGAAGGGTCGTCCCGCGAACGGGCGCTGGCCGGTTACCCAGTGGCACTGAAGGAGCTCATGGGCGGGTACTACCGGCTCGGCAACCTGTTCGCGAAGGCCATCGGGCACCCGAGGGTCATGCGGGTCGCGACCAAGTACGGGCTCCGTGTCAACCCCCTGATTCCCTTGATCTATAAGGGTCTTTCGGGTTGCTACGACGCCAAGGGCGGCGACTCGGTCGACCGGATGATCGCTTTGGCGGCGCGTCTCACCCCCAGTGCGTGATCATCTCGCGTGGGTTACGTCACATTGACCCTCCGTACAAACGGACACCGTGGTCGATCTTGATCCGTTTGTCCCAGGTCCCGCGCGTGCGGGCCTTTTCGGCGTCCGTTCGAGGTTAGGTCTGCCTTACCGGAAGGACCCCGCGACAACAATGTGAGGCACGTCCTACACTGCCCCCATGCTTTGTGAACCGCTTCACAACTTCGACGGCAAGCTTGTGAACAAATTCACAAGCCCCGCGGTGTGGCGGAAGGAGTGGGACACGTGTCGGTAGCGCAGAGCGCCTCGGCCAGCCCGGCGATGTATGTGCCATTGGTCCTGTTGTTCGTGCTCGCCGCGGCCTTCGCGGTCGGGTCCGTGCTGCTCGGGCCGCTGGTCGGGCCGAGCCGGTACAACAAGGCCAAGCTGCAGGCCTACGAATGCGGGATCGAACCCTCGCCGCAGCCACTGGTCGGCGGCGGCCGGATGCCGGTCGCCTACTACATCACCGCGATGCTGTTCATCCTGTTCGACATCGAGATGGTGTTCCTCTACCCGTTCGCGGTGTCCGCGGATTCGCTCGGCCTGTTCGGCCTCGTGGAGATCGTGCTGTTCATCGCCACCGTCGGGTTCGCCTACGCCTACGTCTGGCGCCGCGGCGGACTGGATTGGAACTAGGGCAATGGGTCTGGAAGAAAAGCTCCCCAACGGAATCCTGCTGGCCAGCCTCGAGGGCCTGGTCAACTGGGCGCGCAAGAACTCCTTGTGGCCCGCCACTTTCGGGCTCGCCTGCTGTGCCATCGAGATGATGACCACCGGCGGGTCCCGCTACGACATCGCGCGTTTCGGCATGGAGCGGTTCAGCGCGACGCCGCGGCAGGCGGACCTGATGATCGTCGCGGGCAGGGTGACCCAGAAGATGGCGCCGGTGCTCCGCCAGATCTACGACCAGATGGCCGAGCCGCGCTGGGTGCTGGCGATGGGCGTGTGCGCGTCCTCGGGCGGCATGTTCAACAACTACGCGGTGGTGCAGGGCGTCGACCACATCGTGCCGGTCGACATGTACCTGCCCGGCTGCCCGCCGCGGCCGGAGATGCTGCTCGACGCGATTCTCAAGCTGCACGCCAAGATCCAGGACGAGCCGATGGGCCCGCGCCGGGCCGCGCTCCGGGCGGGGCAGCGCACGGAACTGGTCCCCTCGTCGATCAAGTACGCGAAGAAGTGATCCGCTGATGGTGCAAGAGAAACCCGAACCCGGCGGCGAGCAGTCCAGCGCCGAGCGGCCGGAAGGCGGGCTGGAGCCGAGCGGCCCCCGCCCGGCGGAGCCGGTCGTCGCGGGCCGCGCGCGCAAGGGCATGTTCGGCGTGCAGGACAGCGGCGACACCTCCGGCTACGGCGGCCTGCGGCTGCCGGCGTACACCGCGCCCCCGGCGGAACGGCCCTACGGCGGCTGGTTCGACGAGTTCGCCGACCAGTTCTTCGCCGCGCTGAGCGAAAACGGCCTGCCGGCGGAGACCGTGCAGCAGATCACCGTCGACCGCGGCGAGATCACGCTGTACATCGACAAGGAGCATCTGGTGCAGGTGTGCCGGATCCTCCGCGACGACGCGGGGCTGCGCTTCGAACTGTGCAGCTCGGTGTCCGGAGTGGACTACGGGCCGGACGTGCCGCAGCGGCTGCATTCGGTGTACCACCTGACTTCCATGACCTACCGCAGGCGCATCCGGCTCGAGGTCACCCTCGACGTCGAAGACCCGCACCTGCCGTCGGTGGTCGAGGTCTACCCGACGGCCGACTGGCAGGAGCGGGAGGCCTACGACATGTTCGGCATCGTCTACGACGGCCATCCCGCGCTGACGCGGATCCTGATGCCGGACGACTGGGACGGTTTCCCGCAGCGCAAGGACTACCCGCTCGGCGGGATTCCGGTGGAGTACAAGGGCGCGGAGATCCCACCGCCCGATCAGCGGAGGTCGTACTCATGACATCGCCCAAGCACTCTTCCCCGCTGGAGGCGCAATGACCACCGAATACGCGGAATCTCGGGATACCACCGAGGGGCGCGTCTACAACGTCAGCGGTGGCGACTGGGACGACGTGCTCTCCGATGCCGAGCACGACGAGCGCATGGTCATCAACATGGGCCCGCAGCACCCGTCGACGCACGGCGTGCTCCGGCTCGTGCTGGAGCTGGAGGGCGAAACGGTCACCCAGCTCCGGTCGGTGATCGGCTACCTGCACACCGGGATCGAGAAGAACACCGAGTACCGCACCTGGACCCAGGGCGTCACCTTCGTGACGCGGATGGACTACCTGTCCCCGCTGTTCAACGAGCTCGGCTACTGCATGGCGGTCGAGAAGCTGCTGCAGATCGAGGTGCCCAAGCGCGCCCAGCTGATCCGCGTGCTGCTGTGCGAGATCAACCGGATCGGCTCGCACATGGTGTACATCGCCACGGGCGGGATGGAGCTCGGCGCGACCACCGCGATGACGCTCGGGTTCCGCGAGCGCGAAGAGGTGCTGCACCTGCTGGAGTTCCTCACTGGGCTGCGGATGAACCACGCGTTCATCCGTCCCGGCGGGGTCGCGCAGGATCTGCCGTCGGACGGGCTCACCAAGATCAACGAGTTCGTCAAGGTGATGGACGAGCGCCTTCCCTTGTACGACAAGCTCTTCACCGGCCAGCCGATCTGGCGGAACCGGCTCAAGGGCATCGGCTACCTGCCGGTGGACGCGTGCCTCGCGCTCGGCGTCACCGGGCCGGTGCTGCGTTCGGCCGGGCTGCCGTGGGATCTGCGCAAGGTCGAGCCGTACTCCTCCTACGACGAGTTCGAGTTCGACATCCCCACCGCGACCGGCGCGGACTGCTGGTCGCGGTACCTGTGCCGCGTCGAGGAGATGCACCAGTCGCTGCGGATCATCAAGCAGGCCGTGAAACGGCTCGCGGAGCCGGGCCCGGTCATGGTGGAGGACAAGAAGGTCGCGTGGCCCGCGCAGCTGTCGATCTCCAGCGACGGGATGGGCAACTCGCTCGAGCACGTCCGCAAGATCATGGGCCAGTCGATGGAATCCCTCATCCACCACTTCAAGCTGGTGACCGAGGGCTTCAAGGTGCCGGCAGGCCAGGTGTACGCGCCGGTCGAGTCGCCGCGCGGGGAGCTGGGCTTCCACGTCGTGTCCGACGGCGGCACGCGGCCGATGCGGGTGCACGTCCGTGAGCCCAGTTTCGTGAACCTGCAGTCGATGCCCGCGATGTCCGAGGGCGGGCTGGTGGCCGACGTGATCGCCGCCGTCGCCTCGATCGACCCGGTGATGGGAGGGGTGGACCGATGACCGACTCGACGGCGGTCCCGGAGCCAGGGGGTCACGCCGCGCGGACCACGCACGCGGCGGCGGGCGCGGACACCGACGTGGTCGCGATCGCGCCGGATCCCGCTGTGGCGCAAGGGATTCTGGAGGACGCGCCGGCCGCGGAGATCTTCGACGCGGACACCGAGGCGAAGGCACGGAACCTGATCGGCCGGTATCCGCAGTCGCGTTCGGCGCTGCTGCCGATGCTGCACCTCGTGCAGTCGGTGCAGGGGTACGTGAGCCAGGAGGGCATCGCGTTCTGCGCCAGGCAGCTGGAGCTGTCCGAAGCCGAGGTCAGCGCGGTCGCCACGTTCTACACGATGTACAAGCGGCGCCCGTGCGGTGAGCACCTGGTGAGCGTCTGCACGAACACGTTGTGCGCGGCGCTCGGCGGTGACGCGATCTACAAGAAGCTGAGCGAGCACCTCGGGGCAGGCCACGAGGAGACGTCGGGGGAGCCGGGCACGCCGGGCTCGATCACGCTGGAACACGCGGAATGCCTCGCGGCCTGCGACCTCGCGCCGGTGCTGCAGGTGAACTACGAGTACTACGACAAGCAGTCCGAGCAGTCGGCGGTGGAACTCGTGGAAGCCTTGCGCCGCGGGGAAAAGCCGGCGCCGACGCGAGGTGCGCCGCTGACCGACTTCAAGGGCGCGGAGCTGCAGCTCGCCGGGTTCTTCCCGGAGGACGAGGAAACGTACCGGTCCCATGTGGACGGTCCGTCGCAGGCGGTGGAAACCCTGCGCGGGGCCCGGATCGCCGCGGACCGCGGCTGGACGGCCCCCGTGATGGAGGATGTCCCGCTGCCGGAGGTGGAGAAGAAATGACAGACCCACTGACGCCGGTACTCACCAAGCGCTGGCTCTCGCCCGATTCCTGGCGGCTGTCGACCTACGAACAGCTCGAGGGCTACACCGCCATCCGGAAGGCGCTGGCGGGCACGCCGGAGCAGCTCGTCCAGCTGATCAAGGACGCGGGCCTGCGCGGCCGCGGCGGCGCCGGGTTCCCGGCCGGGGTGAAGTGGTCGTTCATGCCGCCGAACGAGGACAAGCCGCACTACCTCGTGATCAACGCGGACGAGGGCGAACCGGGAACCTGCAAGGACATCCCGCTGATGATGGCGGACCCGCACTCGCTGATCGAGGGCTGCGTCATCGCCTCGTACGCGATGCGTTCGCACCACTGCTTCATCTACGTGCGCGGCGAGGCGCTGCACTGCATCCGCCGGCTGAATGCGGCGGTGCGCGAGGCGTACGACGCGGGTTACCTCGGCAAGAACATCCTCGGCTCCGGGTTCGACCTGGAGATCACCGTCCACGCCGGCGCGGGTGCGTACATCTGCGGCGAGGAGACGGCGCTGCTGGACTCCCTCGAAGGACGGCGTGGCCAGCCGCGGCTCAAGCCGCCGTTCCCCGCCGCAGCCGGTCTGTATGCCGCGCCGACCACGGTGAACAACGTCGAGACCATCGCGAGCGCGCCGTACATCGTGAACGCGGGCTCGGACTGGTTCCGCAAGATGGGACGCGAAAAGTCGCCGGGCCCGAAGATCTACTCGATCTCCGGGCACGTCGAGATGCCCGGCCAGTACGAGGCCCCGCTCGGCACCACGCTGCGCGAGCTGCTCGAACTGTGCGGCGGCATGAAGGACGGCATCCCGCTGAAGTTCTGGACCCCTGGCGGTTCGTCCACGCCGATGTTCACCGCCGAGCACCTGGACATCCCGCTCGACTTCGAGGGCGCGGCCGAGGCCGGTTCGATGCTGGGCACCACGGCGGTGCAGGTGTTCAACGAGACGGTGTCCGTGCCGTGGGCCGTGATGAAGTGGACCCAGTTCTACGAGCACGAGTCGTGCGGCAAGTGCACGCCGTGCCGTGAGGGCACGTACTGGCTGGCGCAGATCCTGGAGCGGATGGTCGACGGGCGCGGCACGGAGTCCGACATCGACACCCTGCTCGACGTCTGCGACAACATCCTCGGCCGCTCGTTCTGCGCGCTCGGCGACGGCGCGGTCAGCCCGATCACCAGTGGCATCAAGTACTTCCGCGACGAGTTCCTCGCCCTGTGCGAGAGCAACAAGCGCGAGTTGGTGGGAGCACAGGCATGACGATGGCGCCAGAAGAGCCGAAGACGGAGACCCCGGTCCCGGAGGGGCACGTCAAGCTCACGATCGACGGCGAAGAGGTCATCGCGCCCAAGGGTGAGCTGCTGATCCGCACCGCCGAACGGCTCGGCACGGTGATCCCGCGGTTCTGCGACCACCCGCTGCTCGACCCGGCGGGCGCCTGCCGCCAGTGCCTCGTCGAGGTGGAGATGGGCGGGCGGCCGATGCCGAAACCGCAGGCCTCCTGCACCATGACGGTCGCCGACGGGATGGTCGTCAAGACGCAGCTGACGTCGGCGGTGGCGGACAAGGCGCAGCAGGGCGTGATGGAGCTGCTGCTGATCAACCACCCGCTGGACTGCCCGATCTGCGACAAGGGCGGCGAATGCCCACTGCAGAACCAGGCGATGGCGCATGGCAGGGCGGAGTCGCGGTTCGTCGACAAGAAGCGGACCTTCCCGAAGCCGCTGCCGATCTCGGCGCAGGTGCTGCTGGACCGCGAGCGGTGCGTGCTGTGCCAGCGCTGCACCCGGTTCTCCGCGCAGATCGCCGGTGACCCGTTCATCGATCTGCTCGAGCGCGGCGCGCACCAGCAGATCGGCACGTCGGAGACGGCGGACGTGCTGGACCTGGCGTCCAGGACCACCTCGGGCGAACCGTTCCAGTCGTACTTCTCCGGCAACACGATCCAGATCTGCCCGGTGGGCGCGCTGACCTCGGCCCAGTACCGGTTCCGGTCGCGGCCGTTCGACCTGGTGTCCTCGCCGAGCGTGTGCGAGCACTGCTCGTCGGGCTGCGCGGAGCGCACGGATTTCCGGCGCGGCAAGGTGATGCGCAAGCTCGCGGGCAACGACCCCGAGGTCAACGAGGAGTGGCTCTGCGACAAGGGCCGCTTCGCGTTCCGGTACGCGGCGGCCGAGGACAGGATCCGGCGCCCGATGGTGCGGAACTCTTCGGGTGCGCTGGAAGAAGCCTCGTGGACGGAGGCGCTGCGCGCGGCGGCTGAGGGCTTGACGCGGGCGCGTGACTCGCACGGCGTCGGGGTGCTCGCAGGCGGGCGGCTCACGCTGGAGGACGCGTACGCGTACGCGAAGTTCGCGCGGGTTGCCTTGCGCACCAACGACATCGACTTCCGGTCGCGGCCGCATTCGGACGAGGAGCTGGCTTTCCTCGCCGGGCGCGTCGTCGGCACCGGGCCGGAGAACGGCGTGACGTTCGCAGCGCTGGAGAAGGCGCCGACGGTGCTGACCGTGGCCTTCGAGCCGGAGGAGGAGGCGCCGATCGTCTTCCTGCGCCTGCGCAAGGCGGCGCGGAAGCACGGCACCAAGATCGTCCACTTGGGACAGTGGACCACTTCCTCGGTGCGCAAGACCTCGGGCGAGCTCCTCGCGTGCACGCCGGGCACCGAGCCCGCCGCGCTCGACGCGCTCGGGGACCACGCGCCGGACCTGCACTCCGCACTGGGCGAAGACGGCGCGGTGATCCTGGTCGGCGAGCGGGCGGCCGAGGTGCCGGGCCTGTTCGCGGCCGTCGACAAGCTTTCGGCGCGAACCGGCGCGAAGGTGGCGTGGATCCCTCGCCGGGCCGGTGACCGCGGAGCGCTCGAGGCGGGCGCGGCGCCGACGCTGCTGCCCGGCGGCCGGGCGGTGTCCAGCGCGGACGACCGCGGCGAGGTCGGAGCTGCTTGGGGCGTAACGATTTCCGAGAAGCCGGGCCGGGACACCAGCGGGATGCTGGCGGCGGCCGCGGACGGTTCGCTGAGCGGCCTCGTGGTCGGCGGGGTCGACCCGAACGACCTGCCGGACCCGGATCTCGCGCGGCGGGCGCTGGAGTCGGCGGACTTCGTGGTGAGCCTGGAGCTGCGGCCGAGCGAGGTCACCGAGCGTGCGGACGTGATCCTGCCGATCGCCCCGGACGTCGAGAAGGCGGGCAGCTACCTGAACTGGGAAGGCCGCCGCCGGGAGTTCGACATCACGCTCGAGAACACCGGGGCGCTGCCGGACTGCCGGGTGCTGGACACCCTCGCCGTCGAGATGGACGCGGACCTGTTCACGCAGACTTCGGCCGCGGCGTACGGGGACTTCGCCCGGCTCGGTTCTGTCGCGCCGCGCGGGTTCACCGCGCCGGCCACCAAGGTGGCCGCGAAACCGCTGGCCGAGGGCGAAGCCCGGCTGGCCACCTGGCGGCAGCTGCTGGACAAGGGCTCCCTGCAGGTCGAGGAGCCGCACCTGGCGGGCACGGCCCGCAGGGTGGTCGCGCGGGTTTCGGCGGAAGCGGCGAGGCGGCTGGGCGAGACCGTGACGGTTTCCACCGCGCACGGTGAGATCACGCTTCCGGTCGAGGTGGCCGACCTGCCCGAGGGCGTGGTCTGGCTGCCCACGAATTCCGAGGGTTCCACCGTGCGGGCCACGCTCGGTGCCGGACATGGATCTGTGGTGTCGATCCGCGGAGGTGCGCAGTGATGGGACTGCTGGCGCAGGCGCCGGAACAGCTGACCCGTGCCGAGCTGCTGGCCGATGATCCCTGGTGGCTGATCCTGCTCAAGGCCGTGGTCATCCTGCTGATCGGGCCGATCCTGACGATCTTCCTGATCGTGTGGGAGCGCAAGGCCGTCGGCCGGATGCAGAACCGGCCGGGGCCCAACCGGGTCGGCCCCGGTGGGTACCTGCAGTCGCTGGCGGACGCGCTGAAGCTCCCGTTCAAAGAGCAGATCATCCCGGACACCGCCGACCGCAAGGTGTACTTCCTCGCGCCGGTGATCGGGGTGGTGCCGTCGCTGATCGCGCTGGCGGCGATCCCGTTCGGGCCGCAGGTCTCGATCTTCGGTGAGCAGACCGTGCTGCAGCTGGTGGATCTGCCGGTCGGTGTGCTGGTGATCCTCGCCTGCTCGTCGGTCGGGGTGTACGGGATCGTGCTCGCCGGCTGGTCCTCAGGCTCGCCGTACCCGCTGCTGGGCGGGCTCCGGTCCGCGGCGCAGGTGATCTCGTACGAGATCGCGATGGGCCTGTCGATCGTCGCGGTGGTGCTCTACGCGAAGTCGTTGTCGACCGGCGACATCGTGCAGGCGCAGTCCAGCGGCTGGTACTTCTACCTGCTGCTGCCCAGTTTCCTGATTTATCTGGTCTCTATGGTCGGTGAGACCAACCGCGCGCCGTTCGACCTGCCGGAGGCGGAGTCGGAGTTGGTGGGCGGGTTCCACACCGAGTACTCGTCGATGAAGTTCGCGATGTTCTTCCTCGCCGAGTACGTGAACATGGTGATCGTCTCGGCGTTCTGCACGACGTTGTTCCTCGGTGGCTGGATGTTCCCGTTCGTGGGGCTGGACTCGCCGCTGAACAAGGGCTGGCTGCCGATCATCTGGTTCGGCGTCAAGCTGTTCGCGTTGTTGTTCGGGTTCATCTGGCTGCGCGGCACGCTGCCGCGGTTCCGGTACGACCAGTTCATGAAGCTGGGCTGGAAGGTGCTGGTGCCGGCGAACCTGGTGTGGATCGTGATCGTGACGGCGATCCGCGCGCTGAAGACCAGTGGTGGCGTGTCGACGGCGCAGTGGCTGATCGGTGGCGCGATCGTGGTGGTGATCGTGGTGGCGCTGGCGTTGCTGCTGCCGGACCGGCGGCCGCCGGAGGACGAGGGCGTCCCGATCACCGGCGGCGGTTATCCGTTGCCCCCGGCGAATTTGCAGGTGCCGCAGGTGCCGGATCGCAACGCCGTGAAGAGGAAGAGCCAGCGCCGGGTGAAGGCTTCCGGTGAACCCGCCCAGGTTGGGAGTTCCGATGGGAATGTTTGATCCTCTCAAGGGTTTCGGGGTCACCTTCTCGATGATGTTCAAGAAGGTGGCCACGGAGGAGTACCCGGAGGCCGGTGCCCCGGCCGCGCCGCGGTATCACGGGCGGCACCAGCTGAACCGGCATCCGGACGGGCTGGAAAAGTGCGTCGGGTGTGAGTTGTGCGCGTGGGCCTGCCCGGCGGACGCGATCTTCGTCGAAGGTGGCAACAACACCGAAGAGGCGCGGTACTCGCCCGGCGAGCGTTATGGCGCGGACTACCAGATCAACTACCTGCGCTGCATCGGCTGCGGCCTGTGCATCGAGGCCTGCCCCACCCGCTCCCTCACGATGATCAACTTCTACGAAATCGCCGACGACGACCGGCAGCGGCTCATCTACACCAAGGAAGACCTGCTCGCGCCGTTGCTGCCCGGCATGGAGCAGCCGCCCCACCCGATGCGCCTCGGCGAAGATGAGCAGGACTACTACGTCAACGGCCCCGAACTCGCCCGCGGCCGCGGCGTCCCGGCCGGGGAGACGGTCGAGACCACACACGAGCAGGTGATCTCATGACCGGCTCTGGCTCTGTGGGTTCCGGCACTGCGGGCTCCGGTGCGGTGGGCTCTGTTGCGGTGGGCTCTGCTGCCGGGGGCTCTGTTGCGGTGGGCTCTGTTGCTGTGGCCGCCCCGACCGCCCCGGGCCCACGCGCGGCTCGCGTTCGTGCGGCTGGTGTTCGCGTGACCGGCGCTCGCGCAGGTGGCGTTGGCGCGGTTCGAGTGAGCGGGGTTGGCGCAGATGCAGCTGGCGCTGGCGTGGTTCGCATGGAGGCCGTTGGCGCGGCTGGAGTTCGCGCGGCACGCGCAGCCGATCACGCGGCTGGCGTTCACGTGACACGTGCGGCCGGTGGCGCGGCTCGTGCCGCTGGTGCTGGTGCGGCTGGCGGTCGCGCGCTTCGTGTGGCTGAGGCTGGCGCATCCCGTATGACGGGCGCTCGTGCTGGCGCGCTTGGCGTTGGTGCGGCGCGTCTGACTGGCGTCGGCGTGGTTTGCGGCGCTGGCGTGGGGTCGGTATCGCCCGCGGCAGTGTCCACTGTGGAGGTGGTCGCATGATCGGCGCAACGAGCACTCTCGTCCTCGCGCAGGCGGTGGACCAGAGCACGTCGGTCGGGGAGGCCGTCGCGTTCTGGATCCTCGGACCGGTCGCGCTACTCGGCGCGCTCGGCCTGATCTTCGCCCGCAGCGCGGTGCATTCGGCGCTGTTCCTGGCGATGACGATGTTCTCCCTCGGCGTGCTGTACATGGTGCAGCAGGCCCCGTTCCTCGGCTTCACCCAGATCATCGTCTACACCGGCGCGATCATGATGCTGTTCCTGTTCGTGCTGATGCTGGTCGGGCGCGAAAGCTCCGATTCGGTGGTCGAAGTCCTGCGGGGACAACGGCTTTGGGCGGGCGTCCTCGGCATCGGCATCGCCGGGCTGATCGCCACCGCGCTGGTCCGGGCGCTCAACAACGTCCCACCGGCCACCCCGCCCAACGGCGGCGCCGGCGGGCTCGGCAAGCTGATCTTCACCGACTACCTGTTCTCGTTCGAGCTCACCTCGGCGTTGCTGATCACCGCGGCGCTGGGCGCGATGGTGCTGGCGTTCAACGAAAAGCGCGGCCGCCGTTCGCAGAAGGAGCTCGTCGAGGCCCGGTTCCGCGGCGAGTACGAGCGCATCTCGCCCAAGCCCGGCCCCGGTGTCTTCGCGACCTCCCATTCGGTGATGACCCCGGCGCTGCTGCCCGACGGCACGGTGGCGGAGGAATCGCTCTCCGCGATCATCGAGTCCACGCCGACGGCCAAGCTCGAGGCCGAACGGAAGGCCGTCGAGGGCAACGAACCCCATCCGGACGCGCACGCGCTGAAGGGACCGACGGAATGACCCCGACCTACTACCTGTTGCTCTCTGCCCTCCTGTTCTCGATCGGCGCGGTCGGCGTACTGGTGCGGCGCAACGCGATCGTCGTGTTCATGTGCATCGAGCTCATGCTCAACGCGGTCAACCTGTCCCTGGTCACGTTCGCCCGCATCAACGGCTCGCTCGACGGCCAGGTGATGGCCTTCTTCGTGATGGTCGTCGCCGCCGCGGAGGTCGTGGTCGGGCTGGCGATCATCATGGCGATCTTCAAGACCCGCCGTTCGGCCTCGGTCGACGACACCAACCTGCTCAAGTACTGAAAGGCTCCACCGCCGGCCTGCCTCCACCCCCGGGGCGGAGGCGCTGCGCGCCGCAGAAAGGATCTAAGTGATCGCATCATCGTGGCTGCTGGTCGCGTTCCCGGCACTGGGCGCGCTGATCCTGCTGGCAGGCGGGAAGCGCACCGACGCTTGGGGCCATCTGCTGGGCTGCGCGACCGTCATCGCCTCCTTCGTCTACGGCTTGGTGTTGTTCTTCGGCAGCGACGGCAAGCCCACCGACACGAAGCTCTACTCGTGGTTCCCGGTCGGGAACCTCTCGGTGGACTTCGGGTTCCGGATCGACGCGCTGTCCCTGGTGTTCGTCCTGCTGATCACCGGGGTCGGCTCGCTGATCCACATCTACTCGGTCGGCTACATGGCCGAGGACGCCAACCGGCGCCGCTTCTTCGGGTACCTGAACCTGTTCGTGGCCTCCATGCTGGTTCTGGTGCTGGGCAACAACTTCATCACCCTCTACCTCGGGTGGGAGGGCGTCGGCCTCGCGTCGTACCTGCTCATCGGCTGGTACACCGACCGGCCGTCGGCCGCCACGGCGGCGAAGAAGGCCTTCCTGATGAACCGGGTCGGCGACGTCGGCCTGGCGCTCGCGATCTTCCTGATGTTCAAGTACCTCGGCACGGCCAGCTACGCCGGGGTGTTCGCGAACATCGGGCACGCACCGGCCGGGGTGATCACCGCCATCGCCATCCTGCTGCTGCTCGGCGCCTGCGGTAAGTCCGGCCAGTTCCCGTTGCAGGCCTGGCTTCCCGACGCGATGGAAGGCCCGACGCCGGTGTCGGCCCTGATCCACGCCGCGACGATGGTGACGGCCGGGGTGTACCTGGTGGCCCGGTCGAACCCGATCTTCAACGAGACCGAGAGCGGCAGGCTCATCGTCACCCTGGTCGGCGCCGTGACGCTGCTGATCGGATGCGTCATCGGCTGCGCCTACGACGACATCAAGAAGGTGCTCGCCTATTCGACGGTGAGTCAGATCGGCTACATGATGCTGGCCGTCGGGCTCGGGCCGTTCGGCTACGCGCTGGGCATCATGCACCTGCTGACGCACGGCTTCTTCAAGGCCGGGCTCTTCCTCGGTGCCGGTTCGGTGATGCACGCCATGAACGACGAAGTGGACATGCGCAAGTTCGGCGGGCTGTACAAGCGGATGCCGATCACGTTCGTCACGTTCGGGCTCGGTTACCTCGCGCTCATCGGTTTCCCCTTCCTGTCGGGCTACTTCTCCAAGGACGCCATCATCGAGGCCGCGTTCGGCCAGGAAGGCTGGCGCGGCTGGGTGTTCGGGCTCGCCGCGATGCTGGGCGCGGCGCTGACCGCGTTCTACATGACGCGCCTGGTGCTGATGACCTTCTTCGGCAAGGAACGCTGGAAGGACATCAAGTCCACCGACGGCCGGGACTTCCACCCGCACGAGTCGTCGTCCACGATGACCGTGCCGATGATCATCCTGGCGATCGGCTCCGTCGGCGCCGGCGCGTTCTTCGCGCTCGGCGACAGGCTTTCCGACTGGCTCACCCCGTCGCTGGGTGAGCTCGCCGAGTCGGAGCACAGCGTGCTGCCGAGCGGGTTGATCCCGTGGCTGACCATCCTCCTTTCCGCATTGGGTGTGCTCGTCGCGTGGCTCGTGGTCGGCCGCCGGGACACGCCGGTGGAGCGGCCGCAGAACGTCTCGCCCGTGGTGCGCGCGGCCCGCAAGGACCTCTACGGCAACGCACTCAACGAGACGCTGGTGGCCACCCCGGGTATGTGGCTGACCCGGTTCTCGGTCTACCTGGACAGCCGCGGCGTCGACGGTGCCGTCAACGGCCTCGCCGCCGCACTGGGCGGCGGATCCGGGCGACTACGCAGGCTGCAGACAGGTTTCGTCCGTTCGTACGCGCTTTCGATGCTGGCCGGTTCGTTCGTACTGGTCGCGGCCCTGTTGTTGGTGAGGTTCTCATGACCTGGGTACTGGCCCTCATCCTGCTGCCGCTGGTCGGCGCACTGGTCCTTTGTGGACTGCGGAAGAACGACCGCACGGCGATGACCGTCGCGCTCGCCTTCTCGATCCTCGAGTTCCTGCTGATCATCCCGACCTGGGCGAGCTACCACCCGAGCGGCGCACGCCTGCAGCAGACCACGACGATGGACTGGATCCCGAGCTTCGGCGTGCACCTGTCCTTCGGGGTGGACGGCATCGCGCTGATCATGATCGCGGTGATCACCTTCCTGGTGCCCATCGTGATCGGTGCGCTGGGCACCGCCGACAAGCTGCCGGAAGGCCGCAGCGCCGGCGGGTACCTCGCGCTGATCCTCGTGCAGCAGGCGCTGACCATCGCGGTGTTCGCCGCGACCGACGTGTTCCTGTTCTACGTGCTGTTCGAGATCATGCTGATCCCGATGTACTTCCTCATCGGCGGCTATGGCGGCGCGAACCGGCAGTACGCGGCGGTCAAGTTCTTCCTGTACTCCTTCCTCGGCGGGCTGATCATGCTGGCCTCGGCGATCGGCGCGTACTCGCTCGCCGCGGACAAGCTGGGCAACGGCACGTTCGACTGGGCCACCCTCGTGACGGTGGTGCGGGACGCGCCCACCAGCACCCAGATCTGGCTGTTCCTCGGTTTCTTCCTCGCTTTCGCCATCAAGGCCCCGCTGGTGCCGTTCCACACCTGGCTGCCGGACGCGGCCAGTGAGGCGCCGATCGGCGTGGCGGTGCTGATCGTCGGTGTGCTGGACAAGGTGGGCACCTTCGGGTTCCTGCGCTACTGCCTGCCGATGTTCCCCGAAGCCAGCAAGAAACTCGCGCCGCTGGTGCTCGTGCTCGCCGTGATCGGCGTGCTCTACGGCTCGATCCTCGCCGCCGGGCAGCAGGACATGAAGCGCTTCGTCGCCTACGTGTCCATCGCGCACTTCGGCTTCATCGCGCTGGGCATCTTCGCTTTCACCCAGCAGTCGACCGTCGGCTCGGTGACGTACATGCTCAACCACAGCCTCGCGACCGGGATGCTGATCGTGATGCTGGGGCTGGTGATCGCGCGCGGCGGTTCCACGCGGATCTCCGACTACGGCGGGATGTACAAGGTGACTCCTCTGCTGGGCGGGATGCTGCTCGTCGCGGGACTGTCCACTTTGTCCTTGCCGGGGACCAACTCCTTCGTGAGTGAATTCCTTGTGCTGCTGGGCTCCTTTGACACCGAGCCGGTGTACGCGACGCTGGCGACCTTGGGCATGGTGCTGGCCGCCGCCTACGTGCTCTGGCTGTACCAGCGGCTCATGACCGGGCCCGTGCGCGGCAACGCGTTGGTCGGCGCCGGGGGAGGACCGGGCACGGCCATCGCGCCGGAGCTCGGCGCGCGCAAGACCATCAAGGATCTCGGCGGTAAGGAGCTGGCGATCCTGGTCCCGATGGTCGTGCTGATCATCGGACTCGGGTTCTATCCGAAACCCGTGCTGGACACGGTGGGACCGTCCGTGGACGCCACCCTTTCGGCCATCCAGGGAGGACAGGCGAAGTGATCCAGGTTGTGGCCCAGCAAGGGCAAGGGCTGATCGCGACGCCGCAGATCGAGTACGCGGCCGTACTGCCGGTGCTGATCGTGCTCGGCGCGGGTTGCCTCAGCGTGCTGTTCGAGGCTTTCCTGCCCAAGCACATGCGGTGGCCCGCGCAGGTCGTGCTGAGCCTGCTGGCCGTGGTGGCCGCCGGAATCTCGCTCGTGGTCTACGTGACCAAGTCGCCGAAGGCCGGGGTGACCACGTTCCTCGGGGCGATCTCCGTGGACAAACCCGCGCTGTTCCTCTGGGGCACGCTGCTCGCGCTCGCCCTCGGCGCGGTGCTGCTGATCGCGGACCGATCCGTGGAGCCGGGAGGCGCCTTCGTCGCGCAGGCATCCATCAGGCCCGGCACGTTCCAGGACCGGGCGCAGGTGGGGTCCACCGGGATGCAGACCGAGGTCTTCCCGCTGACGCTGTTCGCGCTCGGCGGCATGATGACCTTCTGCGCGGCCAACGACCTGCTGACCATGTTCATCGCGCTGGAAGTGCTGAGCCTGCCGCTCTACCTGATGTGCGGGCTCGCGCGACGCCGCCGCCTGCTTTCGCAGGAATCGGCCGTGAAGTACTTCCTGCTCGGTGCTTTCTCTTCCGCCTTCTTCCTTTACGGGGTGGCGCTGCTCTACGGCTACGCGAACTCGGTGAAGCTGGCCGACATCGCGCACGCCGCCGCGGGCTCGGACCGCTCGGACGCGTTGCTGTTCATCGGGATGGGCCTGCTGATGGTCGGGCTGCTGTTCAAGGGCTCCGTCGGGCCGTTCCACACCTGGACCCCGGACGTGTACCAGGGCGCGCCGACGCCGGTGACCGCCTTCATGGCGGCCTGCACGAAGGTGGCCGCTTTCGGCGGAATCCTGCGGGTGCTGACCGTCGGGTTCGAATCGACGAGCTGGGAATGGCGCGGCGTGCTCTGGGCCGTGGCCATCGTCTCGATGGTGATCGGTGCCGTACTCGGGCTGACGCAGACCGACGTGAAGCGGATGATCGCCTACTCCTCGATCGCGCACGCCGGCTTCCTGCTCGTAGGCACCATCGCGATGACGGACCAGGGGCTCTCGGGCACGCTGTTTTACCTGCTGGCCTACGGGTTCACCACGCTGGCGGCCTTCGGGGTTGTCACGCTCGTGCGCGATTCCTCCGGTGAGGCCACGCATCTCTCGGCCTGGGCCGGGTTGGCCAAACGGTCTCCGGTGCTGGCGGGGGTGTTCACCTTCCTTTTGCTCGCGCTCGCGGGCATTCCGCTGACGAGCGGTTTCGTCGGGAAGTTCGTGGTGTTCTCCGCCGCGTTGCGCGACGGAATGGCGCCGCTCGTGGTGATCGCGCTGGTGTTCAGCGCTGTGGCGGCGTTCTTCTACCTGCGTGTGGTTGTGCTGATGTACTTCTCGCAGCCGGCGCCCGACGGGCCGACCGTGACCGTGCCAGGTGCGTTCACCACGACCGCGATCACGCTCGGGGTGCTGATCACGCTGCTGCTCGGCGTGGCGCCATCGTTCGCGCTCGACTGGGCCGGCGCGGGGTCCTTCGCTTTCTGACGGGGATATCGGCACAGGGCTTCTTTGGGCGAGGTGGCGCAGCTTTTGCACGTGCCGCCTCGCCAAGCCATGTTGCCTGACTTGCTGGAACGCCGCACGGATCTGATTGTTCGCCGCTCGGCGATTGCGTTTGGTGATTTCGTTCATGGTGGCCAGTCTGCCGGGGTGATGGGTGGCGGGCCAGGGGGAAATGGGGTGCCTGTGGACAAGTGGGGTGGTGTGGACAAGTTCGGGGGTTGCTGGGGTGGGTGATCGAGTGGTTGGTACCGCTGGGGT
>NZ_VMNW02000098.1 GCF_007713735.2 Amycolatopsis acidicola | reverse complement strand
GGTTGGGGCGGTTGGCCACGCGCGGGCGAGGCGGCGTGGCCGACTCGCCGACGGGGGCGGCCAATTCGCGAGCGCGAGCGGCCAGCACGCCGACGGGCGGCGCAAACACGCCAGCGCGAGCGGCCAACTCGCCAGCGGGGGCGGCCAACTCGCCGACCGGGGCGGCCAACTCGCCAGGGGGAGGCCAGCACGCCAACGGGGCGGCCAACTCGCCAGCGGGGGCGGCCAACTCGCCAGCGCGGGCGGCCAGCACGCCGACGGGCGGCGCAAACACGCCAGCGCGAGCGGCCAACTCGCCAGCGGGGGCGGCAAACACGCCAGCGCGCGTGGCCAACACGCCAGCGGGAGCGGCCAACTCGCCAGCGGGGGCGGCAAACACGCCAGCGGGAGCGGCCAACTCGCCAGCGCGAGCGGCAAACACGCCAGCGGGAGCGGCCAACTCGCCAGCGCGAGCGGCAAAAGCGTGCGTCAGCTCCAGATCGTCACGTAGACCGGGGGGCGGAAGCGGGATGGTGGCACGCCGGCGCCGGGGGAGCGCATCACCTGCATCGCCGCCGGGGTGCTCACGAAATGCCGCAGCGAGGCGGCCGCGGGCGAGATCCGGCCCTGCGGCAGCGTCGTCAAGTGCCAGCACACCGTGACGGGCGTGGCCGGGGTCGACACCACCACGAGATCGCGCCGCCGCAGCTGCGGCGCGGCCAGGTGCTCGAACGCCATCGAGACCCCGTGCCCGCTCGCCGCGGCCGACCAGGCCGCGGTCTGGTTCGGGTACACCTGGATGCTTTCCTCCGGAATTCCCAGTCCCCGCAACACCTTCGCCGTCTCGCTGTCCGGGTCCGCGCCGGTCGGGTCCACCAGCCACGGCCACTTCGCCGGGTTGCCGCGGGCACGGAAACCCGGCGCCGCCACGGCGATCAGCGCGCACCGGAACACCGGGGTGCTGTCCAGCCCGCCGTCGAGCCGCGGGCCGAACGCCGCGTCGGCGAGCCGGTTGTTCAGCAGTACCGCCATTTCCGCCGTTCGGGCCAATCCCGAGGCGGCGTCGATCGGTGGTCCGGATTTCGCGATGAAAGCCTCCAGTAAGGGATTTGCCACGAATTCCGCCAGCGTGCTGGTTACCGCCACCTGCAACCGTTCCGCCATTCCGTTCGCTTCACGGACGGCGGCGTCGGCGTCCGCGCCGAGCGCGACCATCTGCGAAGCGATCGGCAGCAGCCTGCTGCCGCCGGGAGTCAACGTCATCCCGCCGGCGGTGCGCACGATGAGCTTGTCCCCGTGGTGCTGGCGCAATGCCGCGAGCGCCTGGGAAACCGCGGGTTCGCTCACCCCCAGCGCCCGCGCCGCGCCGGTCACCGAACCGAGCCTTGCGACGAGCACGAAGGCACTCAGCTGACCAAGGGTCACGAAAACGATTCTAGGGTTCACGGCCCCGGTGAACAGCCCCCTTAAGGGAAGCATTATTCAGCCGTTGTCAGCGCGCCGGACGGGGGCCAGGCTCACGCATATGCAGGTACCCGCGCAGTTCCAGTACGAAAAGGCGAGCAGCGTGCCGCACGCGCTCAGCCTGCTCGGCAAGTACGGGCCCGAAGGCCGGGTGGTGGCCGGCGGGCACAGCCTGATCCCGATGATGAAACTGCGCCTCGCCCAGCCGCAGGCGCTGATCGACATCAACGAGCTCACCGAGCTGTCCCGGATCAGCGTCGAGGACGGCGCGCTGTGCGTCGGGGCGATGGTGCGGCACGCCGATCTGCTCGGCTCCGCGCTCGCCGGGGAGCACTTCCCGATCTTCCACGACGCCGAGCGGGTGATCGCCGACCCGATCGTCCGCAACCGGGGCACGGTCGGCGGATCCCTGTGCCAGGCCGACCCTTCCGAGGACCTGTCCGCCGCTTTCGCTGCCGTGCGCGCGGAAGTCGTGATCCAGGGCAGTGACGGACAGCGCGTCGTGCCGGTGCGGGAGTTCTTCGTCGGGCCGTATGAAACCGTTGTGGGCGAAGGGGAACTGCTCGTGCAGATCCGGGTGCCCATCCGTTCGTCGGCCTCGGCGTATCAGAAGGTCGAGCGCCGCGCGGGCGACTGGGCCGTCGCCGCGGCGGGCGCGGAGCTGCGCTTGGACGGCGAAGACGTCGCCGAGGCCGGGATCGGGCTCACCGCCGTGGGGGCGAAGAACTTCCACGCCCCGGAGGCCGAGCGGTTCCTCGTCGGCGGCCCGGCCACGGACGAACGGTTCGCCCAGGCCGGGCGGATCGCCGCCGAGCACTGCGATCCGGTGCCGGACCAGCGCGGCCCGGTCGCCTACAAACGCCACCTCGCCGCCACGCTCACCGAACGCGCGCTGCGGTCGGCGCGGGCCCGCTGGACAACGGAGGGTTGACATGGAGATCAGCGTGACCGTCAACGGCACGGCCTGCACCCGCGACGTGGAACCCCGGCTGCTGCTGGTGCATTTCCTTCGCGACGAGCTCGGCCTGACCGGGACGCACTGGGGCTGCGACACCTCCAACTGCGGCACCTGCGTGGTGTGGCTGGACGAGGTGCCGGTCAAATCGTGCACGGTGCTGGCCGTGATGGCCGACGGGCGCCGGGTGCGCACGGTCGAGGGGCTGGCCAACGGCGTCGGCCTGGACACCGTGCAGGAGGGGTTCGCCGCCTGCCACGGGCTGCAGTGCGGGTTCTGCACGCCGGGGATGATGATGACCGCCCGCTGGCTGATCGACACCAACCCTCGTCCGTCCGAAGAGGACATTCGCGAGGCGATCTCCGGGCAGCTGTGCCGGTGCACCGGCTACGAGAACATCGTCCGCTCGATCCGCTGGGCGGCCGAGCGGGAAGCGGGTGCCGAAGAACCCGAAGCGGCGGAAGAGGTGCAGGCATGACGACCACGCCGATGGGCTACGGCTCGATGCACCGCAAGGAGGACGCCCGGTTCCTCCGCGGGCGCGGCAACTACGTTGACGACATCGCGCTGCCGGGCATGTTGCACGGCGCGGTGCTGCGCAGCCCGTTCGCGCACGCCCGGATCGTTTCGGTGGACACGAGCGCGGCCGAGGCGCATCCGAAGGTGCGCGCGGTGATCACCGGCGAGACGCTGGCGGGCCTCGACCTGGCCTGGATGCCCACGCTCTCGCACGACGTGCAGGCCGTGCTGGCCACGGACAAGGTCCGGTTCCAGGGCCAGGAAGTCGCGTTCGTCGTCGCCGAGGACCGGTACTCCGCCCGTGACGCGCTGGAACTGATCGACGTGGACTACGAGGCGCTGCCGCCGGTGGTCGACGCCCGCCGCGCGCTGGAGCCCGATGCCCCGGTCATCCGCGATGACGTGGAAGGCCGTACGGACAACCACATCTTCGACTGGGAGACGGGCGACAAGCAGGCCACCGACGACGTGTTCGCGCGCGCCGACGTGGTGGCGGTGCAGGACATGCTGTATCCGCGAGTGCATCCCGCGCCGATGGAGACCTGCGGCGCGGTCGCGGACATGGACCCGGTGACCGGCAAGCTCACCGTGTACACGACAACGCAGGCGCCGCACGCGCACCGCACGATTTACGCGCTCGTCGCCGGGCTGCCCGAGCACAAGATCCGCGTCGTGTCGCCGGACATCGGCGGCGGGTTCGGCAACAAGGTGGGCATCTACCCCGGGTACGTGTGCGCCGTGGTGGGCTCGATCGTCACCGGCAAACCGGTGAAATGGGTGGAGGACCGCTCGGAGAACCTGATGAGCACGTCGTTCGCCCGCGACTACCACATGCGCGGCGAGCTGGCGTCCACAAAGGACGGTAAGCTGCTGGGCATCAGGGTGAAGGTGCTGGCCGATCACGGCGCCTTCAACGGCACCGCGCAGCCGACGAAGTTCCCGGCCGGGTTCTTCGGGGTGTTCACCGGTTCCTACGACATCGAGGCCGCGCACTGCGAGGTCACCGGCGTCTACACGAACAAGGCGCCCGGCGGGGTCGCGTACGCGTGCTCGTTCCGCATCACCGAGGCCGTGTACCTGGTGGAGCGGATGATGGACGTGCTGGCCTTCGACCTCGACCTGGACCCCGCCGAACTGCGGATGAAGAACCTGCTGCGGCCCGAGCAGTTCCCGTACGAGAGCAAAACGGGCTGGGAGTACGACTCGGGCGACTACCCGCGCGCGCTGCGCAAAGCACTGGAGCTGGTGCATTACGACGAACTCCGCGCGGAGCAGGCGAAGCGCCGCGAGGCCGGCGGGGAAAACCTGCTGGGCATCGGGGTTTCGTTCTTCACCGAGGCGGTCGGCGCCGGGCCGCGCAAGCACATGGACATCCTCGGCCTCGGCATGGCCGACGGCGCGGAGCTGCGGGTGCATCCGACCGGCAAGGCGGTGCTGCGGCTGTCCTGCCAGACACAGGGGCAGGGCCACGAAACGACGTTCGCCCAGATCGTGGCCGAGGAGCTGGGCATCTCGCCGGACGACATCGACGTGGTGCACGGCGACACCGACCAGACCCCGTTCGGGCTCGGCACCTACGGTTCGCGCTCGACCCCGGTGTCCGGCGCGGCCACGGCGGTGGTGGCGCGGCGGGTGCGGGACAGGGCGAAGATCGTCGCGTCGGCGATGCTCGAGGTGAGCCCGGACGACCTCGAGTGGGAGAAGGGCCGCTGGTTCGTCAAGGGCGATCCCGAGGCGGGCAAGTCGATCCAGGACATCGCGATGGCCGCGCATTCCAGCCTCGAACTGCCCGAGGGCGTGGAGGGCCATCTGGACGCCAGCTGCGTGTACAACCCGCCGAACCTGACCTACCCGTTCGGTGCCTACGTGTGCGTGGTCGACGTGGACGCCGGCACCGGGCAGGTGCGGGTGCGGGACTTCGTCGCGGTGGACGACTGCGGGGTGCGGATCAACCCGATGATCGTCGAGGGCCAGGTGCACGGCGGGCTCGCCGACGGGGTCGGGATGGCGCTGATGCAGGTGATGGCGTTCGACGAGGACGGCAACCACCTCGGCGGCTCGTTCATGGACTACCTGCTGCCCACGTCGATGGAATGCCCGTCGTGGCGGCTCGGCGAGACGGTGACGCCTTCGCCGCACCATCCGATCGGCGCCAAGGGCGTCGGCGAGTCCGCGACCGTGGGCTCGCCGGCCGCGGTGGTGAACGCGGTGCTCGACGCGCTCAAGCCGTACGGCGTGCGGCACGCGGACATGCCGCTCACCCCGGCCGCGGTGTGGTCGGCGCTGCACGGCAGTCCACTTCGGACAGATCTGGCGATCACCTGATGCCCAGCCCGGAGCTGCTGGAGCAGGCGAACGCGTTGCGGGCGGGGCGAAGACCCTTCGTGCTCGCGACGGTGGTGCGCGCGCAACGGCCCACCAGCGCCAAACCCGGGGACTGCGCGCTCGTGCTGCCCGACGGGACCGTGGAGGGGTTCGTGGGCGGCAACTGCGCGGAGTCCACGGTGCGGGCGCAGGGCATCCGGCTGCTGGGCACCGGCGAGACCGCGCTGCTGCGGATCACGCCGGACCCGGACGACGAGGAAGTGCTGGAGGACGGCGTGGTGACGGTGGGCAACCCCTGCCTGTCCGGCGGCACCTTGGAGATCTTCCTGGAGGCACAGCTGCCGCCCGCGCTGGTGGCGGTGTTCGGGACCGCGCCGGTGGCTCGTGCGCTGCTGTCGGTCGGGCGGGCCATCGGGTACGACGTGCGCGAGGTCGACGGCCCCGACTCCGTGCCGGCGGACGCGGACGCCGTGCTCGTCGCGTCGCACGGGCGCGGGGACGAGGAGGACGTGCTGCAGGCGGCGATCACGGCCAGGGCCGGGTACATCGGGCTCATCGCGAGCCGCCGCCGCGGGGCGAAGGTGGTGGAAGCGCTCGACGGCGCGGAGCTCGTGCACACGCCGGCGGGGCTGGACATCGGTGCCCGCACCCCGGCGGAGATCGCGGTTTCGGTGTACGCGGAACTGGTGAGCTGCCGCGTGCGGGCGCGGGCGCGCGAACTGCCCGAGCCCGCGGAGGCGCCGGATCCGGTGTGCGGGATGACGGTGGCGGTGGTGGGCGATTCGCTGCAGCTGCCGTACGAGGGCAGGCGCTACTACTTCTGCGGGCCCGGCTGCCGGGAGGCGTTCGCGGACGATCCGGCCCGGTATGCCGACCATGACTGAGAGCGTGCCCGAGCTCGCCGAAAGCCTGGGGGCGGCGGGATACCTGGCGGACGAGCAGCTGGCGACGGCGTTGTTCCTCGCGGTGCGGATGGCGCAGCCGATCCTGCTCGAAGGCGAGCCCGGAGTGGGCAAGACCGAAGCGGCGAAGGCGTTGTCCCGCGCGCTGGACACGCCGTTGATCCGGTTGCAGTGCTACGAAGGGCTTTCGCTGGCCGACGCGCTGTACGAGTGGAACTATCCCCGCCAGCTGCTCGGGATCCGCCTCGCCGAGGCGCGCGGCGAGCAACTGTCCGAAGTGGACCTGTTCAGTGAGGACTACCTGCTGGCACGCCCGTTGCTGGCGGCGATCGAGCATCCCGGCCCGCGCCCGGCGGTCCTGCTGATCGACGAGGTGGACCGCGCCGACGACGAGTTCGAGGCGTTCCTGCTCGAACTGCTCGCCGAGGCCACGGTGACGATCCCCGAGCTGGGCACGCGGCGGGCGGTGCTGCCGCCGATCGCCGTGCTCACCTCGAACCGCACGCGGGAGCTGCACGACGCGCTCAAGCGGCGGTGCCTGTACCAGTGGATCGCGCATCCGGGCACCGAGCGGGTGGCGGCGATCATCCGGCTGCGGGTGCCCGGGATCGCGGACTGGCTGGCCGACCGGGTGGCCGTTTCGGTGGGCCGGTTCCGGGCGCTGGAGCTGTACAAACCGCCCGGGGTGGCGGAGGCGATCAACTGGGCGGCGGCCCTGCACGTGCTGGGTGCCGAGTCGCTCGACGAGTCCGCGCTGCGGCACACGATGAGCGCCGTGCTCAAGTACGAGGAGGATCGGACGGCGGTGGAGGCCGCGGGGCTGGCACGGGTGGTCGGCGATGGCTGATCTCGCCGATTTCGCCGCCCGGTTCTGTGCTTTGCTTCGGGCACAAGGGATTCCGGTGGGCGCGGACCGGGCGGCGCGGTTCGCGGAGTCGATCGTCGTGGTCTCGCCGCGCCGGCCGGAGGAGCTGTACTGGTGCGCGGTGGCGACGCTGGCCGCGGCTCCGGGCGACGTGGAGGTGCTGGGCCGCGTGTTCGAAAGCGTGTTCGGCGACGCGATCCATGCCGCTTTCCGCGGGGAACCCGCGTCGGGCGCGTTGTCGACCTCGTCCGGGACGGGCACGGGCCGCGTGCGTGAGCTGCCGACGGCGGGCAGCGCGCTGGAAGTGCTGGCCACGCGCGATTTCGGTGAGCTGGAGCCGGGTGAGCTGGCGTTGCTGCGGGAGGTCATGCGGCGCTTCCGGTTCGCGACGCCGTTGCGGAGGTCCCGGCGCAAGCGTGTCGCCGCCGGAGGTCGACGTGTCGACATGCGCGAGACGCTGCGGCAGGCGCGGCGCAGTGGGGGAGAACCGGTGACGCTGCGCCGCTGGGCCCCGCGGGAGAAACCGCGGAAACTGGTGGTGCTGTGCGACATTTCGGGTTCGATGGAGGCGTACGCGCGGGCGATGCTGCAGTTGCTGATGTGCGCGAACGGCGGGGCGAGCGCCGAGGTGTTCACCTTCGCGACGCGGCTGACGCGGCTGAGCCGGACACTGGCCGTCGATCCCGTGGAGGCCATGCGCCGGGCGGGGGAGCGGGCGCCGGACTGGTCGGGCGGTACCCGGATCGGCGCGGCGTTGCGGGAGTTCCTCGACGACTACGGCGCGCGCGGGATGGCGCGGGGCGCGGTGGTGGTGATCGTCTCGGACGGCTGGGAGACCGGCCCGCCGGAGGAGCTCGCCCGGCAGCTGGCCCGGCTTTCCCTGCTGGCGCACAGGATCGTGTGGGCGAACCCGCGTACGGCCCGGCCGGGGTACCGTCCGCTGGCGGGCGGGATGGCGGCGGCTTGGCCGTACTGTGACGCCGTGGTCAGCGCGCACCGGCTCGACGCGCTCGACGAATTCCTGGCGGCCATTGGGCAGAGCGGGCTGTCCCCGCGGCCCGTGGCAGGGTAGGGCTGACCCCACCCCGGTTTCGGGGGTGCGCGTGGCTGTGGGGCGCGCGTGCGGCTGGTGAGCTTGAACCCATGACGACAGCGATCCAGACCGGCCGCGCCACCGCGGTGGATCTTCGTGCGGTGACCAGGGAGTACGGCGGCAAACAAGCGCGTGTGCGGGCGTTGGACGGGGTGAGCCTGAGCTTCCCCGCCGGGTCGTGGACAGCGGTGATGGGTCCTTCCGGCTCGGGTAAATCCACTCTGCTGCATTGCGCGGCGGGGCTCGAACGCTGCACGAGCGGGCAGGTCCTGCTCGCCGGCACGGACATCACCGACGCCCCGGACGCCACGCTGACCAGGTTGCGGCGCAAGGAGATCGGGTTCGTGTTCCAGAGTTTCAACCTGATCGGCTCGTTGACCGCGGAGCAGAACGTCGCGCTGCCGTTGCGGCTCGCCGGGCAACGGGTGTCCAAAAAGGACGTCCATGCGGTGCTCGGGAGCGTTGGCCTGCGGGACCGGATGAAGCACCGGCCGCGGGAGCTTTCCGGCGGGCAGCAGCAACGCGTGGCGATCGCCCGCGCGATGGTCACCCGGCCTTCGGTGCTGTTCGCGGACGAGCCGACCGGCGCGCTGGACTCGAAGTCCGCCCGCTCGGTGCTGGCGTTGTTGCGCCACATGGTCGACGCGGCCGGGCAGACGATCGTGATGGTCACGCACGACCCGGCCGCCGCCGCGAGCGCCGATTCGGTGGTTTTCCTTTCGGACGGCCGGATCGTCGACCGGATGCGCCGGGCGACGGCCCGCGAGGTGGCCGACCGGCTGGCCGGGCTGGAGGGCTGAGGACATGTTCGGGCTTTCGCTGTCCACGTTCCGCGAGCGGTGGCAGCTCTTCCTCGGCGCGATCCTGACCGTGGTGATCGGCGTCGCGCTGGTGCAGTCCTCGCTGCTGATCCTGATTTCCGCCGCCGTGCCCGAGATTCCCGCCGGCCTCTCCGAGGCGGCGGCGAACCGGCTGCGCGACGGGTACACCGGCGCGATCGTGCTGCTGGCGATGACGCTGGGGATCGCGGCGTTCCTGGCCGTGTTCATCGTCAGCTCGACGTTCGCCTTCACCATTTCGCAGCGGCGGCGGGACCTCGCGCTGCTGCGTCTCGTCGGTGGGAGTCGCGGGCAGCTGCGCCGGCTGCTGCTGTCGGAAGCGCTGTTGCTGGGCGTGCTCGGCACGGGCATCGGCGTGCCGGCCGGGCTCGTCGTGATGAGGGTCCAGTCGTGGCTGCTGACTGATCTCGGGTTCCTGCCGGACGTGTTCGCGCCCCGGTGGCAGGACTGGATTCTCGGCGTCTCGGCCGGGGTGGGCATCGGAGTCGCCTTGCTGGGCGTGCTTTCCGCGTCTCGCCGGGCGTCGAAGGTGCGGCCGCTGGAGGCGCTGCGGGACACCGGCGCGGCCGCGAGGGTGATGACGTTTTCGCGCTGGTTCTTCGGGATCCTGTTCCTGGCGGGTACGGCCGCGCTGCTGATCGTCGCGCCGCTGGCAGGCCCGGACGGCGCCATCCCGATGTCGATCAACGCCGCCATCACCGCCTCCATCGGCCTCACGGCGCTCAGCCCGCTGATCGTGCCGCTGGTGGGCCGGGTGCTCGGACTGGTCCTGCGGCCCAGCACGCTCGGCGGGCTGGCGCAGGCCAACCTCCGCGACGGGGTGCGTCGCAGCGCGTCGACCGCCGCGCCGCTGCTCGTGCTGGTGGCACTCGTGCTCGGCATGTCCGGTTCGCTCGCGACGATCTCGTTGGCGGACAAGGAAGATCTGGCCCGCACGGTGACCGCCGACCTCGTCGTCCCGTCCGCCGGCGCGACCGCGCCCGGTGTCGCGGTGGCCTCCACGGAGGTCACCGTTCCCGTGGTCGCCACGATCTCCAAGCATGACAAGGAAAAGGACGACGGCACGGACGCCTTGGTCATCGATGCCGACGCGTACCGGCAGCTGCATTCCCGTGCCCCGCTCAGCGGCAGCCTCGCGGACCTGCACGGGATGACGGTGGCGACGACGGACTACGCGGTCGGCGACACGATCACGCTCCGGGTCGGTGACCAGGAGCAGGAGCGCCGCGTGGTCGCGGTGGTGGCGCAGGCCGTCAACGGCGGCACCGATTACCTGCTGCCGCGCGATTCCGTCCCTCCGGCGGCGCTCGCGGATGGGGAGGCGGAGACCTTCGTCAAGGCGGCGCCCGGCGTCGACCCGGCGACACTGCGCGCGGCCCTGCCCGGCGCGCTTCCGGTGCACGACTGGATCGAGCGGCGCGCCAGCGCCCACGACTCGATGAACTCGGGGATCATGACCGTCCTCATGGGACTCGCCGGGCTCTACGCGCTGATGGCGGTGGTGAACGCCGTCGTGATCGCCGCGGCCGCGCGCAAGGCGGAGTTCGCGGCGGCGCGGGTGACCGGGCTGACCCGGCGGCAGGTGGTCGGCGCCGCGCTGATCGAATCCTGGGCCGTCGCGGTGATCGGCCTGCTGCTCGGCGGCGTCGCCGCGGCGGGCACCCTGACCGGCATCGGCGCGGCGATGGGGAAGCTGACCGGGGTGACGGTCTACGCCGTGCCGTGGTCAGCGCTCGGGCTGGTGGTGCTCGGCGCGTTCGCGGTGGTCGGGCTGACCAGCGTGGCCACGAGCCTCGCCGCGACCCGGCCCGCGCCGGTCTCGCCCGTCGGGGCGAGGGAGTGATTGTCCGGTTTTCCGGGCCGCCTCGTTGCAAAACAGTGATGCTCAGCTTTCACACAGGCCCCGGGCGCCCATCTTAGGGTAGCCTAATCTTGAAACGCCCGGGAGAGAGTTCGAGGAGTCGCACATGGCGGACAGGCCCGCACGGAAGAACCGGCCCGCGGTGAAGCTGCGCGTGCTGCGCACCCAGCAGCTGACGCCGCACATGATCCGGGTCGTGGCCGGAGGCGAGGGGCTCGCCCGGTTCCAGCCGAACGAGTTCACCGATGCCTACGTGAAGGTGCTCTTCCCGGTGCCGGGCGTGCAGTACCCGGAACCGTTCGACATGGGCGTGATCCGGGCCGAGCTGCCCCGCGAACACTGGCCGCGGATGCGCACGTACACCGTGCGCTACTACGACGCCGCCGCGGGCGAACTGGCGATCGACTTCGTGCACCACGGCGACGAGGGCCTCGCCGGGCCGTGGGCGCAGCGCGTGCAGCCGGGCGACGACCTGCTGCTGAACGGCCCGGGCGGGGCCTACGCGCCGTCCGCGGAAGCGGACTGGCATCTGCTGGTCGGCGACGAGAGCGCGCTGCCCGCGATCGCGTTGTCGCTGGAGCACATGCCCGAAGGCGTCCCGGTGCGGGTGTTCCTCGAGGTCGGCGACCCGTCGGAGCAGCAGCCCCTGGTCACGAAGGGCGACGCGCAGATCCACTGGCTGCATCGCTCGACGGGCGAAAGCCTCGTGAAAGCCGTGCGGGCGCTGGAGTTCCCGGACGGCACCGTGCAGGCGTTCGTGCACGGCGAAGCGGGCTTCGTGCGTGAGCTGCGGCGTTACCTGCTCGACGAGCGCGGCGTCCGGAAGGATCTGCTCTCCATCTCCGGCTACTGGCGGCGCGGGGCGAGCGATGAGCAGTGGCGCGAGGAGAAGGCCGCGGAGCGCTCCGCGAAGTAGCGCCGTCAGCCCGGCTGGAAGAACTCGAGCATCCGGCGGCCGGCGTCGGGCGCCATCAGCAGTTCCTGGATGCGCGCGGACATCCGGGCGGCGGCGCTGGTGCGTTCGAACATCTCGCGTTCGTATTCCTTGATGGCGCAAGGAAAATCGTCCGGATGCGCGGCCAGCGCGAGCGCGAGCCCGGCGCCGTCGAGCAGGGCCATGTTGGCGCCCTCGCCCACCGGCGGCATCAGGTGCGCGGCGTCGCCGACCAGCGTGACGTCCGGTTGTGACGGCCAGGTCAGGCCGATCGGGAGAGTGCTGAGCTGCCGGGGCACGATCCTGTCGTCGGCGGCCGCGATCAGGGCCGTGAACCGTGGGTCCCAGCCGTCGAACAGCTCGATCAGCCGCGCCCGGGCCGCGGCCGGGTCGTCGAACGGGATCGCGGTGGTGGCGAACCAGTCGGCGCCGGTGTTTTGGAAGCAGAGCCCGATGCGGACACGGCCGTCGCCATTGCGTTGTGCCGCCAGGGATTTCCCGTCGCCGAGCACCCAGTAGTTGCCGCGCCCGACCATCGCCGCGAGGTCCGGGTACGTGTGGTCGACGTCGGAAATGCAGAGCTCGACGATGTTCTGCCCGAGGTGCTCGGGTCTGGCGTCGGTGAGCATCGGGCGGACCCGGGAGTTCGCGCCGTCGGCACCGACCAGCAGGTCGTAGCGCGCACTTTTGCCGTCGGCGAAGCGAACCACGCCGTTTTCGGCGGATTCGAAAGCGTGCCCCCAGCGCACCGTGCCCTCGGGAAGGGAATCCAGCAGTAGCGCACGCAGATCGGCGCGGTCGACCTCGGGCCGGTCGAGCGGGGCGTCGTCGGGCGTGTCCTGCTGGAGCAGCAACGTGCCGTCCGGTTCGAGGAGCCGCATGTCCTGGCCTTCGCCGCGGGCGATCGCGAAGAACTCGTCGATCAGGCCGGCTTCGCGCAGCGCGCGCTGCCCCGAGTGGATGTCGAGCATGCTGCCCTGATCACGCGCGCCGCGCGACGGTTCCCGTTCGTACACCACGGTTTCGATGCCGTTCACGTGCAACACCCTGGCCAGGGCCAGCCCACCCGGCCCGGCTCCCACGATCGCGATGGTCATGACTACCTCCGATACACTGCATTGATACGATGCAGTGTATCGAAGCAGGCGATGTATTGTCGACGCCATGTTGGTGTGGGAGCGGCCGGAGCCACCGAAACGACCGACGCCCGCCCCGCTGAGCCGGGAGCGGATCGTCCGCGCGGCGATCGAGCTGGCTGACGCGGACGGCCTGGCCGCGGTGTCACTGCGGAAGGTCGCCGCGGCGCTGGGTGTCGGGCCGATGCGGCTGTATGGCTACATCGAGTCCATGGATGAGCTGCACGACCTGATGGTCGACGCGGCGCACGCCGAGATCCGGCCGGCCGGGGAGGGCTGGCGGGAGGTGCTGCGCTCGTTCGCCGAAACCACCAGGAAAACCGTGCACCGGCACGAATGGCTCGCCGACCTGCTCGGTGGGCGCCCCCAGCTCGGCCCGAACACGTTGGCCAGTGGGGACGCGATGGCCGCCGGCATGGGCGGGATCGATCTTGAGACAGCCGTGCCGGCGATGGACGCGGTGCACGCGTACGTGATCGGCGCGGTGCGGCGGGAGATCACCGAACGGCGCGCCGAGCGGGCTTCCGGGATGGACCACAAGCAGTGGCAACGCACCTACGGGCCTTACCTGCAACGGATCTTCGCCAAAGGTGAGCTGCCCGCGCTGGCGAAGTTCGTCCACGACGGCCCCCACCTCGACGCGGACCAGACCTTCCGGACCGGACTCGACCTCATCCTCGACGGCATCGAAGCCAGAATCTCCGGCTGACGCTCCTTTTCCGGCTCCTGACGCCGATCAAGCCTTGACGTACCCCGTCACCCGCGTGAAGGTACCGAACATGGGTCTTCTGTGGAGTTCGTCATCGATCCATCTGCCTGTTTGGGGCCGGATCGATGAAAACTGAGGTGGAGCCCGCCGAGGCCGGGCTGGACGCGGGCAGGCTGGCGCGGATCGACCGGCACTTCGCGCGGTACGTGGACGATGGCCGGCTGCCGGGCTGGCTCGTGGCGGTGACCCGCCGCGGCAAGGTCGCCTACCTTTCCTCCTACGGGCAGCGGGACATCGAGGCCGGGCTGCCGGTCGAGGCGGACACGCACTGGCGGATCTTCTCGATGAGCAAACCGGTCACCTCGGTGGCCGCGATGATGCTCTACGAGGAGGGCGCCTTCGACCTCACCGACCCGATTTCCCGCTGGCTGCCCGAATTCGCCCGGCCGCGCGTCTACGTAAAGGGCTCCTCGCTCAGCCCGGTCACCGAACCGGCCACCGAACCGATCCGGGTGTGGCACCTGCTCACTCACACCGCGGGCCTCACCTACGGATTCCACCACGCGCACCCGGTGGACGCCATGTACCGCGCCGCCGGGTTCGAATGGGGCGCGCCCGCGGGCCTGGATCTGGCCGCCTGCACGGAAAAGTGGGCCGAACTGCCGTTGGTGTTCCAGCCCGGCAGCGAGTGGAACTACTCGGTGGCCACCGACGTGCTCGGCCGGTTCGTCGAAGTGGTGTCCGGGCAGTCGCTGGACGAGTTCTTCGAGCAGCGGATCTTCACCCCGCTCGGGATGGACGACACCTCGTTCGGCACGGCGGAGGAAAACCTCGCCGCGCTGTACGTGCGGGACCCGGCCACCGGCAAGGCCGTGCGCAACGATCCGTTCGGCCGCGTCGGTGTGGGCCGGCCCGACTACTTCTCGGGCGGCGGCGGGCTCGTCTCCACCGCGGGCGACTACCACCGGTTCACCCAGTTCCTGCTCCACGGCGGGGAACTGGACGGGACGCGGCTGCTCAGCCCGCGCACGGTCGCGCTGATGGCGAGCAACCACCTGCCCGGCGACGTCGACCTCGAGGCGTACGGGCGCCCGCTGTTCGCCGAGATGCCCTTCGACGGGTACGGGTTCGGGCTCGGCTTCTCCGTGCTGCGCGATCCGGTGAAGGCGAAAACCCTTGCCAGCCAAGGAGAATTCGCCTGGGGCGGGGCGGCGAGCACGGCGTTCTGGATCGACCCGGCCGAGGAGCTGACGGCGATGTTCTTCACCCAGCTCGTGCCGTCGAGCACCTACCCGATCCGCCAGCACCTGCGCACGCTCGTCTACCAGTCGCTCATTTCATAGTCGCGAGCTGGATCAGGTTGCCGCAGGTGTCGTCGAGGACGGCGGTGACCACGGGGCCGAGGTCGGTGGCGTCCTGGGTGAACCGGACGCCCAGCCCCTTGAGCCGCTCGACCTCGGCGTACACGTCGTCGACGGCGAACTGGGTGTACGGGATGCCGTCGCCGACGAGCGCCTGTTTGAACGGGCCCGCCGCCGGGTGGCCGTCCGGCTCCAGCAGGAGTTCGACGCCGTCCGGGTCGGCGGGCGAGACGACGGTGAGCCACCGGGCCCCGCCTGCGGGCACGTCGGTCTTCTTGGTGAAGCCGAGTTTTTCGGTGTAGAAGGCGAGCGCCTTCGCCTGGTCGTCGACGAGCACGCTCGTGATGTTGATGCGGATCACCGGTTTTCCTCCCTGTCGATGGGCCACCGCTCGACGATCGCGCGCAACGGGCCCGTGTCGAGGTGGTGGAACTTGTAGCGGCCCTGCCGGCGGGCGTGCACCAGCCCGGCCTGTTCGAGTACCGCGAGATGTTGCGAGATGGCCTGGCGTGAGGAACCGAGGCCGTGCTTCATGGTCAGCCTGCCGCAGATCTCGAACAGCGTCTGACCGTCCTTTTCGGTCAGTTCGTCGAGGATGGCGCGCCGGGTCGCGTCGCCGAGTGCCTTGAACAAATCCGCGTCCACTGCCGCCACCATAGGCAAGCGCTCACTTGCCTGTCAAGCGCAGCAGCGGCAGCCACACGTCGTCCACGATCTCCACGATGGCCTTCTCCGGCACGGGCCGCATGGTCATCAGCACATCGTGGCGGAACAGGTCGAACGGCAGGTTCACCACACGGTGTGAACGCGGCACGCCAGGGATTTCCCCACGCTCGACGGCGCGGGCGACGATCGTGTCGAACGGGTGCGCTTGGCCGGGCGGGCGAAGCGTGCGGCGCAAGTCCTCGAAGCTGGTTCCGGTTTCGCGGAAGTAGTCCATCAACTGCACGCTGATCAAGGTGATCATGCGGGTGCGGCCGGCGTCGGCGTTGCGCAGGAGGCCGATCGCGTCTTCGCGGAGGCTGCCGGTGTCGGGCACTTCGACCGGCCAGGACCAGCAGAACCTGTCGAGCGTGGCCAGCAGCAGATCTTCGCGCCGCGGCCAGCGCCGGTAGAGGACCGGGCGGCTCGTGCGGGCCTCGGCGGCGATCGCCTCGAAGGTGAAGCCGTGGTATCCGCGCTCGACCAGCACGTGCCACGCGGCGTCGAGGATCGCGTCCTCCAGTTCACGGCCGCGGCGACGGGAGGCACCCTGGGAGTTCACTTGCGTATCTTATCGCGGCGGGCTATTACTAGATACAGAACCGTATCTTAAGAGGAGCGCGGATGGTCGACGTCATCATCGCCGGGGGTGGGCCCGCCGGCCTCTTCCTCGCCTGCGAACTGCGGCTCGCGGGCGCGCGGCCGCTGGTGCTGGAACGGCTGCCGGAGCGGGATCTCTCGGACAAGGCGCACGGCGTGGCCGGGCAGAGCGTCCGGCTGCTGGACCACCGCGGACTGATCGAACGGTGCGGCGGGCAGGGGGCGCCGGAACCCGCGCCGGGCTTCTTCTACGCCGGGATTCCCTTGCCGTTGCACGTACTCGGCGAGGACAACCCGGTGTACCTGCGGCAGGTCAACCAGCGCGATCTCGAACGCGTGCTCGCCGAGCGGGCCGCCGAACTCGGCGCGGAGGTCCGGCGTGGCTGGGAAGTCCTTTCGTTCAGCCAAAACGAGCATCAGGTCGACGTCGTCGCGCGCGGGGCGGACGGCGTGGAGGAGACCTTCACGGCGCGGTATCTCGTCGGCTGCGACGGCGGTGGAAGCCTGGTGCGGAAGCAGTCGGGGATCGGTTTTCCCGGCCACATCGAGAAAGTCGTCGACAGATCGGCCCTGATCGCGCCGAGTGAGCGGATCCGGAAGCTGCCCATGCCGTTCCACCGCACGGAAAACGGCGTCTTCGTCCTCCTGCCGCACGATCCCGCGCGGCCGCACGTGTTCACCACCGAATGGGAGGACTGCCCGGACCCCGCGGCGCCGATGACGCTCGCGGAAATGGAGGACAGCATCGAGCGCGTGCTCGGGGAGCGCGTGCCACTTTCCCCGCCGCCGGAAGGCTCGCCGACACAACTCCGCCGGTTGTCGCACCGCAACTCGCGGCTCGCCGAGCGTTACCGCGACGGGCGGGTGTTCCTCGCGGGCGATGCCGCGCACGTCAGCCACGGGCCGACGCTGAACGCGGCGCTCGGCGATGTGGCCAACCTCGGCTGGAAGCTGGCCGCGGCGGCGCAGGGCCGGGCGCCGGACGGTTTGCTGGACAGCTACGAGAGCGAACGCCGGGCCGTCGGTGCGCGCGTGCTCGTGCATACCCAGGCCGAAACGGCCTTGACGGCGCCCGGTGCCGGGGTCACGGCGTTGCGTCAGGTCTTCACGGAATTGTTGGGGCGCAAGGAAAATGTGCGCATGATCGCGGACACCATGGCGGGCGCCGACGTCCGGTACGACATGGGTGAGGAGAACCCCGCCGGGCCGGCCGGCTGGTTCGTGCCACCGCTGACCGTGACCACCGGCGACGGGCGCGCGCACCGCATCGCCGAGCTGCTGCGCGACGCCCGTCCTGTGCTGCTGGACCTCACCGGTGCGGTCGAGCTCGCGGAAGTCGCGCAGCCGTGGAGCGACGTGGTCCGCATCGTGCCCGCCACGGCCGACGACGCTCCGGCGCCCGCGTTCCTCATCCGCCCCGACGGTTACGTCGCCTGGGCGGGCGCGGATCCCGAGGGGCTGAAAGCGGCGCTGACCCGCTGGATCCGTTAGCCGGTAACCGCTACTGGGCCGCCAGTTTCCCGATCACCTTCTCGTACGCCGCCAGGGTTTGCTCGCGTTCGTCGTGCATCAGGTAGATCGCGAACTGGTGCACGCCGAGCTCGGCGAGCTCTTGCAGGCGTTCGGTGTGGGCCGCGGCCGGGCCGGTCAGGCAGAACCGGTCCACGATCTCGTCCGGCACGAAGTCGGTCGACGGGTTGCCCGCCCGGCCGTGGTGCGCGTAGTCATAGCCCTCCCGTTCCCGGATGTAGTCGGTCAGCTCGTGCGGCACCGGACCCGAATCCCCATACCGGGCCACGAGATCCGCCACATGGTTGCCGACCATCCCGCCGAACCAGCGCAGCTGTTCCCGCTGGTGCGCGAGGTCGTCCCCGACGTACGCGGGCGCCGCGACGCAGATCGTGACGCCCGCCGGGTCGCGCCCCGCGGCGCGCGCGGCCTCGCGCACCGCGCCGATCGTCCAGCGGGCGATGGCCGGGTCGGCGCACTGGAGGATGAACCCGTCGGCGTGCTCGCCGACCATCTTCAGCGCTTTCGGCCCATACCCGGCCATCCACAGCTCCAACCGTCCATTGCGGACCCACGGGATGCGCACCGGCTTGTCCCGCAAGAGAACCTCGCGGCCCTCGGCCAGCTCCTTGATCACGTGCATCGACTCGCGCAGGGTGGCCAAAGTGGACGGTGGCTTGCCGACCACCCGGTGCGCCGAGTCGCCGCGCCCGATCCCGCACACCGTGCGGTTGCCGAACATGTCGTTGAGCGTGGCGAACAGCGACGCGGTGACCGACCAGTCACGGGTGCCGGGGCTGGTCACCATCGGCCCCACCGTCATCGACGACGTGGCCGCCAAGATCCGCGAGTAGATGACGAACGGTTCCTGCCACAGCACGCAGGAGTCGAAGGTCCAGCCGTAGCCGAACCCCCTGTCCTCGGCCTCCTTCATCAGCCGGATCACCTCGCGCGCCGGCGGGTCCGTCTGCAGCACCACCCCGAAATCCATGGCGAACTCCCTAGGAAGTTTTTTTGAGCGGCGGAGCCGGTTACGGTGGGCCGTCACCTTGCACCGCCTCAGGTTCCCCTACCCGCACCGCCACGCAAACCACATCTGAACACTCCCTAGCCGAGGTACTGGCAGAGGTCGCGGGGCAGGAACTTCCCGTCGCCGGGCTTCGCGCCGAAGCCGGACGGCGAGACGACGGCTTTCCCGCGCGACAGCACCGTGTCCACCTTGCCGGACAACTCGAACCCCTCGTACGCCGAGTAGTCCACGGCCATGTGGTGCGTCTCCGCGGAGAGCGTCTGCTTCGCCGCCGGGTCGTAGATCACGATGTCCGCGTCCGAACCCGGGGCGATCACGCCCTTGCGCGGGTACAGCCCGAACATCCGCGCCGGGGTCGCCGAGCACGTCTCCACCCAGCGCCCCAGCGAGATCTCGCCCGCGACCACGCCCTGGTGCAGCAGGTCCATCCGGTGCTCCACACCCGGAATCCCGTTGGGGATCTTGGAGAAGTCGCCGCGGCCCAGCTCCTTCTGGTCCTTGAAGCAGAACGGGCAGTGGTCGGTGGAGACCACGGACAGGTCGTTGGTGCGCAGGCCACGCCACAGGTCGCCCTGGTGCTTCTTTTCCCGCAGCGGGGGAGAAGCGACGTACTTCGCGCCCTCGAAGCCCGGCTTCGCCAGGTCCTCTATGGACAGATACAGGTACTGCGGACACGTCTCGGCGAAGACGTTCTGTCCCGCGTCCTTCGCCTCCGCCACCGCGGAAAGCGCTTCCGCCGCGGACAGATGCACTATGTACAGCGGAGAACCCGTCACGCGGGCCAGCGTGATCGCCCGCGAAGTGGCCTCACCCTCCAAAGCGGACGGACGAGTGTAGCCGTGCTCCACCGGATCCGTCCGGCCCTCCGCGATCGCCTGCGCCACCAGCTCGTCGATCGCGATGCCGTTCTCCGCGTGCATCATGATCGTGCCGCCGGTCTCCCGCGCCTGGTGCATGGCGCGCAGGATCTCGCCGTCGGTGGAGTAGAACACGCCGGGATAGGCCATGAACATCTTGAAACTGGACACCCCGGCGTCGATGCACGTGCGCATCTCCTTGAGCGTCGAGTCGTTCACGTCGGAGACGATCATGTGGAACCCGTAGTCGATGACGCAGTTCCCGTCCGCCTTCTCGTGCCACTTGTCCAGAGTGGACTGCAGCGAGGTGCCCTTGGCCTGCACGGCGAAGTCGATGATCGTCGTGGTGCCGCCCCACGCCGCCGCCGTGGTGCCGGTCTCGAAGGTGTCCGAGGAGAACGTGCCACCGAAGGGCATCTCCATGTGGGTATGCGCGTCGATCCCGCCGGGCAGCACGTATTTCCCGGTCGCGTCGAACACGATGTCGGCGGTGCCGAACACGCCCGGCGCCGTGACCGCGGCGATCTGTTCGCCCTCCACCAGGACATCGGCCGGCACGCCACCGGCGGGGGACAGCACCGTCCCGCCCTTGATGAGTGTGCTCATCACGGCTCCACGATCGATCCGTAGGAGTCCGGCCTGCGGTCACGGTAGAACGCCCACAGGTCACGGACTTCGGCCAGTTTGCCCAGGTCGAGATCGCGCACCACGACCTCGTCCTTGTCGTCGGACGCGGCCTCGCCGACCAGCTCCCCGCGCGGGTCGACGAAGTACGTCTGCCCGTAGAAGTCGTTGTCGCCCAAGGGTTCCACGCCCACGCGGTTGATCGCGCCGACGTAGTACTCGTTGGCCACCGCGGCCGCGGGCTGCTCGAGTCGCCACAGGTACTGCGAAAGCCCGCGGCTGGTCGCCGACGGGTTGAACACGATCTTCGCCCCGGCCAGCCCGAGCGCGCGCCAGCCCTCCGGGAAGTGCCGGTCGTAGCAGATGTACACGCCGATCCGCCCGACCGCGGTGTCGAACACGGGATAGCCGGTGTTGCCGGGCCGGAAGTAGAACTTCTCCCAGAACCCCTTTACCTGCGGGATGTGGTTCTTGCGGTACTTGCCGAGGTAGCGGCCGTCGGCGTCGATCACGGCGGCGGTGTTGTAGTAGACGCCGGGCTGCTCCTCCTCGTACATCGGCGCGACGATCACGATCCCGTGCCGCTCCGCCACCTCCTGCAGGAGCTTCGTGGTCGGCCCGTCCGGGATGGGTTCGGTGTAGGAGTAGTAGTCGGCGTCCTGCACCTGGCAGAAATACGGGCCGTAGAACAGTTCCTGCAGGCACACCACCTGCGCGCCCTGCGACGCGGCGGCGCCGATCGCCTCGACCGCGCCGGCGATCATCGAATCCTTGTCACCCGTCCACCGCTGTTGCACCAAGGCGGCCCTGACCAGGTTGCTCACTGGTTTCCTCCTTCGATTCCGGCGCGCGGCCCGGCAGGGTCAGCGCGAGATAGAACACGAACCCGCCGACGAAACCGGCGACCCAGCTGTAGTCGTAGACCGGTTTGAGGAAGGGGATCAGCCCGTCCGCGGGGAACGGCCCGTCCGAACCGGGCGCCGTGTAGGCGCCACCGACGGCGAGCACGGCACCGAGCACGGTGGCCACCATCGCCTGCCAGCTCCACCCGCCGCGGAACCAGTAGCGGCCCTTTTCCTCGTACAGCCCGGCGAGATCGAGCGCGCGGCGCCGCCGCACCCAGTACCCGGCCACCAGCACCCCCGCGACGGCGCCGAGGATGCCGCCGTAGAACCCGAGCCAGGCGAAGATGTAGATGTTCGGATCGGAGTACAGCTTCCACGGCATGATCACCACGCCGATCACCCCGGTGATCAGCCCGCCGAGCGCGAAGGTGACGCGTTTGGGGAAGGCGTTGGAGAAGTCGTAGGACGGGCTCACCACGTTGGCCGCCAGGTTCGCCGAGATCGTCGCGAGCACCAGTGCGATCAGCGCGACCACGACGAGCGCGGGGCTGGAGAAGTGGTTCGCCAGCTGCGCCGGGTCCCAGATCGCCTCGCCGTAGAGCAGCTGGCCGCCCGAGGTGGTCAGGATCGCGATGATCGCGATGAACGTCATCGTGGTCGGCAGGCCGAGCAGCTGCCCGCGGACCTGCTTGCGCTGGCTGCCGCCGAACCGCGTGAAGTCCGGCATGTTCAGCGACAGGGTGGACCAGAACGCGATCATCGCCATCAGCGAGGGCGCGAACACCTTCCAGAAGTCCGTGCCCCAGCCCAGTTTCGCGGGCTCGGACAGGATCGGGCCGACGCCGCCCGCCTTGACCAGCACGTAGCCGAGCAGGATGAGGAAGCCCACCGAAACCAGCGGTGCCGTCCAGTTCTCGAACCGCCGCACGGCCTCCATCCCGCGCCAGATGATCAGCATCTGCACGACCCAGAACACCGCGAACGACAGCCACAGCGTCCACGGCTGCCCGCCGAATTCGGCCGCGTCCGCCCAGCCGCCGCCCGCCAGTTTGCCGACGAGGATGTAGATCGCCTCACCGCCGACCCAGGTCTGGATGCCGAACCAGCCGCACGCGATGAACGCCCGCAGCAGCGCCGCGAAATTGGCGCCGCGGACCCCGTAGAAAGCGCGCGCGAAAACGGGGAAGGGGATGCCGTACTTGGTTCCGGCGTGGCTGTTGAGCAGCATCGGGATCAGCACGATCAGATTGCCGAGCGTGATCGTGATGAGCGCCTGCAGCCAGTTCATGCCGAGTGCGATGAGCGAGGCCGCGAGCGCGTACGAGGGGATGTTGTGCGCCATCCCCATCCAGAGCGCGAAATAGTTGTAGGTGTTCCAGGTGCGCTTTTCCACCGGGACGGGGGCCAGTTCCGGGTTCCAGAACCGGCTGCCGGACACCGATGCCGGGTCGCCGAGATCCACCCGGCCGTCCGGGTGCGTGATCTGCGAGGGTGCCATTGCGGAATCGTGCGCGCCGCGCCGGGCGCCGGGCAGTGGCAGAGTGTTCACTTCTTGGCCACGGGAAACGCATTCTGTTTGTTGCGCGAGCGGAGCGGGAGTGTATGCGTGCCCGGCGAAACCGGTTCGCCGCGTGCGGTCAACGCCGGCGAAACATCAGAATCCGAAGACGCCACCGGAATCGGCGTTCGCGGCGCAGCGGTTCGGGTACTCGCGGTGCGCCATGACGGGCCGCCCGTGCCAGCTGCCGCTCGCCGTCGCGGTGACGGGGTCGTAGATCAGCGGGCACAGAGTCTGCTGCTTCGGCAGGTTGGCGAAGTCCCCGTCGGCTTCCTCGAGCGCGGCGCACGCGCGGGCGGCGTGCGGGTGGTTGCCGCCGGCCGGGTCGCACTCGAGGGTCACGACGGCGGCGGTGCCTTCGTCGCCGCGCAGGGACAGCGTCATCGACGCTTCGGGGTGGGCGGGCACCAGCGCGAGCAGGGTGGCCATGGCCGGGAGCAGAGTCGAAACAGGCATATCGCCGCTATCGGCGGTTCGATCTTGTCCCCGTACACCTCGATCAGGTGAAAGAATCCCGGTTCAGGTCGTGGGCGAGTAGCGCTACGTAGAGGGAGAGCATGGACTCGGGGTCTTCTAGTGGGATGCCGAGGACCTGCTCGATTCGAGCGAGCTGCTGATAGTAAGCCGTGCGAGAGGTGTGCGCAGCCGCAGCCGCGGCGGACTTGTTGCCGCCGTGTTCGCAGTAGTGCCGTAGCGCCTGCACGAGCCGCGTGCCCGACGCGGCGTCGCGCGAAAGCAACGGGCCCAGCTCTCGCGCGGCGAAAGCCCGCACGCGTTCGTCGTCCGCGAGCAGGTGCAGCAGCCCGCGCAGGCGGACGTCCGCGAGCCGGTGCACGGTCTGCTCCGGCGGCGAGCGCAAGGCCGCGGCGGCGACGTGATCGGCCTCGACGAGGGAGCGGTGCGCCTGCGCCGGACTGTCCACTGTGGTCCCGGCGCCGAGCGTGCAGTCGGGCTGCACCCCGGCCGCGAGCCGGTCCAGCACGGCGTCGACATTCGCTTGCGGGGAAAGGGAAAGCAGCAGCCGGACGTGCTGTTCGTCGATCGCGACGAGCGCCGACACCCGCGCCCGCCGCGCCGCCAGCGACACCACTTCCGCCAGCTCACGCAGCACCGCGTGCGCCGACGCCGCCGCCTTCGGGGCGGCCGTCAGCCGAGGCCGGATCGCGACCCCGACCAGACGCCGCCCCGTCAACGGCACGCCGAGCGCCGACGCCCGCGCGAGCAGCTCCGCCGACGGCGTCGGCGTGGCCAGCAACTCGGCCAGCACGGCGCGATGTGCCTGCCGCTCCAGGCCGTCGGAATCCCGCGCCACCAACCGATGCACGGCGAGCGCGGACGCGGCGCGCTCGACGACCACGACGTGCCGGTGCGGCGGCGCCTCGTCCGACACCACGATCAGCCGCCCCCAGTCGTGCCCACGTGCGCCGACCACCGTGATCAGCCAACCCGCTTCGGCGTGGTACGCCGTGCGCTCGCCCGCGTGCACCGAGCGGGAGCGCGTGAGCCAGCCCGTCAGCAGCTCCCCGGGATCGGTGCCCGCCGCGTCGTAGGCGAGTACTTCGTGCGAAAGGGTTTCCAGCACCACGGGCCGCTCGGTCAGCCGCGCCACCTCGCCCAGCACGGCCGCCGGCTCGGCGCCCGAGACGGTCAGCTCGGTGAAGATCTGGTGCACCTGCTCGGCCGCGCGCAGCTCGTCCACCTGCGCGTCGACGATCAACCCGTTGACCGTCTCGGTGACCGTCACGTAGCGCGTCTCGCGGGAGAGTGTGATCAGCGGGAGCCCGCGCCGCCCGGCCGTTTCCACCAGCGCCGGCGGCAACGCGTGACTCCAGTGCCGCACCAGCTCCACCACCAGCCCGGCCACCCCGGCGTCGGCGAGCCCCTCCACGTACTTGGTCAGCGCGGCCGGGTCGTCGGGCAGCGCTATCCCGGTGGTGAGCACCAGCTCGCCGCCCTTGAGCAGCGGCCCGATGTCGGCCACCTCGGCGACGTGCACCCAGCGCACCCGCGCGCCGAGCCCGCCCGCGCCCGCCACCACCCGCGGGCGGCCGTGCCGCACCACCGGGAGCGCGAGCACGTCGGCCACGGTCGGGTACATAAGACACAAACTGTACGGGCGAAAACCCGACTCCGTACATGTTGCTCGTGTCGGCCCCGGCGCCCGCTCGCCAGACTCGGGTGTCATGAGCGAATCGTTGGTGACCCGGCATCGCGCCGTCCTGCCCGAGTGGCTGGCGCTCTACTACCAGGAACCGATCGAGATCGTGCGCGCCGAAGGCAGGCGGGTGACCGACTCCGAAGGCAACACCTACCTCGACTTCTTCGCCGGCATCCTCACCAACGCCATCGGCTACGGCATCCCCGAGATCACCGACGCCGTCCGCGCGCAGCTGGACACCGGCGTGCTGCACACCTCGACGCTGTACCTCATCCGCAAGCAGGTCGAGCTCGCGGAGCAGATCGCGGAACTGTCCGGGATTCCCGGCGCAAAGGTCTTCTTCACCAACTCCGGCACCGAGGCCAACGAGACCGCGCTGATGCTCGCCACCCAGTACCGGCGCAGCAACCAGGTGCTGGCCCTGCGCAACTCCTACCACGGCCGCGCGTTCGCCACGGTCGGCATCACCGGCAACCGCGGCTGGTCGGCCAGCTCGCTTTCGCCGGTGAAGGTCAGTTACGTGCACGGCGGCTACCGCTACCGCGACGCGTTCGCCGGCCTGTCCGACGCCGACTACATCAAGGCCTGCACCGAAGACCTGCGCGACGTCCTGCGGACCACCACGTCCGGCGACGTGGCCGCGCTGATCGCCGAGCCGATCCAGGGCGTGGGCGGGTTCAACGTGCCGCCGGACGGATTGTTCGCCTCCTTCAAGGAAGTTCTCGACGAATACGGCATCCTGCTGATCTCCGACGAGGTGCAGACCGGCTGGGGCCGCACCGGCGAACATTTCTGGGGGATCCAGGCGCACGGCGTCACCCCGGACGCGATGACCTTCGCGAAGGGGCTCGGCAACGGGCTGGCGATCGGCGGGGTCGTCGCGCGCGGCGACGTGATGGATTCCTTACAGGCCAACTCGATCTCGACGTTCGGCGGCAACCCGGTCGCCACCGCCGGGGCGAAGGCCACTTTGGACTACCTGCTGGAGCGCGATCTCCAGGGCAACGCGGCGAAACTCGGCAACCGGCTCATCGCGGGGCTGCGCGATCTCGGCGAGAAGTACGACATCGTCGGCGATGTCCGCGGCAAGGGGCTGATGGCCGGCGTCGAGTTCGTCGGGCACGGCAAGGAACCCAGCCCGGCGCACGCGGGCGCGGTGCTGGAGGCGACCCGCGAGCGCGGCCTGCTGGTCGGCAAAGGCGGGCTGCACAACAACGTCATCCGCATCGCGCCGCCGATGACCCTGACCGACGAGGAGACCGGGGAGGCGCTGGAAATCCTGGATGCGTCGTTCGCCGCGGCACAGGAGGGGCTCCGATGACGGGCCGGATCAGTCACTGGATCGACGGGAAACGCTGGGCTGGGGTCACCGACCGGACCGGGGAGGTGTCCGACCCCGCCACCGGCGAAGTCCGCGCGCACGTGGACTTCGCCGGTGACGGGCAGGTGGCCGAAGCCGTCGCCGCGGCGGCGCGCGCGTTCCCCGGCTGGCGGGACACGTCGCTCGCGGGACGCAGCCGGGTGCTGTTCGCCTTCCGGGAACTGCTGACCGCCCGCAAGGACGAGCTGGCGAAGATCATCACCGCCGAGCACGGCAAGGTCGAATCCGACGCGGCGGGCGAAGTCGCCCGCGCCATCGAGAACGTGGAGTACGCGTGCGGCGCGCCGCAGCTGCTCAAGGGCGGGTTCAGCGAGAACGCGTCCACCGGCGTCGACGTGTATTCGATCGCGCAGCCGCTCGGCGTCGTCGGGGTGATCTCGCCGTTCAACTTCCCGGCGATGGTGCCGCTGTGGTTCGTGCCCAACGCGCTGGCCTGTGGCAACACCGTCGTGCTCAAGCCGAGCGAGAAGGACCCGTCGGCGTCGGTGTTCATCGCCGAGCTGTTCGCCGAAGCGGGCCTGCCCGACGGCGTGCTCAACGTGCTGCACGGCGACAAGGTCGCGGTCGACGGGCTGCTGTCGCACCGCGACGTCAAGGCGATCTCCTTCGTCGGTTCGACGCCGATCGCCCGCTACGTCTACGAAACCGGGACCGGTCACGGGAAACGCGTGCAGGCGCTGGGCGGGGCGAAGAACCACATGGTCGTGCTGCCCGACGCCGACCTCGACCTCGCGGCCGATGCCGCCGTGTCGGCGGGATTCGGCTCCGCGGGGGAGCGGTGCATGGCGGTGTCCGTGGTCGTCGCGGTCGACCCGGTGGGCGACGAGCTGGTCGGGAAGATCCGCGACCGGATGTCCCGGCTGCGGGTGGGCGACGGCCGCGACCCGTCGTCCGAGATGGGGCCGCTGGTCACCGCCGCGCACCGCGCCAAGGTCCGGTCCGCTGTGGACGCCGGGGTCGCCGAAGGAGCGGAACTGGTGGTCGACGGGCGCGGGTTCTCGGCCGGGGGCAACGGGTTCTGGCTCGGGCCGACGCTGTTCGACCACGTGCGCCCGGACATGTCCGTCTACACCGACGAGATCTTCGGCCCGGTGCTGTGCGTGGCCCGCGCCGAGAGCTACGACGCCGCGCTGGGGCTGGTGAACGCCAACCCTTACGGCAACGGCACGGCGATCTTCACCAACGACGGCCGCGCCGCCCGCCGCTACCAGAACGAGGTCGAGGTCGGCATGGTCGGGCTGAACGTGCCGATCCCGGTGCCGGTCGGCTACTACTCCTTCGGCGGCTGGAAGGACTCGCTGTTCGGCGACAGCCACGCATACGGCCCGGAGGGTTTTCACTTCTTCACCCGCAGCAAGGTCGTCACGTCGCGCTGGCCGGATCCCAGCCAGGGCGGGGTCAACCTTGGCTTCCCCCGCAACGCCTGACCTCGTCCGGCGCTTCTATACGGACGCGTGGAACCGCTGGGACGACGACGCCGTACCCGAGCTGCTCGCGGAGGACTTCGTCTTCCGCGGCTCGCTCGGTGACGAAACCCGTGGCCACGACGGCTGGCGGGGCTACCGCGACCGTATCCGCGCGGCCGTGCCCGACTTCCACAACGAGATCGTCGAACTGGTCGCCGAAGACGGCCGCGCGGCCGCCCGGCTCTGGTACTCCGGCCACCTCCACGGCACGCTGCTCGGCCGCCGCGGGAACGGTGAACCGATCGGCTACGGCGGTGCGGCGTTCTTCACCGCGGCCGGTGGTCTGTTGACGATTGCCTGGGTTCTCGGTGACCTGGAGACGCTTCGCCGCTGCCTTCCGTAAACTCGGTGTCGGGTACGTCGGGAACAAGGAGGTGCGCGTGGCGAACTCGGACGAGCGCCGGTTCGAAGTGCTGCGGGCCATCGTCGCCGACTACGTCTCCAACCAGGAGCCGGTCGGCTCGAAGGCGATCGTGGACAGGCACAACCTCGGGGTGTCCAGCGCCACCGTGCGCAACGACATGGCCGCACTCGAGGAGGACGGCTACATCACCCAGCCGCACACCAGTGCCGGGCGGATCCCCACCGACAAGGGCTACCGGCTCTTCGTCGACAAGCTTTCCGAGATCAAGCCGCTGACCGTCGCGGAGCGCCGCGCGATCACGAACTTCCTCGACGGGGCCATCGATCTCGACGACGTGCTCCGCCGTTCCGTGCGGCTGCTCGCGCAGCTGACCAGGCAGGTCGCGGTCGTGCAGTACCCGACGATGTCGAACGCGACGCTCCGCCACATCGAGGTGGTGCCGCTCACCCCGGCCAGGCTGATGCTCGTGGTGATCACCGACTCCGGCCGCGTCGACCAGCGCACCATCGACCTCGGCGACGTGCTCACCGACGAGAACGTCGGCCGCATCCGCGAGGTGCTGAACTCCACGCTGGCCGGGCGGCGCCTGACCGACGCGGCGGTCCGCGTCGCGGAGCTGCCCGAGCAGGCGCCGGGTGAGCTGCGGGACGCGCTGACCCGGGTCTGTACCGTGCTGGTCGAACACCTCGTCGACCACCCGGAGGAACGCCTGGTCCTCGGCGGCACCGCCAACCTGACCCGCAACGTGGCCGATTTCCCCGGCTCGCTGCGCCAGGTGCTGGAGGCGCTGGAGGAGCAGGTCGTCGTGCTCAAGCTGCTGGCCGCGGCCCGCAACCCCGGTGCGATCACGGTGCGGATCGGCGGGGAAAATGAGGACGAGCAGATGCGCAGCACCTCGGTGGTGTCGATCGGGTACGGGAAGGACGACATGCTGCTGGGTGGCATGGGCATCGTCGGGCCGACCAGGATGGATTACCCGGGAACGATCGCCGCGGTCCGCGCGGTGGCGAACTACGTGGGGCAGATCCTGGCCGGGGGCTAGGGGCTGTTCAGGAGGACATGAGAGCGGTGGCGAGGGACTACTACGGCATTCTCGGCGTGGCCAAGAACGCGAGCGATCAGGAGATCAAGCGCGCGTACCGGAAGCTGGCCAGGGAACTGCACCCGGACGTGAACCCGTCCGAGGACGCGCAGCACAAGTTCGGCGAGGTCACCACCGCGTACGAGGTCCTGTCCGACCCGCAGAAGCGCAAGATCGTCGACATGGGCGCCGACCCGATGGAGAACGGGGCCGGTGCCCGCGGCGGGGCGGGTGACCCGTTCGCCGGGTTCGGCGGTCTCGGCGACATCATGGACGCCTTCTTCGGCGCGGCCACCGGCGGCGGTGGCCGCGGGCGCGGGCCGCGCAGCCGGGTGCAGCCGGGGTCGGACGCGCTGATCCGCATCGGGCTCACCCTGGAGGAATGCGCCACCGGCGTGAACAAGGAGATCACGGTCGACACCGCGGTCCTGTGCGATCAGTGCCGCGGCAACGGCACCGCGCCCGGCGGCTCGGTCACCACCTGTGACACGTGTGGCGGGCAGGGTGAGATCCAGTCGGTGCAGCGGTCGTTCCTCGGCCAGGTCGTCACCGCGCGGCCCTGCCCGGTGTGCCGCGGTTACGGCGAAGTGATCGACGACCCGTGCCGCCAGTGCGGTGGCGACGGCCGCGTCCGCGCGCGCCGCAGTGTCAACGCGAAGATCCCGGCCGGTGTCGGCGACGGGATGCGGATCCGGCTGTCCGGCCAGGGCGAGGTGGGCCCCGGCGGCGGCCCGGCAGGCGACCTGTACGTGGAGGTCGACGAGGAGCCGCACGAGGTCTTCATCCGCGAGGGCCACGATCTGCACTGCAACCTGCGCATCCCGATGACCACCGCCGCCTTGGGCGCCACGGTCCCGCTGGAGACCCTGATCGACGGCGAGTACGAACTGGAGATCGAGCCGGGCACCCAGCCGGGCGCCGAGCTGCTGATGACGGGCAAGGGCATGCCGCGGCTGCGCTCGTCCGGCCGCGTCGACGGCCGGGGTGATCTGCACGTCCACATCGACGTCCAGGTGCCGACCAAACTCGATGAAGCGCAGCGCGAGCTGTTGCTGGAACTGGCTCAGCAGCGCGGTGAAGAGACCTCGACGCTGGCCACCAACGGCCGGTCCGGCGGGCTGTTCTCCAAGCTGCGCGCCAAGAGCCACCGGTAATGCCGGGGACGACCGCGCCGGTGTTCCTCGTAGCGGAACTGCCGGCCGGGTCCTCGGCCGTACTCGAAGGCGACGAGGCACGGCACGCCGTCACCGTCCGCCGCATGCGCGCGGGGGAGCGGCTCGTCCTCAGCGACGGCGCGGGTTCGGCCGCCGACTGCGTGGTGACCTCGGTACGTCCAGGCCGTGCACCCGCGCTGGAGCTGACGGTCGAGGAACGCTGGAGCGAACCGGCACCGAGCCTGCGCGTCACTGTCGCGCAAGCACTCGCCAAGGGCGACCGCGGCGAACTCGCCGTGGAACTGGCCACGGAAGCCGGCGCGGACAAGATCCTCCCGTGGCGAGCCGAACGCAGCGTGGCCCGCTGGGACGACGGACCCCGTGGCACGAAAGCGCTTTCCCGCTGGCGCGACACGGCGCGCTCCGCCGCGAAACAAGCCCGCCGATCCTGGGTACCCGAAGTCGCGGAACCCGCCGGCACCCCCGAATTGGCTGCCACGGCCGGGAAAGCGGCCATGGCACTGGTACTCGAAGGCAGCGCCGGACAACGCCTCACCGAACTTTCCCTGCCACCGGAAGGAGAACTCCTCCTCGTCGTCGGCCCCGAAGGCGGCATCACCGACCACGAACTGGCACAGCTCACCGCGGCAGGCGCACTCCCGGTACGACTGGGACCCACCGTCCTCCGCACCTCCACCGCCGCCGCGGTCGCGCTCGGCGCACTCGGAGCGATGACGTCCCGCTGGGCCTGAATCCCGCACCGCATGTCCGCGAAACCGGGAAAAAATTGAGCGCGGCTGTGGCGCATCACTAGCCCCAACCGTTACGCTCGTTAACGACACCTGGGGCTTGCTCCCGGGTACCCGAAAGACCCCGCCGGACACCTCCCCCCTCGGTCCGGCGGAGCCGCGGAGGCGGTGGAGCGACCCCCAGGCTTCACCGCCCCGCGGCGTCTTCCTGTTCGCTCGCCTTCGGCTCGCTTCCCGGGGCCGCTGGGGCGGGTGTTCTTTGGGGGTCGGACCCCCAAACCCCCGCCAGGGAGGGCTTCGCCCCCCTGGAC
>NZ_VMNW02000097.1 GCF_007713735.2 Amycolatopsis acidicola | reverse complement strand
GATCAGGGCTGGGCTGGCGGGGGCGCTGACCGGTGAGAGCCCTCGGCACTCGGGAGCGGCCGCATCGAGCGGCCGGATCTGAGCGGGCGGGAGCGGGCACCGGCTGGCGAAAGCCGCAGCACCGGGCCGGACCGGGCGGCGCCTTCGGGATTACCGGATCGCGGCGCGCCACCCAGGATCCACGGCTCACGCCCCACGATCGGCGCGTCACGCCCGTACTCCACAAGGACCCAGCCGAACCCCACCGTGGCGGCGTCAGCGGCTCAGTACTCCGAGACCAGGTCGGCCGGGTTCAGGTCCACCTCGTACGGCTCGGTGAGTGTGATCGGCTGGTCCTTCGCCGCTTCGCGCGCCGTCACGTACGCACCGTCGCGGAGGATCAGGCACAGCACGTTCGGCACATACGGGTCGACGAGCCAGTAGTTCGGGCAGCCCGCGGCCGCCAGCCGCGCCCGTTTCAGCTGGGTGTCGATCAGCCGGCTCGACGGGGAGATCACCTCGACCGCCAGCACCGGCACCCCCGCCAGCGCCCGCTCGGTGTAGTCCCTCCGACGGCCGACCACCACGTCCGGGATCAGCACCGTGTCGTCGGCGAGGATGACGTCCACCGGAGCGGGCAGCGCTTCGCAGTCCCGGGGGCAGTTCCGGCTGACCGCCGCGAGCACCCTCGCCACGACACGCTGATGCAACGGACGGGGTGAGGGGCTCATCAGGAGCACCCCGTCCACCAGCTCGTAGCGGCGACTGTCATCGGCGATCGACTCCAGATCCCTACGCGTCAATGGCTCTCGGTGTCCGAACACCGGAACAGTCGCCATGTTCTCCCCAAATCGCGTAGATCCGAACCCTCGGCGTAGGCCAGCTTAAGCCTCGATGATCGCAGACCGCAGCGCCGCACCGTGCTTTGTGGACACAGACGGCCCAATCCCCGGAAATCCACCACGGCCGCGAACGCCCGGTGTCACCGGGGGTTTCCTCCCGGTGACCGGGGTCTTTCTTTCCTTTCCGCGCTGGGCCGAACGTGTGCCGATCAGGAATTCAGAAAATGGTCGCCGCCGGTCTTCCCGCCCGCAATCTCGTGCAGATCTCCCGGCCATCGCGCCTCCGCTGCCCAGCGCGGCACCCAAGTGCTCAATGGTAAGTGACGGCGGGAAGAACCGGCAACCGTCCTCAGTTGGCCTTGGTCACCCGCACCGCCACCTTGACCCCGTCGCCGACCGCGCCCTCGGAGCCGTTTTCCACCGTGGCATAGGAAACCGAAAGCGCGAGCGTTTCCCCGGCGATGAACTTCTCGTGCTCCTTCGCCGCCTCGGCCACCTCGGCGGGCGCGTCCACGACCAGATCCACCTTGTCGGCCACGTCGAGCCCCGCGTCCCGGCGGGCCTGCTGCACGACCCGGATCAGGTCACGCGCCAGGCCCTCGGCCGCCAGCTCCGGGGTGACCCCGGTGTCGAGCAGCACCAGCCCGGAACCGCCCGGAAGTTCCGCCGCCGCACCGGAATCCTTGGCCACCAGGCGCCGGTCGTACTCGGCCTCGAGCAGCTCGATCCCGTCGGCGACCACGGCGCCCTCCGCCGAAGTGGTCCACTCCCCCGCCTTGACCGCCTTGATCACGCGCTGCACGTCCTTGCCCAGCCGCGGCCCCGCCGCGCGCGCGTTCACCACGACCTCGAACCCGCCGTGCGCGGCCACGTCCGTGGTCAGCTCGACCGCCTTGACGTTCACCTCGTCGGCGATCAGCTCGGTGTACGGGCGCAACGCCTCCGCGTCCTCCGCGGCGACCAGCAGCCGCGCGAGCGGCAGCCGCACGCGCAGTTTGTTGGCCTTGCGCAAGGAAAGCGCGGACGAGCACACCTGACGCACCCGGTCCATCGCGCGCACCAGCGCGGCGTCCGCGGGCAGCTCGTCCACCAGCGGCCAGTCGGTCAGGTGCACCGAACGCTCCCCGGTCAGCCCCCGCCAGACCACCTCGGTGGTCAGCGGGAGCAGCGGCGCGAGCGTGCGCGACACGACCTCCAGGACCGTGTGCAGGGTGTCGATCGCGTCCTGCTCGCCGGCCCAGAACCGGTCCCGCGACCGGCGCACGTACCAGTTCGTGAGCACCTCGAGGAAATCACGGCCCGCGGTGCAGGCCGCCGCGATGTCACAAGTGTCCAAATGGGACGCGACGTCGGTGACCAGCTCGTTCGTCTTCGCCAGGATGTAGCGGTCCAGGACGTGCTTCGAGTCGGTGCGCCAGTGCCCTTCCACGCCCTCGGCGTTCGCGTACAGCGCGAGGAAGTAGTAGCTGTTCCACAGCGGCAGCACGGCCTGGCGCACGGCGTCCCGGATGCCCTTGTCGGTGACGATCAGGTTGCCGCCGCGCAGGATCGGGCTGGCCATCAGGTACCAGCGCATCGCGTCCGAGCCGTCCCGGTCGAACACCTCGTTGACGTCCGGGTAGTTGCGCAGGGACTTGGACATCTTCTGCCCGTCCGAGCCCAGCACGATGCCGTGCGAGACGCACGTGGTGAACGCCGGCCTGTCGAACAGCGCCGTCGCGAGCACGTGCAGCAGGTAGAACCAGCCGCGCGTCTGCCCGATGTACTCGACGATGAAATCGCTCGGGTAGTGGTGCTCGAACCAGTCCGCGTTCTCGAACGGGTAGTGCACCTGGCCGTAGGGCATCGAGCCCGAGTCGAACCACACGTCGAACACCTCGGGGATGCGCCGCATGGTGGACTGCCCGGTGGGGTCGTCGGGGTTGGGCCGGGTCAGCTCGTCGATGAACGGGCGGTGCAGATCCGTCGGGCGCACTCCGAAGTCCCGCTCCAGCTCGTCGAGCGAGCCGTACACGTCGGTGCGCGGGTACTCCGGATTGTCCGAACGCCACACCGGGATCGGCGAGCCCCAGTACCGGTTGCGCGAAACCGACCAGTCACGCGCGCCCTCCAGCCACTTGCCGAACTGGCCGTCCTTGACGTGCTCGGGGTACCAGGTGATCTGCTGGTTGAGCTCGACCATCCGGTCGCGGAACTCGGTGACGCGGATGAACCACGACGAGACCGCACGGTAGATCAGCGGGTTCTTGCAGCGCCAGCAGTGCGGGTACGAGTGCTCGTACGTCTCGTGGCGCAGCAGGATCGCGCCCTGCTCGGCCGCGGAACCGGTGCCGTTCTTGAGGTCCCGGATGATGTTCGGGTTCGCGTCGAACACCTGCTGGCCCTGGTAGTCCGGCACCGTGGCGTCGAACCGACCCTTGGAGTCGACCGGGGTGACCGGCACGATGTCCGCCTCGTCCGCGACCGCCTTGTCGTCCTCACCGTAGGCGGGCGACATGTGCACCACGCCGGTGCCGTTGTCCGTGGTGACGTAGTCGGCCAAGAGCACCTGGTGCGAGTTCTCGGTGCCCACGAAGTACGGGAACGGCGGCGCGTACTTCAGCCCCTTCAGCGCCACGCCCTTGTACCGCGCGACGACCGCCGGCTCCTCGCCGAGTTCCTTGGCGTAGGCCGGAACCCGCGCCTCGGCGAGCAGAAAACGCTTTCCGTCCGACTCGACGACGACGTAGTCGATGTCCGGGTGCACCGCGACGGCCTGGTTGGACGGCAGGGTCCAGGGCGTGGTGGTCCAGATCAGCACGTACGTGCCGTCGAGGTCGTTCTCGTTGCCCTGCAAGCGGAATCCGACCGTGACGGCCGGGTCCTGCCGGCTGGCGTACGTCTCGTCGTCCATCCGCAGCTCGTGGTTGGACAGTGGCGTCTCGTCACGCCAGCAGTAGGGCAGCACGCGGTAGCCCTCGTAGACGAGCCCCTTGTCCCACAGCTGCTTGAACGCCCAGAGCACCGACTCCATGAACGTGACGTCGAGCGTCTTGTAGTCGTGCTCGAAGTCGACCCACCGGGCCTGCCGGGTGACGTACTCCTGCCATTCGTTCGTGTAGCGGAGCACGGACTCGCGGCAGGCGCGGTTGAACTCCGCGATGCCCATCTCGTCGATCTGGGACTTGTCGGTGATGCCCAGCTGCCGCTCCGCCTCCAGCTCGGCGGGCAGGCCGTGGGTGTCCCACCCGAACCGGCGCTCGACGCGCTTGCCGCGCATGGTCTGGTAGCGCGGCACGATGTCCTTGACGTACCCGGTCAGCAGGTGGCCGTAGTGCGGCAGGCCGTTCGCGAAGGGCGGGCCGTCGTAGAAGACGTACTCGTTGGCGCCGTTCACACCCGCGTCCCGCGCCTCGATGCTGGCGCGGAAGGTGCGGTCGGCCTCCCAGTAGGCCAGGACCTGCTTCTCCAGCTCGGGGAAGGACGGCTGGGAAGGGACCTGGCCCTGGGTCTGCCCGCCCAGCTCGGCCTTGGGGTACATGTCGGTGCGCTCCTCGCGGTTTCGTCGCTCGTACGGATCTCATAATCCACACGGGGACGAGACGCTCGCGCGTTCCGCGGTACCACCCCGCTTGCCCGCGCCGGAAAGCGCGGGCCGCTCGTTTCGGCGGCTGTCACGGGCCGCACCCGTCCGGGTCTACTGGGGCTCGCGCCCGTTCTTCCGGAGGCTCCCCGGTGATAGCCGGATCGACACCTTTGACATCAGGTTAGCGCACCGTGCCAGCGGTTATCGCGATGGCCACCATCCAGAGGGCCGCGCCGAGCAGACCCACGGTGTGCAGACCCGACACGAACGCCGCGTGATCGGCCGGTTCCCCTGTGATGACACCGAAAGCGGCCACGCCGATCGCGCCGCACGCCTGCCGCGCGGTGTTGTTCACGCCGCTGGCCACCCCGCCGCGGTCCGCGGGCACCCCGTCCACCGCGGCCGCGACCACCGCCGCGGTCAGCAGCCCCATGCCGAGCCCGAGGCAGAACCAGGTGGGCAGCACGGTGAGGTACCCCGTGCCGGGGCCGGCGCGCAGGAGGTTCAGCAACGCCAGCACCCCGAGCACCAGCCCGGCGAGCATCAGCGGGCGCGGCCCGTACTTCCCGACCAGCCTGCCGGTCACCGGCGCCATCAGCGACAGCGGCACGAAACCCGGCAGCAGGAGCAAAGCGCCGTGCAGCGGCGAATATCCCAGCACTTCCTGGAAGTACAGCGTCAGCACCAGGATCGTGCCCAGCCCGACGAAGTTCATCGCGCCCGCCACGAGGTTGGCGCCCGCGAACTGCCGGGAGCGCACGAGCTCCGGCGGCAGCATCGGGTCGGCACCGCGGCGCTCCACCCAGACGAAGGCGACCGCCGCCGCCAGAGCCACCGCAACGGCGGGCAACGCGCCCTGGATCACCGCGAAAACCAGTGCTGCCAAGGAAATCGCGGCGGTGGCGGCCCCGGCGAAGTCGATCCGGCGCGACGTCCGGGTACCGGCCGGGACGATCCGCAGGCACGCGAGGACGGCGACGGCGACCAGCGGCACGTTGATCCAGAACAGCAGCCGCCAGCCCGAGGCGGTGATCAGCAGGCCACCGAGCAGCGGCCCGCCGGCCAGCGCCAGCGCCGACACCCCGGCCCAGATCCCCAAGGCCCGCGCCTGTTCCCGGCGCTCCGGGTACACCGCCGTGATCACCGCGAGCGTGCCCGGCAGCAGCAGGGCGGCGCCGAAACCCTGCACCACCCGGAACCCCACCAGCACCGCGCCGGACGGCGCCAGCGCGCAGCCCGCCGACGCCAGGCCGAACACGGTGAACCCGGCGAGCACGATCCGCCGGTGCCCGAGCACATCACCGATCGCACCGCCGGACAGCAGCAGGGAGGCGAGCACGACGGCGTACCCGTCCACGATCCATTGCTGGGTGGCCAGCCCGGTGTGCAGGCGTGCCCCGATGGTCGGCAGCGCCACGTTCACCACCGTCACGTCGAGCTGCACGAGGAACATCCCCGCGCACATGGTGAGCAGCACCGCGCCGCGTGTCTTCGTGAGCATGCCCCCAGGAGACCGCGAAAACGCTTCCAGCGACGTGGAAGTGTTCCGGGCGCATGATGGGGGCATGAGTGGTGGAGACGCCGACATCGCGCGGACCGCCGCGTTGTTCGCCGACCCGGCCAGGGTGCGGGTGCTGACCGCGCTGGGCGACGGCCGTTCGCTGGCCGCGTCGGTGCTGGCGAGCGAAGCCGGGCTGTCGGCGCAGGGCACGAGCGCGCACCTGGCGAAGCTGCGCGAAGCCGGGCTCGTCACGGTCGAACGCTCGGGCCGCCACCGCTTCTACCGCCTCGCCGGGCCACACGTCGGCGACGTGCTGGAGACGCTGGCGCGGATTTCCCCGGTACAGCCGGTCAAATCACTGAAGGCGGGCACGCGCGCCGAAGCGCTGCGCTACGCCCGCACCTGCTACGACCACCTCGCGGGGCGGCTCGGTGTCGCGCTGACAGCCGCGTTGCTGGAGCACCGCGCCCTCGTCACCACCGACGGCGTGCCGACCACCGAACGCCGGGCACGAGACCAGATCTCCAAGCCACTGGCGACGCACCCGTACGCGATCGGGCCGGAGGCGGCGGAGGTGTTCGCGTCACTGGGCGTGGATCTGGACGCCGCCCGGCGGCGGAAACGACAGCTGCTGCGGTTCTGCCTCGACTGGTCGGAACAACGGCACCACCTGGCCGGGGCGCTCGGCGCCGAACTCGCCGCGGCCTTCGAACGGCTCGGCTGGATCGAGCCGCGCACACCGGGCCATCGCGCGGTGCGGCTGACCGCGACCGGCCGCAAGGAACTGGAAAAACGGCTGGAGATCAGGACTTTGTAGTGGCGCGGTGCTCCGCGGCGAGCTTCGCGTCCGGGGTGCAGCGCGCGCACGGGGTGAAGCCCAGCTCGCGTGCTTCCTTCACCGCGATGGGGATCGTGTCCCGGTCGGCCAGCCAGCCGCAGTCGGGCACGTGGTAGCGCGGGTACTCGTCGACGACCACGACTTCGCTCTCGAGCGCCGAAACCAGTTCGACGTCCGCCGGATCGGAAGCCTCTTCGGCGGGATCGCCCGCCGGCTCCTTCTCGGAAACTTCACCCTCGGCGGGGAGCAACGCGGTCGTTTCCGCCGGGGCGGGTTCTTCTTCCGCCGCTTCGGTTTTCTCCGCCTCGGCGTCCTCCGCCGGTTCCTTCGCGGCCTCTTCGGACTCCTCGGGCTTCTCGTCCTCCAGGGCGGGCTCGGCCGCCACGAGGGTGTCCTCGGCCTTGGCGGCCCGCTTGCGCTGGGCCCGGCGGCGCCCGAAATCGATCACCAGGAAGATCGCCGCGAGCACGGAAAGCCCGATGGAAACCCAGGCCCACAGCGAAGTCGCGGTGATCAGCGCCGTGACCAGCAACCCCAGCGCGGCGAGGACCAGAAGGAGAACGATGTAGAGCACGGTGAATTACAACATAGCCGCCCGCGATGGCGGGCCTGCCCCCTCACCGGGCTCGGCCGGCCCACCGGTCACCCGGAGAGCCGGCCGTGCCGGAAGGTGTGGCGTCAGCCCGCTTCGGCGCGCGGGCCGAACGAGTAGCCCTGGCCGCCGTTGGACCCCGAACCCGAACCGCCGGAGCCGGACGAGGCCGACGCGGGCGCGGCCGAGCCGCGGTCGTCGAGCTCGCGCAGCTGGGATTCCAGGAACCCGCGCAGCCTCGTGCGGTACTCCCGCTCGATCGTGCGCAGCTCCTCGATCTTCTTCCCCAGGGCGGTCTTCTCGGTGTTCATCGTGGTCATGGTCTCGGTGTACTTGCGCTGAGCCTCGCGCTCCATCGACGTCGCCTTGTCGCGCGCCTGCCGCTCCAGCGTCTCCGCGCGGGTGCGCGCGTCGTTCAGCATCGTCTCGGCGCGCGTGCGCGCCTCGTTCACCATCGAGTCCGACTTGGACCGCGCGTCCGACAGCAGCTGCTCGGACTTCGCCCGCGCTTCGGCGAGCATCCCGTCCGACTCGGTCTTGGCCTCGGCGGTGAGCCGGTCGGCCATTTCCTGCGCCAGCCCGAGGACCTTGGCGGCCTGCACGTTCGGCTCGCCGTTGTCGGCCATCGAGTGGGCCTGGGTCTGCTCCACGGGGGACGGCGGGGGCGGCACCGGCGCGAGCCGGCGCGAAGTCTCCTGGGAGCCGCCACCACCGGCACGGGCGGCGTCGAGGTCGCCGCGGGCGGTCTCCAGCTCGGCATCGAGCTGCTCCACCTGCTGACGCAGCTCGTTGTTGTCCTCGATCAACCGGGCAAGCTCGGTTTCCACCAGGTCGAGGAACGCGTCCACCTCGTCCTCGTTGTAGCCCCTCTTGCCGATGGGCGGCTTGCTGAACGCGACGTTATGCACGTCAGCGGGGGTCAACGACATCAGATCACCTCACGCACTCCATGGCCTGCTCCGACATCCCGGGTTCCCCGATCACCCGGGATACGCCAGTTGCATCAGTATGAACACAACCAACAGCAGCACCATAATCGATAAGTCCAGTCCGACGCCGCCGATCCGCACCATCGGAATGATCCGGCGGACGAGCCGGACAGGCGGATCGGTAACGGTGTAGATGGTCTCGAGCGTCACCGCGACACCGCCGGCGGGCCGCCACTCACGCGCGAAGGCGCGCACCAGTTCTGTCACGACACGCGCTGTGAGCAGCAGCCAAAAGACGAACAGCACGTAGTAGACGACTAGCCAGACCGCATCCACAGCCCCACTCTGCCACATCCGCGATCCGCCCCGTGCACCCGAGAGGCCCGAAGTGTCCGGGTCCCGTAACCGTACTGTGATTTATCCAACGATGTCACTCGATCGGAGTAAGATCTTACCCGGCGTAACCGGGCAATGACTCCTTCGCACGCACGAAGCGCCACCTGCCCACTCCACTCGGTGACGAGATCCGGCGCCGACGCGGCGCCGGACCGGTCTCCGCTCACTGCCTGAGGAAGAGCCCGCCCTCGGCGATCCGGCGGCGGTCCTCGGCCGTCACCTCCACGTCGGGCGGGGACAGCAGGAAGACCTTGTTGGTCACCTTGTCCATCGACCCGCGCAGCGCGAACGCCAGCCCCGCGGAGAAGTCCACCAGCCGCTTGGCGTCGGCGTTCTCCAGCTCCGTCAGGTTGATGATCACCGGCGTGCCCTCGCGGTACGCCTCCCCGATCGCCCTGGCCTCGCCGTAGCTCGTGGGGTGCAGCGTCGTGATCCGGCTCAGCGGGTCACGCTGGGGCGCCCGCGCCACCTCCGGCACCGGGCGCAGCCGCGCCACCGGTTCCGGCTGCCGGTCCACCGCCAGCGCGCCGTACGTCGGAGTCTCCCGGCGAGGCCGGGGCGCCGGCTCCTCGTCGAACTCGGCCCGGTACCGTCGCCGCGACCGCGGCTCCTCTTCGAAGGAGTCGTAGGCGTCCTCGGCGTATTCCTGGCGGTAGTCCTCGCCCCGGTCGTAGCCTTCGTAACCGTCGTAGTCCTCGCTGTCGGCCGGGATCATGCCGAAGTAGGCCTTCAGCTTGTTCAGCGCACTCATGCCTCTCCCTGCCGCTCCCTGACCCTCGATCCCCCGGGGCGCAAGAAGCTCTCTTCCGGGTGATCCTCGCTAGGGCGAGGCTAAACCGCGCCCGCCGAGCAGCGCGGTTCCGACACGCACACAGGTGGAACCGTGCGTGATGGCCACTTCGAGATCTCCGCTCATCCCGGCCGAGATCTCGGTCGCCCCCGGATGCTGTTTCCGCAGCGCCCCGGCCGCTCCGGCCAGCCTTTCGAACGCCGGCGCCGGGTCCGCGCCCAGCGGTGCGACCGCCATCACCCCGCGCAGCCTAAGACCACCCGCGCGGGCTACCCGCTCGGCGAGGGCGTCCAGCTCGGACACCGGGCAGCCACCCCGTCCGGGGTCGTCATCGAGGCTCACCTGAAGAAGAACGTCGATCGGGCGCTCGCGGTTCACCGTCGCTTTCGCGAGTGCCTCGGCGAGCCGGAGCGAGTCCACGGACTGGATTTCGTCCGCCCACTCCGCGACCGAACGCGCCTTGTTCCGCTGCAGCCTGCCGACCATGTGCCAGCGGACCCGCGCGTCCGGGCGCAGCCGGGCGACTTCGGCGGCCTTCGCGCCGGCCTCCTGATCGCGGTTCTCCGCCAGGTCGGTGAGGCCGAGATCGGTGAGCAGCGCCGCGTCCTCGGCGGGGAAAGTCTTGGTGACGGCCAACAGCCGGACCTCTTCGCGGGCCCGGCCGACGGCGGCGCAGGCGCGGTCGATGCGCGCCTCGACCGCGGCCAGCGACTCCGCGAGCCTGGCCTTGCGTTCCTCGCTCATTCCGCTTCGACCCAGGTGAGCCCGGCGAGCCGCCCCGTGCTGCCGTCGCGGCGGTAAGAGAACAGAGTGCGGTCTTCGAAGGTGCACCGCGGGTCGACGCCGATCCGGCCCACTCCGGCGTCGGCGAGCTGCTGCCACAACCCGGCGCGCAGATCCAGCCCCGGCGTGCCCTTGCGGGTGCGGCTCGCGCTGCCCGGCAGGTGCTTTTCGACGTCGCGGGCCATGTCGGCCGGGACCTCGTAGCACTCACCGCAGATCGCGGGCCCGAGCAGCACCTCGACCCGGCCAGGGTCGGCGCCCTGTTCGGCCATCACGCGCAGCGTTTCCGGGATGACCCCGACGCGCGCGCCCACGCGGCCCGCGTGCACCGCCGCGACGACGCCGGCCTCCGGGTCGCCCAGCAGCACCGGCACGCAGTCCGCGACCAGCACCACCAGCGCGACGCCCGGGGTCTTCGTCACCAGCGCGTCGGTCGCTTCGGCCGGCCCGGTCTCGGTGCCGTCGACGACCGTGACCGTGCGGCCGTGCACCTGTTCCATCCACGCGAGCCGGGTCAAGCCCAGCTCGCTGCCCAGCCTTTTCCGGTTCGCCTCGACCGCCGCCGGATCGTCGCCGACGTGGTCACCGAGGTTGAACGATTCGAACGACCCCGCCGACACTCCGCCGGCGCGGGTCGTCACCACCCGCCTGACTCGCACCCCGCAAGCCTTCCACATCCCCCGCGGACGGGAAGATCAGCGGCGCATGAACGGCGGCACGTCCACTTCGCCGTCCTCGTCCTCGGTCACCGGAACCGCGTGGTGCGGCAGGGAACCCTGGCCGTTGCGCGGCGCCGGGTAGTTGCGGCCGCCACCGGGCTGCGGCAGCGAGGTCGACTGCTGCTGCTGGTAGCCGGGGTTCGGCGCCGGCTGGCGCGGGCTCACCGGCGGGAACGCGTTCGACGCCGGGGGCGGCGGCGTGGCCGCGGGCGGGCCCGCGGGCGCCGGCGGCGGCTGGCGCACCTGCCCCGCCTCGGCCGAAGCCGTGGTGGTCCGGGTGCCCATGGCCGGCGGCTCGAGCTTCTTGTGGGTGGGCGCGCCGGCGTCGAACCCGGCCGCGATCACCGTGACCCTGACCTCGTCGCCGAGCGAGTCGTCGATGATCGTCCCGAAGATGATGTTGGCTTCCGGGTGCGCCGACTCCTGCACCAGCGAGGCGGCCTCGTTGATCTCGAACAGGCCGAGGTCCGAACCACCCGCGATGGACAACAGCGCGCCGTGCGCGCCCTCCATCGAGGCTTCCAGCAACGGCGAGTTGATGGCCTTCTCGGCGGCCTGCACCGCCCGGCCTTCTCCTCTGGCGGACCCTATTCCCATCAGCGCGCTGCCCGCGCCGGACATCACGCTCTTCACGTCGGCGAAGTCGAGGTTGATCAGGCCCGGCGTGGTGATCAGGTCGGTGATCCCCTGGACACCGGAGAGCAGCACCTCGTCGGCCGAGCGGAACGCGTCCATCAGGGAGACCCCGATGTCGCCGAGCTGCAGCAGCCGGTCGTTCGGGATCACGATCAGCGTGTCGCACTCGTTGCGCAGCGACTGGATGCCGTCCTCGGCCTGCTTGCCGCGCCGCTTGCCCTCGAAGGTGAACGGGCGGGTGACCACGCCGATCGTCAGCGCGCCGAGCTTGCGCGCGATCGAGGCGACGACGGGCGCGCCACCGGTGCCGGTGCCACCGCCCTCGCCCGCGGTCACGAAGACCATGTCGGCGCCCTTGAGCACCTCTTCGATCTCCTCGCGGTGGTCCTCGGCGGCCTTGTGCCCCACTTCGGGGTTGGCTCCGGCGCCGAGCCCGCGGGTGAGCTCGCGGCCGATGTCGAGTTTGACATCGGCGTCGGACATCAGCAGTGCCTGCGCGTCGGTGTTCACGGCTATGAACTCGACACCCTTGAGGCCGACCTCGATCATGCGGTTGACGGCGTTGACACCGCCTCCGCCGATGCCGACGACCTTGATCACCGCGAGGTAGTTGTGCGGGGGCGTCATCGGGTCCGCCTTCCTGATCGTGAGTACTCGTACCGCTCGCCGGAAATCACAAAACCCTCAACCTGAACTCAAGGGTTAGAGTTATGTCAACTCCCCGCTTGTGTGAGGACGGTAGGGATCAGCAGTGCGGGAATCCAGCAGCCACGCCGCGTGTCGGGCGAACCTTTTCGCCACAACACTTTCGCGGCCTTCTCATTCGCCGGTCGCGCCGTCGGTCAGTTCCCGCAACAGATCCAGGTGGCCGGCGTGCCGGGCGGTCTCCTCGATCAGGTGGATGAGCACCCAGCGCAGGTTGATCGCGGAGTCCTCCTTGAACTCCACGGTGTCCCCCGGCGCGAGTCCCGCCGCGATCTCGCGTGAGTTCGCGCACTGGTGTTCGTATTCGGCGCGCAGTTCGGACAGTGGTTTCTCCAGTGCCGCGCGGAATTCGGCGTCCGGGTCCGGCTCGAACCGCGCCCGCCACGGATCCGGTTGTCCATTGAGGACGACGCCGAACCAGTACCCCTCGACATAGGTCAGATGCGCCAGGAGCCCGGCGATCGTCGTCAGCTCGCTGGGCACGTGGCGTCGCCGGGCCTGCTCGTCGGTGAGCCCGGAGCATTTCCAGAGCACGGTCGCCCGCAGGTAGTCCAGGAAATCCCCGAGCTGCTCGCGTTCCCCGCCGTCGAACTCCGGTTCCCGCCGCACGGGCTGCTCGCTCATGACGGGAGATTCTGCTCTACACCGGATCGCGAACCAGGGGGCAGGTCATGCAGTGCCCGCCGCCGCGGCCGCGGCCCAGTTCGGCGCCGGTGATCGTGATGACCTCGACTCCGGCCTTGCGCAGCAAGGTATTCGTCGTCGTGTTGCGGTCGTAGGTGAAGACCACGCCCGGCTCGACGGCGACGGCGTTGTTGCCGCTGTCCCACTGCTGCCGCTCGGACTCGTAGTCGTCCCCGCCCGTTTCGATCACCCGCAGCTCCCCCACGCCGGACGCCTTCGCCACGACGTCCAGGAACGTCCGGCGCCCCTCGTCGGTGACCTCGACCCCGGGCGCCTTGTCCGAAGGCCGCAGCGAAAAGGCGTGGACCCGCTCGACTATCCGCGGATAAAGGGTCACGATGTCGCGGTCGGCGAACGTGAACACGGTGTCCAGGTGCATGGCCGAGCGCAGTTTCGGCATTCCCGCCACGATCACGTGCTCGGCCGCGCCCGCGTCGAACAAGGACTTCGCGACCTGGGTGATGGCCTGCCGCGAGGTCCGCTCGCTCATCCCCATCAGCACCACGCCACCGCCGATCGGCATGATGTCGCCGCCCTCGAACGTCGCCCTGGCCCAGTCGCGCTCCGGGTCACCCCACCAGACACGGGAACCGGCGAACTCGGGGTGGAAACCGTAGACGGCCTTCATGATCAGCGTCTCGTCGTGCCGCGCGGGCCAGTACAACGGGTTCAGCGTGACCCCGCCGTAGAGCCAGCACGTGGTGTCCCGCGTGTAGAGCGTGTTCGGCAGCGGCGGCATCAGGTACTCGCGCGCGTCCGGCGAATACTCCGCCAGCGCGCGGTAGCCGCCGCCGAACTCCTCCGGCAGCTCCCGCGTCGCGAGGCCGCCGAGCAGGTATTCGGCGAGCGCGCCCGGGTCGAGCGTCTCGAGGAACTCGCGGGTGGGATCGACCAGGCCGATGCCGACGATGTCCGGCACCACCTTGCGGTCCAGCAGCCAGTCGCGGGCCTCGCGGATCGCCATGGTCTGGGCCAGCACCTCGTGCAGCTCCAGCACTTCGACCCCGCGCCCGCGCAGCTTGTTCACGAAGTCCGAGTGGTCGCGCTGCGCGTTGTCCACCCACAGCACGTCGTCGAACAGCAGGTCGTCGGAGTTGGTCGGGGTGAGCCTGCGGTGCGCGAGCCCTGGCCTGCAGACCAGGACCCTGCGCAGCCTGCCCACTTCGGAGTGCACGCCGTTTTCCATGACCTTCCCTTCAGAAATCGATCGCCCCGGTGGCGACCGCGACGATCCCGGCCACCGCGCCGATGACCGAAAGCGCGAAGATCCCCAGTTCCACCGGGGAGAACAGCTTCCGGCCCTGCTCGCGGCGGGCCATCACGAACAGCACCGTGGCCGGGGCGTAGACGACGAACGAGATGAGCACGAACTTCATGCCGGCCGCGAAGAGCAGGAAGATCGTGTAGATCGTGGCCAGCACGGCGATCACCAGCTCGCCCTTGCGGCCGGCCGGGCGTTCCGCGTAGCCGTCCCGCGTCAGCGCGATCTTGACCGCGTACCCCGCCGCGAGCAGGAACGGGATCAGCGACAGCGCGCTCGTCAGGTCGAGCGCGAAATCGAAGGCGTCGTCGGAGAACAGCGTGATCAGCAGGACGAGCTGGATCAGCAGCGTGGTCATCAGCAGCGCCGCGCCCGGCACGTCGGCGGCGTTGGTGCGCTTGAGGAACCGCGGCATGTCGTCGTCCTTCGCGGCGACGAACAGCACCTCCGAGGACATCAGCGTCCACGCCAGGTACGCGCCGAGCACCGACACGATCAGCCCGACGCTCACGAACGCCTCTCCCCACGGCCCCACCGCGGTTTCGAGCACGCCCGCCATCGACGGCTGGCGCAGCTCCGCGATCTGGTCCAGCGGCAGGATCCCGTAGGACACGATCGTCACCGACGCGAAGATCGCCAGCACGCTGAGGAACCCGAGCACGGTGGCGCGCCCGACGTCCTCCCGGCGCTTCGCGTGCCGCGAGTACACGCTGGCGCCCTCGACACCGAGGAAGACGAACACGGTCGCCAGCATCGTGCCGCGCACCTGGTCGAACAGCGGCCCGACCTCCGGGCCGCCGCCGAGGTTGTCCACGAACACCTTCGGCTTCAGGTACACCAGCGCCAGCACGATGAACACCAGGATCGGCACGAGCTTGGCGACCGTGACGATCCGGTTGATCGCCGTCGCCTCCTTCACGCCGCGGCGGATCACGAGGTAGAACGCCCAGACGCAGACCGAGGAGAGCACGAAGGCGAGCAGCGTGTCGCCCTCGCCCATCGCGGGCCAGATCTTGCCGATCGTGGAGAAGATCAGGATCCAGTAGGTCACGTTGCCGACGCAGGCGCTCGCCCAGTAGCCGAACGCCGAGAAGAACCCGAGGTACTCGCCGAAACCCGCCTTGGCGTAGGCGTAGACCCCGGCGTCCAGCTCCGGTTTGCGGACCGCGAGCTGCTGGAAGACGAACGCCAGCATCAGCATCCCGACACCGGCGATCACCCACGAGATCAGCGCGCCCCATACGCCGGTCTCGCCCGCGAACCGGGCGGGCAGCGAGAACACGCCGGCGCCGACCATCGAGCCGACGACCATCGCCATCAGGGTCGGCACGCTCATCTTGACTGTCTGGTCGCTGCTGACTTCCGTCGAACTCACAGGAACTCCGCTACTGGCTGAACGCCGGTCGGTCGGTCAAGGTCAACGTCGCGCGCTGGTCCTGGCCGTCGGTGCGGTGGAAGGTCACCGTCACCGTGTCGCCAGGGTTGCGCCGCCGCAGCTGCACGAGCAGGTCCTCGGGCGTGTTGATCGCCACGCCGTCCACGGCCGTGAGGATGTCGCCGGGGCGGAGCCCCGCGTTCGCGGCCGGTCCTGCCGGGGTCACGGCGATCGCGATCACCCCGTCCGCGCGGGACAGGTGCAGCTGGTCGACGATCTGCTGGGTCAGCTGCGCGGGCTCCAGTCCGGCGAACGCGTGCCGCGCGCGGCCGGTGTCCCTCAGCTGGTCGGCGACGTCGGTGGCGGTCGCGGCCGGAATGGCGAAGCCGAGGGAAACCGCGCCGGACTGCGGCGGGATGTAGGCCTCGCTGATGCCGACGACCTCGCCCTCGGCGTTGAACACCGCGCCCCCGCTGTTGCCGGGGCTGATCGCCGCGTCGGTCTGGATCAGGTCGACCAGTGCCTGGCTTTCCGAGGCGCTGCCCGGGATTTCCCGGTGCAGCCCAGAGGTCACGCCCGCGGTCACGCTGTTCTCGAAGCCGAGCGGGCTGCCGATCACGATCAGCTGGTCACCGACCGCAGGCAGGTCGCCCTGGTACTTCGGAACCGGCAGCCCGGTCCGCGACACCTGCACCAGCGCCAGATCGGTGACCGAGTCCGTCGCGCGGACCGTGCCGTTCACCCGCTGCCCGTCGGCGAAGGCGACCTGCACCGCCTGGTAGCCGCGGACGACGTGCTCGTTGGTGAGGATCAGCCCGTCGGCGCCGTAGACGACGCCGCTGCCGTTGCCCCCGCTGGTGAGGATCTTGACGACGGCGGGCAGGGCCTGCGCGGCGACGGCCGCCACGGATTGTGTACCGGTTCCCGCCTGCTGGGCCGGCGCCGGGGAGCCCGTGCAGCCGGCCGCGCCTACGACCAGGGCGGCTACCAGGCAGAACCACAGCGCGGGTGTGCGCCAGGCCACAAAGGACACTCACGGACGGTAACTCGCCACTGTGGGTGCTGTCGTCACCCACAATGGGCGAGGTTCGGCTCAGGAGACGGTCGGCAGCTCCGGGGCGGCGACGTCGTAGATCCTGCCGTCGCGGGTCAGCAGCACGGCCAGCACCTTCAGCTTCTGCTCGGGCTCGTCGGCGTTGCCCCAGCGCACGATCTTGCCGTTGGCGAGGGTGAACTCGACGCCGCCCGCGGTCTGCGCGCGAACCTGGGTGATCTGGTCCTTCAGCGACTGCGGCAGCGTGCCCAGCACGGCCACCACGGACTTGGTCACGACGTCGTCCTGCGCGACGCGCGTCAGCGCCAGCTCGGGCAGCTTCTCCGGCTTGTTCTGCACCGTCTTGTAGTCCAGGCCCGTCGAGTCGACGAGGTGGATGCCGCCGGCCCCGGAGAAGAACCCGATCGGGGTCCGCTCGGTGACCGTGATTTCGACGGTGGACGGCCACGAGCGCGACACGTCCACGGAGGCCACTCCGGGCAGCGCCCGCACGCGGTCGGCGATCCCGTCGGTGTCCACCAGCATCATCGGCTGCTGATCCGGCACCTGGGCCGCCGCCCTGATCTGGTCGGCGGGCACGGACGAAGCGCCCAGCACGTCCACCGTGCGCACGCCCATCAGCGACGTGAAGAAAATCAGGTACGCCAAGGCGATCACGGTGATCACGCTCAGCAGCGCCACCCAGCGGCGCCGCAGCGCCTTGCGCCGGCTGAGCCCGCTGCCGGTGCGCTGGCGCGCCGTCAGCGGACGGCGGCCACGCCGGCTGCGGACCGTGGCGCCCGTGGTGCGCCGCGCGGCGGGACGGCGCCGCTGCGTGCTCTGCCGTGTCGCCCCCCGCCCGTCGCCCGCCACCGCCCTCAAACGAGACGCTCCGCGCCACTGTCTTGATTCAGCGACCCGGCGCGCCGATCCAGCTCGGCGAGGATCTCCGGACCGAGCTGGGTCACGTCGCCCGCGCCCATCGTGACCACGAGGTCGCCCGGCTTCGCCAGATCCGCCACCAGGCCCACGACCCGGTCGAACGCCGGCTCGTAGTGCACGCCGGAAGCCCGCACCTGATCGGCGATCAGCGCGCCGGAAACACCGGGCTGCGGCTCCTCGCGCGCGCCGTAGACGTCGACGAGGATCACCTCGTCCGCGAGCCCGAGCGCCCGCGCGAACTCCGCGGCGAACGTCTTGGTGCGCGAGTACAGATGCGGCTGGAACACCACGATCACGCGCCCGCCACCGGCCGCGTGCCGGACGGCGCGCAGCTGCGCGGCCACCTCCGTGGGGTGGTGGGCGTAGTCGTCGTACACGCGGACGTCGCCCGCGCGGCCCTTGAACTCGAACCGGCGGCGCACCCCGCCGAACGCGGCCAGCCCTTCGGTGAGCCCGTCCAGCGGCGCGCCGAGCTCCAGACCGGCCAGCAGCGCGGCCACCGCGTTGAGCGCCATGTGCTCGCCCGGCACCGCGACGCGGACGTCGACTTCCTTACCCGCCAAGGAAATCCGCACCAAGCCACCGGTCTCGGACGGCTGGTAGTCCAGCACCCGCACGTCGTCGGGGCCCGTGACGGTGCGGCCGTACCGGCGCACCCGCACGCCCTCGGCTTTGTCCGCGAGCGCGTTCGCGGCTTCGTCGTCGCCGCAGACGACCAGCAACCCGCCGGGCTCGATCCGCTGGACGAACTCGGTGAACACCGCCTTGTACGCCTCGGCCGTGCCGTGGTGGTCGAGGTGGTCGGGCTCCACATTGGTCACCACGGCGACCGAAGGCGAGTACGTCAGGAAGGACCCGTCGCTCTCGTCCGCCTCCGCGACGAAGATGCCGCCTTCACCGTGGTGCGCGTTCGCGCCCGACTCGTTGAGGTCACCGCCGATCGCGAAGGACGGGTCCAGCCGGCAGTGCTGCAGCGCGACGGTGAGCATCGACGTGGTCGACGTCTTGCCGTGCGTGCCCGCGATGCAGGCGACGCGATGGCCTTCCATCAGCAGCGCCAGCGCCTGCGCCCGGTGCAGCACCGGGATCCCGCGCTCGCGCGCCGCCGCGTACTCCGGGTTCGTGTCCTTGATCGCGGTGGACACCACGACCGCGGACGGATCGCCCAGGTTCTCCGCGCGCTGCCCGATCTCGATCCGCGCGCCCTGCGCCCGCAGGGTCAGGAAAGTGCGGGAGTCCTTCGCGTCCGAACCGGACACCTGCCCGCCGCGCGCGAGCAGGATCCGCGCGATCCCGCTCATCCCCGCGCCGCCGATGCCGATCAGGTGCGCGCGGCCCAGCTGTTCCGGAACGCTCACTTCGCTGCCTCCAGAACGATTTTCGCCAGCACTTCGTCCGCTTCGCGGTGGCCCATGCCCACCGCGGCCGCGCTCATCTTCGCCACCCGGCCGGCGTCCGCGACGAGCGGGATCACCAGCTCGTGCACCTTCGCCGGGGTCAGGTCCGCGTCGTCCACCATCAGCGCCGCGCCCGCGTCCACCGCCGGGCGCGCGTTGGTCGCCTGCTCGCCGTTCCCGTGCGGCAGCGGCACGAACACCGCGGGCAGCCCGACCGCGGAAACCTCCGCGGCGGTCATCGCGCCCGAGCGGCACAGCACCACGTCCGCGGCCGCGTACGCCAGGTCCATCCGGTCCAGGTACGGCACCGGCACATACGGCGGGCGGCCCGGGAACTCCTGGACCACCAAGGTGTTCTTCGGCCCGTGCGCGTGCAGCACGCCGATCCCGGCGTCGGCCAGTTCCTTGGCCGCGCCGGACACCGCGGTGTTGATCGAGCGGGCGCCCTGCGAACCGCCGAACACGAGCAGCGTGGGGGCGTCCGGGTCGAGGTCGAAGAACTTGCGGGCCTCCGCGCGCAGCGCGGCCCGGTCCAGCGAGGTGATCGACCGGCGCAGCGGGATGCCGACGACCTCGGCGTTCGGCAGCGGCGTGTTCGGCACCGCGACGGCGACTCGCTTCGCGAACCGCGCCCCGACCCTGTTCGCCAGTCCGGGCGACTGGTTCGCCTCGTGCACGACGATCGGCACGCGGCCGCGCGCGGCGAGATACGCCGGCAGCGACACGTACCCGCCGAACCCGACGACCACGTCCGCGCCGACCTTCTCCAGCACTTCGCGCGTCTGCTTCACCGAATCCCGCACCTTCAGCGGCAACCGGAACAGCTCGGCGGTCGGCTTGCGCGGCAGCGGCACCGGCGGGATCAGCTCCAGCGGGTAGCCCCGCGCCGGGACCAGTTCGTTCTCCAGGCCGCGCCGCGTGCCCAGCGCGACGACGTTCGCCTCCGGCGCCAGCCGCCTGACGGCGTCGGCGAGCGCCAGCGCCGGCTCGATGTGCCCGGCGGTGCCGCCACCCGCCACCACGACGGTGGGGGCCCGTCCCTCAACGGCTTTGCTCACGTGGTTCCTCTTCGGCTCGAACGTCTACCGTAATCGGGCGCCGCGCGCCGCCGTTCCGGGAACTGCCCGGAGCGGGCGCCGCGCGCGGACGGCCTGTCCCGCCGCGGCCCGGCCGGGCGGCCGCTCCCCCGCCTTCGCGTCGGCGGGCGGTAGACCTCGGGCGCCGGCAACCGCAGCAGGCGCCCGAATTTACCCGGTCCCTGTGAACGCAGCGCCGAGACCGACTCCGGTTCGTGCCTTGCCGCGTTGGCCAGCAGCCCCATCAGGAACATCGTCACCCAGATCGACGTGCCACCGGCCGAGATCAGCGGCAGCGTCACGCCCGTGACGGGCAGCAGCCCGACCACGTAGCCGATGTTGATCCCCGCCTGGGACACGGTGAACACGGTCAGCGTGCCCGCGACGATCCGGATCCACGGGTCCAGGTTGCGGGTCGCGATGCGCAGGCCGACGATCGCCAGCCCGACGAACAGGCTGATCACCACGATGCAGCCGATGAAACCCAGTTCCTCGCCGATCACGGCGAAGATGAAGTCGTTCTGCACGTTGGGCAGGTACGCCCATTTCGACGGGCCCTGGCCCAGCCCCTTGCCGAACAGCCCGCCGTCGGCGAGGGCGTACTTCGCCTGCGTGGCCTGGTAACCCGCCGCGCTGGTGTCCGCGCCCGGAGAGAGGAACGACAGCACGCGCGAGGCCCGGTACGACGCCGTCAGCGCCAGCACGACGACGCCCGCGACACCACCGCCGAGCAGCACGGCGAACAGCCGCTTCGGCGCCCCCGCGAACCACAGCAGCGAAGCGAGCACCACGCCGAGGGTGATCGTGCCGGACAGGTTCGGCTGCGCCATCACCAGCGCGAACATCAGCAGCGCCACCGGCACCACCGGGACGAGCATGTGCCGCCACTGGTGCAGCACGTGCTGCTTGGTCACCAGCACGTGCGCGCCCCACAGCGCGAGCGCGACCTTCGTGAACTCCACCGGCTGCACCGAGAAGGAGCCGATCACGAACCAGCGCTGCGCCCCGCCGCCCGCCGCGCCCAGCGGCGTCAGCACGAGCGCGAGCATCAGCAGGCAGATCAGCACCCCCATCGACGACAGCGCGCGGGTGCGCTTGAGCGGCATCCGCAGCCCGATCCAGAACACCACCGCGCCGCTCAGCACGAAGACCAGGTGCTTCTTGAACTGGGAGTACACCCCGGCGCCGGTGGCCGGGTCCACCGAGGACACCGACGACGCCGAGAGCACCATGACGATGCCGATACAGGTGAGCACGCCGGTGAGGGCGAGCACGAGGTGGAAGTCCGCCAGCGGGCGCGACATCCACGCCGTCAGCGTCGAGTAGACCCCGCCGAACCGGCCGTCCGGCTTGTCCCGCTTGCGCCTCGGTTTGCGTTCTCCTGCTTCGGGCCGTTCCTCAACCGCGGTCACTCGCGCCACCCGGGAGGTCTCTCACCGCGACGGCGAAGGCGTCACCCCGATGGGCGTAGTCCCGGAACATGTCCATCGACGCCGCGGCGGGAGCCAGCAACACGACATCACCGGGGCGTGCCACCGCCCGGGCCGCCTCAACCGCACTGACCATGGGCTCATCGTCACCCGGGCGCACCCGATGGACGGGGACATTCGGCGCGTGTCGCGCGAGAGCGGCCGCGATCACCTCGGAATCGGCACCCAGGAGGACGACCCCGCGCAGCCGGGCGGCGACGGCGGCGACCAGCTCGTCCACCGAAGCGCCCTTGAGCAGCCCGCCCGCGATCCACACGACCGTGGGATGGGCCAGCAGCGAGCCGGCGGCCGCGTGCGGGTTGGTGGCCTTGGAGTCGTTGATGTAGCGGACCCCGTCCACCTCGGCGATCTCCACCGCCCGGTGCGCGCCGGGCCGGTACTCCCGCAAACCCTTGGCGACGGCTTCGGCGGGCACGCCGTACGCGCGCGCCAGCGACGCGGCGGCGAGCGCGTTCGCGACGTTGTGCGGGCCCGCCGGGCGGACGTCGGCGACCGCGCACAGCTCCTCGGCCTCGCGCGCGGGATCGGCGACGAACGACCGGTCGATCAGCAGGTCCTCGACCAGGCCCAGCTCACCGGCATACGGCGTGTCGAGCCGGAAACCGACCTGGCGGGCGTTCTCGTGCCCCGCCGCCAGCCGCGTCGACCACGGGTCGTCGGCGTTGCGCACCACGGTGGCGGCGTTCGCGTAGATCTTGCCCTTGTCCGCCGCGTAGGCGTCCAGGGAACCGTGCCAGTCCAGATGGTCCTCGGCGACATTGAGCACCACCGACGCGTGCGGGGCCAGCGTGTTCGACCAGTGCAGCTGGAAGCTCGACAGCTCCACCGCCAGCACCTCGTGCCCGGCGCGCACGGCGTCGAGCACGGAGAAACCGATGTTGCCGCAGGCGATCGCGTCCGCCCCGGCGGCGCGCAGGATCGACTCCAGCATGCCGACCGTGGTGGTCTTGCCGTTGGTGCCGGTGACCGCGAGCCACTTCGGCGGGCGCTCCATCGTCTGCCCGAGCCGCCAAGCCAGCTCGACGTCGCCGATCACCTCGATGCCCGCTTCGGCGGCGGCCACCAGCAGCGGCGACGACGGCCGCCAGCCCGGGCTCGTCACCACGAGATCGACGTCCGCGGGCGGCTCGGCCAGGCCCGCCACCAGCTCCGCGCCCAGGCCCTCCAGCTCGGCGAGCCGCCCGGCGTTCCCGTCGGTGACCGTGACCCGCGCGCCCAGCTCCAGCAGGACGGGCGCCGCCGACTTCCCGGTGACCCCGGCCCCCGCGACCAGGACGTGACGTCCGGCGAACACGTGCTCAGCCCCCCGCGCCCAGTTGCTCGCTGTAGAACAGGCCGAGGCCGAACATGCAGCAGATGGCGGCCAGCAGCCAGAATCTGATGATCACCGTGGTTTCCGCCCACCCGGCGAGCTCGAAATGGTGGTGGAAGGGCGCCATCCGGAACAGCCTTCGCCGCGTCGTGCGGAAGACCGCGATCTGCAGCACCACCGAGATCATCTCGACCATGAACAGCCCGCCGATCACGATGGCCAGCAGTTCGGTGCGGGTGCAGATGGACAGCCCGGCCACGAGCCCGCCGAGCGCGAGAGAACCGGTGTCCCCCATGAAGATCTTGGCAGGCGCCGCGTTCCACCACAGGAAGCCGCAACACGCGCCGGTGGCGGCGGCCGCGACCACCGCGAGGTCCAGCGGATCCCGCACGTCGTAGCAGGCGGCCTGCGGGCTGACCGAGCACGCCAGGCGCGCCTGCCAGAACGAGATCACCACGTACGTCGCCAGCACCATCGCCGAGGTGCCGCCCGCGAGCCCGTCCAGGCCGTCGGTGAAGTTCACCGCGTTCGACCAGCCGGAGATCACCACGTAGCAGAACACCACGAACAGCACCGAGGGGAACGTGATCAGCGCCAGGTCCCGCACGTAGGACAGGTTCCGCGACGCCGGGGTGAGCCCGTAGCGGTCGGCGAAGTTGAGCGCCAGGATGCCGAACGCCACCGCGACCACGAGCTGCCCGACCAGTTTCGCGGTCTTGTTCAGCCCGAGGTTGCGCTGTTTGCGGATCTTGATGAAGTCGTCGAGGAACCCGACCACGCCCAGCCCGACGGACAGGAACAGCACCAGCAGCCCGGACACCGAAGGCCCGTCCTTGCCGGAGCCGATCCAGTTCACCAGGTGCGCGGCGAAGTACCCGACCACCATCGCGATGATGATCGCGACACCACCCATCGTGGGGGTGCCGCGCTTGGACTTGTGGCCCTGCGGGCCCTCCTCGCGGATCTCCTGCCCGAAGCCCTGCCGCGAGAACACCCGGATCAGGTACGGGGTCAGCAGGATGGAGACCAGGAGACCAATCGCGGCCGCGATCAGAATGCTGATCACGCAACACCTTCCTCAAGCAGCGCGTCGGCCACCCGCCAGAGCTCGGCGACCTTGGAAGCCTTGACCAGCACGATGTCCCCGGGGCTCAGCTCCTCGCGAAGCAGTGCGACGGCCGCGCCGGTGTCGGGCACCAGGACCGACTCGTCGCCCCAGGAGCCTTCGTGGCTGGCGCCCTGGTGCATGGCGGCGGCCGCTTCTCCCACCACCACGAGCCGGTTGATGTTGAGCCGGACCGCCAGGCGGCCGATCTCGTCGTGCGCCGACACGCTATCGGTCCCCAGTTCCCCCATTTCACCGAGGACCGCCCAAGATCGGCGATGGCGCCCCGCCGAGGCCAAAGTCTTCAGCGCGGCCCGCACGGATTCGGGGTTGGCGTTGTACGAATCGTTGAGGACGGTCACCCCGTCGGCGCGGGTGGTGACCTCCATCCGCCGCGCGGAACGCCTTTCCACGGTGGACAGTCGCGCCGCGACTTCGTCCACAGTGGACCCGAGCTCGAGCGCGACCGCGGCGGCCGAGAGCGCGTTGCCCACGTGGTGCTCACCGACGAGCGGAAGTGTCACCGAAGCTTCACCTTGCGGTGTCACGAGCCGGAAGGACGCGTGCGCGTTCTCGTCGAGGGTGATGTCCTCGGCGCGCACCTGCGCTTCGGGATTCTCGCCGACGCCGACGATCCGCGCCCTCGTCCGGCTCGCCATCGCCGACACCAGCGGATCGTCGAGGTTCAGCACCGCGAGCCCGTCCTCGGGAAGCGCTTCCACGAGCTCGCCCTTGGTCTTCGCGATCCCTTCCCGGGAACCGAATTCGCCCACGTGCGCGCTGCCGACGTTGAGCACCACGCCGATCTTCGGCGGGGCGATCTTCGCCAGCTCCGCGATGTGGCCCGGCCCGCGCGCGGACATCTCCAGCACCAGGTGCCGGGTGGTCTCGTCGGCGCGCAGCGCCGTCCACGGGTGGCCCAGCTCGTTGTTGAACGACCCGGGCGGCGCGACCGTGGGACCGAGCGGCTCCAGCAGCTGCGCGATCAGGTCCTTGGTCGAGGTCTTGCCGGAGGAGCCGGTGACCCCGACGACGGTCAGCCCGCCCTCGGCCAGCCTGTCGACGACGTGGCGCGCCAGCTTGCCCAGCGCGGCGAGCACCGCGGCGCCGGACCCGTCGGTGTCCCCGGTCAGCGCGACCGAGCGCTCGTGCGCCTGGCCGGGCGGCAACGGCGGCACGATCACCGCGGGGGCGTCCACCTCGCGGGCGGCCAGCACGCCGGCGGCGCCCGCTTCCACGGCCTTGGCGGCGAAGTCGTGCCCGTCGACGCGTTCGCCGGGCAGGGCGAGGAAGAGGCCGCCGGGGGTCAGCGCGCGCGAGTCGAACTCGACGCCGCCGGTGACCCTCGGCTGCCCGTCGGTGGCGTGCAGCCGCCCGCCGACGATGCTGGCGATCTCCGCCAGGGTGAGCGAGATCAAGCGGATACTCCTGGTTGTCCCTCGAGCCGGTGGCGGATGGCGGCCGCCAGCTCCTCACGGTCGGAGAAGGGATGCACCACGCCGGCCAGCTCCTGGCCGGTTTCGTGCCCCTTCCCCGCGATCAGCACCACATCCCCCGGCCGGGCCAGCTCCACGGCCTTGGTGATGGCCGCGCGCCGGTCCCCGATCTCCAGCACCTGCCCCCGCGCCCAGGCCCCGCGCGCCCCGGTCAGCATCGCGGCCCGGATCAGCGCCGGGTCCTCCGAACGCGGGTTGTCGTCGGTCACGATCAGCACCTCGCTGCGCCGTGCCGCGGCCTCGCCCATCATCGGGCGCTTGGCGGTGTCCCGGTCTCCGCCGCAGCCCAGCACGGTGATCACGCGGCCGTCGGTGCCGGCACGCAACGCGTCGAGCGCTTCGGCGACGGCCGCCGGTTTGTGCGCGTAGTCCACCACAGCGGTGTACTCCTGGCCGAGATGGACACGCTCCATCCGGCCGGGAACCTCGACCGCGGCCAGCCCCTTGACGATGTCGCCGAGCGGGACGCCGGTGGTGTCCAGGATCGCCGCCGCCAGCAACGCGTTCACGACGTTGAAGGTGCCCGGCAGCGGCAGCGTGGCCCGCGCCGTCCGGCCGTCCGGGCCGTGCAGGGTGAACGACTGCTCCCCCGTGCGGGTGCCGGACAGCTCGCTCGCCGTCCAGCTCGCGTCCGTGCCCGGCTCGGTGGACACCGTGATCGTGTGCGGTTTGACCAGCGCCTGGCCCCACGCGCTGTCGATCACCACGACCTCGGTGGTCGAGCGGCCGTCGAACAGCAGCGACTTGGCGGCGAAGTACTCCTCCATGTCGCGGTGGAAGTCCAGGTGGTCCTGGGAGAGGTTGGTGAAGGCGCCGACGGTGAACCGGGTGCCGTTGACCCGGCCGAGCGCCAGCGCGTGGCTGGAGACCTCCATCGGCACGTGCGTGACGCCCTGCTCCACCATCACCGCGAACAGCGCCTGCAGATCCGGCGCCTCGGGCGTGGTGAACGCGCTCGCCAGCCGCTCCCCCGCGATCCGGGTCTCGATCGTGCCGATCAGGCCCGTGGTGTGGCCGGCGGAGCGCAGCCCGGACTCCACCAGGTACGAGGTCGTGGTCTTGCCCGCCGTGCCGGTCACGCCGAGCACGGCCAGGTTCAGCGAGGGCTCGCCGTAGATCCAGGCGGCGACCGAACCCAGCGCCGCGCGGGGGTCGCTGTGCACCATCACGGGCACCGGGGCGTCACGCAGCGCGGGCCGCTCGGCGCCCGCTTCGTCGGTCAGGATCGCCGTGGCGCCCGCGGCGAGCGCGTCGGCGGCGAAGTCCGCGCCGTGCACCTTCGCGCCCGGCAGCGCGGCGAACAGGTCCCCGGGGATGACGTGCTGGGCCCGCAGCGTCGCGCCGGTCACCGTCGTGTCGTAGACGTCGGCGATGAGCCGGGCGTCCGCGCGGGCGGCCAAGGTGGTGAGCGGGACCGGCTCGATCCGCCGCGGACGTGGCGGGGCGGCCGCGGCTTTCACCGGGGCGTCCGGGACCTGCCCGCGCGTGGCGTCGGGCCCGTCGTTGTTGACAGACACAGTCGGGAAGGTTACCGACGCCACGCGGCGCTCCCTCACGGCCCTGTCCGCCGTGAGGAAGGGGTCACGGTACGACGAGCGGAACGACCGGAGAAGCCGTCGGTGACAACGGAATCTGGTACCGCTGGGTCAGGTAGGACGCGATGTCGTGGAACAGCGGCGCCGCGGAATGCCCGGCCGGCAACGTGGTGTCCGGCGCGTCGAGCCGGATGCCCACGACGAAGCGCGGATTGTCCGCGGGCAGGATGCCGGCGAAGGTGATGTTGTACAGCGAATCGCTGTACGCGCCCGTCGCCGGGTTCACCTGCTGCCCGGTGCCGGTCTTGCCGGAGATCTGGTAGCCCTCCAGCGCCGCCGTCGGCGCCGTGCCGCTGTTGCCGTCCTTGGTGCTCTGCGTGACCGCGCGCAGCATGTTCCGGACCGTGGTGGCGGTCTGCGGGCTGACCACCTGCGTGGTCTGCGGCGCGGGCTCGGGCACCACGGTGCCGTCCGGTTTCACCTCGTCCTTGACGATGCGCGGTTCGACGCGCAACCCGTTGTTCGCGATCGCCTGGTACATCCCGGCCATCTGCACCACGGTCATCGAAAGCCCCTGCCCGATCGGCAGGTTGCCGAACGTGGTGCCCGTCCACGTGCTGCGCGCCGGCACGTACCCGCGGCTCTCGCCCGGCAGGCCGAGCCCCGTGCTCTGCCCGACGCCGAACTTCTTCAGGTAGTCCAGGTACTTGTCCGGGCCCACCTTCTGCGCCAGCAGCAGGGTGCCGATGTTGGAGGACTTCGCGAAGATGCCGGTGGTCGTGTAGTTGACCGTGCCGTGCGTCCACGCGTCGTGCACCGTGTGGTCGGCGACCTTGAGCGTCCCCGGCACCACGTTGACCGACTCCGGCGTGGTGACCCCGGTGTCGATGGCCGCGGTCGCGGTGATGATCTTGTTGACCGAGCCCGGTTCGTACGGGGTGGTCACGGCCTGGTCGTTCATCAGGTCCGCGGTGTAGGTCGAGGGATCGTTCGGGTTGAACGTGCGGTCGTCGGCCAGCGCGTAGATCTCGCCGGTCTTGGCGTCCATGATCACCGCGCTGCCGCCCTTGGCGTGCGACTGCTTGACGTAGTCCGAAAGCTGGCTCTGCAACGCGTACTGCACGTCGGAGTCGAGCGTCAGCTCCAGGTTGTTGCCCGGGGTGGCCGGCTGTGATTCGCGCTCGGTACCGGGGATGACGACGCTGTCGTTGCCCTCGGGGGTGTCCGCGACCATCTGCCCCGGCGTGCCCGCCAGGTCGGCGTCACGGGTCAGCTCGAGCCCGTCGATGCCGTGCAGGTTGTGCTTGGAGACGTCCGGGTCGTCCATCCGCCAGTTCGCCAGACCGACCACATTGGACGCCAGATCGTCGCCGGGGTACTCGCGGGCGGACCGCGTCTCGCTGCCGATCTCCGGGAACGCCTTGGTGATCTCCTCCGACACCGAGGGCTCGACGCCGTCGACGAGGTAGGTGAAGTCCTGGTTCTTGTGGAAGTCCGCGAGCAGCTCGGTCTCGGTGGTCTTGCCCGGCAGCTTGGCCGCCATGAACTTCGCCGCCGCTGCCGCGCGCGTCTCGAAGTTCTGCCCCGAGGTCGGATGCTTCACCGCGTAGTCGGACCAGGTCTTGCGCATCAGCTTCAGGTTCACCGACAGCGCGCGGGTTTCCACGCTGAAGGCCAGCTTCACCCCGTTGCGGTCCACAATGGACCCGCGCTGCGCGGGGATGGTGATGGTGGTGGTGCGCTGGCTCTCCGCCTTGGCGGACAGGGCCTCCGCCTGGAAGCCCTGGACCTGCACCAGCCTGAGCCCGGCCACGACGAGCACGGCGACCAGTATCACCCGCACCGCCACGTACCGGCCCTTGCCGGTGGCGACGCCGGGCCTGCCCGCCGCCTGCCGCACGCGCGCCGTGTACGTCCTCCGGCGCTGCTCGCCGCGGCCTGGTGCCATCACTGTCCTCCCGGTTGGTTCGCGGCCTCCTGCTGGTCGCCCTGCGCGACGTCGCCCTCGATCGGCGCGGTGCCCGCGGGAGTGCCGGTGTTCGCGGGCGGCGGGGTGCTCGGCGTGGACGGCGGCGGCGCCCCGACCGCCTTGGACGGCTTGCCGACGACGGTCACCGAGCCGTCCGCGTTCTGCACGAGGTGCGCGGGCTCGCCCGCCGGCACCATGCCGAGCGCCTTCGCCCGCGCGGCGAGCGAGGACGCCGACTCGGTCTTCGTGACGTCCTGCTGCAGCTGCTCGGACTGCTCGGCCAGGTTCGAGTTCTCCTGCCGGATCTGCTCCAGCCGGTAGGAGTCGGCGATCGCCTGGGTGGACAGCAGCAGCGTCGTGATCACCCCGACCGCGAGCAGCGTCATCACGATCAGCACGAACGACGCGCGCGACTTCGGCCAGCGCAGCAGCAGCTTCTTGCCTTGCGGCTTACGGGTTTCCCGCCGCTGGCCGTCGGCGCGCTGCGCCCGGCGCGCGTAGGCGCGCTCGGCCGCCGTGCTGCGCGTCTGGCCGTTGCGCGTGGGCCGCTCGGCGCGGGTGGCTTCCCGCTCGGGCTGACTCGCGCGCCGCCGTGAAGGTTCGCCCGCCGACCGGCGCCGGGTCCGAGTGGGTGCAGTCATGCCAGCCTCCTCTTGTCGGACGCGCCGAGCCGCGGCTGGGTCACCGCGCCGGCTCGCGGGGCACTCGACGTTCCGGACCCGCAAGCAGTCCTCATGCCGCCGCCTCCTTGATCCGTTCCGCCGCCCGCAACCGCACCGACGCGGCACGCGGGTTGTGCTCGATTTCCGCTTCGTCGGCCTTCTCGGCCCCTCGGGTGATCAGCTTCAGTTCGGGCCCGTGCCCGGGCAGTTCCACCGGCAGCCCCGGCGGGGTGCGCGACTTCGCCAGCTCCGCGATGGCCTGCTTCACGATCCGGTCTTCCAGCGACTGGTAGGACTCCACGACGATCCGGCCGCCGACGGACAGCGCCGCCAGCGCCGCGGGGATCGCCCGGCGCAGCACGTCCAGCTCGCCGTTGACCTCGATCCGCAGCGCCTGGAACGTCCGCTTGGCCGGATGCCCGCCGGTGCGCCTGCTGGCCGCGGGCACGACGTTGTAGAGCAGCCGCACCAGCCGCTCGCTGCGCTCGAAAGGCTCCTTCTCGCGCTCGGCCACGACCGCCCTGGCGATCTTCGGCGCGAAGCGTTCTTCGCCGTACTCACGCAGGATCCGGATCAGCTCGCCCGTCTCGTACGTGTTGAGCACGTCGGCCGCGGTGGGCCCGGTCGTCGGGTCCATCCGCATGTCCAGCGGCGCGTCCCTGGCGTAGGCGAACCCGCGGTCGGCGACGTCCAGCTGCATCGAGGACACCCCGAGGTCGAACAGCACACCGTCCACAGTGGACAGCCCGAATTCGTCGAGCACCTCGGGAAGCCGGTCGTACACGGCGTGTGCGAACCGGACGCGATCGCCGTGCTTCGCGAGTCGCTCGCGGGATTTGTCCAGCGCGCTGGGATCCCGGTCGAGCGCGATCAACTCCAGCCGAGGGTGCGCGGAAAGCAGTGCGTCGGAATGACCGCCGAGTCCCACGGTCGCGTCCACGACCACGGCGGGACGGCCTTCGAGCGCGGGGGCGAACAACTCGAGCACGCGCCCGAGGAGCACCGGAACGTGCTCTGCCATGGAAACCCCCTATTGGTGTAGACCCCGGATGCCGTCAGGTCCCCGCCCGCCCGCTGCGAACCTGGTGCCGGGGAAGGTGCACCAGGGCCACTGAGCGGACAGAGGCCTCACGACATCCGGGGTCCAGCCACACAACCAACTCATCCCGGCCGAACCCGCGCCCCCCGACGGCGTGGGTGCGGCCCCCGCCGCCCGTCTACGTCTTAGAAGACGCCCGGCAGGACCTCCTCCTGAGCCTTCGCGTAGCTGTCTTCGTGCTCCTCCAGGTAGGTCTGCCACGCCTGCGCGTCCCAGATCTCCAGCCTGGTGATCGCGCCGATCACCACGCACTCCTTGTTGAGCCCGGCGTAGCGCCGGAGCTCGGGCGCGATGGCGACGCGCCCCTGCCCGTCCGGGCGTTGTTCGTCGGTTCCGGCGAACAGGTACCGCTGGTAGGCACGAACCGCTTCGTTGGTGAAGGGCGCCTCGGCTACTTTGCGGGCCATCTGCTCGAACTCGGCACGCGGGAAGACGTAAAGACAGTGGTCCTGTCCCTTGGTGACCATCAGCCCACCTGCCAGCGCGTCCCGGAACTTCGCGGGCAGCGTGAGCCGCCCCTTGTCGTCGAGTTTCGGAGTGTGGGTGCCGAGGAACACCGGCCCCACCTCCCACGGGGACTCCCTGCCGCCCCACTGGCCACCACCGTACCCCACTTTTCACCACAGTCAACGGCGAAGAAGTCCACTTACGAGCGAACCTGAGGAAGTTTGTGCAGGTGAGAGCCATGGCGCGCCGTGGGGGAAAGGTGGGGGACGCCGGCCGCCCCTCCCCCGCCCCGGGGGTGCGCGAGGCCCGAAACGGGCCCGCTGACCCCCTACGGGGGCGAAGTGGGG
>NZ_VMNW02000096.1 GCF_007713735.2 Amycolatopsis acidicola | reverse complement strand
TCGCCACTCATCCACCACCGAAGCGGCTTCAGCGTTCGACTTGCATGTGTTAAGCACGCCGCCAGCGTTCGTCCTGAGCCAGGATCAAACTCTCCAACAATGAACAAGTTCGATCGACTCGATCGTATTTCTCAAAGGAACCCACAAAGGGTTCAAATAAGCTCTACTGGCTTAGTTCATCAAACACACTGTTGAGTTCTCAAACAACACGCTTTTTTGTGCTTCATCCGGGCTATACCTTACCCCGTCTCGAATCTGCCGATTCATCGGGGGGTGGTCTAGCTCGGCGGCCTGGTACCCCGTGCGTTTGGGCTTTTGCCCTCCGGCCCGGTCTCCCTGGCGACGAAAAGAAGATTACATGCCTGGAAAACGGGCCCGAACAGGGGGGTCCCTTAACGGTGAAACCCCAGCTCAGGGCCCCAGTAGGGCCGTCTTCCGCCCTCGGCGGGGAAACAGCTGGCGCCCATTCGGCCGAGCCGGGCAGTGCCCGGGATTCACGGCATTCACCGCGAGCACATCCAGGACCGCGGGGTTGCCGGGCGCGAGTGCGGGCGGCACCCTCCAGTTCGTGCCTACTTTGCTGATCGTGCATCACACGCCGTCGCCGAATCTGCAGGCGATGTTCGAGGCCGTCGTGTCCGGCGCGACGACCGACGAGATCGAGGGCGTGGACGTGGTGCGCCGGGCGGCGCTCGCCGCGACGGCGTCCGACGTGCTCGAGGCCGACGGCTATCTCCTCGGTACGACGGCGAACCTCGGCTACATGTCGGGCGCCCTCAAGCATTTCTTCGACCAGATCTACTACCCCTGTCTCGACTCCACCCGCGGCCGCCCGTTCGGCTACTACGTGCACGGCGGCAGCGACGTGGCCGGCACGGTGCGCGGGATCGAGTCGATCACCACCGGGCTGGGCTGGGAACAGGCGGCGGAGAAGGTCACCGTCACCGGCGAGCCGGACAAGTCCGCGCTGGAGGCGTGCTGGGAGCTCGGGGCGACCGTAGCGGCGACCCTCATCGCGTGACACTGTTTTAAAACACTGTTATATTCTTCCCCATGACAACGCTCAGCGGGCCCACCCAGCTGTTCACCGTGATCGCCCTCGTCTCCCTGCCCACCGTGATGTACGGCGGCTACGCCCTGCTCGGCCTCCTGCGAAAAGGCCGGCTCACCGACAAACAGCGCGGCTTCTTCCGCGCCGGGCACGCGCACGCCGGCGTGCTGCTCGTCCTCGCGCTCGTCTCGCTACAGCTACTGGCGCAGGGCGACTTGGGCGAGGCGGCGCGGTGGATCGCGTGCTTCCTGCTCCTCTTCGGCATCCTCGGTCAGTCGGGCGGGCTGTTCCTCAACCTCGTGCCCGGCAGGCCCGGCCTCGCGCACGGGGTCACCACCGGCGGCGCCGTGCTGCTGGCCGCGGCCATGCTGATGACGGCCTGGGGAATCGCGGTCGCCTAGCTGGATAAACTCGGGAACGTACTGTTTTCGAGGAGTGAGGACCGTCGTGCCCGAGTACCTGCCGACCGCGCCCTACCGGGGGACCAGGGACTTCCTGCCCGCGGAGATGTCCGTCCGGACGCAGGTGTTCGACCATCTCTACGAAGCACTCGAGCGGTTCGGCTACCTGCGTTACGACGGGCCGATCCTGGAGTCCGCGGAGATCTACGAGCGCAAGTCCGGTCAGGAGATCGCCGACCAGCAGCTGTACACGCTCACCGACCGGGGCGGCCGCCGGCTCGCGCTGCGCCCGGAGATGACCCCGTCGGTGGCGCGGATGATCGCCGGGAACGCGGGCTCGCTCAACTTCCCGGTGCGCTGGTACAGCCACCCGAACTGCCACCGCTACGAGCGCCCGCAGCGCGGCCGCGTGCGCGAGCACTGGCAGATCAACGCCGACATCTTCGGTTCGGACAGCGCGAACTGCGAGATCGAGATGTTCGAGCTGATCCACGCGCTGCTGGGTTCGGTGGGCGCGACCGAGGACATGTTCCTGGTCCGCGCGAACGACCGGAACCTGCTCGGCTCGGCGCTGACCGATCTCGTCGGGGTTTCCGCCGAGCAGCTCGGCCAGGTGTTCGGGCTGGTGGACCGCTGGGAGAAGTACGACAAGGACAAGCTGGCCGAGCAGGCCGCCGAAATCGGGCTGGCGGACAAGCAGTTCGAACGGCTCGGTGACGTGCTTTCGGCCGGCACCGCCCTGCTGGACGAGCTGCCGGCGCCGGTGAAGGAAGCGTCGAACCTGGTCAAGGTCCTCGAGTCGGAGGCGGCGAGCCTCGTCCGGTTCGACCCGATGATCGTGCGCGGGCTGGCGTACTACACGTCCACCGTGTTCGAGGTCTTCGACACCTCGCCGGAGAACAACCGCGCGCTGTTCGGCGGCGGCCGCTACAGCGACCTCGCCGGGATGTTCACTTCGCAGCAGATCCAGGGCATCGGGTTCGGCATGGGCGACGTGACGCTGATGGACTTCCTGGACACCCACGGGCTCACCCCGAAACCGCGCAGCGAGGTCGATGTCGTGGTGATCCCGGTGGCCGGGGAGCTGGCCGGGCCGGCGCGGCAGGTGGCCGCGGAGCTGCGGAAGGCCGGGCTGCGCTCGTCCACGCCGCTCGAACTGCGCAAGCTGGGCAAGGAGCTTTCGCGCGCGGACCGCGCCGGGGCGCGCGCGGTGGTGATCGTCGGTCAGGAGGACTGGGACGCCGGGAACGTCACGGTGCGCTCGCTGGCCGACCGCGAACAGCAGACTGTCGCGCTCGGCGGGGCCGCCGCCGCTGTGCGGGCTTTGCTGGACTGACAAGGAATACGGGCCCCGCCGAGTGCGGGGCCCGTTCCGTCATTTGCTCACGGTGCGCGCGAAGCGTTCCGGATAGCGCTCACCGGCCACGGCGTCCGCCGGTGCCGCCGCCTCGATCGCCGCGATGTCCTTTTCGGACAGTGCGATCTCGGTGGCGGCCACGTTTTCCTCCAGGTACTTGCGCCGTTTGGTGCCCGGGATCGGCACGACGTCGGCGCCCTGGTGCTGCACCCACGCCAGGGCCAGCTGCCCGGCCGTCACGCCCTTTTCGGCCGCCAGTTTGCGCAGCGCCTCGACGATGGCGAGGTTGCGGTCGAGGTTCTCCTCGGCGAACCGCGGCAGCCCGCGGCGCATGTCGTCCTCGGGCAGGTCCTGCACCGAGGTGACCGAGCCGGTCAGGAAACCGCGGCCCAGCGGGGAGAACGGCACGATGCCGATGCCGAGCTCACGGCACGTCGGCACGACCTCGTCCTCGATGCCCCGCGTCCACAGGCTCCATTCGCTCTGCAGCGCGGTGATCGGGTGCACCGCGTGCGCGGCGCGGATGGTGGCGGCCGACGCCTCCGAGATGCCGAGGTGCCGCACCTTGCCCTCGGCGACCAGCTCGGCCAGCGCGCCCCAGGTCTCCTCGATCGGGACCTCCGGGTCGACGCGGTGCTGGTAGTAGAGGTCGATGTGGTCGGTTCCCAGGCGCTGCAAGGATTCCTCGCAGCACTGCCGGACGTACGCGGCGTCCCCGCGCACGCGCTGGGAGCCACCGCCGGGCCCGATGTGGCCGGGCACGATGCCGAACTTGGTGGCCAGCACGACCTGGTCCCGCCGGTCCGCGATGGCGCGGCCGACCAGTTCCTCGTTGGTGTGCGGGCCGTACACGTTGGCCGTGTCGAGCAGGGTGACGCCAAGCTCGAGTGCGCGGTGGATCGTGGCGACGGATTCGTCGTCGTTGTCCCGCACGCCGTAGGCCTGGCTCATGCCCATGCAGCCGAGCCCCTGCGCGCCGACTTCCAGTTCTCCGAGCTTGCGCTTGGCGATCAAGCCGAAATCCCTTCCACCTGGGTCGCCGCGAGATCGCGGCAGATCCGGTCGTAGTTGTCGATCTTGTAGTCGAGTACGTCGAGGCAGGACTGCAGTTCGGCGATCCGCGCGCGGACCGAACTGCGCTGCTCGACGAGGATGCCGCGCCTGCGGCCGGCCGCGGCGTCTCCGTGGTGGCGCAGCTGGGCGTACTCCCGCATCATCTTGATCGGCATGCCGGTGGTGCGGAGTTTGGTCAGGAACCCGAGCCACGCGAGGTCGTCGTCGGAATAGGCCCGGCGGCCCGCCGCGTCGCGCGACGGTGGGTCCACCAGTTTGATGCGCTCGTAGTACCGGAGGGTGTCGATCGACAAACCGCTCCGGCGTGCGGCCTCCGCTATCGAATAGCTCATGGCCGTCCTCTCTCCCCTTGGTCGCCGACGCTCACGTGCATCGACACTACGACCTGGAGTGCACTCCAGGTCAACTCCGGAATCAGCATTGATAACAGCGTTGCGATACGCTGTGTTCATGGCCCGACCACGGACACATGACGAGAACCTTCGCCTGCGCCTGCTCGACAAGGCGGGCGAGCTGCTGTCCACGGACGGCCCGAAGGCGCTGAGCCTGCGGAAACTCGCCGGTGACGCGGGCACCTCGACCACCGCCGTGTACTCGCTCTTCGGCAGCAAACCGGATCTGGTGAACGCGCTCTACGCCGAGGGCTTCCGCCGGTTCGGCGAACGGATGGCGGCGACCGGGCGCACCGACGACCCGGCCGAGGACTTCGTCCGGCTCGGGCTGACCTACCGCGAGAGCGCGCTCGCCGACCCGCACCTGTACTCGATCATGTTCACGAAGGCGGTGCCCGGGTTCGAACCGGGGCCGGAGGCCGAGGAGCTGGCGCGCACCACGCTGGCGCCCCTGATGGACGTGGTGCGGGACGCGATCGACGGGAAGGTGTTCGCCGACGTCGCCCCGGAGACCGTCGTGATCAGCGCGTGGGGCCTCGTGCACGGGCTGGTTTCCTTGGAGCTCAACGGAAACCTGCCCGGCGGCTTCGACGTCGCCGCCTCCTACGAGGCGTCGCTGCGCGCGCACGCCAACGGGTGGCGGCGCTGATTCAGGAGCCGGTGACGATCTTGCCGCCGTCTTTGCCGATCTCGATGATCTTCGGCAGGATCTTGATCACCTCGTGCAGCGTGTTGAGGAGCCTGCCGACCAGACCGAAGCCGTCGGTGAGCACCTTCAGCAACATCTCCACGAGCTTGGCGCCCTTCCCGCACTGGCGCGCGATGTAGCCGATCGACTCCTCGGCGATCAGCGCCCATCCCGGCGGGCCTTCGGGCAGTTCCAGCGCGTCCACGATCAGCGACCCGAGCGTGCTCGCGATGAGGTCCCGCACCGTGTCGTGCACGGTCTGCACCAATTCGGCCGCGATCTCCACCAGCGCCTTCATCGCGTCCGCGATCAGCGCGCACGTGGCCAGCGCGTCGTGCAGCTTGCCGGAGACATCGCGGTACGCGTCGGCGCCGCCGCCGGTCCAGGAACCGGCGACGTCGCCGGTGACCGCGGACGCGTAGTCGTCGGCCGCCTGCCCGAGCGCGGTGCTGATGTTGCCCCAGGTCTTGGCGACGGCGGCGACGGTGTCCCCGTTGCCGGTCAGCTCGTCCATGATCAGTTTGAGCGGTTTCAGGTGCTCCATCGCCCAGCTGATCAGCGCGCTCAGGATGGAGCCCGCCGGGTCGGTCACGTAGCCGATGCTGTCCAGCACGACCGCCGCCGCGTCGAAGGCCGCGCTCGCCCAGTCGCCCTTTTCGATGTCCTTGCAGTAGCTCAAGGTGTCGTCGGGCAGACCCGTGCCCTTGAGCCAGCCGTTGTCCTCACCGGTGAACGGGTCGTCCGTGCCGGTGAAGTAGCTGCCGGCGAACTTCCCGTAGTCGCCGTCGGCCAGCGCCTTGGCGTCCGGGGTGTAGTCGGACAGGTGGAAGGTGGCGTCTCGCTCGACGAGCGGGTTGTCGTCACTCAACGGGGCCTCCCTGGCCCGGCACCGGCACTTCCTCGACCTGGCGGGCGATCTCTTGCAACAGTTCCTCGCTCTTGTCCTCCTGCGCGCTGTACTGCCGCGACGCGCTGGTCATCCCTTCCTGGGTTTTGCGCAGCGCGTCGGTGGTGTCGGCCAAGACGCTCTGCGCGAACCGGCCGGCGGTGTCGATGGCCTGGCCGAAGAACTGGCACAGCACGCCGTACGCGTTGTCCAGACCGCCCGGCGTCACCTGCTTCGCGGCGTCGGCCGCCTGTGCCGTCTTGTCGGCGACTCCGGCGATGTGCTGGGCGTGTTTGTCGAGCAGGGACGGGTCCACCTGCAGGGGCTCGGTCATCGCAGGTAGCTCTCGGTGCTGAAGTCGCCGGGGTCGGCGGGCGGCGAAGCGGGCCTGGCGGCTTCTTCCGGTTCCGGATCGGGGAAGCGTTCTCGCGTCTTGGCGACGATCTCCTTGCCAAGCAGATCATCCGGCGGGACGTGCTCGTCCACGATCTCCTGCACCCGGTCGGCGATCCGCGCCTGCGCGCGCTTCGTCGCGGCGACCACCTGCGCGCCGAGACGCGCGGCGCCCAGCTGCAGCGCCCGGTCTGTCAGTTTGAGATCACGCAGCTCGCCCCCGGATCCGACGGTGACCGTGATGGCCCCGCCGTCGGTGCTCTCGGTGGCCTCGGCCTTCTCGATTCCCGCACGCACCGCGACGTACCGTTCGTGGTCGCTGTTGACGTCCGCGACCATCCGGTTCAGCCGTTCCCGTGCCGCCGCGGCGGGATCGGAACTCATCGCCATCGCCTCCTCCGCACGCGTTCCCCTGATCAGCGCGATGGTAGGCGGTAGCGGTCATTCAGCGGGCCGGTTTCGTCCAAGTAATTGAGTAGCGCCGGAGTACGTGTCGCTGATAGCGCACGCCCGGCAGCAGGCGCTGCGCTGCGGCGCGCACCTGCCCGTAGCTCATTTGTGGCTTCATCCCCGGCATCCCTTGCGGGCTGCGCGCACGGCGAAGCAGCTTCGTGATCCGGACGGCCGGAGTGGCGGCGACGGCGAAGGCCCGCTCCGCCAGGGTTGCCGAGCGGGCCAGGCTCACCACCACCAGCACTCCGCCGGGGCGCAGCAGATCGCGCATACGGCACAGCGCCGCTTCGAAGTCCAGGTGGTGGATGGTGGCCACGGAACACACGAAGTCGTAAGTGCCATCGGACAAGTCGGCGGCGAGGAAATCGCCTTCGAGGAAAGTGAGCCCGGGATGGTCGGCGGCCAGTTCGCGGGCGTCGGCGATCATCCGGGGCGAGCTGTCGATGCCGGTGACGCGCTTCGCCCGCGAGGCCAGCTTCCGTGCGAGCAGCCCGTCCCCGCAGCCGACGTCGAGCGCCTCGACGCATCCTTCGGGGACAGCACGAAGGATGTCCGGATGCCGGGCGACATTCGTGTTCCAGTAAGGGTTCACCGTGCCCCGTACTGCCTGTCCCCCGCGTCCCCGAGGCCGGGAACGATGAAACCCGAGTCGTTCAGGCGCTCGTCGATCGAAGCCGTGACCACGCGCACCGGCAGGTTGGCCTCCTCCAGGTGCTTCAGGCCTTCGGGCGCGGCCAGCGCGCAGATCGCGGTGACGTCCGTGGCGCCGCGTTCGGTGAGCAGGCCGATGGTGTAGGCCATCGAACCGCCGGTGGCGAGCATCGGATCGAGGACGAACACCGGCCGGTCCGCGAGGCTTTCCGGCAGCGACTCCATGTACGGCGTCGGCTGCAGCGTTTCCTCGTCGCGTGCCAGGCCGACGAACCCCATCTGCGCGTCGGGGATCAGTTTGTGCGCCTGATCAGCCATCCCCAGCCCCGCCCGCAGTACCGGCACCAGCAGCGGCGGGTTCGCCAGCCGGTACCCGTTGGTGCGCGCGACCGGGGTGTGGATCCGCTCGGCGCGCACCGGTGCGTCGCGGGTGGCTTCGTAGATCAGCATGACGGTCAGCTCATGCAGCGCCGCGCGGAACGCGGCGCTGTCGGTGCGGGCGTCCCGCATGGTCGAGAGCCTGTCCTTCGCCAGCGGATGATCCACCACCTGCACGTTCATGACGCAATACCGTACGGTCCCCGCCGCCTCCCCGCTACGCTCTGCGGTGTGACGGAACAGACCCCGGAACACCCGCCGATGCGGGCGTCGAACGATGATCGCGAGCGGGTCGCGCAGATCCTGCACAACGCCCTGTCGGAGGGCCGGATCACCGTGCAGGAACTGGAAGAGCGGCTCGACACCGTGTACGCGGCGAAGACGCTCGACGATCTGAAGCCGCCCATCGCGGACCTCCCCGGCGTCACTCCCGGAACGGCGGTCGAGGCCGCGCCCTCGCACGAGGTCGACAAGCGGATCGGCGGAGTCCCGGGCTCGCAGGCGTCGATCGCGGTCATGTCCGGCGCGAGCCGCAAGGGCAACTGGGTCGTGCCGCCGAGCCACACGAGCTTCGCGTTCTGGGGCGGCGTGGACTTCGACCTGCGCGACGCCCGCTTCGCCGAACGCCATTCCACGATCACCGCGGTCGCGATCATGGGCGGCATCGAGATCGTCGTGCCGGACGACATCGTGGTCGACGTCAACGGAATCGGCTTCATGGGCGCGTTCGAGACGGAGGACCGCGGCCCGGTGGCGGCCGCTCCCCCGCCGGGAGCGCCGGTGCTGAAGGTGACCGGATTCGCGTTCTGGGGCGCGGTCACCGTCATCCGGAAGCCGCGAAAACGCCAGCTGGAGAACTAAGCTCGGGGGCTGTGACCACAACTCTCCCGGCCGGGCTGGCCGACGCTACCCGCGATGACGCCGGCCTGCGCCGATTCCTGCACGGGCTGCCGGGCGTCGACCAGGTCGGCGTCGAGGCCAGGGCCGCGTCCCTGGCCACCCGCAGTATCAAGAAGGCGGCCAAACTCCAGGCCATCGACATGGCGATCTCGATGGTCGACCTCACGACGCTCGAAGGCGCCGACACGCACGGCAAGGTGCGCGCGCTGGCGGCGAAGGCGAAGCGCCCGGACCCGGACAGGCCGGAAACCCCGCGCGTAGCCGCGGTCTGTGTGTACCCGGATCTGGCGGCGACGGCGGTGGAAGAGCTGAAGGGCACCGGGATCGGGGTCGCGAGCGTGGCCACCGCGTTCCCGTCGGGCCGGTCGAGCCGTCAGGTGAAGCTGGCCGATGTGGCGTTGGCCGTGGAGTCCGGCGCGAGCGAGGTCGACATGGTGATCGACCGCGGCGCGTTCCTCGAGGGGCGCTACGGGCAGGTGTTCGAGGAGATCCAGGCGATCAAGGAAGCCTGCGGCGAGGCACATCTGAAGGTCATCCTGGAGACGGGTGAGCTGGCCACGTACGACAACGTGCGCCGCGCGTCGTGGCTCGCGTTGCTGGCGGGCGGCGATTTCATCAAGACCTCCACCGGCAAGGTCTCCCCCGCCGCGACCCTGCCGGTCACGCACGTGATGCTGCAGGCGGTGCACGACTGGTTCGCCCTGACCGGCGAGCTGCGCGGGGTGAAGCCCGCGGGCGGCATCCGCACCACGAAGGATGCGATCCGCTATCTCGTCGCGGTGCGCGAGGTGGCCGGCGAGCAGTGGCTGACCGCGGAACTGTTCCGCTTCGGCGCGTCCAGCCTGCTCAACGATCTCGTGCTGCAGCGCCGAACCCAGCTCGACGGCCACTACAGCGGCCCCGACTATGTGACGGTGGACTGATGACCTGGGAGTACGCGCCCGCCCCGGAATCGAGGGCGCTGGCGAACCTCAAGCCGAGCTACCGGCCGTTCGTCGACGGTGAGTTCGTCGACGGCGCCGGCGAACCGCTCAAGTCCGTGAACCCGGCCACCGAGGAGATCCTCGCCGAGGTCGGCACGGCCGCACAGTCCGATGTGGACACCGCGGTGAAGGCGGCGCGGCGCGCCTACGAAAAGGTGTGGCGGCCGATGCCGGGCAGCGAGCGGGCGAAGTACCTGTTCCGCATCGCGCGGCTGATCCAGGAGCGTTCACGCGAGCTGGCCGTGCTGGAAACGCTCGACAACGGCAAGCCCATCAAGGAATCCCGCGACTCCGACCTACCGACGGTCGCCGCGCATTTCTTCTACCACGCGGGCTGGGCGGACAAGCTCGACTATGCCGGCTTCGGCCCGGATCCGCGGCCGCTGGGTGTCGCCGGGCAGATCATCCCGTGGAACTTCCCGCTGCTGATGCTGGCCTGGAAGATCGCGCCCGCGCTGGCGACCGGGAACACGGTGGTACTCAAGCCCGCCGAGACGACTCCGTTGACAGCGCTGGTGTTCGCGGAGATCTGCCGGCAGGCGGACCTGCCGCCCGGCGTGGTGAACATCCTGCCCGGCGCCGGTGACGTCGGCGAACTGCTCGTCGGCCACGATGGCATCGACAAGATCGCGTTCACCGGGTCCACCGAGGTGGGCAAGCTGATCCAGCGTCAGGTGGCGGGCACGCCGAAGCGGCTCACACTGGAGCTCGGCGGGAAGGCGGCGAACATCGTCTTCGACGACGCGCCGCTGGACCAGGCCGTCGAGGGGATCGTGAACGGGATCTTCTTCAACCAGGGCCACGTGTGCTGCGCCGGGTCGAGGCTGCTCGTCCAGGAGTCCATTGTGGACGAGCTGCTGGACAAGCTGCGGTACCGGATCTCCACACTGCGCCTCGGTGACCCGCTGGACAAGAACACCGACGTCGGCGCGATCAACTCCGCGGACCAGCTGGCGAAGATCCGCGAGCTGACCGAGTCCGGCGAGGCCGAGGGCGCGCACCGCTGGACCAGCCCGTGCCCGGTGCCGGATCGCGGCTTCTTCTTCGCTCCCACCGTGTTCTCCGACGTGCACCAGTCGATGCGGATCGCCCGCGAGGAGATCTTCGGCCCGGTGCTGTCGGTGCTCACCTTCCGCACCCCGGACGAGGCGGTGGCCAAGGCGAACAACACGCCGTATGGGCTGTCGGCCGGGATCTGGAGCGACAAGGGTTCTCGGATCCTGTCGATAGCGAACCGGCTGCGCGCCGGGGTGGTGTGGGCCAACACGTTCAACCGATTCGATCCGGCCGCGCCGTTCGGCGGGTACCAGGAATCGGGTTTCGGCCGCGAGGGTGGCCGCGCGGGGCTGGAGGGGTACCTCGATGTCTGATCGGATTTCCGTCGCGAAGACCTACAAACTGTTCGTCGGCGGCAAGTTCCCGCGCTCGGAAAGCGGCCGGGTGTACGCCGTGACCGATCACAAGGGCAAGTTCCTCGCCAACGCGGCGGACGCGTCGCGCAAGGACGTGCGGGACGCGGTTTCGGCCGCACGCAAGGCTTTTCCCGGTTGGTCGGGCGCGACGGCGTACAACCGGGGGCAGGTGCTGTACCGGGTCGCGGAGATGCTGGAGGGACGGCGGGAGCAGTTCGTCGCCGAGGTGACCGCCGCCGAGGGCGGCAGGCACGCTTCGTCCATTGTGGACGCCGCCATCGACCGCTGGGTGTGGTACGCGGGCTGGACCGACAAGATCGCGAGCGTACTGGGCGCGGCGAACCCGGTGGCGGGGCCGTACTTCTCGTTCAGCGTTCCCGAGCCGACGGGCGTAGTGGGAATCCTTGCGCCGCAACGGTCTTCGCTGCTCGGGCTGGTGAGCGTGCTGGCGCCGGTGCTCGCGACGGGATGCACCGCGGTTCTGGTGAGCAGCCGCGAACGGCCGTTGCCCGCGATCACGCTGTCGGAGGTGCTGGCCACGGCGGACCTGCCGGGCGGGGTGGCGAACATCCTGACCGGCAACGCCGACGAGCTCGGCCCGTGGCTTGCTTCGCACGGCGACGTGAACGCGCTCGACCCGACGGGCGCTTCGGACAGGGCGGCTCTCGCTCGCGAAGCGGCCGGGACGGTGAAGCGCGTGCTGTCCGTGCCGGCGGACGAGCCGGACTGGACGCGACGGCCGGACATCGCGCGGCTGCGGAAGTTCCTGGAGACGAAGAGCGTGTGGCATCCGATGGGGGTCTGATGGCGGAAGTGCTGTTGGCCGTGGTGGTCGACATGGTCGCGGGGCGGGAAGACGACGGGCAGCGGTTCGAGGACGACGTGCTGGCGCGGCTGGGAAAACACGGCGGCACGCTGGAGCGGCGCCTGCGCACGGCCGACGCGGGGAGCGAGGTGCATTTGCTTCGGTTCACGTCGCGTGCGGGATACGAAGCGTTCCTCGCCGATCCCGACCGCCTCGCGTTGCGGGACAAGGTCGGCCACGCTGCCCCGGCCGCGCGCGTACTCGAAGTGAAGGACGTTTAGATGGCCACGGTCGAAGAAGTGCTGACGGAGCTGAAGGCGTTGGCGGACCCGAAGATCCTCGCCGTCAACCAACGCCACGGCGACGATCACGCGGTCAACCTCACGAAGCTGCGCGCTGTGGCCAAAAGCCTCAAGACCCAGCACGAGCTGGCCGGCGACCTGTGGGCGACGGGCGATACGGCGGCCCGGCTCGTCGCGATCCTGATCAGCCGCCCCAAGGCGTACTCGGCGTCCGAACTGGACACGATGCTCCGCGACGCGCGCGTGCCCAAGGTGCACGATTGGCTGATCACCAACGTCGTCAAGAAGAACGCGCACGTCGAGGAGCTGCGCGTCGCGTGGTTCGCCGACCCCGATCCGGCGGTCGCCAGTGCCGGCTGGGCCTTGACCAGTGCGCGCGTGGCCAAATCGCCGGAAGGGCTCGACCTGCCCGGGCTGCTCGACCTCATCGAGGCGCGGATGAAGGACGCGCCGGACCGCCTGCAGTGGGCGATGAACGAATGCCTCGCCACCATCGGCATCCACCACCCCGAGCACCGCACGAGGGCGATCGAGATCGGCGAACGGCTCGAAGTCCTCAAGGACTACCCGACCCCGCCGAACTGCACCTCGCCCTACGCGCCGATCTGGATCACCGAGATGGTGCGGCGGCAGCGTTAACGGAGGTAGAGGTCCTCGACCGTGATCGGGCGGCCGGGCAATACCGAGTCCGGCCGCGCGCGCAGCCCTTCGAGCAACAGCGCCAGCACACGTTCGATCATCAGCTCCGCCGTCTCGCCCTTCGCCGGAAACCGGCGCAGCAGCAACGAAACCACGATCGCGACGTCGCCGGTGGAGACGTCCGCGCGCAGGGAACCCTCGTCCTGCGCGCGGTGCACGATGTCGTCCAGCACGTCGAGGATCGCGTTCCGGAACTCCTGCGTGCCGCGGTCCTCGCGGATGATCACCGACGCCTGCGGCGACACCAGCGCCAGCCGGACGCTCAGCTGCAGCTCACGTGACTGGCCGAGCAGCCGCACCAGCGCCTGCCAGCCCGTCGGTTCCTCCGCGGCCGCGCGCGCCTCGGTGAGCACGCGGGCGAAGTTGTCCTGCGCGACCGCGCGGATCAGCGCCTCGCGGTCGGGGAAACGCCGGTACAGCGTGCCGACGCCGACGCCGGCGGCGCGGGCGATCTCCTCCATCGGCACGTCGGGGCCGTCGTCGAAGAACATCTGCTTGGCCGCAGCCAGAATCTGATCCCGGTTCCGGCGCGCGTCGGCGCGCAGCCGTGTCTCCGGATCCGCCGTCATGGGGGGATTGTCGCATCTCGCGGGCAGGTGGACGAAAAGCTTCCGCATCGGTACCGTGACCTTAAGTGGAAGGTATTCGTCCGAATACTCTCTGTACGGATCGGGGTGGAACCGTGACCACTGCTTCTGCACTTCCCATCACTCGTAGTAACCCCTTCGCGCCGCCCGCCGAACACGTCCGGTTAAGGGAGAGCGCGCCCGTTTCCCGGGTGACGCTGCCCAGCGGGCACGAGGTCTGGGCGCTGACGAGGCACGAGGACGTCCGCGCGATGCTGACCGACCCACGGTTCAGCTCCGACCGGCAGAACCCGGGCTTCCCGCTGCTGCTCACCAACCAGCGCCGGGTCACCGGGTTCAAACCGTCGCTGATCAGCATGGACCCGCCCGAGCACGGCCCGGCGCGGCGCGAGGTCGTCGGCGAGTTCACCGTCAAGCGGATGGCGGCGCTGCGCCCGCGCATCCAGGAGATCGTGGACGAGCACGTCGAGGCGATGCTGGCCGGACCGAAGCCGGTCGACCTGGTGCAGGCGCTTTCGCTGCCGGTGCCCTCGCTGGTGATCTGCGAGCTGCTCGGCGTGCCCTACGCCGACCACGAGTTCTTCCAGACCCGGTCGAGCAGGCTGCTGCGGCGCACCACCCCGCCCGGCGAACGCCAGGCCTGTGTCGACGAACTGCGCCAGTACCTGCGCGAGTTGCTGGCGCGCAAGGAAAAGGAGCCGGGCGACGATCTGCTGTCCCGGCAGCTGGCGAAGACGAACGACCGCGAGGAGCTGGTGGCCCTCGGGTTCCTGCTGCTGATCGCCGGCCACGAGACGACGGCGAACATGATCTCGCTGGGCACCATGACCCTGCTCGAGAACCCCGCCGACCTCGCCGAGCTGATGGCGGACCCGGCGAAAACGCCGAGTGCGGTCGAGGAACTGTTGCGCTACTTCACGATCGCCGAGTTCGCGGCCTCGCGGGTGGCCGTCGAGGACGTGGAGATCGGCGGGGTGCTGATCCGCAAGGGCGAGGGTGTGGTCAGCCTCGGCAACACCGCGAACCGGGACCCGAACGTCTTCGAGCACGCCGACGAACTGGACCTCGGCCGCGGCGCGCGCAACCACATCGCGTTCGGCTTCGGGGCGCACCAGTGCCTCGGGCAGAACCTGGCGCGGATGGAACTGCAGATCGTGTTCGACACCCTGTTCAAGCGCATCCCGGGGCTGCGGCTGGCGAAGCCGGTCGGCGAGCTGCCGTTCAAGGATGATGCGAACATCTACGGGTTGTACGAGCTTCCCGTTACCTGGTAGGACCACACGCAGCAAGCGCGCCGAAGAAGCGCGGCGGGGAGGACCGCGGTAATTCCGGGGCAAACACAGTAGGGACAACAAATGCGAATCGTCGCGAACAAGGATGTGTGCGTCGGGGCCGGACAGTGCGTGCTGACCGACCCCGAGACCTTCGACCAGAGCGAGGACGACGGCACCGTGATCGTGCTGGTCGAGAAACCCCTCGACGTGGAAAAGGCCCGGGAGGCAGTCAGCATCTGCCCATCCCAGGCCCTTTCCCTGAAAGACGGGTGACTACTTCACCGCGCCCATCGACAGGCCGCGGACGAGGTGGTTCTGCGCGATCCAGCCGACGATCATCACCGGCAACGAGGCCATCAGTGCGGCGGCGGAAAGCTGCGCCCAGTAAAGCCCTTCACTGGTGATGAAGCCGACGAGGAACACCGGCACGGTGCCGGCCCGCGCGGCGGTCAGGTTCACCGCGTAGAAGAACTCGGTCCACGAGAAGATCACGCAGATCAGCGCGGTGGCCGCGATCCCGGGCGCGACCACCGGCAGGATCACGCGGTAGAGCAGGGTGGGCAGCTGCGCGCCGTCCACCCTGCCCGCCTCGATCATCTCGGTGGGCACCTCCAGGAAGAACGAGCGCATCATCCAGATCGCCAGCGGCAGGTTCATCGCCGTGTACAGGATGATCAGCGCCCACACGTTGTCCAGCAGCTGCGCCTTCTGCGAGATCACGTACAGCGGGATGATCGCCGCCACGATCGGCAACATCTTGGTGGACAGGAAAAAACCGAGCACGTTGCTGGTCTTCGGCACCGGCGCGAGTGAAAGCGCGTACGCCGCCGGCACCGCGAACGCGAGCACGATCAGCGTCGAGATCACCGTGACGAACGCGGAATTGCCGAGGTAGGGCAGGAAACCGCGCTCGAAGATGCTCGCGAACTGCGAAAGCGTCGGGGTGAAGAACAGCTTCGGCGGATCGGTGTAGGCGTCGGCCTCCTGTTTGAAGGAGGTGATCACCATCCAGATCAGCGGAAACACGAACAGGATCGCGATGATCCAGGTGACGACGGTCAGCGAGGCCGGGCCCAGCTTCCGTTGCGCGGTGGTGGTCACTTGATCCTCCTGCTCACGTCGAAGGTGCGGAACATCAGGCGGAGTGCGAAGGTCGCCACGATGAGCGTCAGCACCACTGTGACCACGCCCATGGCCGAGGACTGGCCGACGTCGAAGCCCTGGAAGGCGCGCTGGTAGATGTAGTACGGCAGGTTCGTGCTCGCCGTGCCGGGACCGCCCTGGGTCATCAGGAAGATCGCGTCGAAGCTGTTCACGATGTAGATGGCGCCGAGCAATGTGGCCAGCTGCAGGTACCGCGAAAGGTGCGGCACCGTGATCGACGTGAACGTGCGCCAGCGTCCGGCGCCGTCCACCTGCGCCGCTTCGAGCACGTCACGCGGCTGGCTCTGCAGCCCGGCCAGGATCAGCAGCATCATGAACGGCGTCCACTGCCACACGATCTGCGTCATCACCGAGGCCAGCGGGAACTCCGAGAGCCAGTCGGTGTCCCCGCCGAACACGAAGTTCAGCAGCCCGTAGGTCGGATCGAACATCGTGGTCTTCCACAGCAGCGCGCCCGCCGCAGGCAGGATGAGGAACGGCGTGATCAGCAGGGTGCGCACCACGCCGCGGCCGAGGAACTTCCGGTCCAGCAGCATCGCCAGCGCCAGCCCGAGCACCAGTGCCACGACCACGCAGACCACCGTGATCAGCACCGTGTTCAGCAACGCGGTGCGGAACTGCGTGTCGGCGAAGACGTCGATGTAGTTCTGCAGTCCGACGAAATGCGAAGAGCCGGGCCGGACCAGGTTCCACGACTGGAACGAGTAGATCACCGTGACGATGAACGGAATCTGCGTGACGATGATCGTGAACAGCAGGGCAGGCAGCAGCGGGCCGCGCCGCGCCCAGCCGCCCTTCTTCTTTCCCGAGGCGGCCTTCGCCGTACTGGTACTGGCCGTGCCGAGTGGTTCTGCGACCGCGGTCATTTCTGCTCCCGGTAGGAATCGCCGACGGTTTGCGCGTACTGCTGCGACTGGTCGAGCGCCTCGTCGACACTGACTTGGCCGGCGATGGCGGCGGAGAGCTGCTGACTGACCCTGGTGCCGAGGTCCTGGAACTCGGGGATGCCGACGAACTGGATGCCCGTGTACGGCACCGGCTGGGTGTGCACGTTGCTCTCCCGCGCGGCGTCGATACTGTCCAAAGTGGGCTGTGCGTAGGCCTTCGCCGCGTCCCGGTATTCGGGTATGTCGTAAGTGGACAGCCGGCAGCCCGGCGGCACCCGGTTCCAGCCGTAGGTCCTGCCGACCGTCTGCACGAACTGCTTGTTGGTCATCCAGTTCATGAACGCCCAGGAGGCCTGCTTGTCCTTGGCCACCTTGGGAATCGCGAGCGACCAGGTGTAGAGCCAGCCACTGGACTTGGTCTGGTCCACCGGCGCCGCGACGTAGCCGGACTTGCCGACCACCTTGCTGCTTTCGGGGTCCTCGTTGGTGCCTGCCATGACCGTGGCGTCGTACCACATGGCGGCCTGGCCCTGCGCGTAGCGCGTGCCGCATTCGGAGAACCCGGCGCTCGACGCGCCGACCTCACCGTGGTCGCGGACGAGGTTCACGTAGAAGTTCGCGGCCTCCTTGAACTCCGGCGAGGTCAGCTGCGCGTTCCAGTTCTGGTCGTACCAGCGGGCGCCGAAGGTGTTCGCGACGGTGTCGAACGGCGCGAGGCTTTCGCCCCAGCCCGGCTTGCCGCGCAGGCAGATCCCGGACACCCCGGCGTTCTTGTCGTCCAGCTTCGCGGCGAAGTCGGCGATCTGCTGCCACGTCGGGTGTTCGGGCATGGTCAGCCCGGCCTTCTCGAAGAGGTCCTTGCGATACGCCAGGAACGAGGACTCGCCGTAGAATGGGACGGCGTACATGTTCCCTTGGTAGGAAAGGGAATCCCGGATGCTCGGGATGAAGTCGTTCTCGTCGTAGCCCGGCGTGTTCTGGATGTAGGGCTGCAGGTTCTCCAGCCAGCCGTTCGCCGCCCACTGCGGGGTCTCGTAGTTGCTGATCATCACCGCGTCGAACTCGCCGCCCTGGGTGGCGACCGAGGAGGTGATCTTCGCCCGCGCCTGGTTCTCCGGCAGCGAAACGAACTTCAGCTTGATCCCGGGGTTGGCGGCCTCGAACTCGCTCGCGAGCGACACCGCGTCGTTCATCTGCGGGTTGGACACGATGGCGATCACGAGCGTGCGCCCGCTCGCCCCGATTTCGCCCGCACCGGCGCAGCCGGTCAGTGCGAGCACGGTTGCCAATCCGATCGAAAGTAGGCGGAGACGGGCCGCAGCCGACCTGCTCGTAGCGAACCGTTTCCGCCGTGGCTGTGATCGGATTGGGAATGAACGGCGCAGGGCCGCGGCGAGCAGGACGAGTCGTTTACGCATGCTCTCCTCCTGGCAGGACTTGCACCTTCAGGCCGGCGCCGCTGCGCATGAGGTCGAGCGCGTCGCCGAATCGATCGAGCGGGAGCGTGTCGGTGAGCAGTGCCTTCGTGTCGATGGCACCTCCGGCGACGAGGTCGAGCGCCGCGCCGTAGCTGTGCAGCACGGCCATCGACCCGACGACGGTGATCTCGTCGTTGTAGATGCGGAACGGAGAAAGCGCTATCCGGGCCTCCTCGGGCGCGACCCCGAAGACGAGGAACCGGCCGCCGCGGCGCAGCGCGTCGAACGCGGCCTCCATCGCGGCCGCGACCCCGGTGCAGTCGACCGAGGCGTCGAACCGCTCACCGTCCAGTTCGGACACATCGGTGACCACGTTCTGCGCGCCCAGTTCCTTCGCGCGCGGCAGCCGCCCGGCATTCCGGTCGACCATCGTGACGCGGGCACCAGCCCGCTGCAGCAGCTGCTGCATGATCAGCCCCATCGTGCCGGCGCCCATCACGAGAAAGCGCTCTCCCGCTTCCGCGCCGATGCGCCGGACCCCGTGCACCGCACAGGAAACCGGCTCGACGAGCGCGCCCTCCTGCCAGCTGAGGTGGTCCGGCAGCCGGAAGCAGTTGGCCGAGGGCACGGAGACGTACTCGGCGAAGGCCCCGTCGACGGTGTCGCCGGTGGCGCCCCAGTTCTCGCAGAGGTTGCCGTGTCCGGCGCGGCACGGGTCGCAGTACCCGCAGAACAGCGACGGGTCGACGGCCACGCGGTCCCCGACCTTCCAGCCGCCCGGCACGTCGGTGCCGAGCTCGACGATCTCGCCGGCGAACTCGTGCCCGGGCACGATCGGATAAGGGGTGGGCGGGAAATGGCCGTCGGCGATGTGCAGGTCGGTACCGCAGATCCCGGTGGCGCCGACCTTGACCACCACCTGCCGCAACCCGGGGACCGGATCGGGCACCTCGCCGACCCTGATCGAACCCGGCTGGTCAATGATCGCCGCCCGCACTCCGGCTCACCTCTCCCTGCGCTCAAACGAGCGCCTCACCTCACTGTGGTTTCATGCACGCCCGAGCATTAGAGGACTTTCCGGCGTTTCCCGTCAACCGTTGTCCGGCTATAGTGCTCATATGAGCACCCAACGGGATCTTGCCGAGACCATGACGGCGGCCCTGCTGGCGCATCGGTTCTACCTGGCGGGACAGTCGAAGGTGGAGATCGCCGACGAGTTCGGGATCAGCCGGTTCAAGGTGGCACGCATGCTCGACTGGGCCCGCGAAAGCGGGCTGGTGCGGGTGGAGTTCGACCTGCCGGTGCCGGTGGACGTCAAGCTGTCCGACGAGGTGCGCGGCGCCTACGGGCTGGACCGGGTGTTCGTGCTCGATCGAGCGGCCAGCGTCGGGGAACGGCCCGAGGTCCGCCGCCGCATCGGCGCGCTCGCGGCGATGCTGGTGTCGGAGGTGGTCACGGAACAGGACGTGCTCGGCGTCGCGTGGGCGCGCTCGGTGAACGTGATGATCGAGTCGGTGGGCCGGTTCCCGAAGTGCCCGGTGGTGCAGCTGTGCGGGGTGCAGGCGGGGATGGACATGCACGACCGCTCGGTGGAGACGGTCCGCAGGCTGGCCGACATCTCCGGCGGGGACGCGTACCCGATCTTCGGGCCGCTCGTGCTCCCGGACCGGCGCACCACCGAGATCCTGCGGCGCCAGCCCGGCATCGCGGAAACCTTCGGCCAGTTCAGCGCGCTGACGAAAGCGGTGGTGAGCATCGGCGCCTGGCTACCGGGAGAGTCCACTGTGTACGACTCGGTGGCGCCTGCCGAGCGGCAGGCGATCACCGAACGCGGCGCCAAGGCCGAGGTGGCGGCCCGGTTGTTCGACGGGGACGGCAAACCGCTGTCCACCGGGCTCGCGCACCACGTACTGGCGATCAGCACCGAGGACCTGATGCGCGTGCCCGAGGTGATCGCGCTCGGCTACACCGCCCCGAAGGCGACGGCGATCGACGTGGTGCTGCGTTCCGGGATGGTGTCGACGCTGATCACCGACACCGCGGCCGCGGAACGCTTGCCACGCCTGAAGAACTAGAGCGAAACCGGGAGCGTCTCCACGCCGTAGACCACCGATGTCTTGCGGTACGCCAATTCCTCCGGGGACACGGCGAGCCGCATCTCCGGGAACCGCCGGACCAGCGCCGGGTACGCGGTGCGCAGCTCCATCCGCGCCAGCTCGGCACCGATGCACCTGTGCACGCCCCAGCCGAACGCCAGATGCTGCGCCGGGTCGCGGGTGGCGTCGAAGCTTTCCATTGCCTGGCCCAGCTTCGCGTCCCGGTTCGCGCCGCTCAGCGAGACGAACACGATGTCGCCCTCGGCGATGCGCTCCCCGCCGATCTCGATGTCCTCCTTGGCGAACCGCGGGAAGGCGACCTGCACGACCGTGAGGTACCGCAGCAGCTCCTCGACGAACCCGTTGATCGCGTCGTCGTTGTCCCGCACCAGTTCGAAGGTGTTCCTGTCCCGCAGCAACACGATCGCCCCGAGCGCGAGCATGCTCGCCGTGGTCTCCAGCCCGCCGGTCAGCACCCCGTCGGCCAGCCCGGCCAGCTCACGGTCGTCGATCTCGTCGCCGTGTTCCTTGACCAGCATGCCGAGCAGCCCGTCGCCAGGCGACTCGCGCTGCTTCTTGACGATCTCCAGCAGATACGTCAGCGATTCGGAGATCGCGCCGAAGGACGCGCCCGCGCCGGCGAACAGGTCGAAGCGCACCGTGCTCAGACGCTGGAAGTCGGCGCGGTCCTCATAGGACACGCCGAGCAGTTCGCAGATCGTGAGCGACGGGATCGGGAACGCGAACGACTGCATGAGATCGACCGGCCCGTCCGCGGCGGCCATCTCGTCCAGCTGCTGGTCGACGATTTCGTGAATTCTCGGGGTGAGCCTGTTCAGCCTGCGCATGGTGAACTCCGGCGTCAGGAGTTTGCGCAGCCTGGTGTGGTCCGGCGGATCGGCGAACCCGAGCCCGCCGGGGTTCTGGTCCGCCGACATCGCGGCGGTGCCGACCAGGTTGGTGTAGTCGTTGCTGAACGAACTCGCCTTCGCGAGCACTTCCTTCGCTTCGTCGTACCCGCTGACCAGCCAGGCGCGCAGCCCGAACGGCAGCTTCAGCCTGCTCACCGGGTTGTTTTCGCGCGCGGCGGCCAGTTCGGCCACCGGGTCCAGCCCGGTGCGCTTCAACGGCATGAGCGTGGACTCGGGCAGCAGCGAAAGCAGGTCTACGCCCTTTTTCTGCTTTCTCTCGATGTACTTGCGCCCCAGCCACGCGACCACGCGCGAGCGAAAGTCGGTCATGCCCAGAGGCTACACGGATCGCCGCTAGTCACCGGACGCTCACAGGTGCGCGCTCGGCCACACCGGCCTTCCCCCGTGTCAGTGGTTGCGGCCACCCGGACAGGTGAGGAAAAGGACTTTCCCGGCGTGCCCGGATGGCCTTGGGGAATGACCGGGTGGAGGCTCTTTGCGCCGGCCGAACGGGAGTGATGGTCAGATGACGAACAAGGCGCGCCGATGGGTAGCGGCGGTGCTGCTGGGAGTGGCGCTGCCGCTGGGCCCCGCGGTCGCCGAGGCCGCGCCCGCGCAGGAGCCGATGGCCGCCGCGTCCAACGACGACGGTGGTGCCTGGGGTTTGCTGGGTTTGTTCGGGTTGCTGGGTTTGCTCGGGCTGATCCCGCGTAAGCAGCCGGGTCAGCTGCCGCCGACCTACCGGCCGCCGCAGCGCCGGGCGAATCCCAACGTCGCCAGCCCGCTGGACAACTACCCGGTGATGGCCGACTCCGATGAGGACGCGGAGGGGTACTACGAACAGCCCGCGCCGCAGTCTTATCCCACAGGGCAAGGACAGCCGCAGTCGCCTGGCCGCGAGTGGCCGGGAGCCGGACAGAGCGACCCGCGTCAGCGGCGGCCGTGGGAACAAGCGCCCGGCCGCCCGGCCCAGCCGGGGCCCCAGTACCCGGGGCGGGGAGCGGGGTCGGTCCCAGGTCCGGTCCCGCGCGCGCAGGACCAGGGTTCCCCGCGCGAAGCCACGCAGTACCAGACCCCGCCGAGCCAAGCCACGCCACAGACCGGTGATACGCCAGAGGGTGGGCACCGCCGGCTCTGAGGCGACATCCGGGTGCGCCCAGCCCCGACCTGGGCGCACCCGGCAATAACCGTCACCGCGCGTTCGCCGCCGCGGCTGGTGTTCGCTGCGGCTGTTCGCTGCGGCCGGTGGTTGGCCGCCGCCCGCTGGCGTGTTTGCCGTCCCAGTCGGCGTGTTTGCCGCCCCGGTTCGCGTGTTGGCCGCCCCCGCTCGCGTGTTGGCCGCCCCGGTTCGCGTGTTGGCCGCCCCCGCTCGCGAGACCGCCACCCTCGCCCGCGAAATCGCGCCCCGGTCACCGAATTCGCCGCTCCGCCCCGCCCACCGGATTGCCCCGCCAGCGGCCAACACACGAACCGCACGGGCCAACACACCAACACCAGCGGCCAACACGCGAACGCTACGGGCCAACGCGCCGACGGGAAGGGCCAACACCCCTGCGGGGCAGCGTCAGAGCTGGTCCACTGCAGTCACGCGCAGAACAGCGGCACCTGCTTCGTCCGAAGCGGGGAGGTCCACTTCGGCGCTGATGCCCCAGTCGTGGTCACCCGCGGGGTCGTCGAAGATCTGCCGCACGCGCCAGATCTCCGGCTCCTTCTCGATGATCAGCAGCTTCGGCCCGCGCGCGTCCGGGCCGATGCCGAGGTCGCCGTGCTGCTCGAAGTACTCCTCCAGCGCGGCCTCCCATTCGACCGCGTCCCAGCCGGAGCCCTTGTCCAGCTCGCCGAGCTCCTCGTACGCGCGCCGCGCCGCCAGCTCGACCCGGCGGAACAGCTGATTCCGCACCAGCACACGGAAAGCGCGCTCGTTCGCGGTGACCGGCGGCGGTCCTTCCGGCAACGACGGCGCATGTGCCGTCTCGTCTCCGGGGTGGCGCAACGCTTCCCACTCGTCGAGCAGGCTGGAGTCCACCTGCCGCACCAGCTCCCCGAGCCACGCGATCAGGTCCTGCAACGGTTCCGTCTTCGCCTCGTCCGGGACCGTGTGGCGCAACGCGTCGTAGGTGTCTGCCAAATACCGCAGCACCAAGCCTTCCGACCGGGCCAGCGAGTAGAAGTTCACGAACTCCACGAAGTTCATCGCGCGCTCGTACATGTCCCGCACCACGGACTTCGGCGAAAGCTCGTAGTCCGCCACCCACGGATGCCCGCTGCGGTAGGTCTCGTACGCCGCGTGCAGCAGCTCCTCCAACGGCTTCGGGTACGTCACCTCCTCGAGCAGCTCCATCCGCTCGTCGTATTCCATGCCCTCGGCCTTCATCGCCGCCACCGCTTCGCCGCGCGCCTTGAACTGCTGCTGCGACAGAACCGGGCGCGGATCATCCACAGTGGACTCGATGATGGAGACGACATCCAGCGGGTAGACCGGGGACTCCGTGTCCAGCAGGTCGATCGCGGCGAGCGCGAACGGCGAAAGCGGTTGGTTCAACGCGAAATCGAACTGCAGATCCACGGTGAGCCGGACAGTGCGGCCCTCTTCGTCGGGCTCGTCGAGCCGTTCCACCACACCGGCCGCGAGCAGCGCCCGGTAGATCGCTATCGCGCGCAGGATGTGCTTGCGCTGCGCCGGCCTGTCCTCGTGGTTGTCCTCGAGCAGGTGCCGCATGTGCTCGAACGCGTTGCCCGGCCGCGAGATCACATTGAGCAGCATGGAATGGCTGACCCGGAAGCTCGAAGTGAGCGGCTCCGGCGGCGAGGCGATCAGCCGGTCGAAGGTGCTTTCGGTCCAGTTGACGAAACCCTCGGGCGCCTTCTTCCGGACGATCTTCTTTTTCTTCTTCGGGTCGTCGCCGGCCTTCTCCAGCGCTTTCGCGTTCTCCACCACGTGATCCGGCGCCTGCACGACCACGTAGCCGTCGGTGTCGTAGCCCGCGCGCCCGGCGCGGCCGGCGATCTGGTGGAACTCGCGCGCCTTCAAATGCCGCTGGCGCACCCCGTCGTATTTCGTCAGCGCCGAGAACACCACCGTGCGGATGGGCACGTTGATCCCGACGCCGAGCGTGTCGGTCCCGCAGATCACCTTCAGCAGACCCGCCTGCGCGAGCTGCTCGACAAGTCGGCGATATTTCGGCAACATGCCCGCGTGATGCACGCCGATCCCGTGCCGCACCAAACGCGACAGTGCCTTGCCGAACCCCGCGGAGAAGCGGAACTCGCCGATCATCTCGGCGATCGCGTCCTTCTCCGCGCGCGTCGTCACGTTGATGCTCATCAGCGCCTGCGCGCGTTCCACCGCGGCGGCCTGCGAAAAGTGCACCACGTACACCGGGGCCTGCCCGCCGTGGAGCAGCTCGGACATCGTCTCGTGCAGCGGGGTGAGCGCGTAGCGGTACGTCAGCGGCACGGGGCGCTCGGCGGAGGTGACCACCGCGGTGGCCCGCCCGGTGCGCCTGGTCAAGTCCTTTTCGAAGAACGAGACGTCGCCGAGCGTGGCCGACATGAGCACGAACTGTGCCTGTGGCAGCTCGATCAGCGGCACCTGCCACGCCCAGCCGCGATCCGGCTCGGAGTAGAAATGGAACTCGTCGGCGACGACCTGGCCGACCGGGGCGTCGGCGCCGAAGCGCAACGCCATGTTCGCCAGGATTTCCGCGGTGCAGCAGATGATCGGCGCGTCCGGGTTCACGCTGGAGTCCCCGGTCATCATGCCGACGTTCTCCGCGCCGAAGATCTCGATGAGCGAAAAGAACTTCTCGGACACCAGCGCCTTGATCGGCGCTGTGTAGTAACTGCGCTTACCGTGGGCCATCGCGGTGAAATGGGCACCCACCGCGACCAGGCTTTTCCCGGATCCGGTCGGGGTCGACAGGATGACGTTCGCCCCCGAGACGACCTCGATCAGCGCCTCCTCCTGAGCCGGGTACAACTCGAGCCCGCGCTCCGCCGTCCAGGCCGAGAACGTTTCGAAGAGCGTGTCGGGATCAGGATCCGCTGGTAGGAGATCTGCGAGTGTCATTATGTCCCCATCGTGCCATCCCCGGCGCAGGAGTCATGGGGCCCATCGCAGCAGGACCCGCAAACCCGTAGGCTTTCGCACACACAGGTGGTTATCCGGAGGGCTGGCATGGCACAGGACATCGTCCCGATCGAACTCGGGCTGCCGCAGGGGGACCTGGTCACCCTCTGGGCCCCGCGCTGGCGGGAGGACGGTGAGGAGTGGGAGGCCTTCCTCGGCGACGAGGACGATCTCTACGCATTCCCCGACGCCGCGCATCTCGCCGCGTTCGTCCGGACGGCGGAGCAGCACGACCTCATCGACCACCCGGCGTGGCACGTCGTGCCCGCGCTGAACGTGCCGGAGCTGATCCCGGACGACGACCACTCCTACGACCTGGTCGGCGTGCCAGAGCTGGTGGCAGAGGAGCCGGACTCGTGGACCATCAGCGAGCTGGCCGAGATCGTCGGCATCGTGCGGTCGCTCGCCGACGTGTGCGAGCTGGAAGAGGTGCACGAGGTCCTCGACGCCACCGAAGGCTTCTCGTTGCTGGAACAGGGGCGGCTGCCCTTCACCGGCCGTGAGGGCGAGCGGCTGTGGACCGATCTGTCCGAGGCGGTGTCCGAGAAGTGGGACACGGTGCTCGACGCGATCGACTCGCTCGTCACGGTGGCGGACGTCGACGCGACGGTGCTGGAGCAGACCGCCGAAGAGCTGGCGGCGTTCCTCGAGGAATCGGCCGAGGCCGAGGCCGGCGTCGAAGACGGCGACGAGGACCTCGAAGACCTCGAGAACGCGTCCGAATCCGAGGACGAAGAAGAGGAAGAGGAAGCCCCCACGGGTTTCTGGGCCGAGGTCGGCATCGACCCGATCAAGATCGTCACCGCGGACAAGGAGTACTACACCCTGCGGTGCTATCTCGACGACGAGCCGATCTTCCTCGGCAGCGACGGCCGGATCGATGTCTGGACCTCTCCCAAGGCGCTCGCGCGGAAACTGGCCGACAGCGCCGAGTTCGCCGAGTCGGACCTCGCCGAGGTGTCCACTTGGGACGAGGTGCTGACCAAGGCCACGGCCGGCGAGCTGGAGGTCGAGGCCGACACGGACAACACCTACGTGCTGGCCGGGCTGGACGAGGACCTCGCCGAGGGCACCGACGCGATCGACCCCACCCAGCTGGAGCTGGCGGTGGAGCTGCTCACCGACGCGGCCGACTGGGCAGGCGACGAAAGCGTGTCCGCCGCACTGTCCACTTCGGAGAGTCTGGGCTGGCTGGTTTCGTTCGTGCTGCGGCCGGACCCGAACCGGCTCGCCCCGAGCGCCCCGTTCGACACCGAACAGAGCGAGTGGCGCAAACTGGTCGAGGCCTTCGAAAACCGGCTACGCGCCCACTAACCGGGCGGCGTTCCCGCCGAGGACGAGGTCGCGGACTTCACCAGGGCTGGTGACGCGTTCGACGGTGGCCCGGGCGAGCACCGGGTCACCGTAGGGAGCGTCGGAGCCGAACAGCGCGCGCTCGGGCAGTTCGGCGACGGCCAGCCGTACGGCGAAAACGATGCTCGACGTGGACAGCTCGAGATACATGCTCGGGGTGTCGCGGACCAGCTCGATCGCGTCCATCCAGTGCAGGCCGCCCAGCTGGCTCACCACCACCGGCACCCGCGGATACCGGCGGGCGAGTTCGGTCAAGGTGCGCAGGTCCTTCCGTGTCGTGGGCGCGGCGCCGTGCACCACCACCGGCAGGCCGCCGTGATCGGCCGCGGCACGCAGCGTGGGCTCGATGTTCCCGGCCTGATCGGGCGGCGGCGTGAGTTCGCCGATGCCGCGCGGGCTCGTGCCGCCGACCATCGGTGCGAAGCCGATGAACCGGTCCGGGTAAGCGGCGCAGGCGGCTTCCCACTCCTCGATCGCCTCCGTGTAACCCTCTCCTCGCCCGGACAAAGCGCGTTCCAGCACTGCCATTTCCCCCTTGAGCCCGGCGAGATCGCGGGCGCGTTCGGGATGCGGCCGCGACGGGAACAGGATTGCCTTGTCGACTCCGGCCTCGTCCAGCAACGCGATGTGGTCGGCGACGGGATCGTGCACGTGGCTGTGCGCGTCGATGATCAACGGTTTCCTCCCTCGGGAATCAGTGCCTCGAAACGAGTGTTGATCCCTGACACCGTGGGAAGGTCAACTCGTGCTGATCGGTGAACTCGCCCGCCGCAGCGGGACAAGCGTGCGACTGCTGCGCTACTACGAACGCGTCGGGCTGCTCGGTTCGCAGCGCCGGAGCAACGGCTACCGCGAATACGGCGCCGACGCCGAGCAGACGGTCCGGAAGATCCGGATGCTGCTCGACGCCGGCCTCCCCACCCGGACGATCCGGCACATCATCGACTGCGCCAACCCGGACGGTTCGCTCACCGCCTGCCCCGGCGTCCTCGACCTGCTGCGCGCGCGACTGTCCGAACTGGACCGTCAGGCCGCCGATCTCGCGAGCACGCGCTCGGTGCTGGCTTCGACTATCGACGCGCTCAGTCCTCGGCACGCACCGGCGTGAGCAGGATCGCCAGCGCCGGGAAGACAGCGGCGACGCAGAAAGCCAGTGCGTAGCGCGAATCCCCGATGACCAGGCCCAGCAGCGGCGGGGTCAGTGAAGAGGCGATGTTCTGCGCCGTGTTCTGCGCGCCCATCGCGCGCCCGGCCCACGCGCTGCCCGCCAGCTCGGCCGAAGCGGTGAAGCCCAGCCCGTTGTCGGCCACGCTGATCACCGCCGCCAGCACGATCGCGATCAACACCAGCCACATCCAGGTCACGTCGCCGAGCGCGATCAGCAGCATCGCGGCCGCGCTCGCCACGGCCAGCTGCCGCATCGGCCGCAACCGGCTGCCGACGCGGTCGGACCAGTACCCGGAAACCAGCCTGCCGCCCGCGCCCAGGATCTGGACAGCGGCGAGGAACCAGCCTGCGGTCAGCGGGCTCCACTGGTGCGACGAGACCAGATACACCGGCGCGAACGCGGAAATCGCGAACTGCGGCACCACCAGCAGCGCGCTCGCGCCGTGCAGCCGCCACAACGCCGGCTTCCGGTACGGGGACAGGGGCTTCGCGGCGCCGGGCTTCTTCTCCGGCCGCGGCGGATCGAGCACCAGCCACGCGACGAGACCGGCGACCACCAGGCAGAAGATCCCAGGGAACAGCATCGCGGCGTGAAACCCGCCGTGCTGCGCCAAAGGCGGCAGCGCGAGCGCGGCGATGCCGACGCCCAGCGGCTGCGCGGTCTGCCGGATACCCATCGCGACCCCGCGCTCCGACGGGGCGAACCAGCCCATCACCACCCGGCCGCTGGCCGCGTTCACCGAGGCTCCGCAAGCTCCGGCCAGCAGCAGCAAGACGAACAGCACGCCGAGCGACGGCGACGTGAGGCCCGCGATCAACACCAGCAACCCGGACATACCCAGGCCGAGTGCCATCACGACACGCTCGCCGTAGCGGTCGGCCGCCGCGCCCCAGGCGATCAGCGTGAACAGCAGCCCGATGGTCGGCGCGGCGACGACGGTGCCCGCTTCCGCCAGCGTCAGTCCGTCCGCCGCCTGGAGCTCCGGCACGAGAAACGGGAGCCCGTAGAGGAAGGTGCAGCTCGACGCCTGGGCCGCGACGCCGAGGCCGAGAATGCCCCAGCGCCGCTTGCTCCCCGTGTCCGGCCGCACCAGCTGACTCATCGTGACCATCCCAAAGTATGAGAACCAAGTCTTACATCCTGGACCTTACTTGCGAAAGCTAAGCATGGGCAAGGTGTTTTACACGCAAAAGTGCCCTGCCCGCGGACGGGAAGGGCACTGGAGGGAAACGCGAGGAGGTCTCAGACGAGACGTTCGTACCCCGGTTTGATCACGTTGTCGATCAGGTCGAGCCGCTGGTCGAAATCAATGAACGCCGACTTCATCGCGTTGATCGTGAACCAGCGCAGGTCCGCCCAGCCGTAGCCGAAGGCCTCGGCCAGCGCGGCGAACTCGCTCGAGACGGTGCAGCCGCTCATCAGCCGGTTGTCCGTGTTGACGGTCACCCGGAAGCGCAAACGGGCCAGTAGCCCGATGGGATGGTCGGCGATCGACGCCGCGGCGCCCGTCTGGACGTTCGACGAGGGGCAGATCTCGAGCGGGATCCGGCGGTCGCGGACGTAGCCGGCGAGCCTGCCGAGTTCGACACCTCCCTCAGGCCCCGTTTTGATGTCGTCGACGATTCGGACGCCGTGGCCGAGTCGTTCCGCGCCACAATGCTGAATGGCTTCCCAAATTGACGCGAGTCCGAACGCTTCACCCGCATGAATGGTGAAATGCGCATTGTTCGTCCGCAAAAATTCGAATGCGTCGAGATTCCGGGTCGGCGGGAATCCGGCCTCCGGTCCCGCGATGTCGAACCCGACCACTCCGTGGTCGCGGTAACGCACCGCAACCTCGGCAATCTCCTGCGCGCGAGCGTGCTGACGCATCGCACACAAAAGAGTACCCATTCGGATGTTTTTTCCCTGCTCGCGAGCGCGACGCTCACCCTCCGCAAACCCGGCCTGGACGGCCTCGACGACGGCGTCCAGCGAGAGCCCCTGCTCGTTGAACAGCTCCGGCGCGTAGCGCACTTCGGCGTAGACGACGCCGTCCGCCGCGAGGTCCTCCGCGCACTCCGCAGCCACCCTGACCAGCGCTTCCTCGGTCTGCATGACCCCGCAGGTGTGGGCGAAGGTCTCCAGGTAGGACTCGAGCGAACCGGAGTCGGCGGCGTCGCGGAACCACTGGCCGAGCTCTTCGACGTCGGTGGTGGGCAGGGCCCGGTATCCGGTGGCCTCGGCGAGTTCGACGACGGTGCCGGGACGCAGGCCACCGTCCAGGTGATCATGGAGTAGCACCTTGGGCACGCTGCGGATGGAGTCCAAGGTCAGCGGGGTGTTCACAGGGGACATGACGCCACCGTACCCACGCCCCGGTCACCTACATGGACGCGCGACTCTCAGCCTCCACTCAACCCTCAGCTCCCGAGTTCCAGCGCGTATTGGGCCATCGGCGCGAGCGGCGGTGAGCCCGCCTTTACGGGGGCGATACCCAGAGCAATTTCGCAATGGTTAAGCTTCGGCCCACGTCCCTTCTTTCCCCGCCGACGAAGGACATCGAAGTGACCACTGACAATCACATTGGAGCTCCGTCCTTCGACCGGATGCGCAACATGCTGGTGCGCGCGGCCGAAGTCCGGGAGAGCGAGCAGCAGCAGATCTTCGACGCGCTCGACGACATCTATGCCCGGCTGGCCCCGGTGGACTCGCTCGGCGCCGTCCGCAAGCGGCTTTCGGAGCTGCCGGACCGCACCGAGGTGGGTGTCCTCGCGGAGCGGCTCGACGAGGCGATGTCGAAGCTCGAGGCTCAGGACAACGCGATCGCGGACCTCGCGCGCGCGGTGGAGAGCATCGTCGACAAGCTGGCCAAGCCGTTCGCTCAGCTCGACGGCAGGCTCGACGGCGTCGCCGCCCGGTTCGAGGGCGTCGCGGGGCGGATGGACGGGCTCGAGGACAAGCTGCAGAACATCCACCGGCGGCTCGACGAGCTGAACGGGCACCTGGACAAGCAGGACGCGAAGATCGACGCGCTGCCGCAGTCCGTGCACGGCCCGGTCAACGAGCGCATCGACCGCGCCGAGTCCACCCTGCGCGAGCGCGTCGAGGCCGGGGACGCCGACCTCAAGGCCCGCGTCGAGGAGATGGACAGCGCCACGCGCGAGCGGATCGACTCCACCAGCCAGGCGGTCCGGACCACGCTCGAGGAGACCGGCGAAATGCTGGACAGCTCCGAGCGGCTGGACACGCTGTCGAACCGGATCGAGCAGGTCACCAACCGGCTCGACGACCTCGGCAGCCGCATCGACAAGGTCGAGGACGGCGTCACCGCCCAGTTCGGCGACCTCGGTGGTTCGGTCAAGAGCGGCTTCAACCGGGTCGAGGGCACGCTGTCCAGCCGGCCCGACTCCGACGAGGTCAGCTCGATGGTGCGTAAGCACAACGAGGAGTCCGAGCGGCGCATCGGCGGGCAGCTGGACGAGGCCATGGCCACCTTCGCGGAGCTGATGCTCGGCGGCGGCCCCGCCGTACCGCAGATCGCCCCGCCGCCGCCCGCGCCACGCCAGCCGAGGCGTGCCCGCAACGGCCGGGCCCCGAAGGGCGCCGAGGTCAAGGGCGGCAAGCCCGAAAGCGACGAGCCGGAGTCCTAAAGCACGACGCCCAAAGCGCCCCTCCCACATCCTGGGAGGGGCGCTTTTTTGGTTATGGCAAACGTTCCCGGCACCCGGTACGGCCGCAACGGCACCCGGCACCCGGCCCCCGGC
>NZ_VMNW02000095.1 GCF_007713735.2 Amycolatopsis acidicola | reverse complement strand
GGGCTGGGCCAGGCGGGCTGGACCGGGCCGAGCTGTGCCGGGCCGGGCCGGGCCGTGACGGGGAGGGCTGTGCCGGGCGAGCTGGGCCGGGCCAGGCGGGCTGGACCGGGCTGTGCCGGGGAGGGCTGCGCCAGGCCATGCTGTGCCGGGCCGGGCCGGGCCAGGCCGGGCACGGCCGGGCGGTGCCGAGCCGTGCCAGGCTGTGCCGAGCCCAGCCTGGTCGAGCCAGGCCCGGGCCGGGCGGGGCCGGGCCAGGCTGTGCCGGGCAGGGCTGTGCCGGGCAGGGCTGTGCAGGGCCGTGCCGGGCAGGCCTGTGCCGGGCAGGCAGCGCCGTGACAGGCACGGCTGTGCCGGGCAAGGCCGTGCTAAACCAGGCCAGCCGTGCCGTGCCGGGCAAGGCCGTGCCACGCCAGGCCGCGCCACACCACACCACGCCAGGCCACACCACGCCACGCCAGGCCCGCACCAGGCCGAAGTCAGCGGCGCCGGTAGCGCGGTGCCCGATGTTCCAGGAAGGCCGCGGTGGCCTCCCGGCGGTCTTCGGTCATCGCCGGGACCATCTGCTGCCGGTTTTCGAACTCGACGGCCGCGCGGAAGCTCGGCGTCTCCAGCGCGGTGTGCACCCCCACTTTCGTCAGCTCCACCGAAAGGGGCGGGTTGGCCAGGATCTGCGCCACGGTCTCCCGTACCGAGCCGGCGAGGTCTGCCGGGTCCACCACGCGGGCCAGCAGTCCGCCCGCGAGCGCTTCGGCGGCGTCGAACCGGCGCCCGGTCAGCATCAGCTCCTGGGCACGGCCCGCACCCACGATCCGCGGCAGCAGCCACGAGACACCGAGATCGCAGGCCGAAAACCCGGCACGGATGAACCCGACCGCGAAAACCGCGCCGGCGGCGGCGATCCTGATGTCGGCGGCGCACACCAGCGCCAGCCCTCCCCCGGCGGCCGGCCCGTTCACCGCGGCGATCACCGGCTGCGGCAGCTCGTGCAACCGCAGGGAGAGCTCCGCCAGTTCGCGCTGCCGGTCGAAGCCGCGCACCATCACGCCGTCGCGGTCGACGAGGTCGTCGTCGCCGTACCCGTTGAGGTCCAGCCCGGCGCAGAAACCACGGCCGTTTCCGGTCAGCACCACCACCCGGCACGAGCGGTCGCGGCGGATCGCCTCGAGGGACTCCCTGAGCGCGTCCACCATTTCGCGGTTGAGCGCGTTCAGCGCGTCGGGCCTGTCGAGGGTCACAGTCGTGACGCCGTCGCCGTCATCGGTGACGAGAACCGGGTCCAAGAGTCGACCTCCGTGTCGGAACGCGTTCGGTGAAGGCGGGTCACCAGTTGTGGTAAACCACCTTCAGCTGGGTGTACTTGAGCATCCCGTGTTTGCCGTCCTCCCCGCCATAGCCGGACTCCTTGTGCCCGCCATGGTGGGCGTGCATCGCTTCCCCGACCGTCCGGTTGATGAACAGCTCACCCACGTTCAGGTCACGGGCGCCGCGCATCGCGTGGGCGTACGAGGTCGTGTAAAGGTAGCCCGCCAGCCCGTACCGGGAGCTGTTCGCCAGCGCGATGCCCTCGTCGAACGAGTCGATGGGCAGCACCGGGACGACCGGGCCGAACGTCTCCTCCTTCGCGATGCTCATCTCCGGGGTGACGCCGGTGAGCACGGTCGGGGCGAACCAGAACCCGCTGTCGAACTCCGTCCCCTCCGGGCGCCCGCCGCCGAGCGCCACCGTCGCCCCTTCGTCGACTGCCTTGCGCACGGCGCCGGAAACCTTGTCCCAGTGCGACGCGTTGACCAGCGGGCCGAAGTCGAGATTGAGCCGGGGATCGCCCACCTTCAGCCGTGACACGGCTTCGACGTAGCGGCGCACGAACTCGTCCAGGATCGGGCGGGCCACGAAAATCCTTTCGGCACAACCACATTGCTCGCCCGCGTTGACGAAACGCGCGGTGACCAGCGCCGGGACCGCCACGTCGAGATCGGCGTCCGCCAGCACGATCGCCGCGGCCTTGCCGCCGAGTTCCAGCGCGACCCTGGTCAGCGTCCCCGAGGCAGCGGCCATGATCCGCTTCCCGGTGTCGCGGTGCCCGGTGAAGGTGACCATGTCGGTCAGCGGGCTGGCGACCAGCGCCTTCCCGACGTCACCCGCACCCGTGACGAGCCCGAGCACCCCGGCCGGAAGATCGAGGGCCTCATCGATGAGCCGCAGCGCCAAGATCGTCGCGAGCGGGGTGACCTCGCTCGGCTTGACGACGACCGTGTTCCCGGTGACGAGCGCGGGCCCGATCTTGCGGGCGGCGGTCGCCAGCGGCCAATTCCACGGGCAGATCGCCGCGACCACCCCGAGCGGCTCGCGAACGAGCTGGATCTGCTCGCCGGGACTGTCACTGGGGAGGATCTCGCCCTCGATCCGCAGCGCCCATTCGGCGTTGGTCTCGAGGAACATCGCCGAGACCTCGACCTCCATCGCCGAGGTCTCGGCCGTTTTGCCGCTCTCGCGCATGATGATGTCGGCCAGCGGCTCCGCGTGCGCACGCAACACCGCCGCCATGTCCCGGAGCGCCTTGGCCCGCACCGAGGGCGCCGTGCGCGCCCACTCCCATTGCGCATCCGCGGCCGCGGCGCACACCGCTTCGACCTGAGCGGCGGAAGCACCACGGACCTCGGCCAGGATCTGCTCGCTGGACGGGTCGACGACGGCGATCGCCGCCCCCTCAGCAGGTGACCACACTCCGTTCGTCCACAAAGGATTGGCGGCGACCCCCTGCAGGTCGTTCCGTGCGCGCGTGTCAGTCATAGGAAACCCCTCGCCGTTTCAGCCCGTTCACACACCCGTGTGGGTCGAGAACGCGCTCACCTCCAGTTCGCGGACCGTCAGGTTCGCGATCTCGTCCTCGTCGATCTCGTACCCGAGACCGGGTTTGACCGGCGCGTCGACGAACCCTTCCGCGTTGACGCGCAGCGCGTCCTTCATGCCGCCGTCGAGGATCCCGGTCGGCACCGGGAGTTCGATGAAGTCGCAGTTGTGGATGGCGAGCATGACGTGGAAATGCGCCGCCTGGATCAACGTGGAGCCATAGCTGTGCGGCTCGTATTTCGTGCCGAAGGCCTCACAAAGGGCCGCGGACTTCTTCATCGCGCTGATCCCGCCGATGAAATCGCCGATGCCGCGGAACGTGTCACCGGCATTGCGCACGAGGTACGGCGGCAGGTAACGCAGCCCGCCCGCGATGCTTTCCGCGGCCGAGACCGGAAGGTCGAGCGCACGGGAAAGATCGGCGAGCCCGTCGAGGTCGCTGTCCGGGATGGGCGCCTCGTACCAATAGAAGTCCAGCTCGTCGAGAACCCGGCCCACACGCATCGCGCCCGCGCGATCGTAGGCGTTCACCGGGTCGAGCATGAGGTCCATCGAGTCGCCGACACCCTCGCGCACCGCGCGGCACACCTCGATGTCCTTGTCCGGGACGCCGAACGCGTGGATCTTGTACGCGGTGAAGCCTTCCTCCCGGCATTTGAGGGCGAGGTCCACGTAGTCCTGGACTTCGGGATACCAGACCGTGCTCGCGTACGCGCGAACCTTGTGGCGGGCAGCGCCGAGAAGCTGGTAGACGGGCGTTTCGTGGATCTTCCCGATCAGGTCCCAGAGCGCGATGTCGACGGTGGACGCGACGGCCGAAGGACTGACCAGCTTGTCGGTCAACTCGTAGGAAATCGCCTCCACGTCGTGGGGATCCCGGCCGACGAGCGTGGCGCGCACCCGGGGCAGCGCGTCCTCCATCTGGCCCGGGCCGACCAGGTACGCGATGCAGTGCCCCTCGATGCCGTCCTCGGCGATGATCCGCAGCAGGACGAACCCGAGCTTGCGCCCCTCCCATTCCTCCTTCCACCGGAACTCCTGCTCCGGTCCGTTGAGGACAGTGGCCTTGACGTCGACGATCTTCATGGTCCGCCTCCCGGGGAGAGTGCTGGATCCCGCACCCGAAGTTGACAACTCTGTCAATTGATATCCGTGTCAAATAGTGGTTGATCAAGCCCGGCGTGTCAAGCCGCCCGCGGGCCGGATTCCGTCCGGGTGCAGGGTTTCCAGCGCCGACGCCTCGACGAGCAGCCGCGTGTATCCGGCCGCGGGGCGCTCGGTCACCTCCTGGACCGGACCGGATTCCACGACCTCGCCCCGGCGCAGCACGGTCACGTGATGGCAGAGGTGGCGGACCATGTCCATGTCGTGCCCGATGAACAGGTACGCGACCCCGAGCTCGGCCTGCAGGTCCAGGAGCAGGTTCGCGATCTGGGCGCTCACCGAGACGTCGAGCGCCGAGAGCGCCTCGTCGAGGACCACGACGGCGGGACGTTCGGCCAGCGCGCGGGCGATGGCGATCCGCTGCCGCTGCCCTCCCGAGAGCTGATGGGGATGACGGTCCGCGAAGTCCTCGGGCAGCCCGACGAGTCTCAGCAGCTCGGCCGCCCGTTCCCGGCGCTCGCCGCGCGACGCCCGGCGCTCGATCGCCCGCCGTTCGGTGATCACGTCCCAGAGCCTGCGCCGGGGATTCAAGGAGCTGTACGGATTCTGGAAGACGGCGGAAACCGAGTCGTGGAGTTCGGAACGCCGCGCGGGGCTCAGCTCCCGCCGGTCGGCGCCCCGGAACAGCACCGAACCCCCGGTCGGTTGTTCGATGCCGAGCAGCAGGCGCATCAGCGTGGTCTTGCCGCTGCCGGACTCCCCCACCAGTCCGATGGTCTCGCCCGCCGGAATGGCCAGATCCACGCCCCGCAAGGCATCCGTGCGGGTGCCGTCCCGCCCGCGGTAGGTCTTCGTGACAGCACGGGCTTCGAGAATGTTCGGGGCGTCCATCATTCCTCCGGATTCAGGCAGGCGACCCGGGTCGACGGGCCGGAAGCCGCGAGTGCGGGCAGGCCGGTCCCGCAGCCGGGGACGGACCGGTGACAGCGCGGTTCGAATGGGCACCCCGCTGGCATCGACCGCAGGGAGGGCGGGCTGCCGGGAATGGCCGCGAGCCGTTCCCCCGGCCGGGCGCCCCAGTCGCCGGCCCCGAGCAGGGCCTTGGTGTAGGGATGGCGTGGCCGCTCGAGAATCCGGTCCATCGGCCCGCTCTCGACGACGGTCCCGCCGTACATCACGACCAGTTCCTGGCACAGCAGCCTGGCGACGCGCATGTTGTGGGTGATGAACAGGACCGCGAGGCCGCGTTCGGCCCGCAGGCGGTCGAGCAGGCGCAGGATGCCGAGCTGCGTCGTGACGTCCAGCGCGGTCGTCGGCTCGTCCGCGATCAGGACGCTGGGCCGCCGGGCCAGCGCGACGGCGATCGCGACACGCTGGCACATGCCACCGCTGAACTGGTGCGGATAGTCCCCGAGCCGGGCGCGGGCGTTCTCGATTCCCAGTGACTCCAGCAGTTCGACGAGCACGTCGTCGCCTCGCGCGCGATCCTCTTCCGGCAGCACCTCACGAATCTGCGTGCCGATCGGGTACAGCGGATCGAGGGCCGTGGACGGGTCCTGCGGGATGTACCCGATCCGGTGGCGAAGGACGGCGCGCATGCGCTTGTCGTCCAGCACGGTCACTTCCGTGCCGTCCACGGTGATGTGGCCGGAGGCGATCCGGCCGACCGGCGGGCGGACCATCCGCATGATGCTCATGGCGACGGTGCTTTTGCCGCTCCCGGACTCCCCGACGACCGCGACGGCGGTCCCGGCCGGAACCGTGAGGCGGACACCTCGCGTGGCGTGCAGGGTGTTCCCGGCCTGCTGGTAATCGGTGTGCAGATCGCTGATCCGGATCATCGGGTGCCTTCCGCTGCCGTGGGACGGGGGTGTCATCGGCGGGTCGCCGGATCGAAGAGCTCGCGAAGCCGGTCGCCGAGGAGGTTCGCCGCGAGAACGGTGATGCTCAGGGCGAGGCCCGGCAGCAGCGGCAGCCACCACGCCGTGGACAGGTAGCTGCGGCCGTCGGCCAGCATGCTTCCCCACGACGCCGCGGGCGGCGGGACTCCGATGCCCAGGAAGCTGAGCGAGCCCTCGGCGATGATCGCGAACCCGAGCTGCAACGTCGCCAGCACCAGGAGTGTGGGAACGAGGTTGGGCAGCACGTGCCGCGTGACGATCCAGCGGCGGCCGGCGCCCATGACCGCCGACATCGTCACGAAATCCTGTCCCTTCGCCCGCAGGACTTCACTGCGCAGGACGCGCGCGTACTGCGGCCACACGGCGAGCACCAGTACCAGCACCACCATCGCGATGCTCTGCCCGTAGATCGCCACCAGCACGATCGCCAGCAGCACCACCGGGAAGGCCATCGACGAGTCGGCGATCCGGGTGAGCACGGTGTCGAGCCGCCCGCCGGCGTAACCGGCGACCAGTGCCACCACCAGCCCGATCGCGCCGGCGAGCACCACCGCGCCGGCACCGACCAGGAACGAAACCTGCGCGCCTGCCAGGAGCCGGCTCAGGATGTCCCGGCCGAGCTGGTCGGTCCCGAGTGGATAGGCCCACTGCCCGCCGGCGAACACCGGTGGCAGCAGGGATTTGCTGAGATCGAGACGATCGGGGTCGTGCGGTGCGATTCCCGGCCCGAGAACGCCGCAGAGGACGAACACGGCCATGATGCCGCCGGAGACCCACGGAAAGCGTTTCACCGCAAGGGTTCCGGCTGTCGCGGCAGGAGGCGCCGAGGCGATGGCGGTCATCGGGCTGCCGCCTCCCGCACCGGAACGGCGACCGCGCGGCGTGCGCGCACACGGGGGTCCAAGACGCCGTACGACAGATCGATGAGGAACAACAGCAGGACGAACACGACGACGTTGACCACGACGATTCCTTGGATGAGCGCGAAATCCTTGGCCTGGATCGCCTGGATGGCCAGCAGTCCGACCCCCGGCCAGGCGAACAGGTTCTCGATCACGATGGTCCCGGAGAACAGGACGCCGAGCTGGATGCCGGCCAGTGTCACGACGGGCAGGGACGCGTTACGGAGGACATGCGTCACCAGCACGCGCGGGCTGACTCCCTTCGAGCGCAGGAAAGTCGTCTGATCGCGGCCGAGGACCTCCAGGACCGCGGACCGGGTGAGCCGCGCGATGCCCGCGGTCGGCAACGCGGCGAGCGCCAGCGCGGGCAGCACCAGGCTTTCGGGGCCGACCGCGCCGAACGCCGGGAGCAGGCCCGCCCCCACGCTGACCACGAGGACCAGCACCATCCCGAGCCAGAAGGGCGGGATCGACTGGCCCAGCACCGAAAGCAGCCGGACCGCGTGGTCGGAACGGGTCCCGGACCGGAAGGCGGCGAACGTCCCGAGCGCGACCCCGGCCACCAGCGCGAGCGCGAAACTCACCAGTGCCAGCACCGCGGTGTACCCCATGGCCGGCAGCACCAGCCCGGCGACCGGGGCGCGGAAGCTGACCGACTCACCGAGGTCACCGGTCAGCAGCCCGCCGAGATAGTGTCCATATTGGACGAAGAGGGAATCGTTCAGGCCGAGGCTTTCCCGCACCGCGTCGAGCTGTTGCGGGGTGGCGTCCGGCGGCGCGAGCAGGGCGGCCGCGTCCCCGCTCAGCCGGGCAAGGAAGAACACGATGGTCACCACGACCACGACGGCGGCGAGGCCCTGGAGCAGGCGGGCGCCGGTGTAGCGCACCATAAGAGCTGTCTCCTTCCGGTGGAGGACTTCGGTCAGTAGGCCCGCAAGCCCCAGAACGGTCCCGCGTAAGGATTTCCGTTCATCGTCTGGAACCCGGCGACCCGCGGCCCGAGCGCGTAGACGGCGTCGAGGGAAACGACGGGGATCGCGTACCAGGTGTTGTAGAGATAGCGGCTGACTTCGCCGCCCAGTTGCCGTTTCCGTGCCGGGTCGATCGCGGCGTCGATCCCGCGGAACAAGGAGTCCAGCTGAGGATCCTTGGCGGTCGAATAGCCCCCGTCGGACGCGAAGTAGACGCCCAGCTTTTGCGGGTCGGAGATCAGCAGCCCTGGCAGGCCGAGGATTCCCGCTCCGCTCAGCTGGTGCTTGACCGTCCGGTCGAGATAGGTCGCCGGGTCCATGACCGACATCCGGACGTCGACACCGGCCTGCTGCCAGTAACCCGTGACCGCTTCGCCGAGCTTCTGCACGTCGGCGATCGCGGTGGTCTGGTTGTACAGGCTGAACGGCAGGGTGAAACCCGTCGCTCCCGCCTCGGCCAGCAGTGCGCGCGCCCCGTCCGGGTCGTAGGGCACGGCTTGCAGGCTGGTGTCGTTCCCGAGGGTCACCGGCAGGGTGAGATTGGGCGGCACCGTCCCGAAGCCGCGGTACAGCGCGTTGGCGATACTGGGCCGGTCCAGCGCCATCAGCAGCGCCTTGCGCACGCGGACGTCGCGCAACGGGGAAGCCTTGTCCGGGAAGTAGTTGTCGAAAAAGAAGATCGCCCCGCTGCTGGCGTCGCGCACGCGCTGGAGCCGGATGCCTTCCACCCCGTCGAGGAGCGCGGCGCCGTTCGGGGTGACGCCCTGGGCGATGTCGATCTGCCCGGTCTGCAGGCCGGCGATCCGGGTCGTCTCCTGGGGCAGGATCTTGAGCACCAGGGTGGCGAAGTTCGGGATCCTGGTGTGGTCCCAGAACTCGTCGAACCGTTGCAGGGTGATCGAATCGTTCACGCGCTGCGCGGCGAAGCGGAAGGGGCCGGCCGCGACCGGCCGTGCGCGGAAAGCCTGCTCGCCGACTCGCTGGTAGTAGGCGGTGGCGATCGGGGGCGGGGTGTCGACGGGCAGGTTCGCGTAGGGTTTCACGCTCGTCACCGCGACGTGCGAGTCGCCGAGCACTTCGACGTGGGCGATCCGCGAACTGTAGGCCGCGTACGAGGTGAAGCCGGGATCCTTCCGGACCCGCTCGATCGACGTGGCGACATCCCTTGCGGTGAACCGGGATCCGTCGTGCATCAGGACACCGGGCCGCAGCTCGAACGTCCACTTCAGGCCATCGGGAGAGACCGACCACGAGGTCGCCAGGCCCGGCCCGAACGAGGTGTCGTAGTTCTGGCGGACGAGCGGCTCGCCCACCGACCATTTCAGCGGGTAGGTGTTGCCGCCCTCGTTGGCCAGCACCGGATCCACGTACTGCTGCTGGAGGGTGGCGACGCCGACGGTGAGGGTCTGGTTCTCGGCGACCGCGGGCGCCGGGCCGGTGCGGACGCGGGGCAGCCCGCCCCCGCACGCGGTCAGGGTTCCGAGCGCGGCCGCGCCGAGCAGGAACGTTCGACGGGGTAAGGGAGACACGGCACCTCCAGGGGACACCGGTTCGGTTCGGGCGGCCGGGCGGCACCGGAACGCCGAAGGGTGGACCGCGCGCACGGCGACGGGGCCGTCAGCCGCGCGACGCGTGAGGCGAGGATGTGGTCGAACGCTGGTGTGCCGTGGAGGGCCGCCTCGAGGCGGCCTGGTCGTAACGAGTCACGGGCATCTGATCAGACCTCTTTGTCTTGATCCCGAACGAGCAGCGACGCGGGACAGGCCCGCCTGCCGGCTGAGTCGGTCGACTCTGTGATAGTGATGTCACCATTGCTTGACGTCGGCGTCAAGAGCTGACGGGCGGCGAATTTCCGGTTTCGGCGGAGAGTGAGCGCCGGGAACTCTGGGTGGAGGGCCGGTCAGTCTTGGCCGGGCAGTCCCAAAGTCCGCGACCAGACGAGGGCGAGCGTGTCGAGGAGCACGTCCTCGTCGAACTCCCGGCCCTGGCCGAGCCAGACGAAGCTCATGTGGTCGAGGGTCGCGCCGAGGACCTCGGCGACCAGATCCACGTCCAGCCCCGCGTCACGGCTCCGCAGCGCACGGATTCCCCGCGCTGTCAGCGCGACGAACGCGCGCCGGAGCTCGAGCCGCAGTTCCCGGAACTCCGGCGAAAACGTGCCGGCCTGGCGGAGCTGGAGCAGGATCGCGGCACGCGGGGCATACGCGGCGACGAACCGTTGCAGAGCCGGCCGCACGCCTTCCGGACCATCGGCATCGGCATCGGCCGCCGTCAGTTCGTCCACCATGTCCGCGGTCGCCCGCAGCACCACTTCGCGGAATATCGCGTCCTTGGACTCGAAGTAGCGATAGAAGGTGCCGTGCGCGACCCCGGCGTCGTGGACGATGTCGGCCACCCGGGTGTTCGCGTATCCCTCTCGTTCGAAGGTGCGCGTCGCCGCCGCGACCAAGGCAGCCCGCCGTTCCCGCGCCTTCGCCGTCTTCGGGCCCGCGTCGCGCAGGCGTTGCTGGAGCTCGGAAATCGAACCGGCTTCCCTGTCAGGATCAGCCGACACGCGCCCCCGCCTCGCCGTCGAGCCGGAGCGTCCGCGACCAGGCCTCGACCAGTTCGCCGACGAGCCGCGTCTCGTCGAACGCCTGCCCGAGCGTGAGCCACGTGTAGCAGGTGCTGTAGACCATGGCGCCCAGCACTTCGGCCGTCATCACCGCGTCCAGGCCGCGGTCCGCTACGCCGTCGCGCTGCATCCGCGCGATCGCGCTCGACGCCCGCTCGGTGAACATTTCCCGCAGCCGCAGGTGTTCCGCGTACATGTCGGGCGACAGGGTGCCCACCTGCTCGATGAGCCCCGCGAACCGGGCGTTCGCCCGGAAGACTTCGACGTACTGCTCGATACTCGCCCGGACGCGGCCCCGCGGCGTGGGGTCGGCACGGGGCGGGGGCGCGTCCACGCTCAGCGCGTCGACCATCTCCCCGATGACCGTGCGGGCGAGCTCGCGGAAGATCTCGTCCTTGGACTCGAAGTAGGTGTAGAACCCGGGCTGGGAAACCCTTGCGGCCGTGGTGATGTCGGCGATCGAGGTGTCGAGGTACCCCAGCCTGCCGAAGACCTGGCGCGCCGCTTGGAGGAGGCGGGCCCTGCTGACCTCTCCCCTGCCGGACAGCGGGGCCCGCCGGCGCTCGGCGGAACGCCCGCCCAAGTCGGTCATGACTGTGATACTGGTGTCACTTCCCTGCCGATGTCAAGCCCCCGGCGAACGGGAAGATCCCGTCCGCGTCAGCGATCTCGCTCGTCGAACCTGATCAGGCCACGGAGGTTCACGCCGTCCCGCATGTCCTGGTAGCCCTGGTTGATCTCCTCCAGCCGGTAGGTCGAGGTGACCATCTTCTCCAGGGGCAGCCTGCCGGCCAGGTAGGTCCGGACGAGCATCCGCACGTCCTCCTGCGGACTGCCGCCGCCCAGCTGGCCCCCGCGGATCGTCTTGTTGAACGCGGTGAGCATCGCCAGGTTCAGCTTGGTGTCGTCCTCCTCGAACGACCCCATGCCGATGACGGCGAGCACCCCAAGCTTCCGGACCAGCGTCATCGCCGGCTCGATGTAGGCGCCCTCCATCCGGCCCGGCGTCAGGATCACCGAGTGCGCCATCGCGCCGCGCGTGAATTCACGCAACGGCCCGGTCGCGTCCTCAAAGGACTCGAACGCATCCGTCGCACCGAGCTCGATCGCGGACTTTCGCTTGCCTGGCAAGGGATCGATCACGAAGACCGCGGAAGCACCGCAGGCCAGCGCGGACAGCAGCGCCGCGGTCCCGAGTCCGCCGAGCCCGGCGACGACCACGACGTCCCCCGGCTTGACCTCCGCGACCCGCATCGCCGCGCCCCAGCCTGCCGTGACGCCACAGCCGATCAAGGCGGCGAGATGCAGCGGCATGGCCGGGTCGACGGGCACCACGGAGAACTGACTCACGGTGGCATACGGCGCGAACGTCCCTTCGAGACAGAACTGGGCGACCGGCTTGCCGTCGCCGGTGCGCACGCGCATCACGTCGTTCGCGATGGGTTCACCCGAGACCAGCCGCCAGCTTTCGTCGCACACGTTCTGATGACCACGGCGACACGGCTCGCAGGCACCACATCCGGGCAGTGACAGGACAACGTGGTCGCCCTCCTTGACCCGCGTGACGCCGGGCCCGACCTTGGTCACCACGCCCGCGCCTTCGTGACCACCGAGGATCGGCCAGTTGGGCGCCACGTTGTCGCCGGTCACCAGATGCTCGTCGGAGTGACACAGGCCCGAGGCCGCGAGCTCCACCTGGACCTCGCCCGCCACCGGGTCGTCGATCTCGATCTCCTCGACCCGCCAGTCCTGACCGGGCCCGTACAGGAGCGCACCCTTGGTCCTCATCCGCTGTCCTCTCCGTTGGGGTTCCGCGGCGAACGAACGCCAGAGTTGATACTCATGTCAATATGACCGACGGCCGGTCTCCGGTCAAGGGTCAGTTGACATGAGCATCAAGTCGCCCTTAGCGTCGGACCGTACGGCACGGGCCTGGCGGCCCGATCTCGCCACATTCCCGCGAAAGGATGCAGTATGCGCATCAGCGATCTCCGTATCCGGGTGGTCGAACCGACGGATTTCGTGTTCCAGTGGCGAGAGGACATCCCGCCGATCCAGCTCACGATGACCGTGTTCGAGGTGGTGACCGACGAGGGGATCACCGGGGTATCCACGTCCTGGCTGCCCGCCGGGCCGAACGAGATCGCGGAAAGCGCGGACCATTTCTTCCGTCCGCTCCTGATCGGCAGGGACCCCTTCGATCGCGAGTCCATTTGGCAGGAACTGATGCGCTTCACGCGTTATCTCATTTCCCCGAAGGCCGCGAGCAACATCGACATCGCGCTCTGGGACATCGCGGGCAAAGCGGCCGGGCTGCCGGTGTACAAACTGCTGGGCGCCTACCGGCACGAGGTCCCCGTCTATATCACCACGGAGACCCAGAAGGATGCCGCCGACTACGCGCGGATCGCCGTGGAGCAGCAGCAGGCGAACATGCACGCCGTCAAGATCCACGCGGCCGCGGTGCCGGACAAGGACATCGAGGCGTGCCGGGCCGTCCGCGAGGCCGTCGGGCCCGGCTACACGCTGATGCTCGACGCCACGAGCGCGTACGACTGGGAGGACGCCGTGCGTGTCGGCCGCGAACTCGAACGCCTGAACTTCCGCTGGTACGAGGATCCCATCCGTGACGACGACGTCGCGGGTTTCGTCCAGCTCTGCAAGACACTCGACATTCCGGTGTATATGGCGGAATCGACGGCCCGGGGCCCCTGGCCGATGGCCCACTACCTCGCGACCGGCGCCGCCGACGGATTACGCGGCGTCGGCGACATCCTCGGGGGCATCACCGGGTTGCGGAAGGTCGGTGATCTCGCCGAACTGCACAACCGCCGGTTCGAACCCCACTCCTACGGGTCGACGCTCGTGCAGGCCGCGCACCTGCACCACATCCTGGCGACGAGGAGCTGCGAATACTTCGAACTCCCGCATCCGCGCGGCCCGATGGACTTCGGGATGAAGACCACCCTCGAAATCAGCGAAGACGGCTATGTGCACGCACCGACGGCGCCAGGGCTCGGTTACGAGGTGGACTGGGACGTGATCGACAACGCGACGGTCAAGCAGTTCACCTGACCCTCACCGCCTACGCGCGGGGGAAGGCGGGTGCCCGCTTCTCCAGGAATGCCGCCACGCCTTCGCGGCCGTCCGCGCTCGCGGCCCGTTCGCGGATCGACAGGGTCTCGCGGCGCAGCGCGCTTTCCTCGGCGGGCGTGGCGGTCTCGCGTGCCAGCCGCTTCACCGCGACCTGCGCGGCGCGGGATCCCGCCCGCAGCACGCCGACGACCTCCTCGACGGCGGCTTCGAGTTCGGCGTCGGGATGCACCTGCGCGACGAGACCCAGCTCCCGCGCTTCCCGCGCCGAGACGACGGGGTTCAGCAAAGCCAGGCGCAGCAACCGATGCAGGCCGAGTGAGGCCGTGAGCAACGAACTCCCGCCGTCCGGGGACAGGCCGATTTTCGTGTAAGCCAGGGTGAACCGCGCCGACTCGCCCGCGAGCACGAGGTCGGCCGCGGCCGCGAGGGCGAGTCCCGCGCCGGCGGCGGCGCCGGCGACCACCGAGACCACGACGGCGTTCATCCGGTGCAGCTCACTGATGACCCGGTGCAGGCTCTCCGCGAGATCGTCGATCAGCCGCCCGGGGTCGTCCGCCGCGGCGAAGGCGGAGACGTCCCCGCCGACACTGAACGCCTTCCCCGCCGCGGTCAGCACCACGACGTGCGCGTCGTCAGCGCGGGCCTGGCGCACGGCGTCGGCGAGGGCGTCGACCATCGCCTGGTCGATCGGGTTGCCGCGGGCGCCGTCGTCCAGCCGGATGCGGGCGATTCCGTTGCTACAGCGGTAATCCACGAGGCTCATGCGGGGTACTCCAGCGGTTCGAGGAACAGGTCGGCCTCGAGCTGCTGCCGCCCGCTCCCGGCGCGGTACCGGTCGAGGTCGGTGACGCCCTCCTCGGCCAGCACCTCCTCGTCGAGGTAGAAGTTGCCGGTGCAGGAACGGCTTTCGCGGACGAGGATCGCGTGCGCGGCGTCGGCCATGATCTCCGGGACGCGGGCGCGCTCGATCGCGGCGTCGCCGCCGAGGAGGTTCGCGATGGCGGCGGTGGCGATCGTGGTGCGCGGCCACAGGGAGTTCGCGGCGATCCCGGCCTCGCGCAGTTCCTCGGCCAGGCCGAGGGTCACCAGGCTCATGCCGTACTTCGCCATGGTGTAGGCGAGGTACGCGCCCGCCCATTTCGGCCGCAGGTCCAGGGGCGGGGACAGGGTCAGGATGTGCGCGCGGTCGCTGCGCTCCAGGTGCGGGATAGCGAGTTTGCCGAGCAGGAAGGTGCCGCGGGCGTTGATGTCCTGCATCAGGTCATAGCTCTTCATCGGGATGTCGCGGGTGGCGCGGAGGTCGAGCGCGCTCGCGTTGTTGACCACGATGTCGATCCCACCGAACCGCTCGACGGCGGTGTCCACGGCCCGCTGCGCGTCCTCGTCCTTGCGCACGTCCCCGACGACGGCGACGGCTTTCCCGCCCGCCTGCTCGATTTCGGCGACGGCGGTGTGGACGGTGCCGGGCAGCCGCGGGTGCGGTTCGCTGGTTTTCGCCAGCAGCACCACGTTCGCGCCGTCACGGGCCGCGCGCAGTGCGATCGCCAGGCCGATCCCGCGGCTCCCGCCGGACATCAGGATCGTCCGGCCCGCCAATGTGCTCATAGCGCTGTCCGCCTTCCTTGGAGTGCCGCGTGCCCGCGTCCGGTGAGGGCCGGGACCAGTTCGCCGAGGCGGTCGAAGCCCTCGCCGACGGTGAGGCCCTGCTGGGCGCGGAAGTGGATGCCTTCGAAGATGACCGCGATCTTGTAGTAGGCGAACCCCAGGTACCAGGCCAGTTCGCGCAGGTCACGGCCGTGTTCGGCGTAGCGGTCGATCAACAGGCCGCTGCCGGGGAAGCCGGGGGTCTCACCCGGCACGGCGGCGACGGGGCTGTCCAGGCCGGCGATCCCGTCCCACCACACGATCATCGACGCGAGATCGGTGAGCGGATCGCCGAGGGTGGCCATCTCCCAGTCGAGCACGCTCACCACCTGCCCCGTGAGCGGCGAGACGACGACGTTGTCCAGCCGGTAGTCGCCGTGCACGATCGACGGCGTCTGTCCACTCGGGACACTATGGCCCAGTTTTTCGCCCAACCGCACCAAGTCCGGCAGGTCTCGCGTGTGCGACGCGTCGAGCTGCTTCGCCCAGCGGCGCAGCTGCCGGTCGAGGTAGCCGTCAGGGCGGCCGAGGTCGCCAAGGCCGACTGCCGCCGGATCGAGGGAGTGCAGGCGGGCCAGCACGTCGACGAGTTCGACGGCGAGCTCCTTCGCCCGGCCGGCGAAACCCGCCAGCTGCTCGCTCTCACGGAGAACCACCCCGTCCGCGAACTCCATGACGTAGAACGGCGCGCCGATCACGTCGGGCCCGGCGCTGACCACGGGCCGCGGCACCGGGACCTCGGTCGGGTGCAGCGCGGAGAGCATCCGGTACTCGCGGTCCATGTCGTGCGCGGTGGCCAGCACGTGCCCCAGCGGCGGGCGGCGCAGCACCCAGCGCTCGCGGCCGTCGGTGAGCAGATAGGTCAGGTTCGACCGGCCGCCGGAGAGCAGTTCGGCCTCCAGCGGCCCGGACAGCAAACCGGGGGCGGCGGCGCGCAGGAACTGCTCCAGCGCGGGCACCGGCGCGCCTGGCGGGGATTCCGAGACCATGCGAAAACTCCTGAAACCGAGCGATTGATCGGTATTTATGAACAAGCGAGGAGTACTCTGACTCAGGGAGCGACACCCTGTCAAGGGCGACTAGGGTCACCGGGACCGGGAAGGAGCACGCACTTGGCGGACGAAGAGCGGGAACAGCTGGGCAGGCGGCTGCGCGAAGCGCGTCGCGGCGCGGGGCTCACGCTGCGCGACGTCGCGAAGGAACTCGGTGTCAGCACCGGGACGTGGAGCGCGGTGGAGAACGGGCTCACCCGGATCACGCCTGAACGACTGAACGCCGCGGCCACGCTGTTCGGCACCGAAGGCGCGGCGCTCCGCGCTCCGGCGCCGGGCGAAACCGGTTCCTGGCGCGACTTTCCGCCGCTCAACCTCGTGCCGCCACTGGCCGGGGCGCTCGAGGCGTTCGTCGAACTGGGCTACCACGGCGCGAGCATCCGGGACGTGGCACAGCGCGCCGGCCTGTCGGTCGCCGGCGTCTACCACCACCGGCCGACCAAACAGGCTCTGCTCGTCGAACTGCTCGACCTCGCCATGGACGACCTGCAAGAACGCTGCCGCGCCGCGCGCGCCGAGTGCGACGGCCCGGTCGAGCGCTTCATCCGGCTCGTCGAATGCCTGGCGCTCTACCACACCCACCGCCGCGAGCTGGGTTTCATCGGCGCCAGCGAGATGCGCAGCGTGGAGGAACCGCACCGAACCCGCATCGCCAAGGCGCGCAGCGAGGTTCAGTACATGCTCGACGACGAGGTGGTCGAAGGGTGCCGCCGCGAGCTGATGCACACGCCGCTGCCACGCGAAGCCGCCCGCGCCGTGGTCACGATGTGCACGGCGCTGCCGACGTGGTGGTCACCGAAGGGCGGCCTGTCCCCCGACGTCGTCGCACGCCAGTACACCGGCTTCGCGCTCGACATCGTGCGCGCCCCGCGTTGACGCCGCCCACCCCGGGCACTTAGTGTTCAACCGATCAATCGATCGGCCTTGTTCAGGAGGAGTTCATGTCCGGCTACGTCCTACCCGAGCCCTCCCCGAGGGCCGCCGAGCTGCGCTCCGCCATGGAACAGTTCGTGCGGGAGCGCGTGCTGCCCGCCGAGGCCGCGTACGCCGAGTACCGCCGGTCGGCGGGCCCCGACGACCACACGGTGCCGCCGGTGGTCGAGGAGCTGAAGCGCGAGGCGAAGGCCGCCGGGCTGTGGAACCTGTTCCTGCCCGCGGAATCCGGGCTCACCCAGCTCGAGTACGCGCCGATCGCCGAGCTGTCCGGCTGGAGCCTCGAACTGGCGCCCGAAGCGATCAACGGCCAGGCCCCCGACACCGGCAACATGGAGCTCCTGCATCTCCTCGGCAGTGACGAGCAGCGGCGGGACTGGCTGAAACCCTTGCTGGACGGGGAAATCCGGTCGGCGTTCGCGATGACCGAGCCCGACGTGGCCAGCAGCGACGCCACGAACATCGCCACCCGCATCGAACGCGACGGCGACGAGTACGTGATCACCGGCCGAAAATGGTGGACCAGCGGGGCGATGGACCCGCGCTGCGCGTTCTTCATCGTGATGGGCAAGACCGACCCGTCCGCGCCCGCGCACCGCCAGCAGTCCATGGTGCTCGTGCCGCGCGACACGCCCGGCGTCGAGGTCGTCCGCGATCACCCCGTGTTCGGGCACCACGACCAGCACGGCCACGCCGAAGTCACCTTCACCGGCGCCCGCGTGCCGGTGACGAACGTGATCGGCGAGGAGGGCGGCGGGTTCGCCGCGGCGCAGGCGCGGCTCGGCCCTGGCCGCATCCACCACTGCATGCGGGCACTCGGCGCCGCCGAACGCGCGCTCGCCCTCCTCGTCCGGCGTGCCAAGGACAGGGTCGCGTTCGGCGCGCCGCTGGCCGAGCAAGGCGTTGTACAGCACCAGATCGCGGAGTCACGCCTGGAGATCGAGCAGGCGCGGCTGCTGTGCCACCACACCGCGCACGTCATCGACACCGAAGGCAACAAGGCCGCCCGGAACCTCGTCGCGATGGCCAAGATCGCCGTCCCGCGCGCGGCCACGAGCGTGATCGACCGCGCGATCCAGGTGCACGGCGGCGCCGGCGTCAGCGACACGACCCCACTGGCGGCGATGTACGGCTGGCACCGCGCGATGCGCCTCTTCGACGGCCCCGACGAGGTCCACCTGCGCTCGCTGGCCAAGGCGGAGCTCCGCGCCACGCCGATTCTGCCCGCCTGACAAGGAACGGCGGTTGTCCACATCGGACAACCGCCGTTCCCGTCAGCGGCGCGAACGCAGCTCGCGCCGGAGCAGTTTCCCGCTGGCCGTCTTGGGGATCTCCGCCAGGATCTCGACCGCCCGCGGGTACTTGTACGCCGCCAGGCGCTCGCGGCTGAACGCGATCAGCTCCTCCGGCGTCACGGATTCCCCGTCACGCAAGGAAACGAACGCCTTCACCGTCTCCCCGCGGTACTCGTCCGGGACACCTACCACCGCCGCCTCGCGCACTGCGGGGTGCTCGTAGAGGACGTCCTCCACTTCGCGCGGCCAGATCTTGTAGCCGCCGGCGTTGATCTGGTCCTTCTTCCGGTCCACCACGTAGAACCAGCCCTCGGCGTCCATGTAGCCGACGTCGCCGGTGTGGAAAGCGCCGCCCCGCATGGCTTTCGCCGTCTCCTCGGGCTTGTTCCAGTAGCCGGGGACGACCTGCGGGCCCTCGGTCACCAGCTCGCCGATCTCCCCCACCGGCAGCTCTCGCCCGTCCTCGCCGACGATCCGCACGATCGTTCCCGGCACCGGCACGCCCACGGAAAGCGCGCCGGACAAGGGATCCACCGGCGCGCGCGTGCCGAACGGCACACCGTGCGACGGGGACGTGGTTTCGGTGAGGCCGTAGATGTTGTGGATGTAGTGGCCGAACCGCTCCTCGAAGCGCCGCACCGTCTCCGGCGGGATCGGTGCCCCGCCGGAGTAGATCTTCGTGAGGCTGGTCAGCCTCACGTCCGGCACCGACATCAGCGCGGTGAACACGGTGATCGAGCCGACCGTGAACGTGGCGCCCTCGGATTCGGCGGTCTCCAGCGTCACCGCCGGGTCCAGCCGGTACATCAGCACCAAAGGCGCCCCGGTGAGCAGGCCGAGCGCGATGTGCCCGACGAGCCCGGTGACGTGGAACAGCGGGGCCACGCCCAGGATCACGTCCTCGGAGCCGATCCCGATCCAGTTCCGGTAGGTACCGGCGTTGAAGACCACGTTGGCGTGCGTGGTCATCGCGCCCTTCGGTGGCCCCGTGGTGCCCGAGGTGTAGGTCAGGAAAGCGACGTCGGACGGTTCAAGCTCCACTTCGGACGGTCGAGAGCCCTTGTGCCGGCCAAGAAACTCCAGCAGATCGGTGGTTCCCGGGCAGTCGGCACGTTCGATCCCGGCGAAGATCCGCTCGTCGTCGCGGCCGCGCAGGTCGAGTTCGGACGTGGTCAGCACCAGGCGCACCGCCGAGTCCACCTTCGCCGCGACGTCCCGGTACAGCGACTGCAGGCACACCAGGACCGAGGCGCCGGAGTCGGTCAGCAGCTCCCCCAGCTCACGTTCCTTGTACATCGGGTTGACCGACACCGCGATCCCGCCCGCCTTCCAGGTGCCGAGCTGGGCGAGCACGAACTGCGGGACGTTCTGGAGGTAGAGCGCCACCCGCTCCCCCGGCGCGAACCCCGACGCGGCGAGCCCGGCGGCGAACGCGTCGGTCAGCTCGTCGAGCTCGCGGAACGTGATACTGCGGCCGAAGTAGCGCAACGCGTCGCCGTCGGGGTTCCGCGCCACCGTGGCGCGGAACATGCTCACGGCGTCGCCGTAGTCCGGGGAGGTGCCTGGCAGGCCCGGCGCGTACCGGGGCTGCCAGGGTTTGTCGTCGTAGCTGGACATCGTGCTCCCGTTCGTGGGCGGTCAGTGCATCACCTGGCCGCCGGTCGTGGTGATCGCCTGCCGGGTCGCTGATCCGGCCAACAGCACAAGTATGGAACCCCTCGGGCCGCCGGGGTTGTCGTTGAGCGGATTGTCCAGCGTGCCCGCGGCAGACGGCGTTCACCGTGATGCCTCGCGGCCCACGCCGGTGATCACCGCGACCTGGCCCTCACGCATCGGATTTTCTCGGTGGCAGCAGGGAAAGCAGCACCTGGCGCCGGGCTTCGCGGATTTCGCGGGCGCGGCCGGTCATCCGCTCCGGCGTCCACGTCATGCCGTCGTCCAGGGTCACCTCCGGTTTGCGGCCGCCCAGCAGCGGGCTCACCTGCCGGTCGATCTGCTCCAGCAGCTGCCCGAGCATCATGCACGACGGCGTGGTCAGCGAAAGCCGGATCGCGACGCCGTCGCCGTCCGGCTCGATGCGGTCGACCAGGCCCATCTCGACGATGTCGATCGGCGTGGCCGCCGCGACGCTGCACGGGTCGACGACCTCACGCAGAGCTTCGCGCACCTGTTCTTCGACGCCCACGGTTCACGCTCCGACCGGCGTGCGGCTGGTCGACCACGGCGCCCGCAGCCCCTCGGCGCGCTGCCGCTCGAGCTCGTCGGCCGCGGTGCCCGCCTTGATCTTGTCCAGGTCCAGCCCGAGCGCGGAAACGTAGTTCCCGGCGAGGATCTTCGCCTTGTGCTCGTCGGTGATCTGCGAGACCGGCGCGAACTGGCCTGCCAGCTCGAGGTCCGCGTCGGTGAACCGGAACGCTTCGAACGCCTCCAGGCACGGCCGGGCGTGGTACGCCATATGCCCGGTGCCCCACCACATCCGGTCGTACACGTGGTCCCCGACGACCGCGGCCATCCCCAGCACGGCGCGCGCGAACTGGTCGGGCCGCTTGGCGCAGATGATGTTCAGCGTCTCCAGGTTGACGAACACGTTGGGGAACCGGGCCAGCAGCCACGCGGTCTCCTCGACGAACGCGACCCCGCCGTGCACGATCTCGAAGTTCAGGTCCGGATGGTCGTGCGCGGCCACGTCGAGGTCGCCGACGCGGTACGGGTCCATCGGCACCGGGCCCAGCGGCACGGCCTTGTGCACCGCGACCGTGGAGATCCCCAGCTCCTTGGCCTTTTCGTACAGCGGGTACACGACCTGCTCGTCGTCCATCCGGAAGTGCCGGTGCTTGCCCTCGGCCGTCCACGACGACGGGTAGAGCTTGAGCCCGATCGGGTTGAGCAGCTCGGCCTGGCGCTCCAGCTCGTCGAGCGCGGCCTGCCCGGCCATCGGGTCGACGGTGGCGTAGGACAGGAACCGCGTCGGGTGCTTGGCGAGCACCTCGGCCGCCTTCTCCACCGACACCAGCCCGTCGCGGTAGGCGCCGATCGGCACCGGGTGGTAGATCGCGAAATCGGTCTGGCTCTCCAGGAACAGCGTGGACACCGTCTCGTCCACGTCCCAGTCGCGCACGTACTGCTCGCGCGTCAGCTCGTACTCGGGCCCGGAACCCGCGACCACCCCGAAGATCATCTCCGTGATGCCCTCCGCGTTGCGGGGCACGGCGTGGTTGCGGGGATCGAGGTTGTACGAGTGGATCACGGCGTCGATCACGTATTTGTCGTTCAGCATGGCTGGGACGGTAGGAATCACACCGGCCGCGCGGGCAGTCCTCCGAAGGGGACAAAGACTGTCCCCCGCGGGGGACTTGGCCGGGCCACGCGCATCCGCCTAGCGTGGCCGGATGCGTGCGCTGAGGTTCCACGGCCGCCGGGACGTGCGGCTGGACGAGATCCCCGAACCCGAGCCGGCGGGCGACCAGGTGAAGATCGCCGTCACCGCGGCCGGGATCTGCGGCTCGGATCTGCACGAGTACCGCGGCGGCCCGATTTCCATCCCCACCACGGATCCCCACCCGCTCACCGGGGAGGTCGCGCCGCTCACCCTGGGCCACGAATTCGAGGGCAAGGTCGTGGCCGTGGGCCCGCGGGTGCGGGAGATAGCGGTCGGTGACCGGGTGGCGGTGAACGCCGCGATCTGGTGCGGCGAATGCCCGCCGTGCCGGGCCGGGCACACGAACATCTGCACGAAGATCGGTTTCCACGGCGTGAGCGGCGAAGGCGGCGCGTTCGCCGACTTCGACATCACCCGCGAACGGAACGTCCACCGCCTGCCCGAAGCGATCCCGGACGGGATCGGCGCCCTGCTCGAACCTCTCGCCACCGGGATCCACGCGGTCGCGCAAGGCCGCGTGAGCGCCGGGGACATGGTGCTCGTACAGGGCGGCGGCGTGATCGGGCTGTGCATCGCGCTGGCCGCCCGCGAGGCGGGCGCGGAGCAGGTCGTGCTCACCGAGCCGTCCGCCGCACGGCGGGCGGCCGCGAAACGGTTCGGCGCGACGATCACCATGAACCCCCTGGCCGGATCCGTCGTCGAGTTCATCGGCGATATCACCGACGGGCTCGGCGTCCAGGCCGCGTTCGACGCCGCCGCCGCACCGTCCACACTGGACACCGCGGTCGCCTGCACGGGCGCGGCCGGAACGGTCGTCAACGTGGCCGCGTGGGAAAAACCCGTGCCCTTCGACCCGACCACCCTGCTCTACCGCGAGACCGCCGTAGTCGGGAGCCTCGCCTACACCAGCGCCGACTTCGACACCGCCGTCCGGATCGGCGCCGCCCGCGGCGCGGACCTCGCGAGCATGGTCACCACCACGATCACGCTCGACGAAGCCGCGGGCACCTTCGCCCGCCTGGGGGAGGACATCGGCGACGACATCAAGGTCCTCGTCCGCCCGAACCGTTATCCTTGAGCCACTCCTGTTCCCGAGCACCACCCCACGGGGGAGGCGACGATGCCGACTCTCGCGCACGAACCGGCCGCCGGCCGGCGGTCCTACGAGCTCGCTTTCGCGGTGCTCGAACGGATCGACGGCACGCACGACCTCGTGTCGTTCAAGGCCGCGCTGACCAGCGCGCTCGCCGAGGTCTACCAGGTCCGCTCCACCACGTTCTTCACCGGCCGCACCGCGCCGCTCGCGTGCGCCGACCCGGACCCGACGATCATCGGCATCACCCGGCACATGCTGCCCGAGTACCAGGAAATGTGGTTCCAGCACGACATCTTCTCGACGCCGCACGCGCTGCGGTCGCTGATCAGCACGCGGGTGTCCACTTTGTCGGAGCTGTCCGGCGGCACGCCGGAGAACCGGATGTACGTCACGGACTACCTGGAACGGCACGGAATCCAGTCCGCGACCGCGATCTACCTCGACATCGCGGACGGCCGCAAGGCGCTGGTCGGGCTGTTCGACCGGGACCCCGGCCGGATCGGCCCGCAGGAGGTCGGTTCGCTGCGGCTGCTGGCGGGCCCGCTGGCGCAGATCGCGTGTCACCTGCCCGTCCGGCCGAACGCGTCGCCGGTGGAGGAAACGGTGCTGTCACGGCTTTCCCCGCGCCAGGCGGAGGTCGCGCGGCTGGTCGGCGAAGGGATGTCGAACGCGTCCATCGGGGAGGTGCTGCACCTGCACCCGGCGAGCGTGAAGAAGTACGTCACGCGCATCCTGGCGATGACGGGCCTGCGCAACCGGACCGAACTCGCGATCGCGGTGCGCAGGTCCGCATCGTCCACTTGAGAGGAGTCTCAGCGGGACCGTTCCGCGAGCGAATCCAGCGCCGCCACGTAGATCCCGCGGATCGCTTCGGCGAGCCCGGGCTCCTCCTCGGCGGACTCGGCCTCGAACTCCGCCTCCCACACCACTTCCGCGCCCTCGGCGTGGTCCCGCACGGTGAACCGGGACCGGTACAGCCGCAGCGCGAGCGGCCCGGAAAGGTACTCGTACACATAGGTTCGCGCGCTGTCATCGTGCTCGACGATGCGCTCGCTCGCTTCCCCGCCGCCACCGGCGAACGTCGCGTACCGCACGTCGCCTTCCTGGTGGGACTTCTCGATCGCGGGCACCCAGTCCGCGATGTTCGCGGTGTCGCCGCCGGTCTTCCACACCGTCGCCGGATCCGCCGCGATCACCCGGGTTTCGACCACTCGCATTCCGTCCTCCACACTCGTCGGGCTGGTACCGCCGAACGCTACGAACGCGAGCGGCGCCGGCCTAGTCCGCTTTGGGGGACAGTCGTTCCCGCAGCTCGCGCTTGAGGATCTTCCCGCTGGGGTTCTTCGGCAGCGCGTCGGTGAACACCACGGATTTCGGCACCTTGAACCCCGCCAGCACCCGGCGGCATCCGTCGAGCACTTCGCTTTCGGTGAGCGCGCTCCCCGGCTCGGCCACGACGACGGCCGTCACCGCCTCGATCCAGCGCGGATGCGGAACGCCGACCACAGCGACCTCCGCAACACCGTCCACTGTGTACAAGGCTTCCTCGACCTCGCGGGTGGCGACGTTCTCCCCGCCCGTTTTGATCATGTCCTTCTTGCGGTCGACCACCCAGAGGTAGCCCTCGTCGTCGAAGTAGCCGAGGTCGCCGGAGTGGAACCAGCCGCCGCGGAACGCCTCCGCCGTCTGCTCCGGTTTCCCGTGGTAGCCCACGGTCGCGTGCGGGCTGCGGTGCACGATCTCCCCCACCTCGCCCGTCGGCAGCGGCCGATCCCGTTCGTCGACGATCCGGGTTTCGACATTCAGCGCCGCACGTCCCGCGGAGCCCGGCCGCGATTCCTGGTCCTCGGGGCCGAGCGCGGTGGCCAGCGACGCCATCTCGGTCTGCCCGTAGAAGTTCCAGAACCTCATCCCCGGCAAGCGCTTCTTCATTTCCCGCAGCACTTCCACGGGCAAGGCCGACGCGCCGTAATAGCCCTTGCGCAATGAGCTGATGTCCGCGGAACCCAGTTCCCGCAGCAGCGAAATCCACACGGTCGGCGGGACGAACAGGTTCGTCACCCGCTCGGTCTCGATGGCGCGCAGCATGGCGGCGGGCTCGGGCCGGTCGAGGATGATGCTGGTGGCGCCGAGATACAGGTCCGTGCTGAGGAAATTGTCCAGCTGCGCGCAGTGGTAGAGCGGCATCGCGTGCAGCTCGACGTCCCCGGCCTCCATCCCGCCGGTGACGATGCAGCTGGTGTACTGCCACATCAGCGACCGGCTCGTGAGCATCGCGCCCTTCGGCCGCGACTCCGTGCCGGAGGTGTACATGATGCGGATGACCTCGTCGTCGCCCACTTCCACGGGGCGCGGACGACCGTCCTTTTCGGACCACTCCGCGAAGTCCGTCCAGCCGGGCGGAACCTGGTCACCGAGGACGGCCCGGACGCGGACTTCGTGTTCCACCAAAGCTTTCTCGGCCACCGGCAGCAGCGCGTCCTCGACGACGAAGGCGTCCGCGCCGCAGTCGCGCAGGATGTAGCCGACCTCTCCCCCGGTGAGCATGAAGTTCACCGGCACGAACACCACGCCGATCCGCGCGGTGGCGAAGGAGAGCACCGGGAACTGCCAGCAGTTGTGCGACAGCACCGCAAGCGTGTCCCCGCGCGTGAGGCCTGCAGCCTGCAGGGCAGCGGCCACCCGGTCTACCACGGCGTCGAACTCGGCGAAGGTGAGCCGGACGTCGCGGTGCACCACGGCCGTCTTGTCCGGGAACCGGGCCGCCGAGCGGCGCGGGATGTCGGCGAGGCTGTGCGCACGCGCCCGTTCGACGGTCACGGGGATTCTCCCTCTGTCCACAATGGAAACCGTGCGGACGGCCAGGGTTCAGGCCGCCCGCACGGGGGTTTCAGGCGGTGCGCAGGTAACCCGGCAGGATGTCCTGCGCGGCGTCCACCAGCGTCATCGGGTCCACGAGCAGGTGCTGGGTCGCCACGGCCGCGTCACGCGTGCAGCGGCCGAGCGCGCTCGGGTTGCGGATCGACTGGCTGCCGCCCCACCGGTGCGCGAAGCCGACGACGTCGCTGGCGACTTCCTGGACCCACGTGGTGACCTGGCGCATGCGGGCGCGTTGCTCGGCCGTGATCTCTTCGCCCGCCGCGGCCGTCTGCTCCGCCTCGCCGTGGATGTCGTAGACGTACGCCCGCGCGGCCTGCAGCAGCGCCTCGTACTTGCCGAACTCGCGGCGGAACAGTGCCGAATCGCCGACGAAGGTGTCGTAACCGGGACGCGCCTTGCCCGAGGAGATCGTCACGATCTCTTGCAGCGCACGGGTGGCGAGCCCGAGCGCGACCCCGGCGTGCCCGCCGACGCCGATCCCCAGCAACCCCAGCTTGTACACCGGCTCCGCCCGCACCGGCGTGGTGGAGAAGGTGTCCATGGTGTGCTTCTCGGGCACGAACACGTCGGTCACGGCGTAGTCGTAGCTGCCGGTGCCGACCATGCCCATCACGTTCCAGTTGCCCAGGAACTCCACCTTCTCGCGCGGCAGGAACGCCACCCGGCACACCGGTTCGCCGCTCTCGCTCACCAGCGGCTCGCCGTCGTCGCCGTGCACCACGAACCCGGCGCCGATCCAGCTGGCGTGCGCCGAACCGCTGGCGAACTGGTAACGGCCGTTGACGACGTAACCGCCCTCGACGCGCTTCGCCTTGCCGGTCGGGAGGATCATGCCCGCGGTAATGCCCGGCGTGGGCTGGTCGAAGATCTCCCGCGCGCCTTCCTCGCTGAAGAAGCCGACGGCGATGCCGGTGCTGAACGCGTTGGCCATCAGCGCCCAGCCGGTGGACCCGTCGGCACGCGAGATCTCCTCGATCACCTTGAGCGAGTCGACCATGCCGAGGCCGAGGCCGCCGTACTCCTCGGGAACCATGAGCCAGAACAGCCGCGCCTCGATCAGCGCGTCGACGACGGGGCGGGTGATCGTGGTGTCACGCTCGATGGTGTCGGCTTCGCTCTCGATGAGCGGTGCGACGGCCTTCGCACGGGCGAGGGCGTCCGTGGCCGGGCGGGCGAGGGTTCCGGTCATTGTGCTGGGTCCTCTCTGACTGCACTCTGGTCTGCGTCCACAGTGCCGCCGGACCCCGGGCGTCACATCCGGGCCACCACGTGGTCAGCCACCCGCTTTCCGCCACTGCGCGACCTGCGCGCGCCGGGACAGGCCGAGCTTGTCCAGAATGTGCTCGACGTGGCCCTCGACCGTGCGGTGCGAGATCACGAGTTTCTGCGCGATCTCCCGGTTGGTGAGCCCGTCGGCGACGAGCTCGGCCACCTCGGCCTCTCGCCGCGACAGCTCCGGCCCGCCAGGGCGGGCTCGGTTGACCCCCGCCCGCTCGCCGAGCGCGAACTCGAGCACCTGGCCCCGCGACAGGGCCTGACCACGCTTCACCGCGGCCTCGTATCCCTTGTCGCCCAAGCCGTTGCGGGCCCGGCGTTCGAAGCGGGTGCGCTGGTCGAGCCAGTGCGCGGACCCGTAGAGCTGCATGCCGACCGACGCCCACAGCGTTTCGGCCGCGCCGAGCAGCACCGCGGCCCGTTCGGCCTCGCCGCGCGCGGCTTCGCTCCACGCGAGCAGGTCGGTGGTCAGGGACAGGCCGATGGTGTCGTCGAACGGCCGCTTCATGCGCAGGCTTTCCAACGCGTGCGTGACGGCCTCGTCGTGGTTTCCGCACATCAGCGCTGTCAGGCCGAGCCCGTACACGGCGTACGAGAGCATCCAGCGCTCGCCGTGCTCCTCGCACTGCGGGCGCAGGGCTTCGAAGTGGCGCAGGGCTTCGTGGGTGTCCCCGGCGAAGATGTACAACAGTCCCAAGTGGACCCTCAGCGAGCCGACCAGGTCCGGTGGTGCTTCGGTGCCCTGGTAGCGGTCGAGCGCCTCCAGCAGAATTCGTTCCGAGCTGTCGAAATCGCCGCCGAAGAACGCGACGAGGCCCTGCTCGTGGCGGTTGTACGCCAGCCCGAACGCGTCCCCGACGGCCTCGGCCTCCTCCGTTCCTTCCGCCAGCGCACGGCTCGCGGCGGCACGATCTCCTTGCAGCGCGGCCACAAGCCCGAGTGTCGCGAGCGCCCGCGCCCGGTCCGGCGAGGGCTCGCGCTCGGCGTCGAGGGCGCGTTCGAGCCAGTACCGGTGTTCGGTGAAGGAAAACCCCGCCGCCCACAGGAACCAGGGCGCGCCGATCAGCCGCGTGCCGTCGTCCCCGCGGGCCAGCGCCGTCTCGAAAGCCGTGCGCAGGTTGGCGTGTTCCAGGCGCAGGTCGACGCACCACTGGTGCTGGCGCTCGCCGAACCACTGCTTCGTGACGTCGCCGATCATCCGCGCGTAGTAGGCGTGGTGGCGGATGCGCAGCTCGGCGGCCTGCATGTCGTTCAGCTTCGCCTGGCCGTATTCGCGCAGCGTCTCCAGCATCCGGAAGCGGACCTGGCCGTGGTGTTCCTCCCGCAGCAGCAAGGACTTCCCGACCAGCCCGTCGATCCCGTCGACGATGTCGTCGGCGCCGAGCCTGGCGTCCTGGCAGACCTCCTCGGCCGCCTTGAGCGCGAAACTCCCGGCGAACACCGAGGTCCGGATCCACAGCCGGCGCTCGACCGGATCGCACAGCTCGAAGCTCCAGTCCACTGTGGCCTGCAGGCTGCGGTGCCGTTCCGGGGCCGCGCGGTTCCCGCCGGTCAGCAGCCGCAGGCGGTGGCCGAGCCGGTCCGCCAGCTCGGCCAGCGACAGCACGCGCAGCCGCGCGCAGGCCAGTTCGATCGCCAGCGGGAGCCCGTCGAGCTGGGTGCAGATCGTGCGGACGAGCGGGAGGTTGCCGTCCTCCAAGGAAAATCCGGGCAGGATGTCGCGGGCGCGCGCGGCGAACAGCGTGACCGCGTTGTCCCGCAACGGGGCGACGGTGACCGCGTGCTCGCCGGGGATCGCGAGCGCTTCCCGGCTGGTGGCGATGATCCGCAGTTCGCGCGCGCCGTGCAGGAGGTGGCTGGCGAGTTCCGCGCACGCGGTCAGCAGGTGCTCGCAGTTGTCGAGCACGAGCAGCAACTGGCGGTTGTGGAGGTAGTCGTCCAGCAGCTGCTGGGGGCGGGCGGACCGGTCGCGGATGCCGAGGGCGTCGACGAGGGTTTGCGCCAGCAGAGCAGGATCCTGCAACGCCCCGAGCTCGACCCAGCGGACGCCGTCGGCGAACGCGCGCCGGACCTTGTCCGCCGCCTGGATCGCGAGCCGCGTCTTGCCTACGCCGCCAGGCCCCAGCAGCGTGACCAGCCTCGCCGAGCCCAGCACCTCCCGGATCGACGCCAGTTCCGCCTCCCTGCCGACGAATTCGGTCAGCTGCGCGGGAAGTTCGGTGCGCGGGCCCGGCGGGGCCAGGGCCTGTGCCTCGGCGCGCAGCGTGCGCACCCTGTCCTTGAGCACCGTCATCGAGTGGTCCCAGCCGAGCCGTTCGGCGATCGCCGCGACGGTGATCGCCGGGTCCGCCGCGAGCAGGGCGCGGATCTCGGGTTCGCGGGCGTCGGCGACGGACCCCCTGGCGCGTGGTGGTTGCGGGGGCTCGCCGAGCTGGAGCGCGCGCCGGACCGTGTTGCGGGAGATCCCCCGGTGCCGGGCGATGGCCTTGATCGGCATCCCGTCCTCGTGCAACTGCCGGATCTCCCGCCAGTCCTGCACATTCATCAAGATGCCTCCTCATTGAGGCGTCAGCCCGGTGACGCGCGTTCACTATGCGCGGGCCACGAACTACGTGTCAAGGACGGGCGCGATTGACCCCCTCTTCCGGGTCTTCGCGGAAGAGCACACAGGTCAGGGCGGCGCGGCGGACACGTGGCGGATCACGGGCGTTCCCGGTTCCGGGGCCGGGCGCCGTCGGGAAACGTCGGCGGCAGCACCCGATCGGAAGGGAATGAGGATGAGCAGCAACGAACCGGCGGCCGTCGCCGAGCGCTTCGTCGAGGCCTACAACTCGGGCGACCGCGAGAAACTCCTCGCGTTGTGCGCCGAGGACATCCACGTCGAGCACCACAACCGCGGCGTGGAACTGAACGACCGCGCCGCATTCGGGGACATCATCAAGGGCTTCGAAGCGGCGTTCCCCGACAAGCACTTCGAAAACCGCCGCGCGGTGCATTCGGACGGGGACACTGTCGTCGTCGAGCACACGTGGGTGGGCACCGCGCAGGCCGACGTCCCGGGCTTCGCGAGCGCAGGCGAGGTGGCTCGCATCGATCTGTGCAGCCGCTACACCATCCGCGACGGTCTCGTCGTCGAATACCACGACTACGGCTGATCAGCGATGACACGGGAAACCCGGGTGGCAGGCGCGTTCGGCGCCGGCCACCCGGTCATCGTTCTCGACGAGCGCGGCACCGCGGAGCTCGTGGTCGCCGCCGGGCTGGCGACCACGAGCTCGCTGGCGTTCTTGATCCGGTACGGCTCGGGGTTCGTGCGCGTCGCCCTCACGGGACAGGCCTGCGACCGGCTCGGCCTGCCGCCGATCACCGCGCGCGGGCCGTACCGGTGCGCCCAGGCGATCGCGGTCGACGCGGCGGAAGGCGTCAGCACCGGCATCTCGGCCGCCGACCGCTGCCGCGCCGCGCGGCTGCTGGCCGATCCCGCCACGGAGCCGGGTCAGCTGCACCGGCCCGGCCACACGGTGCCGCTGAGGGCGTGGCCGACGGGCGGCGCGTTCGACGAGCCCGGGGTGGCCGAAGCCGGGGTGGAGCTGGCTCGCCAGACCGGTCTCGAACCCGCGGCTGTCCTCTGTGGACTCATCTCGGAGCGTGACCCGTGCGCGATGGCCGGGCACGACGAGTCCGCCGCTTTCGCCGCGCGACACGGGTTCGAGGTGACCAGTGTCGCGGAGCTGTTTCCCTTGGAGGTCAACGAAAGGAGGGCCGGATGAGCGAGTTCGACACGGCCGCCTTCCGGACGACGCTGAGCCGCTTCACGACGGGGGTGGTCGTGGTGACCGCGCCCGGGCCGGTGGGAATGGTGGTCAGCTCGTTCACGTCGGTGTCATTGGATCCGCCGCTCGTGCTTTTCTGCGCGGGCAACGATTCCACGACCTGGCCGCGGATCCGGGAGTCCGGCCGCTTCTGCGCGAACGTGCTGGCCGCCGGCCAGGAAGCGGTCGCGCGGCGGTTCGCCGGTCCCGGTGACCGTTACGAGGGCGTCGGCTACCGGCCCGGCAAGCACGGCAGCCCGGTCCTGGACGGCGTGCACGCCTATGTGGACTGTGAGATCGCGGACGAATACCCGGGCGGCGACCACACGATCGTCGTGGGCCGCGTGCTGGGCCTGGACACCGGCGACGCGACCGGTCCGCTGGTGTTCCACCACAGCAGGTTCCACGACGGGGCGGTGCTCAACTCCGTTTGCTGACAAGGAAAAGCCCGGCCGTGCGCGCGGCCGGGCTTTCTCCTGTCGTCACATCTTGCCGATGGCTCCGGCGTCCACGGGCAGCGAGATCCCGGTGACGTAACGGGATTCGTCGGAGGCCAGCCACGCCACGGCCGCGGAGATGTCGCGCGGCTCGACCCACGGGATCGGCAGCACGTTCATCCCGGCCTGGCATGCCTCGCGGAAGTCCTCGTGCGTCGGGGATTCCAGGTCGGGGCGGAACAGCCGGTACATCGCCTCGTGGTCGATCATGTCGGTGAGGACCGACGTCGGCTGGATCGCGTTGCAGCGGATCCCTTGCGCGCCGAGCTCGTTGGCGATGGACCGGGTGAGCCCGATGACGCCGTGCTTGGCGGCGACGTAATGTGCGAAATTCGGGAACCCCTGTGTGCCGCCGGTGGAGCTGATGAGCACGATCGACCCGCCGGTGCCCTGCTCGATCAGCGTGGGGACGGTGGCGCGCACCGTTTTCCAGACGCCGGAGAGGTTCACGTCGATCATCGTGTCCCACTGCTCTTCGGTCAGCTCGTGCACTGGAGCGGAGGAGAACACCCCGGCGTTCGCCACGACGACGTCCAGCCGGCCGAGCTCCGCGACCCCTTCGGCGACCGCCTTCGACAGCCCGGCGAGGTCCCGCACGTCGGCCTCGCGGGCGACGACCTTGCGCCCGGCTTTCTCGATGTAGCGGGCGGTTTCGGCCAGATCGGCCGAGGTCGCGCCGTGGTAGGCCGTCGTCGGCACCTTGCCGCAGATGTCCAGGATGATCAGGTCCGCACCCTCATGGGCGAGCCGCACCGCGTGTGAGCGCCCCTGTCCGCGTGCGGCGCCGGTGACCAGCGCGACCTTGCCGTCAAGACTTCCCATTTCCCAACTCCCGTCGTCGTTAACGGTTCCGGAAGTGACCCTGCCCGCGAAGCCAGGCGGTGCGGGACCGTGCAACCACGTGGTCCGGCCCCTGGTTGCTGGGGGTTCGCGGTTCTGGTGTGGGGTGATGGGGTTGTTTGGGGTGCGGGAC
>NZ_VMNW02000094.1 GCF_007713735.2 Amycolatopsis acidicola | reverse complement strand
GGACCCTGCGGGCCACGAGCGGGGCCGCCGGGCGGCGGGCCGGGACGCCTGCCGGGAGGCGGGGGAACCCTGCCGGATCCGGGGGGACCGCCGGGCGCGCCGGGCGGGGGCGGCGGCACGCGCCGCTGGCCGCCGCCGGGAGTCCGGGGCGGTTGCTGCCCTCCTTCGCGGGGCCACTGCGGTGACGGCCCGCGCGGCGGCGGCTGTTCGCCCGGCCAGCGCGGTTCGTCCCCGGTCGGCCATGGGGCGCGACGGGGTTCATCAGGCTCCTGGCCTGGCCAGGAGCGGTTGTACTCGTCGTTCACGAATGAGCCTCCCAGACCGGCGGTTCGGGGTACGCCGTTCTGCGGTCGTCGAGCTGCACGCCTGCCTCTCGGGTCACTGTCCCGCGCTCCTCTTCGAGCGACCGCGGGGGGTGCCCGTCCCCAGGACGTATGACCGCACCAGGTGGTTCCAGCGGCAGAGGCGGCACACCTCCACTACATGGACGTTGAACTCGCCGAAGAGTTGCTCCATCCGGGCGAGTTCGTCCTGCGTGCGGGCCGATCCGGCGACGTGGCGCAGCTCGTCGCCGAAGACCCACGAGACCAGCGTCACGGTCTCCTTGCGGCAGACCGGGCACGGGTCCTCGCCGGGTTCGCCGTGGAACTTCGCCGCCCGGAGCAGATAGGGGTCGGCGTCGCAAACGTCCTTCGTGCCCACGCGACCAGCACGAACGTTCGCCAGCAGCGCTCGGCGCCGCAGGGCGTAGTCCACTACCTGTCGCTGGTTTTGCACGGTGACAGAGTACGGGTCCGCCGTCCGACCGCCATGAGCTGTTCTGCGTAATGATCTCGCCGTGGCGGAGGACACGCCGAAGATTCGATAACTCTCCGGTGAACTTCGTCGCACGCCCAGGAGGCGGGCTCGCGTTAGCTACGCCACTTCGATGTATCGACGCGATATACTCAGGCGTTAGGTTGCCGATGTGAGGTCGTTTGCTGCCCGAGAGGGGGTGCACCGTGTTGGAGTTCGCGATACTCGGGCTGCTGCACGAGGCGCCGATGCACGGTTACGTGCTGCGCAAACGTCTGCACGACACGCTCGGCATGTTCCGCACGTTCTCCTACGGTTCGCTGTACCCGACGTTGCGCCGGTTGCAGCGGGCCGGCTTCATCGTCGAAGAAGCCGATGAGGGCGGTGAGCAGGCCCAGCCACGGGCCAGGGTCCGGCGTGCACGGCGGGTGTACAAGCTCACTGCCGAGGGTAAAGAGCACTTCGCCCAGCTGCTGGGTGACGCCGGTCCCCAGACCTGGGACGACGAAGGTTTCGGAGTACACCTGGCGTTCTTCTCCCGTACTCCGGCCGACGTCAGGATGCGGATCCTGGAAGGACGACGGCGCCGGGTCGAGGAGCGGCGCGAAGGGCTTCGCGCCGCCATGGCACGAGCCGAGGAGAAGATCGACCGCTACACCCGCGAGCTGCACCGTCTCGGGCTGGAAAGCAGCGAACGCGAAGTGCGCTGGCTCAACGAGCTGATCGCGCACGAACAAGCCGAACAGCGCGGCCTGCAGAAATAGCGGCCGCCGTCGTGAAAACACTGACCTGATGAAGCAGACGAGTGAAGGAGAAACCGGCATGGGCGACAACAGCGGCCGCGTGAAGGTGGCCATCGTTGGCGTCGGCAACTGCGCGGCATCGCTGGTGCAGGGGGTGCACTACTACGCCGACGCCGATCCGGCATCGCGTGTGCCCGGGCTGATGCATGTGCGGTTCGGCCCCTACCACGTGCGCGACGTGGAGTTCGTCGCCGCGTTCGACGTGGACGCGAAGAAGGTGGGGCACGACCTGTCGGAGGCCATCCTCGCCAGCGAGAACAACACCATCAAGATCACCGACGTGCCGCCGCTCGGCGTGCCGGTGCAGCGCGGCCACACCCTCGACGGGCTCGGCCGCTTCTACCAGGAGACCATCGAGGAGTCCGACGAGACGCCGGTCGACATCGTCGCCGCGCTGCGCGAGTCCGGCACCGACGTGCTCGTCTCCTACCTGCCCGTGGGTTCCGACGAGGCGCAGAAGTTCTACGCGCAGGCCGCGATCGACGCCGGCGTGGCCTTCGTGAACGCCATCCCGGTGTTCATCGCCTCCAACCCGGAATGGGCGCAGAAGTTCACCGACGCGGGCATCCCGATCGTCGGGGACGACATCAAGTCCCAGGTCGGCGCCACCATCACGCACCGCGTGCTGGCCAAGCTGTTCGAGGACCGCGGAGTCCAGCTCGACCGCACGATGCAGCTCAACGTCGGCGGCAACATGGACTTCAAGAACATGAAGGAGCTCGAGCGCCTGGAGTCCAAGAAGGTCTCCAAGACCCAGTCGGTCACCTCGCAGGTCGACCGCGACATGGGCAAGGCGAACGTGCACGTGGGCCCGTCGGACTACGTGCAGTGGCTCGACGACCGCAAGTGGGCCTACGTCCGGCTCGAGGGCCGCGCCTTCGGTGACGTGCCGCTGAACATGGAGTACAAGCTCGAGGTGTGGGACTCGCCTAACTCGGCGGGCATCATCATCGACGCCGTGCGCGCCGCGAAGATCGCGCTCGACCGCGGCATCGGTGGCCCGCTGCTCTCGGCGTCCTCGTACTTCATGAAGTCGCCGCCGGTGCAGTACAACGACTCGCAGGCGCGTGACTCGGTCGAAGCCTTCATCAAGGGCGAAGTCGAACGCTGAGTCCCCGGTTCGTCCTCCGGCCTCCCCTGGCCGGGGGATACCGGCCACTCTTTCGACTGGATGTACGTACAGTCAACACCGAAGCGGGGTTCCGGCGCTCACCGGCAGGCAGAATAGAGGGGGTCTGCCGGCGAGCGCCGGTTTGAGTGAGGAGAGCAGTGCCCCGTTCCGCCGATGCCAACAAGGAGATGCGCGAGGAGTCCCGGCAGAAGATCCTCGCCGCCGCGTTGGCGGTGTTCGCGGAGAAGGGCTACAACGGGGCCACGATCACCGAGATCACCAAGCGCGCCGGGGTTTCCAGGGGGCTCGCCTCCTATTACTTCCCGAACAAGCACCTGCTGGTCGACGAACTGCTCGACGCGTACCTCGACGGCGTCGCCGCGATCATCGACATTCCGGGCACCGCGGACGAGCGGCTCGCCGGGATCATCGACGGGGTGCTTTCGGGTCTGCTGAACAACTTGCCGGTGCAGGGCGTGATACTCGCGCTGGTGGTGCAGCCGTCGACGCACCCGATCTTCGCCGAAGTCGAGGCCCGCAAGGACGAACGGCTCGTGCGGATCGAGGACAGCCTGCGCGAGCTGTTCACCGAGCGCGGCGCGGCGGATCCGGCGGTCGAGGAGATCATGCTGCGCAGCGTGCTGGAGGGCGTGGTCTACAAGGCGGCGGTCTACGGCCCGCAGTACCCGGTCGAGCCGGTTCGCCAGTGGCTGTACCGGATGTACGACCTGCCTGAGCCGAAGGGCACGCTCGCGGGCGTCGAGCCGCCACCCGTGACGAGGCTGCGTGCTTCGGAACGGGGCTATTGAAGCTTTTCTGGCAACTCGCCGATGTCGCCCAGTACCGCGGTGACTTGTTCGAGCACCGCCGGGTCCGGTGGGAAATGCGGGTTCGGTACCGCGTAGACGGACATCCCGGCGGCCAGCGCGGCCTTCAAACCGTTCGTGGTGTCTTCGACGGCGGCGCAGTCTTTCGCTTGTACGCCAAGGAGTTCGGTCGCCTTGAGGTACACGTCGGGCGCCGGCTTGCCCGCGTCGACCTGCTCGCTGGACACCGCGATGCGCACGACCCCGGTCAGGTTCGTCGCCTCCAGGAAGGCCTTGATCAACACCGGTGGTGAGGAGCTGGCTATTGCGACCGGGTACCGCTCCGCGACCGCGCGCACTGTTTCCTCCGCGCCGGGCAGCACCGGTGGGCCGCCCGCGTACCGTTTCGCCATCTCGTCGATCACGACCTCGGCGACGTGCTCCGGGGTCAGCGGGACGCCCAGCTCGCCGACCAGGTATCGCGCCCACTCCGGGGTGCTCATCCCCTGCATGGCGCGCGTCGCCTCGTCCGTCCAGCGTCCGCCCTGTCCGGCGACGACGGCGCGCCGCACTTCGTCCCAGGTCTGCTCGGAGTCGACCAGTACCCCGTCGAGATCGAAAACCACCGCGTCCATGCCCGGAACGGTACCTGTGTCCGGAGTTACTTCGACAGGCTAAGTAAAAAAGCTTAGTATAGCTAAGTGAAATCCGGAGTCGCCGAACTCGCGCACGAACTGCGCCCGCTGTTCTTCCGCCTGTACTACATGGTTCGCCGCCTCACGCCGCAGCACCGGCTGACCCTCACCCAGGGGTCGGTGCTCTCGGAGCTGGTGCAGAACGGCGCACGGCGGATGAGCGTGCTCGCCGACCTCGAGCGCGTGCGCCAGCCGTCCATGACGGACCTGGTGCGCAGGCTGGAACGGCTCGGGCTGGTCACGAGGACACCCGATCCCGATGACCGCCGGGCGGTACTGGTCGCGGCCACCGAGACCGGCAAGCAGTACATCGGCGAGCTCGTGCTCGCACGCGAGGAGTTCCTGCGGGAGCGCCTGACCGCTCTGGATCCGACCGACCGCGCGGCCATCGAAGCCGCGCTGCCGGCCCTGAGACGGCTCATCGATCCGGCGAAGAAGGAGGAACTGCTGGATGAGCACTAACCAACACGGGAGCCTTTTGGATGCTCTCAAGGGCCAGCCCAAACAGGTGTGGATCACCGCTTTCGCGGCGGTCATCGCTTTCATGGGCATCGGTCTGGTCGATCCGATCCTGCTGTCCATCGCGGACGGCCTGCACGCCTCGGCTTCCCAGGTGACCCTGCTGTTCTCCTCTTACCTCGGGGTGCAGGTGATCGCCATGCTGGTCACCGGCGCGGCAAGCGCGCGGTTCGGCCCCAAACGCACGGTGCTCACCGGCCTGGTCCTGATCGTCGTCGCCACCGCGCTCTGTGCGGCGGCCGCCACGATCACCCAGCTCGTCGCACTTCGCGCGGTGTGGGGCCTCGGCAACGCTTTCTTCATCGCGACAGCGCTTTCCGTGATCGTCGGTGCCGCGACGGGCGGGCAGAAGGGCGCGATCCTGCTTTACGAAGCCGCGCTCGGTGTCGGCCTCGCCGTGGGCCCGTTGCTCGGTGCCCTGCTCGGCAGCATCTCCTGGCGTGGCCCGTTCGTCGGCACGGCCGTGCTGATGGCGGCGGCGCTCGTGCTCTGCTCGGTCTTCCTGAAGAAGGACGCGCACGAGGAACGGCCGAAGATCCGCATCTCCGACCCGATCCGCGCGCTCGGGCACCCCGGCCTGCTGCGCACTTCGATCGGTTCGGCGCTCTACACCGCCGCGTTCTTCACCGTGCTGGCCTGGACCCCGTTCGTGCTCGGCTGGAGCTCGGTCGCGGTCGGCCTGATCTTCTGCGGCTGGGGTCTGTGCGTGGCGATCGCCGGTGTGGCGCTCGCGCCGAAGCTCGCGGGCAAGCTCGGTGAGCAGCACGCGACGGCCGTTTCGGTGTTCGGCTACGCCGTGCTGATGGCTGTGCTCGCGGTGCCGAGCAAGCCGGTGATCGTCGTCGGCGTGATCGTTTCGGGGCTGATTTCCGGACTGCTCAACACCTTGTTCACCGGCACCGCGATGTCGATCAGCGACGCGCCGCGGCCGGTGGCCAGCGCGGGCTACAACTTCTGCCGGTGGCTCGGCGGCGCCCTCGCCGCGACCCTGGTCGGGCACATCGCGACCTGGCTCGGCTCGCAGCAGGCCCCGTTCGTCGTGGCCGCGGTGCTGTGCGTGATCGCCGGTGGCTTGCTGCTGGTGAAACAGCGCGGCAAGCCGGATTCGCACGAGGTCCCGCAGGAAGCAGTGCTCGTCGGCGAGGAGCTTTAGACACCGTTTACCTACTGTTTGGCATCACCTGGCCTTCGTTGCTTAACGTCACGGGCGTTCCCCTGACTGAGTGATGGAGGCCCGGTGCTGTCTCTACCTTTGTTCGCGCATTCCGGCGGGAGATCCGCGCTGACCTGTGAATACCGCTGCGGCAACGCATGTGCTCACGAGGCGCCGAACACGTCGGACAACGAGTACTTCGGCGACGTCGCCAAGGGAGTGCTCTCCCGGCGCGGCGCTTTCAAGGCCGGTGCGGTGATGGCCGCGGCGGCGGGTGGCTTCGCCGCGCTCTCCGGTACTGCGGCCGCCGCCGTCCCGGCGCTCGCCGCGAGCCCCGGCCGTCCCGTGCCCGGTACCGACTTCGAGCCGGTCGCGCCCAACACCCAGGACGCGCTCGTGGTCGCCAAGGGCCACCAGCAGAACGTGGTGATCCGCTGGGGCGACCCGGTGGTCGGCGGGGCGCCGAAGTTCGACCCGGCCAAGCAGACCGCGGCCGCGCAGGCCAAGCAGTTCGGCTACAACAACGACTTCGTCGGCCTGATCGAGAACGGCCGCGACCGGTGGCTCATGGTGGTCAACCACGAGTACACCACCGAGGTCCAGATGTTCCCGGCCGGCACGTACGACGCGAACAACCCGACCGAAGAGCAGGTAAAGATCGCTTGGGCCGCGCATGGGCTTTCCGTGGTGCAGGTGGAGAAGCGCCGCGGCGGCGGGCTCGAGGCCGTGTCGAGCCGGTACAACCGGCGGATCACGCTCGACACCGAGTTCGAGGTGCGCGGCCCGGCCGCGGGCTCGAAGTACCTGAAGACCTCCGCCGACGCGAGCGGCAAGCGCGTGCGCGGCACGCAGAACAACTGCTCGGGCGGCGTGACCCCTTGGGGCACCGTGCTTTCCGGCGAGGAGAACTTCCACCAGTACTTCGCCAACTCCGACAAGGTCACCGACCCGACGACGCAGGCGCGGCTCAAGCGCTACGCCATCGGCACCGGCACGAGCACGCGGAAGTGGGAACGCTTCGACAAGCGCTGGGACGTGGCGCAGGAGCCCAACGAGCCCAACCGGTTCGGCTGGGTCGTCGAGATCGACCCGAACGACCCGGACTCGACGCCGGTGAAGCACACCGCGCTGGGCCGGTTCAAGCACGAGGCCGCGAACGTGAAGATCGCGCGCGACGGCCGGGTCGTCGTGTACTCCGGTGACGACGAGCGCTTCGACTACATCTACAAGTTCGTCTCCAAGGGCAAGTACAAGCCGGGCACCAGTTCGCTCGCGCGACGCCACAACTCCGCGCTGCTCGACGAGGGCACGCTCTACGTCGCCAAGTTCAAGGGCGACAGCCCGGCAGCCGAGATCGACGGCACCGGCAAACTCCCCGCCGACGGCGAATTCGACGGCACCGGCGAGTGGATCGCGCTCGCCAGCGGCGACAAGTCCTTTGTGGACGGTTTCACCGCGGAGGAGGTGTACGTCTTCACCCGGCTCGCCGCGGACAAGGCGGGCGCCACGAAGATGGACCGCCCCGAGGACATCGAGCCGAACCCGGTCAACGGCCGCATCTACGCCGCGCTGACCAACAACACCGACCGCGGCGCCGCCGGCAAGGCCGGCGTCGACGAGGTGAACCCGCGCAACGGCAACAAGAACGGGCACGTGCTGGAGTGGGAGGAGGACCACGGCGACGCCGCCTCGACGAAGTTCTCCTGGCGGCTGCTCCTGGTCTGCGGTGACCCGGCCACGGCCGACACCTATTTCGGCGGCTTCCCGAAGGACCAGGTCAGCCCGATTTCCTGCCCGGACAACGTGGCCTTCGACCCGTACGGCAACCTCTGGATCTCCACCGACGGCAACACGCTCGGCTCCAACGACGGCCTGTTCTCGGTGCCCGTCGAAGGCCCCGAACGCGGCCACGTCAAGCAGTTCCTCACCGTGCCCTACGGCGCGGAGACCTGCGGTCCGGTGGTGACCGGTGACTTCGTCGTGGTCGCCGTGCAGCACCCCGGTGAGAACGGCACGCCGACCGCGCCGACCTCGCACTGGCCCGACGGCGGGAACTCACTCGCCCGCCCGGCCGTCGCTTCGGTCTGGCGCGGCTGAGGCACGCGGCTTGGCACCCAGCGCGAGGGCGACGAGGGCACCGGCGACCATGCAGGCGCCGACGACCCACAAACCCGTGCGCTGGGTGCCGGTCAGGTCGCGCAGCCAGCCGGTGACGTACGGCGCGGCGAATCCGGAGATGTTGCCCAGCGAGTTGATCAGTGCGATCCCGCCCGCGGCCGCCGCGCCGGCCAGGAAGTTCGAGGGCAGCGCCCAGAACGTCGGCAGCGCGCAGCACACGCCGACGGCGCAGATCGTCACCGCGACCATTGCGGCGTAAGGGTTTCCGAGGTAGAGCGCGATCGGGATCGCGATCCCGCCGACCAGCATCGGCAGCGCCGTATGCCATTTGCGCTCCCCGGTGCGGTCGCCGTGGCGCGCCCAGAACACCATCACCACCGCGCCGATCACGTAGGGGATCGCGTTGACCAGGCCGGACTGGATCACGGTCAGCTTGGTGCCGAACTCGGCGCCGAACCCGGCGATGATCGTCGGCAGGAAGAAGCCCAGCGCGTACAAGCCGTAGGCGATCGCGAAGTACACGAACGCCAGCGCCAGAATCCGCGGGTGGGTGAGCGCCTTGCGCAGCGGCCAGTGGTGCGCGGCCTCGGTCGCCTGGCGCTCGGCGTCGAGCTCGCTGGTCAGCCACTTCCGTTCTTCGTCGGTCAGCCACTTGGCCTTCTCCGGCCGGTCGGTCAGGTAGAACCAGGTCACGAAGGCCAGCAGGATCGCCGGGATGCCCTCGACGAGGAACATGAACCGCCAGCCGGACATGCCGAGGATGCCGCCGCCGTGCGCGATCAGCAGGCTCGACACCGTGGAGCCGATGGCGGAGGAGACCGGCACCGCGGCCATGAACAGCGCCACCGCCTTCGCGCGCTGCGCGGCGGGGAACCAGTACGTCAGGTACAGGATGATGCCGGGGAAGAAGCCCGCCTCGGCCACGCCGAGCAGGAATCGCAGGATGACCAGCGTGGTCGCGTTCGGCACGAAGGCCAGGATCGTGGCCAGGATCCCCCAGGTGATCATGATCCGGGCCAGCCAGCGCCGGGCGCCGAAGCGGTGCAGCGCGAGGTTGCTCGGCACCTCGAGGATCAGGTACCCGAGGAAGAAGATGCCCGAGGCGAACCCGAACGCGGTGGAGGTGAGCCCGAGCTCCTTGTTCATCCCGTTCGGGCCCGCGAACCCGATGTTCACCCGGTCCAGGTAGTTCACGAAGTACAGCAGGGCCAGGAACGGCATCACCCGCACGGCCACCTTGGCCAGTACGCGGTTGCCGGGTGCGGCGGTCCTCATCGACATGAACAGATCCCAGGCCACCGGGCGTGGTGAGTCAAGAACGATTTACCGTTGGACCATGTCGGAAACCCCACTCGCTCTGGTCACCGGCGCCTCGCGCGGCATCGGGGCGGCCATCGCGCACGTGCTCATGCCCGGTCACCAGGTGCTGCTCGGCGGCCGTGACGCCGACGTGCTGGCGCGGCGTGCCGAAGAGCTGCCGGGCGCGCGGCCGTGGCCGGTGGACCTGACCGACTTCGCCGCCGTGCGCGAGGCAACGGCGGAGATCGACAGGCTGGACGTGCTGGTGCATTCGGCCGGCGTGGCCGAGCTGGGCCGCGTCGAGGAGACCGACGCCGATTCGTGGCGCCGCCAGTACGAGGCCAACGTGATCGCGGTGGTCGAGTTGACGAGGCTCCTGCTGCCCGCGTTGCGCGCCGCGCGAGGGCACGTGGTGGTGATCAACTCGGGCGCGGGCCGCAACGCGAACCCGGGCTGGGGCGCGTATGCCGCGAGCAAGCACGCCGTCCGCGCCTTCGCCGACGCGCTCCGGGCCGAGGAGGAGCCCAACGGCCTCCGCGTCACGACGGTGTACCCCGGCCGCACGGACACAGAGATGCAGCGGGGCGTCATCGCGCACGAAGGCCGCGAGTACCAGCCGGAGAACTACCTGCGCCCGGACTCCGTCGCGGAAGCGGTGCTCTCCGCCGTGTCCGCCACGCCGGAGGCCCACCCGACCGAGATCATCATCCGGCCCAGGCAGCGCTAGCCGCGGATGCGTGCCGCCGATTCCTTTGCGGCGGCACGCACTTTCGCGCTGTCCGCGCGCGTCGATTCGCCCTCGGCGAGCACCTGGTCTCCGGCCACCCACACGTCCCGCACCTGACGGGAACCGGTGGCCCACACCAGGTTCGCCAGTAACTGCTCGTCCGGCACGTCGAGGCCGAGCGCGAGCGTGAAGTCGTCGGGCTCGATGTGCACGAAGTCGGCCCAGCGGCCGGCCTCCAACGCGCCGATGTCGTTGCGCCCCAAGGCTTCCGCGCCGCCACGGGTGGCCAGCAGCAGCGCGGCGGGCCCGCTCAGCGCCGCGGAGTCCTTTGTGGACAAACGGGCGAACATCGCGGCGAGCCGGATCTCCTCCCACAGGTCGAGGTCGTCGTTGCTGGCAGGCCCGTCGGTGCCGAGCCCGACCGGCACCGACGCGGCACGCAGGTCCGTCAGCCGCGCGATGCCCGAAGCGAGTTTTCCGTTCGAGCCAGGGCAATGCGCCACTCCGACGCCGTGCGCGGCGAACAACGCGATGTCCTCGTCGGACAGATGGATCGCGTGCGCGGCGAGCACGCGGCCGTCCAGCATCCCGGCTTGTTCGAGCAGCTTCGGCACGGACCCGAACTCCGCCCGCTGCTGCTCGTCCTCGTTCGCGGCTTCGGCGACGTGAATCTGCACGAGGGCTCCGCGCGCGGCGGCGGCTTCGGCCGTGAGCCGGAGCGCTTCCGGCGGAAGCATGTACGCGGAGTGCGCGGCGAAGGACAGCTCGATCCGTTCTCCCGGGCCGAAACGCAGCCCGTCCGCGTCGATCCAGCGTTCCGCGGCGGCGATCATCTGCCGCCAGTCCAGCCCTGGCAGGTCCATGATCGGCCCGCCGAGCACCGCGCGGGCGCCGGTGGTCAGCACCGCGTCGGCCATTTCCTCGGCGTGGAAGTACATCTCGGCGCTGGTCGTCACCCCGCGCGAGAGCATCTCCAGCGAACCGAGCAACATCCCGTTCCGCACGTCCTCCGCGCGCAGCTTCGCCTCGGCGGGCCAGATGATCTCGCGCAGCCAGCGCAGCAGCGGCAGATCGCCGCCCATCCCGCGGAGCAGGGTCATCGGGGTGTGCGCGTGCGCGTTCACCAAGCCCGGCAACAGAATCCCGGACAGCGCCGTGACCGGGCCGTCGAACTCCGCCGCGGCCGGGCCGACGTAGGTGATCCGGCCGTCGTCGCCGACGTCGACCGCTCCGTCGCGGATGACCGAACAGGCCGGGTCACAGGGCAGGACGACAGGGGCGGTGTAACGACGTGGCATTGGCCGATCTTAGGAGGCCAGCCCCTCGCCCACCACCGCCCTCAACGGACGCGCTGCGCGCGGCTAGCTGTCCATCAAGCCGGAGCGCCAGGCCCAGGCCGCGATCTCGACCCGGTTGCGCGCCCCGACCTTGCCCTGCACGGACGCCAGGTGCGTCTTCACCGTGGACAGCGACAGGAACAGCTCCTTGCCGATCTCGGTGTTCGTCAGGCCGCGCGCGGCGGCACGCACCACGTCCAGCTCGCGTGCGGTCAGCGGGTCCTTCGGCTGCTCGACCTCGCGTTTCGCCGAGCCGCCGTCGAAATGCTTGAGCAGCCGGACGGTGATCTGCGGCGAGACCAGCGCGTCACCCCGTTCCGCGGCCCGCACCGCCTCGACCAGCAGCGCCGGGCCCGCGTCCTTGAGCAGGAAACCGCTGGCGCCGTTGCGCAACGCCGTGTGCACGTACTCGTCGAGGTCGAACGTCGTCACCACGACCACCTTCAGCGGATCCGCGACGTCCGGCCCGGCCAGCTGCCTCGTGACCTCGAGCCCGTCGAGGCCCGGCATGCGGATGTCCAGCAGGCACACGTCCGGGCGCAGCTCGCGGGCCTTCGTCACCGCGGCGACGCCGTCCGGCACGTCGGCGACCACCTCGATGTCCTCCTGCGCGTCGAGGATCATCCGGAATCCGGTGCGCACCATGCTCTGGTCGTCGGCGATGAGCACGCGGATCATTCAGATTCCTCCAGTGGTAACCAAGCTTCGACGAGCCAGCCGTCGTCGACAGGCCCCGCGAAGAGCCTGCCATGCAGCAGTTCGACGCGTTCACGCATCCCGACCAGTCCGTAGCCGCCGGAACCCCCGGCAGGCCGCGCGGCCGGGTCGTGCCCGTCGTTGCCCACCCGCACGTGCAGCTCCCCGTCGGCCACTTCGGCCAGCACGTCGATCCTGGTCGCGGCGGGCGCGTGCTTGCCGACGTTCGTCAGCGATTCCTGCACCAGCCGCAACGCCGAGCGCGCGACCTCCTGCGGGATGTCCGGGGTGACCGACAGGTCCAGCACCACCGGCGCGCCGACCGCGGACCCGGCCAGCTGCCGGAGGTCGGCGTCGAGATCCGTGGTGGCGTGCTCGGTGTTGTCCGCGCTGCTGCGCATACTCCGCACCAGCCGCCGCATCGCGACGAGCGCTTCGGTGCCGGCTTCCTCGATCCGGCCCAGCGCTTCCAGCGCCACCGCCGGATTCTTCTCGCCCATCATCTTCGCCGCCTGCGCCTGCACCACGATTCCCGTGACGTGGTGCGCCACGACGTCGTGCAGCTCGCGTGCCAGCGCCATCCGCTCCGAGGTCTGCGCCTGGTTGACGGCCGATTCCACGGCCTGGGTCCGTTCGGAGTCGCGGGCGCGGAAGAACAGCCCGACCGCCACCGAAATGCCGAGCGTCAGCAACCCGCCGATGAACAGCGAGCCCAGATCCGGGGCACCGGCGCGGGTGTGCGCGGCGACCGTGGTGATGCCGACGGTGACCGACATCAGCCCGATCACGAGCCAGGCCTGTGCCGCCTGCACCTGCCGGATGAGGAAGACGACCACGACCATGCCGGCCGCGATCTGGGTCAGCGGGACCGTCCCGAACGAGAAGTCGTACCCGCGCGGCGCGATCAGCGTGGCGCCGCCGGACACCAGGAACACCACCGAGATCAGCGAACCGGCCAGCAGCGGGATCCGCGTGGACAGCACCGCCAGTATCGCGGCGGCCGTGGAACAGATCAGCAACGGGAACGCGCGGATGCCGTGATCCAGCGCGCCGTACAGTTCGAGGAACAGCGGCAGGCAGAGCCCGCCGATCAACGGCCACTGCGCGCGCAGCAGCTCCGCGACCGGCCCGGTCCGCGGTGGTTTGTTCGTGCGCCGCTGCCACGCCCCCGCGGCGACGGCGCCGACCAGCAGAACCAGCCCGAGCACCAGCGTTTCGGACATGGTGGTGGAGCTCAGCGAGTGGTGCGACCGGTTGGTGGCGGCGATGAGCGCCGCGATCACGAGCGTGCTCACCCCGGCGAACGCGATCATCGGCCGCAGCCGCCGCACGCTCAGGTAGACCAGCTCGACCCCGGCCACCGTCTCGGTCAACGACAGATCGGTGAGCAGGGTCGAATACGCGCTGGCGTCGGTGTAGCGGATCAGCGCGGTGGAGGCCACCAGCACCGCGGCACCGGCGAACAGCGCACGCGCCGGATGCTTCCGCGCCCACAGCGCGCAGCCGGCCATCGCGAGGATTCCCGGCAGCAGCAACAGATCCCGGCCACGCGGGCCGAAGTAGTCGAAGGCCGCGGAGAAGACGATGAGCACGTCGACCGCCAGTGCCGCGAGCAGCACGACGCCTTCGAGACCCAGCCATCGCCAGGCCTGGCGTAAACGGTCGGAGAACGGCACACCGTGACGGTAGAGGATCCGGGGTCACTCGCACCTTGGCCGCCCGGCCACCCCGGATCGGCCGATCGGCCGATCCGGGCGGGGCGCGCCGGCTGTGAACCTGCTGTGCATGAATCCACAGTGGAACAACCGGGCACTGCTGTCCGGCCGGGGGCTGGTGAAGCGGTACGGCACGCAGTACGCGCTGGCCGGCGTGGACATCGACATCCAGCCAGGAGAGGCCGTCGCCATCGTCGGCCCGTCCGGCTCGGGGAAAACCTCGCTGCTGCATGTGCTCGCCGGCATCCTGCGCGCCGACGAAGGCGAGATTCACCTTGCGGGACAACGAATCGACCAGTTCTCCGAGAAGAAGCGCAGCGAGCTGCGCCGCACCGAGTTCGGGTTCGTGTTCCAGCAGGGGATGCTGGTCGCGGAGCTGACCGCGGAGGAGAACGTGGCGCTGCCGATGCTGCTCGGCGGCGCCGGGCGCAAACAGGCGCTGGCCGCCGCCCGCGAGTGGCTCACCCGCCTCGGCCTGCACGGCAAGGAGGGCAACCGTCCCGGTGAGCTCTCCGGCGGGCAGGCGCAGCGGGTCGCTATCGCGCGTGCGCTCACCCACCGGCCGAAGGTGATCTTCGCCGACGAGCCGACCGGCGCGCTGGACACCCGCACCGGCAAGGAAACCATGGATGCGCTGCTGGTCGCGGCCGCCGACGCGGGGGCGTCGGTGCTGATCGTGACGCACGACCGGGAACTGGCGGACTCGCTGCCGCGCACCATCGTCATCCGCGACGGCAAGATCGCGACGAAGGTGGCCGTGCCGTGAACCCGGTCCAGCTGGCGTTCCGGGTGCTGCGCGTCGACAGCCGGACCCGAACCTCGACGATCCTGACCGCGCTCGGCGTGGCGGTGGCGACGGGACTGGTGCTGCTGCTGATCAGCCTCCCGTACGCGACGCAGGCACGCGCCGAACGCTCGATCTGGCAGGAAAGGTCGCCGTCCCACGGGGAGACGACGACGATGCTGCGCAGCGTGAGCGACGACTTCACCGGCGGCACCGAGATCACCAGGCTCGATCTGGCGTCCACAGTGGACGCTTCGACGATCGCGCTGCCGAAGGGGATGCCGAAGTTCCCCGCGCCCGGCGAGGTGCTCGTTTCGCCGTCGCTGTTCGAGCGCATGCACGCGCTGCCGGCCGACCGGCTGGCGGACCGGTTCCAGGGCAAGGTCGTCGGCACCCTGTCCGAGGATGCGCTGAAGTACCCGGACCAGCTCGTCGCGGTGGTCGGCCACACGCCGGAGGACATGCCTTACGACGCCGACGAGACGTCCGGGTTCACGCCAGCCAACGACGCCGAAGCCGATCCGTTCCTCGGCATCCTGGCCGGGGTCGGCGTGGTGGTGCTGCTGGTGCCGAGCCTCGTGCTCGTCGCCTCCTCGTCGCGGCTGACGGCGGCCCGCCGGGAACGCAGGCTCGCCGCGTTGCGGCTGGCCGGTGCGACCCCGGGGCAGGTGACCGGGATCGTGGCCGCGGAAACGGGGGTCGCCGCGGTCGCCGGCGCGCTGCTCGGGCTGGCGGTGAAACCGTTGTTGGCCGCGTTGTGCACGAATGTGCCCTGGGACGGCGGAACCTGGCTGTACAGCGACTTCGCGATGCCGGTGGGGGTCACCGTCGCGCTGGTCGTGGCGATGCCGGTGCTCGTCCTGCTGGCCGCGGTGCTCGGTCTGCGCCGCGTCGTGCGCAACCCGGTCGGCGCGGTGTCGGGTCACTCGCCGAAACCGTTGAAGGCGTGGCGATTGCTGGCGCTGCCGATCACCGCCGGGGTGTTCTTCGTGGCGGTCTCCAGTGAGCACGCCAGCGCGGGATTCGTACTGCTGGCTTTGTTCCTGCTGGTCGCGTCGGCGATCGTGGTCGGGCCGTGGGTGACCTTCGCGGTCGGCCGGTTCTTCGTCGGTGGCTGGCGCAAACCCTCGGGCCTGCTCGCCGGACGGCGGCTGCTGGACGATCCGCGTGGCGCCTACCGGGCATCCGCCGGTGTCGTGCTCGCGGTGTTCGTCGGCTCGATGGCGCTGACGCTGATGCCGAGTTTCGAGAGCACGGCCGGTGGTGGCGGCACGTACCGCGATTCGGTGCTGTCGGTGACGAGCACGCCGGAACGCGCCGGCGCGACGGTGGACCGGATCGACGCGCAGCTGGCGAAGACGGGCCAGCACACCCAGGCGACCGAGGTCGGCCAAGTGATGCTCAGCTCGGTGAACGGTTCGAAGGTGAGCGCGCTCGTGGTGGACTGCGCGAAGGCCGAGCGGTTGTTGCGGATTTCGGTGTCCTGCAAGGACAAACCGGCCGTCTACGGTGAGTTCGACCTCGACGGGTACACGGTGAGCGACGGCTACGGCTCCTCGGCCGGGGTCCCGTTGCCCGCGGGCACGCCGACGGGGACCCTGACGCCCAACGACTCCGACGCGAGCGTCGAGGCGATCATCGACCCGGGCGCGCTGCCGGCCGGGGTGCAGTCGGAGAGCGTCGATATCGCGGTCCCGACCGACGGCGCCGACCCGGAGGTCGTCCGCACCGCGCTCGCCGCGGGCGGGGACAGCATCTACAGCCGGGACGAGTACCTCGTCTCGCAGCAGACCGAGCTCGCCGACCTGCGCCGGGTCACGATCATCGGCGTGGTCGCGGCGGCGGTGCTCGCCGGCTGCAGCGCCGCGATCGCCACCGCCGGCTCGGTGATGGACCGCCGCCGCACGTTCGGGGCGCTGATGGCGGCGGGCACCCCGGTGCGGGTGCTTTCGAAGGCGCTGCGGGCGGAAGCCGCGTTGCCCGCACTCGCCGCGACGATCGGGGCAGGCGCGATCGGTATGGGAGCCGGGCTCGGATTGTTCTCCATGGTGGAGCGCGGCAAGGACGTGTCCGCGGTGCTGACGCCTTGGCTGCTGGCGCCGGTGGTGCTCGGCCTCGGGGTGGCCGTGCTCGCCGCGTCGGTCTGCACACCCGCGCTCAAGCGGGTGCAGGCGGAACCGCTGGCCGACGAATAACCGGACCGGGGCGCCGTCCTTCGTCAGGGGGAGGGACGGCGCCCCGGCTCGCTAAGCACCTTTCCGGACGCGCTTCGTGCAGGACCGCAGGGCCTGCCGGAGCGCTTCGACCGCTTCGGTGTCGAAATCCGAGAGCATGTCCTGCTCGATCTCGTCCACCTCGTGGTCCGACGCGTGCAGCGTCCGCTCACCGCGTTCGGTGAGCGTGGTTTCCAGTACCCGCTTGTTGTGTTCGGCAGGCACCCGCTGCACGAGGCCCTGCTGTTCCAGCCGGGCGATCAGCTCCTGCATCGTCTGCGCGCTGACGAACGAGCGGCGCGCCAGCTCCGCGGCGGAAATCCCCGGATCACGCGACAGTTCGGTGAGCGCCGTGTACTGCACGACTGTCAGCCCGTGCGGGCGCACCGCCGCGTCGAGCCTCGCCCGCAACGCGAGTTCGAGCTGCTTGAGCAGGTACGCGGTGCGGGCTTCAGGCAGGGAACCGCTCACCGGCGCCACCTTACAGGGGCGGTGTTACCTGAGTCACACTCGCTCGAAGATCAGGTCGTGGCTGACCCGGCCCTCCTCGTCGGCGCGCCGCTCGAACTTGGTCACCGGGCGCCAGCCCGGCCGCGGCGCCCAGTCCGGAAACCTGTTGCGCAGCAACGGTTCCGCCGAGCAGACCTCGAGCATCTGCTCGGCGTAGTTCGCCCAGTCGGTGGCCATGTGCAGCATCCCGCCCGGCGCCAGCCGGGACGCGACGAGGTTGACGAACTCCGGCTGGATCAGCCGGCGCTTGTGGTGGCGCTTCTTCGGCCACGGGTCAGGGAAGAACACCCGCACGCCCGACAGTGACCCGGGCGCGATGTGCTCTCTCAGCAGGATCACGGCGTCGCCGTGCAGCAGCCGGAGGTTCTCCAATGCGAGCTTCTCCGCGCGCAGCATCAACTGGCCGAGCCCGGCCTCGTACACCTCGACGGCGACGTAGTTGACCTCCGGCTCCGCCGCCGCGAGCTGCGCGGTGGTTTCCCCCATCCCGGAACCGATTTCCAGCAACACGGGCGCCGAACGGCCGAACCACTCGGCGAAGTCGACGGGCCCCGAGTGCAGTTCGGAGACCTTGCGACCGAGATGATGCCAGTGGTGTTCCCAGGCGCGCTGCTGGCCGACCGTCATCCGGCCGCCGCGCTGGACGTAGCTGACGACACTGCGCAGCCGTGGTTGATGCTCGCTTTCCACCAGCTCAAACTAGCTGGCTTCAGCGCACCGCCTCGAACTCCCCCAGCCTCGCGCGCAGGCCGGCGAGCCCGGCGACGGCGATCGGCTCGGGGGTGCGGGAGCTGTGCGCGGGCAGCACGTCGATCCAGCCGTCGTGTCTGCTGGTGTTGAGGATCGTGGTCGGGATGCTGTGCCCGGAATGGCCGCGTTCGGACGGCATGAACTCCCAGTACCCCGACTCGCCGTCGGCGGCCCACGGCACGTACTCCCAGCCGGGACGCCGGGACAGCAGCTGCGCGATCCGGTCCTCCACGCGGAAACCGGATTCGCGCGAATCCAGTCTGCCTTCGGACAGCGCCCGCAGCCACCACGGCGAGGGAACCGGCTCACCGTTCGCCGTCACCCCGCGGAACAGGCTCAGCACCTCGGCCTCCGGCGCGCGATGGATCCACGCGCGGCGAATCTCGGCGGGCTTGGTCGCCAGGCTGGCGTCACGAGGCAGCTCGATGGCCTGTGACCACTCGAGCCCGTCCAGCGGTTCGAGTAAGGGTTGGTGCGCTGCGATGCGCGAAGCGGGGGGCACGATTTCTCGGCCGGTTTCCACCGTCAAGGGTCACCTCCGTGGAGTTTCCTGACGTGGTAATTCCATATTCCGTGGTCAACGGCCGGATGTCTGCCCCCTGTGAGGGCAACCACAGGGTCTTTACGTGCTATTAACTCGGAGCGGCTAACGGGAACCGGAGGTTTACCGATCGGACCGAATTCTTGGTGCGCGCGAAACCACGAAAGGATGAGGCCCGGGCCACCCCCCGATCGGTGGCCCGGGCCTCATCTCCCCTGCCCGGTCCAGCGCGGCCCCGATTCCGCGCTCAGTCCGGATTTCCCCTGTGGTGGTCTTTACGCGTCCCGGCGCTTCGCGACGGTGACCGCGATGGCCAGCAGTACGACCGCGAAGGCGGCGAAGTAGAGCAGTGCCCAGCCCTGGCCGAGAACCGCCGTGGACATCGGCGCGCCGTCACCGGTGGCGCGGCCCGCGTTCGACGCGCCGTTCCCGGTGAGGAACTTGTCCGCCACGTTGAACGGCATCCACTTGTAGATCTTTTCGCCGATCGTCGGGATCAGCTGGATCAGGCTCTCCACCGCGAGCGAATAGATCATCAGCAGCGCGATCGCGCCGGCGCTGTGCCGGAGCAGGATGCCGACCGACACCGCGATCACCGCGGCCAGCGCGTAGATCACGCCGACGCCCGCCACGTTGATCCAGTCCGCGCCGCTGTTGAGCGCCAGGTCGGCGTTCGGCTTGAGCAGCATGCCGACGCCGAGTGAGCCGAAGGCGGAGATCTCTCCGATCACCAGCGACAGCAGCGCCACGACGGTGGTCTTCGCGATCAGCGCGGAGCCGCGGTGCGGGATCGCCTGGAACGTGGTGCGCATGGTGCCGAAGCGGTACTCGGTGGTGACCGACAACGCGGCCAGCACCATGATCACGGCCATGCCGAAGCTGTAGCCGAACTGCGTGGAGGCCACCGTGGCCGGCGCGATTTCGTTGGAGTTCCCGACGATCAGCGCCGCGAAGCCGATGGTCAGCACGAGCGCGACGAGGGCGCACCACCACGGTGAGCGGGTGGTGAACAGCTTTATGCGTTCTACCGCGAGCAGAGTCATTTTTTCCGTCTCCCCTAGTTCGCGCTCGCCTCGAGCACTTTTTGTGCCTCGGCTTCCAGGCCGGTGTGGTACTCGACCGAGTCGCCGGTGATCTGCATGAAGGCCTGCTCCAGCGAACCCGTCTGCGGGCTCAGCTCGTGCAGGACGACGCCCTTTTCGGCGGCCAGCTCGCCGATCTTGTCACTGTCCATTCCGGACACGAGGATGCCGCCGTCGGAGTCGGTGACCGTGGCGCTCGCCTCCCGCAGCGCGGCGCGCAGGACGTCCAGCTGCGGGCTGCGCACCTTGACCGTGTTCTCCGCGGCCCTGGCGACGAAATCCTTGGTGCTGCTCTGCGAAATCAGCTGCCCCTTGCCGATCACCACGAGGTTGCTGGCCGTCAGCGCCATTTCCGAAAGCAGGTGGCTGGAGACGAAAACCGTGCGGCCTTCTTCGGCGAGGCGCTGCATGAACTTGCGGATCCAGAGAATGCCCTCCGGGTCGAGCCCGTTCACCGGCTCGTCGAACAGGAGCACCTCCGGGTCGCCCAGCAGGGCGGCCGCGATGCCGAGGCGCTGCGACATGCCGAGCGAGAAACCGCCCGCGCGCTTGTTCGCGACGCTCGTCAGGCCGACCGTGTCGAGTACCTCGTCCACGCGGCGCGCCGGGATCTGGTTGGACCTCGCCATCCAGCGCAGGTGCGCGCGGGCGGAGCGGTTCGGGTGCACCCACTTCGCGTCGAGCAGCGCGCCGACCGTGCGGAGCGGGTTCTTCAGGTCGTGGTAGCGCTTGCCGCCGATCCGGACCTGGCCCGAGGTCGGGTTGTCCAGGCCGAGGATCATCCGCATCGTGGTGGATTTCCCGGCCCCGTTCGGGCCGAGAAAACCGGTCACCTGACCGGGTTCGACGCTGAAGGACAGGTTGTTCACGGCCAGCGTCTTGCCGTATCGCTTGGTGAGGCTCGTTGCCTCGATCATGACTGCTCCCCTGTTCAGGCCTTCTGCTAACCCCTGTGCCTCATCATTTCCGATCGAGCATCCTCGGCGCGTCATCCTGTGGGCCGAACTTGCTACCCGACTGCGGTAGTAGCTTCCCGTGCGGCGGTCGCCGAGCGCGATCGGTGATGACCCTGAATCGCCCCTGAGGTTTTCCCCCGCCGGAATTGTCGGGGTATCCGGGTAGCGTCCGCGGCATGGCTGATCTACAGGGGAAAATCGCGGTGGTCACCGGCGCGACCAGGGGATGTGGCCGGGCCATCGCGGTCGAGCTCGGCCGCCTCGGCGCCACGGTGTACGTCACCGGTCGCACCACGCGCGAGTCCGCGTCACCGATGGGGAGGCCGGAAACCATCGAGGAGACGGCGGAGCTGGTCGACGCGGCGGGCGGCACCGGTGTCCCGGTGCGCTGCGACTTCACCTCGGTGTCCGAAGTGGACGCTTTGCGGAGCGGGCTCGACCGCGTCGACGTGCTGGTGGACGACGTCTGGGGCGGGGACGACTTCATCGAATGGGGAAAGCCGTACTGGGAGTCGAGCCTGGAGAAAGCGCTCGCGATGGTGCACAACGCAGTGGACACGCACCTGATCGCGCTGCACCGGTTGCTGCCGTTGGTGGCCGCCCGGCCCGGCGGTGTCGTCATCGAGGTGACCGACGGGGACAACGACGACTACGTCGGCCCCACGATCGGGTACCACGTGGCGAAGAGCGCGGTGCGCGCGATCGGGCGTGGGCTCGGGGTGGAACTGGCGAAATCGGGGTGCACCGGGCTGACCGTCACCCCGGGATTTCTCCGCTCGGAAAAGATGCTCGACATCTATGGGGTGACCGAAAAGAATTGGCGGGACGCGGTGGGCGGGATCGCCCCACCCGATTTCGCCATTTCCGAGACGCCTTCGTATCTGGGGCGTGGCGTGGCCGCGCTCGCGACGGATCCGGACGTTTCCCGGTTCGCGGGCCGGGTGCTGGGCTCGTGGACCCTGATGCGCACGTACGGTTTCGCCGACTCGGACGGCACGTGCCCGGACTGGGGCCGGTGGATGACGGAGGTCAGGGAGAAAGGGCTGGACCCGGCCACCACCGACCCGGCGCCTTATCGCTGAGGTTCGACGAGCGCCGCCAGCTGCCCGGCCACGGTGCCCCAGCCATCGGAGAAGCCGAGTTTGTCGTGCAGCGCACGGGCTTCCGGGTCTCCGTGCCGCACGAGAGCCCGGTATTCGGTGCCGTCGGGGTGGTCGAGCAGGGTGATCGTGGCGGTCATCGCGACCGGGGCGGGGCTCGCCGGGCGCCAGCTGCTGTCGATGGCGTTGGTGAACACGATCCGCTCGAGCTCGTCAACGGCGAGGAAGCAGGCGTCCAGATGCGGGACGAATTCCGCGCCGTCCTCGCTCATCCGCGTGACGAAGGCGCCGCCGGGTCGTAGTTCCAGGCTTTCCACCCGGCACCGGAGCGGGGCCGGAATCCACCATTGCGCGAGCCGGGCAGGGTCCGCCCAGGCGCTCCACACGGTCGCGCGCGGGGCTCGGATGACGCGTTCCAGGCTGAGGTCGAGTTCGGGGTTCATCGCGGGTTCTCCTTGGCATCGGTGACGAACTGTTCGAGCCGGTCGGTGCGCTCGGACCAGACGCGGCGCTGCTCGGCGAGCCAGTCATCGAGCAACGCGAGCCGCTCGCGGTTGAGCTCGCAGGTGCGCACCCGGCCGGATTTGACCGTGCGGATGAGTCCGTTCGATTCGAGCGTCCGCACGTGCTTCATGAAGGAAGGGAGCGTCATCGGGAACTCGCGGGCGAGGTCGCCGACGCTGGTCGGCCCGTGGCCGAGCCGCCGCACCACCGCGCGCCGGGTCGGATCCGCGAGCGCGATGAACACCCCATCCAACTGAGCCGAATACTGTGCCACACGGCTAAGTATCGCGAGCGGGAACAGTTAGCGCAAGAGCTAAGTGTTGGGTGGCTACTGGCCGAGATAGCGACGCAGCATCTGGTAAACGTCGTCCCGCGTCGAGATCGTGACGACCAGGACCAGGAGTTCACCGTCGTTGATCGTGTAGCAGACCCGGTAGCCGCCGACGCGTATCCGCCAGACGCCCGGAACGCCGGTCAACGGTTTTCCGCAGCGCGGGCGGGGTTCTTCTGCGAGGTCTTCGATGGCGTCTTCGATCGCCTCGGCGTGTTTGGGCTGTGCTCGTGCCAGCTTCTCGAGGACCTTCCGTGCCGGGCGGAGGACCTTGACCGAGTAGGTCACTCAGGAATCCCGCGCGTCACGTGCCTTGGTGCGGCGCACGAAAGGCTCGGGAGCGTCGTCACCGGAAGCGACTGCATCGAGAGCGGCCCGTGTCGCTTCGATGTCGAAGGCGTCCTCGAGTTCCTCGAGTAGTTCCGCGGCGGCGGCGGGAACGACCGCGGCCGCACGTCGACCGTGCTTGGTTAGGTAGACGGTTTCGCCGCCGAACTCGACCCGGCTCGTCACCGGCCCCAAAGACTCACGCGCGGCCGAGACGCTCATCTCTGATGACATGTACAAATTGTACATGTCGTTTCGCTCATGCCTGCCCCGGCCGGATCAGTCCGGTCTCGTAGGAGAGCACCACGGCCTGCACCCTGTCCCGCAGTTCGAGCTTCGCCAGGATGCGGCCGACGTGTGTCTTCACCGTCGCCTCGGACAGGAACAGCGTGCCGGCGATCTCGACGTTCGACAGGCCTTTCGCGATCAGCACCAGCACCTCGCGCTCGCGATCGGTGAGCACGTCCAGCGCCGACTCGTCGCGCAGCGGGCCGGTGCCGTTGCCGATGAACCTGTCCAGCAGGCGCCGCGTGACCGACGGCGACACGACGGCGTCACCGCTGGCCACCGCATGCAGCGCCGAGACGAGGTGCGCGGGCGGCGTGTCCTTCAGCAGGAAGCCGCTCGCCCCGCCCTGCAACGCCGCGTACACGTACTCGTCGAGGTCGAAGGTGGTCATCACGAGCACCCGCGACGTGCCGGCGTCCACGATCTGCTTCGTCGCCTCGACCCCGTCCAGCACCGGCATCCGGACGTCCATCAGCACCACGTCCGGCCGCAGCTCCCCGGCCAGCCGCACGGCTTCGGCCCCGTTGCTCGCCTCGCCGGTCAGCTCGATGTCCTCGTGCGCGCCGAGCACCATCCGGAACCCGGCCCGCATCAGCTCCTGGTCGTCCACCACCAGCACGCGGATCACAGCTCGACCTCCACCGGCAGCTCGGCGTGCACCCGCCACCCGCCGCCCGGCTCCGGCCCGACCGCGAGCGAACCGCCGTAGACGTTCGCCCGCTCGCGCATCCCGATCACCCCATTGCCTCCCGGCAGAGTCTGTTCCACGACGACCAGCGCGCGTGCCCGGCCCGCGCCGTCGTCGACCACGTCGACCTCGATGAGATCGCCTTCGCGCCGGATCCGCACTTCGGCCCGCGCCCCCGGCCCGGCGTGCTTGAGCGTGTTGGTCAGCGACTCCTGCACTATCCGGTACAGCCCGAGCGACACCCCGGCCGGCAACCCGGTCAGTGTGCCGTCGACCTCCAGCCGCACGCGCACCCCCGCCTGTTCCACCCGTTCGGCCAGCTCGACGAGCGAGTCGGCGTCGGGCTGCGGGATGCGCGGCTGCCCGTCCGCGTCGTCTTCACGCAGCACGGCCAGCAGCCGCCGCAGTTCGGTCAGCGCCTCGCGGCCCGTGCGGGAGATGGTCTGCACCGCACGCTCGGCCAGCTCCGGGTTCGAGCGCACCGCGTACGACGCCCCGTCGGCCTGCACCACGATCACGCTCACCGCGTGCGCGACCACGTCGTGCAGTTCGCGCGCGATCCGGCTCCGTTCCTCGGCCACCGCGATCCGGCTCGCCTGGTCCCGCTCCGTCTCCAGCAGATGCAGCCGCGCCTCGACCTCGTTGTGGTACGCCCGCCGCGCGCCGACGAACTCGCCGAGCAGCCAGGTGAACGCGAACGTCATCCCCGCCGCGAGCAGGGACCCCCACTGGTTGTCGCCCCAGTCCAGCACGAACTGGATCGCCATCACCGCGAGCTGCGCCAGCAGGTAGTACAGCCCCTGCTTCCGCCCGACGTAGACGATCAGCGTGTACAGCGCTATCGCCGCGGCGGCGAGGCTGCTTATCCCCAGCTGCAGCGAACTGTGCGCGACCCCGACCGCGAGCACCGCGTACGCCGAGACCAGCGGGTACTTCCGCCGGAAGGCGATCGGCACGGCGATCGCCACGTCGAGCGGGATGGCCAGCGGCCACTTCATGCCGGGGTGCGGCGTCGAGGCGTCGAGCACGAACAGCGTCAGGTCGCACAACAGCAGCAACAGCGCGACCAGGCTGTCGCCGGCCATCGGATGCGCCCGCATCCACATACTCAGTCGCCGCACCTGATCAATCTAGGTCGGCCGCCCCGTGTTCCGCGTCATCCGGCGGTACCACCTTCTCTAGGACCGCGGGTGTACTCGTGGCAGGATTCGACCGCACGCAACGGGAGGGGGCGACGTGACGGATCCGGGCCGTCTGGCCGGTCCCTTGTCCATGTCCGTGGCCAATCTCTGCCGACGGCTGCAGCCGCAGGTTTCCGCCCGCACCGCCGCCGGGTTCGCCGAGGTCACGCGCCGGCTGAGCGCCCCGCTGCAGGTCGCGGTGGCGGGCCGGATCAAGTCCGGCAAGTCGACTCTGGTCAACGCGCTGATCGGGCGCCGGGTCGCGCCGACCGACGTCGGCGAGTGCACCCGGCTGGTCACCCGCTTCCAGTACGGCACGGTGGACCGGATCGAGGTCGTGTTCACCAGTGGCCGCAAGGAAGTACTGCCCTTCGCGCCGGACGGGATGATCCCGGCGGAGCTGGGCGTGGACATCTCCGAGGTCTCGCACATCGAGGCGTACCTGACGAACGCGGTGCTGCAGGGCATGACGGTGATCGACACCCCCGGCCTCGGTTCCCTCGACGCCGCTTCGGTTTCCCGCACCGAGGAGCTGCTCGGCGCGGCCAGTCAGGACGAGGGCTCCGACGACCTGGACGACACCTCGCGCAACGCCGTCGCGGGCGCCGAGGCCGTGCTTTACGTCGTCACGCAGGGCGTGCGCGCGGACGACCAGCAGGCGCTGGCCGCGTTCACCGCCGCCACGGCGAGCCGTGAAGCGGGCCCGGTGAACGCGATCGCGGTGCTCAACAAGGCCGACACCATCGCCCCGGAATCGGTGCAGGGCGCGGATTCCGACGTGTGGAAGGCGGCCACGATCCTGGCCGAGAAGCAGGCAGCCCTGCTCAAGCCGAGGGTCGCCGACGTGCTGCCGGTGATCGGGCTGATCGCCGAGTCCGCCGAATCCGGCGGCTTCACCTCGGCCGACGCCGAATCGCTCCGCCAGCTGTCCACTTTGGACGAAGCGACGCTGGACACCATGTTGCTGGCGGCGGACATCTTCACCAGCTGGGAATGCGAGATCCCGGCAGGCACCCGGCTGCGGCTGCTGGAGAAGCTCGACCTGTACGGCATCCGCAGCGCGATCGACGCGATCCGCGCGGAGCCGGAGATCACCGCGGGCGCCCTGCGCCGGATGCTGCTGGAAGCCTCGGGGCTGGCCGCGGTGCGGGCACGGCTCGACGTCGTGTTCGCCGCCCGCGCGGACGGGATCAAGGCGGCCGCCGCGCTGGCCTCGGTCACGGCGCTCGCGCACGCGTCGGGTGATCCGGCGGAGCGCCAGCGCGTGCACGACGCGATCGAGGTGCTGCTCGCCAAGCCGGAGGCGCACCAGCTGCGCCTGCTCGAAGCGCTCACCCTCGTCGTCGCCGGCGCCGTGGACATGCCCGAGGACCTGGCCGAGGAGGTGCTGCGGGTCGGCAGCAACGCCGACATCGACGCCCAGCTCGGCATGCCCGGCAGCGCCCGGCCCGAGCTGGCGGCGCACGCGCTGGAGCGGGCGGGCTGGTGGCGCTCGTTCGCGTCGTTCGGCGCGACCCCGGCGCAGAGCCGGGTGGCGCACGTGGTCCACCGCGCGTACTTCCTTATCTGGCAACAACTGCGCGAGAACCGGAGGTGAGGGCGGTGCCTTCGTGGTTTCGGAGGGATCCTGGTCCGGGTTCGGAGGACCCGACCGGACAGATCCCCGCGCAGAGCATGGCGAAGATCATCGAGGAAGCGGACGGAACCGCGGCCGCCGACGGTGCGTCCAACGCCGATGTGAACTCGGTGTTGGAGCGGGCGCTGGCGGATCGCCAGACGCTCATTCAGCTCTGTCTCTACGCGCTGGACCGGGCCCGCAGCGGCGGCGTCGTCGAGCGGATCGAACAGGGCCTTGCCGGGATAGGCGTCACCGCGGTGCGCCCTGACGGCCAGCGGTTCGACCCGTCGCTGCACGAGGCAGGCGGCGCGGTCGCCACCGACGATCCGGCGTTGGACGGGGTGGTCGCGGAGACCGAGGTGGTCGGGTTCGCCGATCACGAAAGGCTCCTGCGCGCGCCGGTCGTCACGGTATACACGAAGCGATGACAGCCGCCTCGATCTCGTCGTTGCCCACCCAGGTCAAGCAGGCCAGGGAGGCGCTGCTGACGCTGCTGCGCGAGAACGATCCCGCCGCGGCCAAATGGGTCGAGGACATCCGCCGCGCCCGGCCGAAGAAGCCGTCGATCGTGGTGGTCGGCGAGACCAACCGCGGCAAGAGCTCCTTGGTGAACGCCCTGCTCGCGATGCCGGGCCTGTCGCCGGTGGACGCGGACGTCGCGACGTCGGCGTACCTCGTCTTCGATCACGCCGAGGAATGGGCGGCCCAGGCCTGTTATCCGGGCCAGCTCGCGCCGGTCGGCATCCCGCTCGGTGAGCTGGTCCGGTGGACGTCGGCGGCGCACGAGTTCCCGGAAGGCCAGATCCCGCCCCGCTACGTCGAGGTGACCGGTCCGGTGCCGCTGCTGGAGCGAGTGTCCCTTGTGGACACTCCGGGGGTCGGTGGGCTGGATTCGATGCACGGCGAGCTGGCGATGGAGGCGGCCGCGAACGCCACCGCGCTGCTCTTCGTCGTCGACGCGTCCTCGCCGTTCACCGCCGGGGAGCTGGATTTCCTCGGCAGGATGGGCGATCGCGTGGAGACGGTGTTGTTCGCACTGTCCAAAACGGACCAGTTCCGCGGCTGGCGGCAGGTGCTGGAGGACGACCGCAGGCTGCTGGCCGAGTACGCGCCCCGGTTCGCCGACGCGGTCTTCCACCCGGTTTCTGCGCGGATGTTCGAGATGGCTGGCGGCGCGCCGAACGAGCAGGCGGCCGCGATGTTGCGTGAGCGGTCCGGCGTGATCGCGTTGCAGGGCGGGTTGCAGGAGCTGGTGGTCGGCCGCTCCGCGATGCTGGGCGAAGCGAACACGTTGCGCGCGTTGTCGAGCGCTTTCGGCGAACGCCACTCGACGCTCAAGGCCGAGCAGCGCGCGTTGTCCTCTGGTGAAGCGGAGGCCGAAACCCTGCGCGGCAGGCGTGATCAGCTGGCCACCGAGCGCCGCTCCTCCACTCGCGGCTGGCAGCTGAAGCTCCGCGGCGAGATCCAGCGCGCCCGCGTCGACCTCGGGCACGAGTCGAGCCGCCAGATGCGGGACGCGCAGTCGTACTTCCGCCAGCAGATCGACGCGGCGAAGCGCGAACAGCTGCACGCGATGCCGCAGCAGGTGGACGCCGCGCTGCAGATGATCTCCCAGCGGGTTTCGGCGACGATGGCGTTGCGGCTGAACAGGGTCACCGACGTCGCGCTGTCCGAACTGTTCTCCCCGGAGGAGCTGGACGTGATCCGCGCCCAGTTCCTGCGCGCGGGCGGGCCGCAGGTGGTGCTGCGCCCGCCGGACAAGCGCCCGCCGACGCCGGAGGACAAGCTGCTGGTGTTCATGGGCGTCTCCGGCGGGGTGGGCGCGGGCAAGATAGCCGCGCTGCCGCTGGCCGGTGTCGCCCTGCTCAACCCGGTCGTGCTCCCGGCGACCATCGTGATCGGCCTCGGCGCAGGCTGGTGGATGGCCCGCACCCGGCGGCACGCGGCGGACAAGCAGCACATGCGGCAGTGGCTCGTCGAATCCATCGCGGACGCCCGTTCCACGTTGGACCAGCTGGTCGCCGAGCAGCTGATCGAAGCCGAACAGCAGCTTTCGCTCGCGCTGGACGACGCGCTCGGCCGCCGGATCGAGTCGATCGAGGCCGAGCTCAAAGAAGTCGACAAAGCGATCAAGATGGATGCGCAGGAGCGGGCCCGGAAGCTCGCTGACCTGACGAAACGGGTCAAGGAGGCCGGGGACGCGCGTGATCGCGCGGAGAGCCTGCTCTCCCGGATCCGGACGGTTCGCGAACAGCGCTGACCGGCCGGGCAGCCGGTCGGTTGTGCGTGGGAACCGAACCGGAATACGGTTAGTCCAAGTTCTCGACAGTGACCTTGAGAGTGGGGAGAACCGGGCCGTGTGGATCGACGAGACTGGCGGCGCTGACTCAACGGACACTGGCCACCAGGGCGAGATGGAGATCTCGGTCGAAGGTCAGAGCTACACCGCCGAGGAGAACCTCGACCTCAACCACGACGGGGACAACGACGCGGTCCGCCTCGACAACGAGGACGGCACCACCACGGCATACGTCGACACCGACGGCGACGGGCACGCGGACGAGTACCTGCACACCGACACCGACGGCAACATCGTCGAGATGGCCAAGTTCGACGAGGCCACCGGTGACTGGGTCGCCGACAGCGAAGGCGGCACGGACTCCACGGACACCGACAGTCAGGCCGGGCACCAGGGCGACATCACCGCCGACATGGCGGACGGCACGGTGGATCTCGGCGCCGCCACGGTGGATTCCGACCACGACGGCACCGCGGACACCGCGGTCGTGACCGACGACGACGGCAACACCCGGATGTTCACCGACACCGACGGCGACGGCAGCGCCGACGTGCAGACGATCATCACGCCGGAAGGCGAGTCGACCACCTACGAGCACACCGGCCCCGGCGAGTGGACCGAGACCACCGGCGCCAACGGCGCCAACGGGGTCACCGCGTCCGTCCCGGCGGACAGCGACCAGCTCTGGGGCGGCGCCGGGCACGACACCGTCGAAGGGGTCGCCAAGATCGACTCCGCCACCGGGCAGTGGATCTCACAGAACTGAGGCCGCAAAACACCCACATCGGACTCCACTGACAACCGGCTGGCGCCAGGAAAACCCGGCGCCGGCCGGTTTTTGACTTCCGGCCAACGGGGTACAGGTATCGGGAAGATCACGGCCGGACCGGAAACCTTTTTCCGCTAGGCCGGTTCAGCGATATCTGAATCGATTCCCTGATCGTTCTTGTGAGAGAACCGACAGCTCGGGCCTCGGTTGGAGCGGGTAGTCCCGGCTACTCTCGTGGAATCCCAATTTCCAGCACACCGGTCGCCAGCCGGTGCGCGAAGCCATTCGGTAGCCGGCGATGGAGCCCGCTTCCGGACAGCCACGTCCGGTCGCGGGCTTCTCCCGTCGATAGTCAGGAGAAGGAATGACTGCAGTAGCCATCCCGGGACTGGACAAGGCGCCGACCTCGCACAGCGGTGTCCTTGCGTGGGTGCGGGAAGTCGCCGAGCTGACCACTCCGGACCGGGTGGTGTGGTGCGACGGCTCCGAGGAAGAGGCCGCGCGGATCAATTCCGAACTCGTCGAAGCCGGTACCTTCGTGCCGCTGAAGGCGAAGCCGAACTCCTTCTGGGCGGCTTCGGACCCCAGCGACGTGGCGCGCGTCGAAGAGCGCACCTTCATCTGTTCGGAGAAGGAAGAGGACGCCGGGCCCACGAACAACTGGACCCACCCGGACGAGATGCGCGCGACCATGACGGAGCTCTACCGGGGCTGCATGAGCGGGCGGACGATGTACGTCATCCCGTTCTGCATGGGACCGCTCGGCTCCGACGACCCGAAGCTGGGCATCGAGATCACCGACTTCGCCTACGTGGTCGCGTCGATGCGGGTCATGACGCGGATGGGCAAGGCGGCGCTGGACAAGTTCATCACCGAGGACGGCACCGAGCGCGCCTTCGTGCCGGCGCTGCACTCCGTCGGCAAGCCGCTGCAGCCGGGCGAGAAGGATGTCCCGTGGCCGTGCAACGACACGAAGTACATCACGCACTTCCCGGAGACCCGCACGATCTGGAGCTACGGCTCCGGCTACGGCGGTAACTCGCTGCTGGGCAAGAAGTGCTTCTCGCTGCGCATCGGCTCGGTGCTGGCCCGTGACGAGGGCTGGCTGGCCGAGCACATGCTGATCCTCAAGCTGATCTCGCCGGAGAACAAGGCGTACTACATCGCCGCCGCGTTCCCCAGCGCCTGCGGCAAGACCAACCTGGCGATGCTGCAGCCGACCATCCCCGGCTGGCGCGCCGAGACCATCGGTGACGACATCGCGTGGATGCGGTTCGGCAAGGACGGCAGGCTCTACGCGGTCAACCCGGAGTTCGGCTTCTTCGGCGTCGCGCCCGGCACCGACTGGCACACCAACCCGAACGCCATGCACACCATCGAGAAGGGCAACACGGTCTTCACGAACGTGGCCCTGACCGACGACGGTGACGTCTGGTGGGAGGGCATGGAGGGCAAGCCCGAGCACCTGACCTCGTGGAAGCAGCAGGACTGGACGCCGGAGTCGGAGGAGAAGGCGGCGCACCCGAACTCGCGCTACTGCACCCCGATGTCGCAGTGCCCGATCCTCGCGCCGGAGTGGGACGACCCGCAGGGCGTGCCGATCTCGGCGATCCTGTTCGGTGGCCGCCGCGCCACCACGGTGCCGCTGGTGAACGAGGCCCGCGACTGGCAGCACGGCGTGTTCATGGGCGCCACCATGTCTTCGGAGAAGACGGCCGCCGCCGCGGGCAAGGTCGGCGAGGTCCGCCGCGACCCGATGGCGATGCTGCCGTTCCTCGGCTACCACGCCGGTGACTACTTCAAGCACTGGATCGAGCTCGGCAAGTCCGCCGACGGCACCAAGCTGCCGAAGATCTTCTACGTCAACTGGTTCCGCCGCGGCGACGACAAGCGCTTCCTGTGGCCGGGATTCGGCGAGAACTCGCGCGTGCTCAAGTGGGTCGTCGAGCGGATCGAGGGCAAGGCCGGCGCGGTCGAGACCCCCGTCGGCCTCGTGCCCCGCGCCGAGGACCTCGACACCGAGGGCCTTTCCGAGCCGCTCGAGGACATCCAGGCCGCCCTCGACGTGAAGCCCGAGGAGTGGCGCCAGGAGATCCCGCTCATCGAGGAGTGGTTCGACAAGATCGGTGACAAGGTCCCGTCGACCCTGCGCGACGAGCTGGACTCGCTGAAGTCCCGCCTGGCGTAAGCGCTTTCTCACCGCGAACAGCCGGTTTCCCTCGCGGGAAGCCGGCTGTTTCGCGTTCGGGCCGTCTGTCGCGAATGGACGGAGAAGGGGCGCAGAGGCCGGAACTTCTTGGCAGCGCGCGGTTTGCGCGTCGATCAGCTAACCCGTGGGTACCGCGCCCCGCAAGGCTTCCAGCGGCAGGCCGACCGCGTCGGCCAGCGCGACCACCGTGAAAAAAGCCGGCGTGGGGATGCGCCCGGTTTCGATCTTTCGCAACGTTTCCACCGAAATCCCGGCCTCGGCCGCGACCTCGACCATGCTCCGGGCGCCCCGCGCTTCGCGGAGAACGGCGCCGAGCCGCTCGCCGCGAGCACGTTCGGCATCGGTCAGCGGCACTCGCACCATGTCCACAGTCTACGGCGCCGTTCGCCACCAATCCGAACACAGCCACGGCGGAGACAGATCGCTTCGAGCGGATCGGCTGCGGCCCGTATCCGCCTACTTTTGTCCGGATCGGTGCCGGCGAACTTCTCCACAGCCTGTGGACAACTCTGTGCACAGGCTGTGGACCGCGGTGGAAAAAGCCTCGCAACGGAATCCATGATCGGCACGTCTCAGTGGGTACAGGCGCGATGGGAGGTGGGAGATGATGTTGCTGGCAGGCGCGGCGATGTTGCTCCTCGCGCTGGCGTACCTGGCGCTGGCCGTGGTGAGTGGCCGGTTCCGCGCAAGAAAGGACCCCGCCGAGGCAAGGCTCGACGGGGCCACTGGGGAGAACCGGGACTAGGTTCTGTTTTGTAAGTGGCGGAGCCGCTTACGGTGGGCTGTGCGCTTGCACCGCCGGGGGTTCTGAGGTGGTCACTGGCGAGGACAGCGCCGAAGTGGTGGGGACGCTGCCGCGCGGCGTGCGTCCGCCGGGGGT
>NZ_VMNW02000093.1 GCF_007713735.2 Amycolatopsis acidicola | reverse complement strand
GTGTTGGCCCCTCCCGCAGGCGTGTTGGCCCCTCCCGCAGGCGTGTTGGCCCCTCCCGCGAGCATGCTTGCCCTCCCATCCCGCGCGCCAGCCGACAGGTGTGTTGGCCACCGTCGGCAGCCAACACACCAACAGCGACAGCCAACACACCAACGGCGACGGCCAACACGCCGACGGGAAGGGCCAACACGCCGACGGGAAGAGCCAACATGCCGGAGGCGCGGCGGCTGAGCCTCAGGCCTCGAAGCGATACCCCATCCCGGGCTCGGTCAGCAGATGCCGAGGCCGGGATGCTTCTTTTTCCAGCTTTCTGCGCAGCTGAGCCAGATACACGCGCAGATAGTGGGTCTCGTTCTCGTATGCCGGGCCCCACACCTCGCGCAGCAGCTGCTTCTGCGAGACCAGCCGGCCGCGGTTGCGCACCAGCAGCTCGAGCACGGCCCACTCCGTCTTCGTCAGGTGCACCTCCTCGCCGTCCCGCTGCGCCTTCTTCGCCACGAGGTCGATGGTGAAGGAATCCGTGCGCACCACGGCATCCAGATCGTCCGAAGTGGACACCGCGGACCGGCGGACGGCGGCGCGCAGGCGCGCGAGCAGCTCGTCCATGCCGAAGGGCTTCGTCACGTAGTCGTCCGCGCCCGCGTCGAGCGCGTGCACCTTGTCCGGGGAGTCGCCGCGCGCGGAGAGCACGATGATCGGCACCGTGGTCCACCCGCGCAGCCCGGCGATCACCTCGTTGCCGTCCATGTCCGGCAGGCCGAGGTCGAGCACCACGACGTCCGGTTTGGTCTCGGCCACCGCCCGCAGCGCCGCCGCGCCGTCGTGCGCCGTCACCACCTTGTACCCGCGCGCCGTCAGGTTGATCCGGAGCGCGCGCACGATCTGCGGCTCGTCGTCGACCACGAGCACGGTCGCGTCCGTCATCGCACCCGCTCCTCGATCCGCCACACCGGCAACGAGATGACGACCGTCAGCCCGCCACCCGGCGTGTCCTCCGCCCTGATCGTGCCACCCATCGCCTCGGTGAACCCCTTCGCCACGGACAAACCCAGCCCGATCCCCGGCGCGGCCGCCCTGTCCCCCAGCCGCTGGAACGGCGCGAACGCCGAATCCGCCGTGCCCTTCTTCAATCCGCGCCCGTGGTCGACGATGCGAAGCTCGCCGTAGTCGGCGTACGTGCTCGCCCGCACCGACACCGGCTCGTCGCCTTTGCCGTGCCGCAACGCGTTGTCGAGCACGTTGGCGATCACGCGTTCCAGCAGCCCGGCGTCGGCCAGCACGGCGGGCAGGTGCTCGCTCACGTCCACCACGACCGACTTCGAGCCGTCCACATTGGACAACGCGTGCGCGACCACCTCGTCGTACCCGACCGGCCGCAGCTGCGTGCGCACCGCGCCGGTGGCCAGCCGCGACGAGTCCAGCAGGTTGTCCACCAGCCCGGCCAGCCGGTCGGTGGATTCCTCAGCCGTGGCAAGGAGTTCCTCGGTGTCCTCCGGGGACAGCTCGATGTCGTGCGCGCGCAGGCTGCCGATCGCGGCCTTGATCGACGTCAGCGGCGTGCGCAGATCGTGCCCCAGCGCGGACAACAACGCCGTGCGCAGTTCCGTCGCCTCCGCCTTGCGCTCCGCGCGCGCCGTGGCGGCCGCCATCCGTTGCTGCCGCAACGCGAGCAACGCCTGTCCCGCCGCGGCCTCCAGCACCTGCCTGTCGGCCGCGGGCAGCGCGCGCCCGCGCAGGGTCAGGTGCACGTCGGCGGTCACCGGGATGTCGACGTCGGCCTGGTCCGGTTCGCCGCACGGATCCGGCCCGCACTCCTCGACCCGCTTCCACACGCCGTCCTGTTTTTCCAGCAGGCTCACGGCTTCCAGCGCGAAGTTCTCCCGCACCTTCTCCAGCAGCCGCGGCAACGGCTCCGTGTTCGTCAGGACCGTGCGCGCATACGACGCGAGCAGCGAAGCCTCCGTGCGCGCCTGCGCCGCCTGTTCCGCGCGGCGCGCGGCCGAGTCCACGACCAACGCGACGAGCACCCCCGCCAGCACCATCGCGATCAGCGTGATCACGTTGCTCTGCGCGTGCACTGTCAGCGTGTAGAGCGGCTCGGTGAAGAAGAAGTTGAGCAGCCCGGCCGATAGCACCGCCGCGACGATCGCCGGGCCGAGCCCGCCCACCAGCGCCACGATCATGGTGGCCAGGAAGTACATGACCACGTCGGTCGAGAAGTCCAGCTCGTGCCGCAGCACCACGCCGATCAGCGTCACCAGCGCGGGCAGGAGGACCGAGAGCACGAAACCGTTCAGCAGCCGCGAAGGCCTCAGCGGGCTGCGCGTTTCCAGCCACGAATGCAGTCGCCCGCCCGCTTCGGCGTGCGTGACCATGTGCACGTCGATGGTCCCGGAACGCTGCACCACGGACGCGCCGATGCCCTGGTCGAACAACCGCGCCAGCCGCGAACGCCGGGACGTGCCGAGTACGAGCTGCGTCGCGTTGACGCCGCGGGCGAAGTCGAGCAACGCCGTCGGCACGTCGTCCCCGACCACGGTGTGGAACGTGGCGCCCACGTCCTCGGCGAGCTTGCGGTACTTGCCGAGTTCCGCCGGCCCCAGCCCGGAAAGCCCGTCGCCGCGCAACACGTGCACGACGAGTAGCTCCGCGCCCGCGCGCGCCGCGATCCGGCTCGCGCGGCGGATGAGCGTCTCGCTCTCGGCGCCACCGGTGATGGAGACGACGACCCGCTCGCGCGTCTCCCAGGTGTCGGTGATCCGCTGCTGCTCGCGGTACCGCTGCAGCGCGACGTCCACCTGATCCGCCACCCACAGCAGCGCCAGCTCGCGCAGCGCGGTGAGGTTGCCGGGCCGGAAGTAGTTGCCCAGCGCGGCATCGATGCGCTCCGCCGGGTACACGTTGCCGTGCGCGAGCCGCCGCCGCAGCGCTTCCGGCGTGATGTCGATCAGCTCGACCTGCTCGGCCTTGCGCACGATCTCGTCCGGCACCGTCTCCTGCTGCGGCACGCCGGTGATCTTCTCGACCACGTCGTTGAGGCTCTGCAGATGCTGCACGTTGACCGTGGACAGCACGTCGATGCCGGCCTCCAGCAGCTCCTGCACGTCCTGCCAGCGCTTTTCGTGGCGGGAGCCGGGAATGTTGGTGTGCGCCAGCTCGTCCACCACCGCCACTTCGGGCCTGCGGGCGAGCACCGCCGTCACGTTCATCTCGGTGAACTCGCGCCCGCGGTAGAAGCCTTCGCGGCGCGGCACCACCTCCAGCCCGGTCAGCAGGTCGGCGGTCTTCTTCCGGCCGTGCGTCTCGACCAGGCCCACCACGACGTCGGTGCCGCGTTCCTTGCGGCGCCACGCCTCGCCGAGCATGGCGTAGGTCTTTCCGACGCCGGGAGCCGCGCCGAGGTAGATACGGAGCTCTCCCCGGCGCGGCTTGTCCTGCACTTCGTCCACGGTTTCAGTGTGCCTCCGCTGCCCGCACCGCGAGGTTCAGCTCGAGCACGTTCACCCCGGGGACCCCGATTCCGGCACCGGAGGTGTGCTGTTCGATGAGCTGCTTGACGGTCGGCTCGGGGAGCCCGGTGTTGCGGGCGACCCGCGCCGCCTGCAGATCGGCGTAGGCGGTACTGATGTCCGGGTCCAGCCCGGAGGCCGAAGCCGTCACCGCGTCGGCCGGGACCGCGTCCGGCGAAACGCCTTCGCGCTGGGCGATGGCCGTCTTACGTTCCTGGACCATCGCGACCAGGTCCTGGTTGAACCCGCTCTTGTTGGAGCCGCCCGACGCCGACGGGTCGCCGGGGCCCAGCGGGTCCGAGGCGCTCGCCGACGGGCGCGTGTGGAAGTACGGGTCGTGCGCGGGATCGGCGGCGACCGGGTCGATGCCGATCAGCGACGAGCCCACCGCCTGCCCGTTCACGGTGACCACCGAGCCCTCGGCGTTGGACTGCAGCCCGGGAATCCGTGACACCGCCCAGATCCCGAGCGGGTAGATCACCCCCAGCAGCACCGTGAAGACGAGCAGCACGCGCAGCCCGGCGAGGGTTTGCTTGAACATCACTGGGGTCACCCGATTCCCGGAACGAGGCGGACCACGAGGTCCACCAGCCAGATGCCGATGAACGGCGTGATGATCCCGCCCACGCCGTAGACCAGCAGGTTTCGCCGCAGCAGCGCGGAAGCGCTCGACGGCCGGTACCGCACCCCGCGCAGCGCCAGCGGGATCAGCGCGACGATGACCAGCGCGTTGAAGATCACCGCCGACAGGATCGCCGACTGCGGCGAGTGCAGGTGCATGATGTTCAGCCCGCCCAGCTGCGGGTAGATGGACACGAACATCGCCGGCAGGATCGCGAAGTACTTCGCGAGGTCGTTGGCGACGCTGAACGTGGTCAGCGCGCCGCGGGTGATCAGCAGCTGCTTGCCGATCTCCACGATCTCGATCAGCTTCGTCGGGTCGGAGTCCAGGTCCACCATGTTCCCGGCCTCCTTCGCGGCCGAGGTGCCGGTGTTCATCGCGACGCCGACGTCGGAGGCGGCCAGAGCGGGCGCGTCGTTGGTGCCGTCGCCGGTCATCGCGACGAGCCGCCCGCCCTCCTGCTCCTTGTGGATCAGGGCCATCTTGTCCTCGGGCTTGGCCTCGGCGAGGTAGTCGTCCACCCCGGCGTCGGCCGCGATCGCCTTGGCGGTCAACGGGTTGTCGCCGGTGATCATCACCGTCCTGATGCCCATCGTGCGCAGTTCGGTGAACCGCTCGCGCATCCCTGGCTTGACGACGTCGGACAGCCGGATCACACCGCGCACCACGGTGTTTTCCGCCACCACCAGCGGAGTTCCGCCCTGCGCGCTGATCTCGTCGACCACCTTTTCGGTCTCGTCCGGGAACTCCCCGCCGTTGCCGCGCACCCACGCACGCACGGCGCTCGCGGCGCCCTTGCGGATCTGCCGGTCGCCGATGTCGAGCCCGCTCATCCGGGTCTGGGCGGTGAACGGCACGAACTCGCCCTGCTCGTCGCCGCCGGCGTGGGACTCGGTGAGCTCGACGATGCTGCGGCCTTCCGGGGTCTCGTCGGCGAGGCTGGCCAGCCGGGCCGCGCGGGCGAGTTCGTCCGAAGTGGACGATCCAACCGGGATCAGCTCGGTGGCCTTGCGGTTGCCGAAGGTGATCGTGCCCGTCTTGTCCAGCAACAGGGTGGACACGTCGCCCGCCGCTTCGACCGCGCGGCCGGAGGTGGCGAGTACGTTGCGCTGCACCAGCCGGTCCATCCCCGCGATGCCGATCGCCGACAGCAGCGCGCCGATCGTCGTCGGGATCAGGCAGACCAGCAGCGCGGTCAGCACGATCACGGACTGCTCGGTGCCGGAGTACCGGGCCATCGGCTGCAGCGCGACGACCGCGAGCAGGAAGATGATCGTCAGCGTGGACAGCAGGATCGTCAGCGCGATCTCGTTCGGCGTCTTCTGCCGGGAAGCGCCTTCCACCAACGCGATCATGCGGTCCACAAAGGACTCACCCGGTTTGGTGGTGATCTTCACGACGATCCGGTCGGACAGCACCGTGGTGCCGCCCGTGACCGCGCTGCGATCGCCACCGGACTCGCGGATGACCGGCGCGGACTCGCCGGTGATCGCCGACTCGTCCACCGTCGCGATGCCCTCGACGACGTCGCCGTCGCCGGGGATGAGCTGCCCCGCCTCGACGACCACGAGGTCGCCGACCCGCAGCTCGACGCCGGGCACCTCCTCCTCACCGGTCTTGGTGAGCCGGCGCGCGATGGTCTCCTTCTTGGTGCGGCGCAAGGATTCCGCCTGCGCCTTGCCGCGGCCCTCGGCCACCGCCTCGGCCAGGTTCGCGAACACCACGGTGAACCACAGCCACAGCGCGATGCCGATGGTGAACACGTCCGGCTGGGCGATCGCGAACACCGTGGTGAGCAGGGAACCCACCCACACCACGAACATGACGGGGTTGCGGACCTGATGCCGCGGGTTGAGCTTGCGCAGCGCGTCGGGCAGGGACTTCCACAGCTGCGCGGCGTTGAACGCGCCCGCGCCGACGCGCGCCGGTTCCGCCGTGTCCACGGGTTTTTCTTCGGTGATGGTCATGCGAGTGCCTCTGCGATCGGGCCGAGCGCGAGCGCCGGGATGAACGTCAGCGCCGCGACGAGGACGATGGTGCCGGCCAGCAGCGACCCGAACAGCGGTCCGGTGGTCGGCAGCGTGCCCGCGGTTTCGGGCACTTTCTTCTGCTGTGCCAGCGATCCCGCCAGGCACAACGTCGCCAGGATCGGGATGAACCGCCCGAGCAGCATCGCCACGCCGAGCGTGGACTGGAACCAGTTGCTGGTGACGGTGATGCCCGCGAACGCGCTGCCGTTGTTGTTGGCTGTGGACGTGTACGCGTAGAGCACTTCGGAAAGCCCGTGCGGACCGTCGTTGCCCAGCGCGGACATCGTGTCCGGCAGCAGCAGCGCGGCGCCGGTGCCCACCAGCACGAGCGTCGGCATGGCGAGGATCGAGATGGCCGCCGCGGTCACCTCGCGCCTGCCGAGTTTCTTGCCGAGGAACTCCGGGGTGCGGCCGACCATCAGCCCGGCGAGGAACATCGCGATGATCGCCACCACGAGGATCCCGTACAGGCCCGTGCCGACGCCGCCGGGCGCGACTTCGCCGAGCAGCATGTTCAGCAGCGGTGCCCCGCCGCCGAGCCCCGAATAGCTGTCGTGCATGGAGTTCACCGCACCCGTGGAGGTGCCGGTGGTACTCGTCGCGAACAGCGAAGAAGCCGAGATCCCGAACCGTTGTTCCTTGCCCTCCATGCTCGCGCCCGCCAGCAGCGCGGCCGGGCCGTTCGGGTGCGTCTCGGCCCACCAGGTGACCGCGAGCACGCCGGCCCACAGCGCGCCCATGACCGACACCAGCACGTAGCCCTGCTTGCGGTTGCCCACGAGAGTCCCGAAGGTGCGGGTGAGCGCGACCGGGATCACCAGCAGCAGGAAGATCTCGATGAGATCGGTCCAGGCGTTGGGGTTCTCGAAGGGGTGCGCGGCGTTGGCGTTGAAGATGCCGCCGCCGTTGGTGCCCAGGTTCTTGATCGTCTCCTGGCTCGCGGTCGGCGCGAGCGGAAGTGTCCCGTTCGCAGTGTCCACACCGGACTTCAGGCTCTGCGTCACGCCGAGCGCGATCAGCACGATCGCGAAGATCGCCGCCATCGGCAGCAGGATCCGCACGGTGCCGCGGGTCAGGTCGACCCAGAAGTTTCCCAGCCGGTCGGTGCGCCGCCGCACGAAGCCGCGGACGAGCGCGATGGCGACCGCGAGGCCCACGCCGGCGGACAGGAAGTTCTGCACCGTCAGCCCGGCCATCTGCACCGTGTCACCGAGAACCTGTTCCGGCACATAGGACTGCCAGTTCGTGTTGGCCACGAAGCTGGCCGCGGTGTTGAAGGCCATGCCCGGCTCGACGGAACCGCGGCCGAAACTCAACGGCAGCACGGATTGCAGGCGCTGCAACAGGTACAGCAGCACCACGGACACGAACGAGAAGCCGAGCACGCCCATGGCGTAGACCGGCCACCGCTGTTCGGAGTCCGGCTTCACGCGGAAGAGCCGGTACATCCCGCGTTCGACCGCGAAGTGCTTCTCGCTGGTGAACACCCTGGCCATGTAGTCGCCGAGCGGTTTCCAGACCACCGCGAGCGCGACGAGCAGTATGCCGACCTGCAGCAGGCCGGCGCCGAGATCACTCATTCAGAACTTCTCCGGCCTGATCAGCGCGATGAACAGGTACACGATCAACCCGAGTGCCAGGACGCCCCCGACGACGTTGGCCACCACTCCTGCGCCGGTCATAGCCTCTCCAGACCGCGCAAGGTGAGCGCCAGTACGCCGAACACGGCGATCAGCAGCACGGCGTACAGCAAGTCCGCCACTTCGCACCTCTCTCAGCGGGTCACCCCTTGTGGTGACCGCTCCGGTGACACTGTGCGGCCGCGACGCCGACGGGGTGACCTGCGCTGACGAGGTCTTGACGCGGCCCAACGGCGCATTTACGCGTTCTTGACGCCCGGTGAGACCGGCCACACTCAGCGTTACGGGCCCGACGGAACGCACATAACGGGCAGACACTTTCCGTGCCCCTGTGTTACCACTGTGTTACGGATACTTGTATTAGCTAAGCAATCGGGAGGCGACGACATGTGCGGTATCACGGGGTGGGTCTCGTTCGACTCGGATCTGCGGGGACGGCGCGAAACCCTGGACGCGATGACGGAGACCATGGCCTGCCGCGGACCGGATGACTCGGGCACCTGGCTCGACACCCACGCCGCGCTCGGCCACCGCCGGCTCGCGATCATCGACCTTCCCGGCGGCCGCCAGCCGATGTCCGTGCGCACGCCCAACGGCGAGGTCGCGATGGTCTACAGCGGCGAGGCCTACAACTTCACCGAACTGCGCGCCGAGCTCAAGAGCCGCGGCCACCAGTTCACCACCGACAGCGACACCGAAGTGGTCCTGCACGGCTACCTCGAATGGGGCGAGGGCGTCGCCGAACACCTCAACGGCATGTACGCCTTCGCCATCTGGGACGCCCGCGACCAGAAGCTCGTGATGATCCGCGACCGGATGGGCATCAAGCCGTTCTACTACTACCCCACCGCCGACGGCGTCCTCTTCGGCTCCGAGCCCAAGGCCATCCTCGCCAACGACCTTGCCAAGCGCGTCGTCGACGCCGACGGCCTGCGCGAACTGTTCGCCTTCACCAAGACCCCGGGCTGGTCGCTGTGGAAGGACATGTACGAGGTCGAACCGGGCACCATCGTGCGCGTCGACGCCAACGGCATCCACGAGCACACCTACTGGAAGCTCGAAGCCACCCCGCACACCGACGACCAGGAGACCTCGGTCGCCCGCGTGCGCGAGCTGATGACCGACATCGTGCACCGCCAGCTGGTCGCCGACGTGCCGCGCTGCGTGCTGCTTTCCGGCGGACTGGACTCCAGCGCCATCACCGGCCTCGCCGCGGCGCGGCTCGCCGAGCAGGGTGAGCAGCTGCGCACCTTCTCCGTCGACTTCTTCGGGCAGGAGGAGAACTTCAAGCCCGACGAAATGCGCGACACCCCCGACTCGCCCTACATCCGCGACGTCGCCAAGCTCGTCGGCTCCTCACACCAGGACGTCATGCTCGACCCGAACGCGCTGACCGATCCCGAGGCGCGGCGCAAGGTCATCACCGCCCGCGACATCCCGGCAGGCATGGGCGACATGGACGTTTCGCTGCTGCTGTTGTTCACCGCCATCCGCAAGGAATCCACGGTGGCGCTGTCCGGTGAGTCGGCCGACGAGGTGTTCGGCGGCTACCGCTGGTTCCACGACGAGACCGCCCGCAACGCCGACAACTTCCCGTGGCTGGCCTACAACACCGGGATCCACGAGCGCGGGAACATGCTGCGGCCGGACGTCCAGAGCACGCTGGCCATCCAGGACTACACGCTCGACCAGTACCGGACCGCGGTCGCGAAGGTGGATCACCTCGACGGCGAGAGCGAGCTCGAGCACCGGATGCGGACCGTCTGCAATCTCCACCTGACCCGCATGGTGCGGGCGCTGCTCGACCGCAAGGACCGCGCGTCGATGGCCGTCGGGCTCGAGGTCCGCGTACCGTTCTGCGACCACCGGCTCGTGGAGTACGTCTACAACACGCCGTGGTCACTGAAGACCTTCGACGGCAGGGAGAAGAGCCTGCTGCGGCACGCCACCAAGCACGTGCTGCCGCAGTCGGTGACCGACCGGGTCAAGAGCCCGTATCCGTCCACTCAGGACCCCGGCTACGCCGCCGCGCTGCAGCAGCAGGCCAAGGAGGTGCTGGCGGAGAAGGACAACCCGGTGTTCACCCTGGTGGACCGGAACTGGCTGACCGCCGCCGTCGAGCAGGACCCGGCCAGGATGGAGACCGTCACCCGCGGCGGGCTCGACCGGGCGCTGGACCTCTACCACTGGTTCGACCTCTACCGCCCCGAAGTCCAGCTGGGGTAAGGGAGGCCACACCTGAAAATCACCTGTGAAAATCAGGCATAAGGCACAACGGGGGGCGGGTACGCGTTGGTGAGGGTAGAGAGGTGAGAGAGATGACCCAAGCTTTCACGCAGACCGCGTTCAGCAACGCTCCCGCCAACCCGCAGTCGCCCACCCTGCCGACCGGCTGGCCGATCGGTTCGTACGCTTCGTACACCGAAGCGCAGCAGGCCGTCGACCACCTGGCCGGGAACGACTTCCCGGTCGCCGACGTGACGATCGTCGGGGTCGAGCCGATGCTCGTGGAGCGGGTGGCGGGCAAGCTGAGCTGGAAGCGGGTGCTGGGCAACGCGGCCATGTCGGGCCTCTGGCTGGGGCTGATGATGGGGATCCTGCTGAGCCTGTTCGTCGCGGGTGCCGGACTGCTGCCGATCGTGATCGGACTCGTCGCCGGGCTGGTGTTCAACGTGGCGCTCGCCGCCGCGGGGTACGCGGCCACGCGAGGCAAGAAGGACTACGTGTCGCACAGCCAGCTGGTCGCGCGCCGCTACGACGTGCTGAGCCAGCCCCGCAACGCCGAGCGCGGCCGCGAACTGCTCGCCAACCTCGCGGCACGCGCGGCGTTGAACAGCTAGAGACTGGTTTGAAAGTGGTTTGCGTGGCGGTGCGGGTAGGGGAACCTGAGGCGGCCCCTGGCTGTGGGATCTCCTCCTCAAGAATTCCCACCCGCCAGCCCGACCACCACCCCCGGCGGACACGCTTCGCGCGACAGCACCCTCACAGCGTCGGAGCTGTCCTCGCCAGGAACCGCCCTCCCGTCGCCCGCCACCACCCTCAACGGACGCGCTCCCGCGCGGCTCCACCGATTCAAACCCCCGGCGGTGCCGGTTGACCGCCCACCGCAAGCGGCTCCGCCACTTCTCAAACACGACCTGACCGTCTTTCGAGCTCGAGGGTCCGGTCCGTCGCCCCCTGCGGATTCGGGCCCTCGTCCCCCGGTACTCGAGGGCCTGGTCCGTAACCCCCAGCGGACCGGGCCCTCGTTCTGTCGTGGGCCCGCTACGTCCCGCTGGACATCCCCAGCGTCGCGGCCGCGCCTGCGCGGCGAAGCAGCCCGCGCCATCGGTGGACGTCGTAGCGTGCGGGGCGGGTGTGCGTGAGGAAATCGCGCAGCACGGCCAGAAACCGTTGCGGCGACGTGTGATGCGGGAAGTGCCCGGCGCCCTCGAAGATCTCCAGCCTGCTGCCCGGCATCGCGTCGTGCGCCACCGCCGCGTGCTCGCTCGGCACCACGTGATCCCGCGTGCCCCAGACGAGCATCGTCGGGATGCCCTCGGTCAAATAGGTGCGGTCGAGCATGTTCACGACCTGCCCACGCCAGTCCACCACGGCCCGCAGCGTGCGCAGGAACGCTTGCCTGCTCGGGGATTCCGCCAGCCGCACGTACTTGCGCACCACGTAGTCGAGATCCTCGCCGAGGCCGAAACCACCCGTCGCGGCGAGCAGGCCGCGCAGCGCCGTCCGCACGGGCAGACTGCCCAGCAGCGGGAGCATCAGGTCGGTGCCCGGCGCGGCGGCCAGCCGCAGCAACGGATGTACGCCGAGGCCGATCCCGCCGCTGGCGACCAGCACGAGCCGCTCGCAGCGTTCCGGGAACTGGTAGGCGAACTGCATCGCGACCCCGCCACCGAGCGAATGCCCGACCACGGTGACCCGGTCGATGTCCAGTGTGGCAAGGAGATCCCGCATCCCACAGGCGTAGGCGGCCACCGAGTAATCGGCGCGCGGTTTGTCCGAGCCACCGTGGCCGAGCAGGTCCGGGGCGAGCACGGTGTACTCGCCGGTGAGCGAGGCCAGCACCTCCAGCCACGTCGACGAGTCGTCGCCGATGCCGTGGATGAACAGCAGCACGGGACCGCTGCCCGCCATGCGGTACGCGCGGCGGTAGCCGTGGATCGTCCGGTACTTCAGGTCGAAGGTGTCCGGACCGATCCCGGTCAGCGGTCTCTCCGGGTTGCGCACTCCCCCAGCCCAGCACTCCGGCATTACCGCCGTGTTGCGTGCGGCGAAAGGATTCAGGCGCGCGGGCTCCGCGGCTTCGGCTGGCAGCGCGGGCAGGAGTAGGAGGAGCGGTTCATGAACGGCTCGCGGCGGATCGGCGTCCCGCACCGGCGGCACGGCCGATCGCCCTGGCCGTAGACATTCAGCGACCGGTCGAAGTAGCCCGACTGCCCGTTCACGTTGACGTACAAGGCATCGAACGACGTCCCGCCTGCCCGCAGCGCCTCGTTCATCACCTCTGTCGCCGCCGCGAGCAGCGCCGTGCCTTGCGCGTTGGTGAGCTTTTCGGTGGGGCGGGCCCAATGCAGCTTCGCGCGCCAGAGCGCTTCGTCGGCGTAGATGTTGCCCACGCCGGAAACCAGGGTCTGGTCCAGCAGCGCGCGCTTGACCTCCGTGCGTCGCGACCGCAAAGCCCGCACGGCGCGGACCGGATCGAAGGCGGGATCCATCGGGTCACGGCCGATGTGCGCGATCGTGGCGGGCAGCAGCGTGCCGTCCGATTCGACGAGGTCGTCCATCGCCATCCCGCCGAACGTGCGCTGGTCGACGAACCGCAATTCCGGGCCACCATCGGCGAACCGGACGCGGACACGCAGGTGCTTCTCGTCGGGCGCGCCGTCCGGCTGGACCCGCATCTGGCCGCTCATGCCCAAGTGCGCGAGGAGCGCTTCCTTGTCGGACAGCTCCAGCCACAGGTACTTCCCGCGCCTGCTCGCCGCTTCGACGCGCGCACCGGCGAGCCTGCCCGTGAAATCCTCGGACCCGAGCGCGTGCCGGCGGATCGCGCGGGGGTGCAGCACCTCGGCCTGTTCGATGACCCGCCCGGCGACGTGCGCCTGCAGCCCGGCGCGCACGACCTCGACCTCGGGAAGTTCCGGCATTCCCCCAGCTTACTGCGGGCTTTCTGGTTCACTCGGGGCCATGGACCGGAGCAGATGGGTTGACTGGGAAGGGTTCTTCAACGCGAGAGACCTGGGCGGACTGCCCACGCGGGACGGCAGGGTGACCAGGTTCGGCGCGTTCTTCCGCTCCGCTCAACCGGGTTTCGTCACCGAGGCGGGCTGGGCGGCGGCGCGCGCGGCGGGGCTGCGGACAGTGGTGGATCTGCGCAATGCCGAGGAGATCCGGGAAGAGGCGCCGCCACGGGAGATCACCCGGCTCGAAATCCCGCTCGACGACCAAGAGGACGCCGAATTCTGGCGCCACATCAAGGAAAACGGGCTCGACGGGAGCCCGCTGTACTACCGGCCGTTCCTGGCACGGAAGGCGAACCGCTGCGCCGCGCTGATCACCGCGCTCGCCCGCGCCGAGCCCGGCGTGCTCTTCCACTGCGGCGCCGGACGCGACCGCGCCGGCCTGACCACGCTGCTCGTGCTGTCACTGGCCGGGGTGCCCGCGGAAACCATCGCCGAGGACTACGAACTGTCCACCCGGGCGCTCGTCCCCTTGTTCGCCCGGCTCGGCGAACCGGACCAGGGCCCGATGATCGCGGTCATGCTCGCGCGGCACGGAACCACCGCCCGCGCCGCCATCCTGGCCACGCTCGGCGAATTCGACGCGCGGGCCCTGCTGCTCGAAGCGGGAGTGGAAGAGGCCGATCTCGACAGCATCCGCGACCGGCTCGTGGCGTGACCTACTCGGCCTACTCGGGCTTTTCGCCTTCCGGCTCCAGCTCCTCCGAAAGCGAGCGCCAGGCCGTCTCGGCGGCCTTCTGCTCGGCTTCCTTCTTGGTGGTGCCATCGCCGTGACCGAGGTCGCGGCCGCTGATCAGCACCACCGCGCTGAACTCCTTGCGGTGGTCCGGACCGGTGTCCTCGACCTTGTACTCCGGCACGCCGAGCCCGGAAGCCGCGGTCAGCTCCTGCAGGCTCGTCTTCCAGTCCAGCCCGGCACCGCGCAGCGGCGCCTCGGCCAGCAGGCCGTCGAACAGCCTGTGCACCAGATCGCGGCCCGCGTCGATCCCGTGCGCGAGGAACACCGCGCCGATGATCGCCTCGAGACCGTCGGCGAGGATGCTCGCCTTGTCCCGGCCGCCGGTGAGCTCTTCGCCCTTGCCCAGCAGCAGATGCGCGCCCAGCCCACCCTCGCCGAGACCGCGCGCGACACCGGCCAGCGCGTGCATGTTGACCACGCTCGCGCGCAGCTTCGCCAGCTGCCCTTCCGGCAGATCCGGATGCGTCCGGTACAGGTGATCGGTGACCACCAGCCCCAGCACCGCGTCCCCGAGGAACTCCAGCCGCTCGTTCGGCGGCAGGCCCCCGTTTTCGTAGGCGTACGACCGGTGTGTCAGCGCGAGAGTAAGCAGCTCGGCGTCCAAGTTGACGCCGAGCGCTTCGAGCAGTGGTGTTGGGTCGGCAGCCGGCCCTCCCGGCTTCGACTTACCCCCCATCTCGGTCAGCCTCAGGCAGGCTCGACGACCTGTCGACCGTCGTACTGGCCACAGGTCGGGCAAGCCACGTGCTGCGGCTTCGGCTGACGGCAGGCGCGGTTCGAGCACGGCACCAACTGCACCGGGGCCGCTTTCCACGACGACCGGCGGGTGCGCGTGTTGGCTCGCGACATCTTCCGCTTCGGGACGGCCACGACTACATCTCCTCAGTCAAAGTTCACTCGCTGACGCGAGCACTGCTTACTTGCTTCCGAGCTGCTGCTCGTCAAGCCTGCTGGTCCGGGCCGGCGGAAGGGGAGTCACCGAAGCGCTCGACCAACGCGGCCCACCGAGGATCTATCTTCTCATGCCCGTGGCCGGGCTCGAGATCGGCCCACTTCCCGCCGCATTCCGGGCACAGCCCTGGGCAGTCCTCGGTGCACAGCGGCACCTGCGGCAGGGCCAGCACGAGCGCGTCACGGACCGCGGGCTCGAGGTCGAGCTTGCCGTCGACCAGCCTGCTGACCTCGTCCTCGTCGGTGGTGGCCTCGGTGGTCGAGTCCGGGTACGCGAACAGCTCGGTCAGCTCGATCTCGATCTCGTCGGAGAGCGGGTCGAGGCAGCGCGAGCACTGGCCCTCGGTGCGCGCCGCGGCGGTGCCGGTGACCAGCACACCCTCCACGACCGACTCCAGCAGCAGGTCCAGCTCGATCTCGGAACCCTCGGGCACGAGGATCACGCCGGGCACGCCCAGCGCGGTGGTGACCGGCGCGTTCCGTTCGACGGTACGGCTCTGGCCCGCGCGGCGTCCCAGCTCGTGGGTGTCGATCACCCAGGGATTGCGCGTGTCGAGGAAGGTCTTGTCTTCAGACATGGTGAGTGCACTCGGATCAGGTATCGAGATGGGCAACCCCACCAGGCTACCGGGCGTCAGGGCTGGTAGTCGTACAGCGGGGTGCGCTGGCCGAGGCCCGCGGGAGCACGGAGGTGGTTGCGGCCCGAATCGACCGTGCGGAGCGTGGTCGACAGCAGCTCGGAGAACTCGGCGAGCTTCCCGTCGACGTACGCGTCGCACTCCGTCCGCTGCTGGTCGGCCTCGACGTGTGCCTGGTCGACGATGCGGGCGGACTCGGCGTGCGCGGCCTGGACCACTTCGGTCTGCGAGACCAGCCGGGCCTGCTCGTGCCGGGCGTCCTCGATGGCGCGGTCGTAGGCCTCGCGGCCGGCCTGGATCATCCGCTCGGATTCGGACCGGGACCGTTCGACGAGGTTCTGGTACTCGGCCTGCCCCGCGGCGATCATGCGCTCGGCCTCGGCGTGCGCGTCGGCCATGATCTGCTCGGCCCGCGCCTGCGCGTCGGAGAGCAGGCGCTGTGCCTCGTCGCTGGCCTGCGCGACCGTCGTCTCGGCTTCCTGGTTGGCGTGCGTGACGGTTTCGTGCGCCTCGGAGCGCGCCTTCTGCAGCACCTCGTCCCGTTTGTCGAGCACGTCCTGCGCGTCGTCCACTTCACGCGGCAGCGCGTCTCGGACGTCGTCGAGGAGCTCGAGCATGTCGCCGCGCGGGACCACGCAGCTGGAAGTCATCGGCACGCCCCGTGCCTCTTCCACGATCGTCACGAGCTCGTCGAGAGCCTCGAACACCCGGTACACGGCAACTCCTCCGGTGGCCCTTCCCCACGTACAGCGTCCAGTCTGCCGCTAAATGGAGGAAAGGCCTCGGAGGAGGCCATGCATGGGCGTGTCCGCGACGCGTCAGCGTCTCCGTTGAGGGTGGCGGTGGGCGACGGGCGGGCGTGTCAGGTGAACTAGGAGTTCACGTCGATGAGCTGGAAGCTTTCGTAGTGGTCACCGGTGTAGAAGTACTCGCCGCCCGAACCGGTGACGATCCGCCGCGTGCCGCGGGTGTCGCTACCCGGGGTGACCACCGTGTACTCGTGGTAGTACCCGGAGGCGCAGGCCGGGAGCAGGCCCTCGCGGTTGGAGAAGACGGTGCCGTCCTGATCGTACGGGTACGGACCGCCTTGCTGGATGAGGTTGTAGGTGTCGGTCGCTTCGGCGGGCAGCGCGCTGAGCTTGACGACCGTGTAGCTCGAGGTGTCGCCACAATCCGGTTGCGCGGCAACGGAAGTGGCGACGGTGGGTGCCGCCTGCGCTGGCGCGGCGACGCCGAATCCGGTGAGCAGGGTGACCAAAAGGGCGAGCAGCGCTCCGGCCGCCCGGCGCGTTCTGTCAGTCATTTTCGGACCGTAACCCGAAAATGTGATCACCAGGGGAAGTCCCGACGAACGTCGTCAGCCGTCCGAGTTACCGATCCGGCCCGAAAGCAGGCCAACCCCGCCAACCGGCAGCCCGCCTACTTCAGTCCGCTGAGCCGTGACTGCCGGCCGGATCGGTAATAGTCGGCGCAGCACGCCCGGCCACCTTCGCCATCAATCGCTCGAACACCACGCCCGGGACCAGGTTCTTCACGTCCCCGCCGTAAGTAGCGATCTCCTTGACCAGCGAGCTGGACACGAACCCGTAGGCCGGGTTGTTCGACATCAGCAGGGTTTCCACCCCGGACAGCTCGCGGTTCATCTGCGCCATCTGCAGCTCGTAGTCGAAGTCGCTGACCGAGCGCAGGCCCTTGGCGATGGCCGCGATGTCGTGCTGCCTGCAGTAGTCGACGAGCAGCCCGTGCCACGAGTCGATCCGCACGTTCGGCAGGTGCGCCGTCGTCTCGGTCAGCATCTCCATCCGCTCTTCGATGGAGAACAGGCCCTTCTTGCTCTTGTTGATCAGCACCGCGACCACGACCTCGTCGAAGAGGGTCGAGGAACGTTCGATGATGTCGAGATGTCCATTGGTCGCTGGGTCATAGGAACCGGGACACACCGCTCGCCGCATGAAGCGGACGTTACCGGGCCGTCAGGCCCCCTGGCGCGGTGAAGTGACGTACTCCGCCCAGTACAGCGCCGTGTCGCCGTGGCGCATGGTGCGCAGCGACTCGAAACCCGCAGGCCAGCGGGGTTCGCCGGCGCGCTCCGCGCGTTCGATGATCACGAGCCCGTCGGGCACCAGCCAGCCGCCCGCGGCCAGCGCCTCGAGCATCACGCCGAGCGCGGCGGCGTCGACGGCGTAGGGCGGGTCGGCGAGCACCAGATCGAAGGGTTTGTCCGCGGGCTGCGTCAAAACGGTGTTCACCGGCCCCGGGCGGACCGTGCCGCCCAACGCGAGTTCCGCCACATTTCCGCGCAGCACGGCCACCGCCCGGCGATCCGATTCGACGAACACCGCGTCCGCCGCGCCGCGCGAAAGGGCCTCGAGCCCGAGCGCGCCGGAGCCGGCGTAGAGGTCGAGAATTCGCGCGTCACGCAGCTCGCCCGCGGCTTCCAGCGCGTTGAACAGGGCTTCCCGGACCCGCTCGGACGTCGGCCTCGTCCCCTGCGGCGGCACCTTGAGCCTGCGCCCGCCCGCTTTCCCGGCCACGATCCTGGTCACCGCGCCATCTTGTCAGCCACCGATTAGTGGCCGGGACTTGGTGAAGGGTTCCGGCGGCACGCGTAGAGTCGTTCTTCCTGTTGCGGGCAAGTTGGCTGTAGGAGCACTGCGTGTCGGAACCTCGGGTCAGACGGGCCGAGATCGCCATCGAGCAAGGTCACGTCGATCGCGTCTACGCCAGGCTCGCCGAACTCCGCTCCCAGGCCGAGGCCATGCGCGCGAAGGGGTACGAGATCGGCCACGGCGCGCAGCGCGAGGCCGTGTTCGAGCAGGCGTCGATGCTCTTCGAGCGGGACATGATGGTGTTCCACGCCAACCAGACCCTGCAGACGCTGGACGCCGAGTACGAGGGCCTCGTGTTCGGCAGGCTGGACCAGACCAGCGGCGAAAAGATCTACGTCGGCAGGCTCGGCATCCGCGACGCCGAGTTCGACAACCTGGTCACCGACTGGCGCGCCCCCGCGGCCGCCGCCTTCTACCAGGCCACCGCCGAGGAACCGATGGACGTGGTCCGCCGCCGCGTCATCCGCTGTTCCGGGCAGAACGTGCTCGACGTCGACGACGACGTGCTGATCGCCGACGCCGTCCCGGACGACATGCGGATCGTCGGCGAGGGCGCGCTGATGGCCGCGCTCGGCCGCTCGCGCGGCGAGAAGATGCGCGACATCGTCGCCACCATCCAGCGCGAGCAGGACGAGGTGATCCGCGCGCCCTGGCGCGGCGTCACCGAGATCACCGGCGGCCCTGGCACCGGCAAGACGGCCGTCGCGCTGCACCGCGCCGCGTACCTGCTGTACCGCTACCGCCGCCAGCTCGGCGGCGCGGGCGTGTTCGTGCTGGGCCCGTCCGGCGTGTTCACCAGCTACATCTCGCGCGTGCTGCCGTCGATGGGTGAGACGAACGTCGAACTGCGCGCGCTGGGCGAGGTGCTCGACGGGATCGTCGCGACGCGGCAAGACCCGGCGAAACTGGCCGCGATCAAGGGTTCGCTGCGTATGCGCCGCGTGCTCACGCGCGCGATGCGGGACGCGCCTCCCGGCGTGCCGGACGAGATGCGCATCGTCTATCGCGGCGAGGTCCTGAAGCTGCGCGGCAAGGAGCTGGACAAGGTCCGCCGCAAGGTGCACGGGCACGGCGGCCCGCCGAACCGCTCACGCGTGCGCGCGGCCGAAACACTGCTGGAAGCGTTGGCGGACAAGGCAGAGGAGAACGCCCGCGCCGACGGCCGGACCATCGACCGCGCGGAGCTGATCACCGATCTCGGCGAGCGCATCGACTTCCACCGGTTCCTCGTGGTGTGGTGGCCGATCCTGTACCCGGGCGAAATCCTGCGCTCGCTCGGCGATCCCGCGCGCCTCACGAGGGCGGGCAAAGGAGTGCTTAGCCGCGAGGAGATCGACCTGCTCGCGGCGGGCTACGCGGACCGCGAACAGGAATGGTCCGTCGCGGACGTCGCCCTGCTCGACGAGCTGCGTGTGCTGATCGGACAGCCGCCGAAGCGCCGCCGCCGGGCGCAGCAACTGGAACTGGACGCCGCTCCCCCGGCGCGCGGAAGCGACGGATCGCCTACGACGCACCGGCCCGAGCACTACGACGAGTACTCGCACATCGTGGTCGACGAGTCACAGGACCTGTCGCCGATGCAGTGGCGGATGATCGGGCGGCGCGGCAAGTACGCGAGCTGGACCGTGGTCGGCGACCCGGTGCAGAGTTCGTGGCCCGACCCGGACGAGGCCGCGCAGGCGCGTGACCATGCGTTCGGCGTCCGCACGCCGAGGCGGCGCTACACGCTGCGCACCAACTACCGGAACTCCGCGGAGATCTTCGACCTGGCCGCCCGCGTGGTCGCCGGGCACGCCAAGGAGGACGAGCTGCCCAAGGCGGTGCGCGCCACCGGGCTCGAACCGGACGTGCGGATCGTCGACAAGCCCGGTGTCGAGGGTTCGGTGCAGGCCGCGGCGAAGGACCTGATGGACTCGGTCGAAGGCACCGTCGGCGTGATCTGCGCGATGGACCGCGTGCCGGAGGTGCGGAGCTGGCTGCAGGGCCGGGCGGACGAGCGGCTGAAGGTCGTGGGCAGCCTGGATTCGAAGGGGCTGGAGTACGACGCGGTCGTGCTGGTCGAGCCGACGGAGCTGATCACCGAGTCGACCACCGGCCGCCGCGTGCTCTACGTCGCGCTGACCAGGGCCACCCAACAGCTCACCGTCGTGGCGTCCGACCGGGAATGGCTCTAGGGGGCGCGAGCGTTGTTCCGGAGGTGACCTCCTCCTCCGTTTCCGACGTCAAGCTGTCCGTGCTCGATCTTTCGCCGATCCCCAGCGACGGCGACGCGGGTACGGCCCTGCGCAACACGATCGACCTCGCCAGGGAGACCGAACGCCTCGGCTATCACCGGTTCTGGGTCGCCGAACACCACAACATGCCCGGTATCGCGAGCTCGGCGACGGCCGTGCTGATCGGGCACGTGGCGCAGGCGACGGAGAAGATCCGCGTGGGTTCCGGCGGGATCATGCTGCCGAACCACGCGCCGCTGATCGTGGCCGAGCAGTTCGGGATGCTGGAGGCGTTCCACCCCGGCCGCATCGACCTCGGCATCGGCCGCGCGCCCGGCACCGACCAGCGCACCGCGCTCGCCGTCCGCGGTTCGATGGCCGCGCTGAACGCCGAGAACTTCCCGCAGCAGCTGGCCGAGCTGATGGACTACTTCGACGAGGACGCCGCGCGCACGGTGAACGCGGTGCCCGCGGTCGGCAACAAGCCGCCGTTCTGGCTGCTGGGTTCGAGCGGGTTCAGCGCCCAGCTGGCCGGCGCGCTCGGCCTGCCGTTCGCGTTCGCGCACCACTTCAGCGCGCAGAACACCCTGCCGGCGGTGCGGTTGTACCGCGAGTCGTTCCGCCCGTCGGCGACGCTGCAGGAGCCGTACCTGATGCTCGGCGCCGCGGTGATCGCCGCCGACACGGACGAGCGTGCCCAGTTCCTGGCGGGGCCGAGCGGGCTGACTTTCCTTTCGCTGCGCCGCGGCCGGCCGATCCCGCTGCCGACGCCCGAGGAGGCGGCGGAGTACCCGTACACGGATCTCGACCGGCAGTTCCTGGAGGAACGCTTCGGCAGCAACATCATCGGCTCGCCCGAGACCGTGCGGAAGGGGCTGGACCAGCTGATCTCCGACACGGGCGCGGACGAGATCATGGTCACCACGATGGTCCACGGCCAAGCCGACCGCGTGCACTCGTACGAACTGGTGAAAGCCCTGGCGCGGTAAGGGTTTCCGCGGGCGGGGCCCCTCCCGCGCCTCGCCCCGGCCCCCCGGGCGCCCAGGCCTCCAGGAGCGGCCAACACACCCCCCGAACCAGCCAACACACAAACCGGGCCAGCCAACACGCCAACGAGAGCAGCAAACACGCCCGAGCGGGTAGCGCCCCGGGCGTGTTTGCCGCTCCCGCGGGCGTGTTTGCTGTTTCTGTGGGCGTGTTTGCCCACCTGGGGCGCGTGTTTGCTGTTCCTGTGGGCGTGTTTGTTGTTTCTGTGGGCGCGGGTGGGGAGCTGGGCGCCCGCCGCGTGGGGTACGGGCCCCGGCGGCGGGCGAACGGAAACGGTGCAGCCGCTAGGAAAGCCAGGCTTTCCGGGTGCGGGGCAGCCCCGACTTCCCGTCCTCGCTCTTGACCGCCAGCACCTGGTTGACCCCGATGCTGCCGCTCTCGAACGTGAGCGCCGAAGCCGCCATGTACAGGCGCCAGACGCGGGCACGGCCTTCGCTCGTGAGGCGGACGGCCTTGTCCCAGTTGGCTTCCAGGTTCGCCACCCACTCGCGCAACGTCAGGGCGTAGTGCTCCCGCAGCGCCTCGACGTCCCGCACCTCGAAGCCGGCGTCCTCGATCGCCGTCGTCATGGTGGACAGGGTTTCCAGCTCACCATCCGGGAAGACGTAGCGGTTGATGAACGACGTGCGATCGGTGGTGTGGCCCACGACGCCCGCCTTCCGCGAAATCGCGTGGTTCAGCAGGCGCCCGCCCGGACGCAGCAACGCATACAGCGCGGCCGTGTAGGTGGGCAGCTGGCTCAGGCCCACGTGCTCGGCCATGCCGATGCTGGCGATCGCGTCGAACGGGCCGTCGCGCACCTCGCGGTAGTCCTGCACGCGGATCTCCACCAGCTCCGACAGCCCTTCCTCGGCTGCCCTCTTGCGGGCGAAATCGGCCTGTGCCTGGGAGAGCGTGACACCGACGGCGTGCGCCCCGTACTCGCGGGCGGCGTGTATGACGAACGTGCCCCAGCCGCAGCCGACGTCGAGCACCCGGCTCTCCGAATTCAGCCCGAGCTTGCGCGCGACCAGATCCACCTTCGCGGTCTGCGCGTCCTCCAGGGTTTTGGCGTCGTCGTCCCAGACGGCGCACGAATAGGTCATGCTCGGGCCGAGCACGAGCGCGTAGAAATCGTTCCCGACGTCGTAGTGGTGGCTGATCGCGGCGGAATCGCGGCGCAGCGAATGCAGCGGCCCGCCGAGCCGGATCTCCTCCGCGGGCGGCTTCGGCGGCAGGCCGATCGCGCCGAGGCGCAGCGCGGAGCGGAACAGCTCCCACTTGGTCTGCCGGTCCACGTCCCGGGGGCCCGCCGACCCCTTGAGGATCCGTTCCAGGCTGCTCAGGCTTTCGAAGAAATCGGATTCGACGTCGAGATCACCGGAGACGAAAGCGCGGGCGAGACCGATTTCGTTCGGCGCCCAGACGAGCCGGCGCAACGCCCTGCGATGCCTGAGCACCAGTCGGACGGGCGCGTCCGGCGGGCCGGCCTCGCTTCCGTCCCAGCAACGGATGTGCAACGGGAGTGCGCTGCCGAGTACGGCACGCACCAGGGCGTGCACGGTACCCGCGGCATTATGCGAGGTAACCACGCACTTCATTCAAGCACTTATGCTGACTTCACGTCGCCTGCTGTATTGGCGATTCGCCCGAACTGCCGGATTCTCGGACCGTGGACTTTCCCACAGGACAGACTGTGGGAAAGTCCACGGGTTTTCTGCTACTCGAGGACGATCAGCAGGTCGCCGCCCTCGACCTGCTGCACCGAGTTGATCGCGAGCCTGCCGACCTTCCCGGCGCTGGACGCGGTGATCGCCGCCTCCATCTTCATGGCCTCGATCGTGGCGACCGTCGCGCCCTCGGCCACCTCGTCGCCCTCGGCCACCGAAAGGGTGACCACACCGGCGAACGGGGCGGCGACGTGCTTCGGGTTGCCCTTGTCGGCCTTCTCGGCCGCGGGCAGATCCGAGGCCACCGAACGGTCGCGCACCTGGATCGGCCGCAGCTGCCCGTTCAGCGTGGACATGACCGTGCGCATCCCGCGCTCGTCGGCCTCGCCGATCGCCTCGAGCTCGATGAGCAGACGCACGCCAGGCTCCAGGTCGACCTGGTACTCCTCGCCGGGGCGCAGCCCGTAGAAGAAGTCCTTGCTGGGCAGCACGCTCGTGTCGCCGTACGCCTCGCGGTGCGCCTCGAACTCCTTCGTCGGCGCCGGGAACAGCAGGCGGTTCAACGTCTGACGGCGGTTCTCCGCCAGGCCCTGGCGCTCCTCGTCCGTCAGCCGCGTCTCGGGCTTCGGCTCGGCGCGGCCTTCGAGGGCCTTGCTGCGGAACGGTTCCGGCCAGCCGCCGGGCGGGTCGCCCAGTTCGCCGCGCAGGAAGCCGATCACCGAGTCCGGGATGTCGAAGCGGTTGGGCTCCGCCTCGAACTTCTCCGGCTCCACCCCGGCACCGACGAGGTGCAGCGCGAGGTCACCGACCACTTTGGACGAAGGGGTGACCTTGACCAGGTGGCCGAGGATCTTGTCCGCGGCCGCGTACATCGCCTCGATGTCCTCGAACCTGTCGCCGAGGCCCAGCGCCCGCGCCTGCGTGCGCAGGTTGGACAGCTGGCCGCCGGGGATCTCGTGGTCGTACACGCGGCCGGTCGGCGAGGCGAGCCCCGCTTCGAACGGCGCGTAGATCTTGCGCACGATCTCCCAGTACGGCTCCAGATCGCCGATCGCCTGCAGGCTCAGGCCCGTGGGGCGCTCCGAGTGGTCGGTGGCCGCGACGATCGCCGACAGCGAAGGCTGCGACGTGGTGCCCGCCATCGAGGCGACCGCACCGTCCACGGCGTCCGCGCCCGCGTTGATCGCCGCGAGGTACGTGGCCAGCTGGCCGCCCGCGGTGTCGTGCGTGTGGATGTGCACCGGGAGGTCGAACTCCTTGCGCAGCGCGGAAACCAGCTTCGCCGCGGCAGGCGCCCGCAGCAGGCCCGCCATGTCCTTGATCGCCAGCACGTGCGCGCCCGCGCCAACGATCTGCTCGGCGAGCTTCAGGTAGTAGTCCAATGTGTACAGTTTCTCGGCCGGGTCCGAGAGGTCCGAGGTGTAGCAGAGCGCGACCTCGGCGACGGCCTTTCCGGTCTCCCGCACCGCTTCGATGGCCGGGCGCATCTGCTCGACGTCGTTGAGCGCGTCGAAGATGCGGAAGATGTCGATCCCGGTCTCGGTGGCCTCCTCGACGAAGGCGTTGGTGACCTCCGTCGGGTAAGGCGTGTAGCCGACGGTGTTCCGCCCGCGCAGCAACATCTGCAGGCAGATGTTCGGCACCGCTTCGCGCAGCTGCGCGAGCCGCTCCCACGGGTCCTCGGCGAGGAACCGGAGCGCGACGTCGTACGTGGCGCCGCCCCAGCATTCCAGCGACAGCAGCTCCGGCGTCGTGTGCGCGACGACCGGCGCGACCGCGAGCAGGTCCTTCGTGCGGACGCGGGTGGCCAGCAGCGACTGGTGCGCGTCCCGGAAGGTGGTGTCGGTGATCCCGACCGTCTTGGACTCGCGCATCCAGCGGGCGAAGCCCTCCGGGCCGAGCTCGGTCAGCTTCTGCTTCGACCCGGCGGGGGGCTCGCCCGAAGGCAGCTCCGGCAGCTTGGCCTTCGGGTCGATCAGGCGCGGCCTGTCCCCGTTGGGCTTGTTGACGGTGACGTCGGCGAGGTACGTGAGCAGGCGGGTGCCGCGGTCCGCGGAGTGGCGCGCCGTCAGCAAATGCGGGCGCTCCTCGATGAACGAGGTGGTGACCCGCCCTTCCCGGAAGTCCTCGTCGTCCAGAACCGCTTGCAGGAACGGGATGTTCGTCGCGACACCGCGGATGCGGAACTCGGCGAGCGCGCGGCGGGCGCGGCCGACGGCGGTCGTGAAGTCGCGGCCGCGGCAGGTGAGCTTGACGAGCATCGAGTCGAAGTGGGCGCTGATCTCGGTGCCCGCGAAGGCGGTGCCGCCGTCGAGCCGGATGCCGGACCCGCCCGGCGAACGGTAGGCGCTGATCATCCCGGTGTCCGGGCGGAAACCGTTGGCCGGGTCCTCGGTGGTGATCCGGCACTGCATCGCGGCGCCGCGCAGGTAGATCTTCTCCTGCGACAGCCCGAGATCCGCGAGCGTCTCCCCCGCCGCGATCCGCATCTGCGACTGCACCAGGTCGACGTCGGTGACCTCTTCGGTCACCGTGTGCTCGACCTGGATACGCGGGTTCATCTCGATGAAGTGGTGCCTGCCCTGCTTGTCGAGCAGGAACTCGACGGTGCCCGCGTTGCGGTAGCCGATCTTGCGGGCGAACGCGACGGCGTCCTCGCAGATCTTCTCCCGGATCTCGGGCGGCAGGTTCGGCGCCGGGGCCAGCTCGATGACCTTCTGGTGGCGGCGCTGCACGGAACAGTCGCGCTCGTAGAGGTGGATCACGTTGCCCGCGCCGTCGGCGAGGATCTGGACCTCGATGTGGCGCGGGTCGACCACGGCCTTCTCGAGGAAGACCGTCGGGTCGCCGAACGCCGACTCGGCCTCGCGCGCGGCGGCCTCGATGGACTCGCGCAGGTTCGCCGGGTCGTCCACGCGGCGCATCCCGCGCCCGCCACCACCGGCGACGGCCTTGACGAACACCGGGAAACCGATTTCGTCGGCCGCCGCGAGCAACTCGTCCACATCGGTCGAGGGGCGCGAGGACCCGAGCACCGGCACGCCCGCGTCACGCGCGGCCGCGACCGCGCGGGCCTTGTTCCCCGTCAGCTCCAGGATCTCCGCGCTCGGGCCGACGAACGTGATGCCCGCTTCGGCGCAGGCGAGCGCGAGGTCCGGGTTCTCCGACAGGAAGCCGTAGCCCGGGTACACCGCGTCGGCTCCGGCCTGGCGCGCGGCGCGCACGATCTCTTCGACGGACAGATAGGCGCGAACCGGGTGGCCCTGCTCGCCGATCTCGTAGGCCTCGTCGGCCTTGAGGCGGTGCAGCGAGTTTCGGTCTTCGTACGGGAAAACCGCCACTGTGCCGGCGCCGAGCTCGTAGCCGGCGCGGAACGCGCGGATGGCGATCTCGCCGCGGTTGGCGACCAGTACCTTCCGGAACATGCCGGTCCTTCCTGTTACCTGCGGATCGGTGGACCGTTGACGTTACCTTGCCGATCCCGCTTGGCGGGAGCGGTGTTCCGGGTGATGGACATCATCTGACCGGCAGGTTTGCTTCACGCGCCCGTGATCCACTCGGCTCCGTGCACGCGTCGTCGCCGTGCGCGCACGGGACCGGCGGAATGGGTCAGTCGTCGGAGACGGTGGAGAGGAGGCGGTTCGGGGTGCCGTCGGACAACCCGGTGAGCACGTTCTGCGTCGCGTTCGCCGCAATCCCGTGCGTGACCTCGGCGGGCGTCGCGGCGGGGTGCTCGGCGCGGTAGAGCGCGGCGGCTCCGGCGGCGAAGGCCGCGGCTTCGTTCGCGCCCGACGCGGCGCTCGGGCTGGTGTTGGTCGCCGAGACGATGTCCACGCCGGGGGCGAAAACGTCCACCCCGGCACCGAAATTGGACTTCGGGGCGATCTTGTTCTCCGCGTCGACAGCGCCGACGGTGAGCGCTTCGGCGACGCGGCCCGGCGACGAGTTCGCGGCGTCCGTGGCCGACCAGCCGGCCGGAACGGCCACCGGCATGACGGCGGTCAGCGCGCGCACAGCGGTGTCGAGCTGGTCGTTCGCGGGGCCGCCGATGCCGAGCACCGCCACCGCGGGCTGCTTCGCGTTCTTCGCCACCCAGTCCAGGCCGGCCACGATGTTGGTCAGGTTGCCGGCGCCCGAGTTGTCCAGTACCCGCACCGGCACGATGTGCACGGCCTTGGCCACCCCGTAGTCCTTGCCGCCGACGATGCTGGCCATCCGGGTGCCGTCGCCGTTGCCGTCGCTCGCCTCGTCGTTGCCCTCGACGAAGTTCTTGCCCGGCTCGACGCGCCCTTCGAAATCGGCCTGCTTCGCGTCCACGCCGGTGCCGATGACATACACCGTGACGTCAGAAGCCGTGGTGTCGTACCGGTAAAGGTGGTCGGTGGCCCCGTCACGCTGGTCGATCCGGTCCAGGCCCCAGTTCGGCGGGTTCTCCTGACTGCCGGGATCGGCGAGCGCCGGGGACGCGACGGAACCGGCGAGGACGGCGGTGAACAGGACGGTGAGGATTCGCGCGGAAAACTTGAGCACGATTCACGGTGACCGCTCACCCACGGCGGGACAAACGCTGTGCCCCTATCGAGCGAGTACCGACTCGCTCACCCGCTGTTCGGGGAAATAGGCCAGCGCGTCGAACGCGGCGGAGACGTCCACTTCGGAGAACAGGTGCGCGTGCCGGATGCTGCTGCCGGTGGGCTCCGCGACGAAACCGGCCTCGCGCCCCGCGAGCGCGTGTTCGGCGCTGCCGGGTGCCGGCTCGTCCAACTGCTGCTCGTACAGCGTGAAACCCAGCCGCGCGTTCTCGTCCGGGCGCAGGCCGGTGGTGGTTCCCGTGCCCGCCGTGACGCCGAGCGCGAAGTACTCGTTCCCGTACGCCGCGGCCAGATGCGTGCCGACTGTCGGCGTGACGGCGGTGGGCATCAGCTGGATCGGCACCCGCTGCAGATGCCCGTTGTGCAGCATCAGCACGATGCGTTCGCCCTTGTCCAGCAAGCGAAGCGTCTGCGCCATGTACGTGTCACGGGAGCTGCTCTGCACTTTCGGCGCGGTGCCCGCGGTGAGATCCGCCAGCTCGCGCAGGTACGTGTCCAGCCGCAGCGCGCCGCGCGCGTGATGCAGCGGGATCTGCGGCTCGGGGTACACGGGCGCGAGGGATTCCAGGTGCTGCACCAGCCTCGTGAGCGCCGCCGTGGCCGCGTCCCGCTGGGGCTGGTCGAGTTGCCCGTAGCGGGCGGGCGCGACGCCGCTGCTCACCGCGGCGTACGGCGTGACCGCTTCGATCGCGGCGTCCACAAAGGACACCGCTTCCGGCGCCACCTTGCGAAGGTAGGCGCGCACCTCCGTCAGCGCAGGCAGCGACGAACCGGCGCTGCTGGGCACGTCGAGCCCGGCGAAGGAGACCCCGCCGTGCCCGCGCAGCCAGGTGAGCATCTCGTGCATCTCCGCCGATTCGCCGAGGGAGAACGTGAATCCCGCGCGGCCCACCTCCTCGACCTCACCGGGACCACCGCGCAGCCACTCCTCGGTGAACCGGCCCTCGGCGAACCCGGATTCGAAGCCCAGCATCGTGAAACCCTTGCGCTCCACCAGAAACCGGAGGATTTCCGTGCGCAGCGCGGAGAACTCGTGGATGTGGTGGTTGTTCTCGCCGATCGCGACGATCCGGGCGGCACCGGCCAGATCGCCGAGATGATCGAGGTTCAAGACTTCTCCAGGAACTCGGCCCGCTCGTCGTCGACCACGGACGCGACCATCTGCTGCAGGCCGGGGTGGGCGTCCAGTGACGGGTCGCCCCCCACGACCTCCTGCGCGCGGGAACGTGCTTCGGCGATCATATCCTCGTCACGCAACAGAGAAAGCAGCTTCAGCCCGGAGCGCTTGCCCGACTGCGCGGCGCCGAGGATGTCGCCCTCGCGACGTAGTTCCAGGTCCAGCCGGGACAGTTCGAAACCGTCCGTTGTGGACTCCACGGCCGCCAGCCGCTCCCGCGTCGAGGTGCCGTCGAACGTTTCGGTGACCAGCAGGCACAGCCCGGGCACGGAACCACGGCCGACCCGGCCGCGCAACTGGTGCAGCTGGCTGACGCCGAACCTGTCCGCGTCGAGGATCACCATCGCCGTCGCGTTCGGCACGTTCACGCCGACCTCGATCACCGTGGTGGCGACGAGCACGTCGACTTTGGCGGCGGCGAAGGCGCGCATCACCGCGTCCTTGTCGTCCGGGGGCATCCGGCCGTGCAGCACGCCGAGCTTGAGCCCCGCCAGCGGCCCTCCGGACAGCTCCTCGGCGACGTCGAGCACCGCCAGCGGCGGGCGGCGGTCACTGCCGTTCTTGTCCGAGGGCGGTTCGTCGCCGATGCGCGGGCAGACCACGTACGCCTGGTGGCCCTTCTGGACCTCTTCTCGCACCCGCTGCCAGGCGCGGTCGAGCCAGGCCGGCTTCTCCGCGACCGGCACGACGGTGGTGGCGATCGGCGACCGGCCCACCGGCATCTGGCGCAACGCCGAGATCTCCAGGTCGCCGTACACCGTCATGGCCACCGTGCGCGGAATCGGCGTGGCCGTCATGACCAGGACGTGCGGGCTTGTGCCGTTCGCTCCGCGCGTGCGCAGCGCGTCCCGCTGCTCGACGCCGAAGCGGTGCTGTTCGTCGACCACCACGAAACCGAGATCGGCGAAGGAGACCGAATCCTGGATCAGCGCGTGCGTGCCGACCACGATGCCCGCCGCGCCACTCGCCGCGTCCAGCAAGGCCTGTTTGCGTTCCTTGGCGGGCATGGACCCGGTGAGCAGCGTGATCTTCGTGGCTTCCTCGGCCGCGCCCAGCTCCCCGGCCTGGCCGAGTTCGCCGAGCATCTCGCGCAGGGAGCGAGCGTGCTGCGCGGCAAGGACTTCGGTGGGCGCGAGCATCGCCGCCTGCCGCCCGGCGTCGACGGCCTGGAGCATCGCGCGCAGGGCGACGATGGTCTTGCCGCTGCCGACCTCGCCTTGCAGCAACCTGTTCATCGGATGCTCGGTGCCGAGATCGGCCGCGATGTGCTCACCCACTTCACGTTGACCCTCGGTGAGGTCGAAGGGCAGCCGTTTGTCGAAGGAGGCCAGTATCCCGTCCGGCTTCGGCGGGCAGGCGGGCGCCGGCCGGGCACCCGCGGACTGCCGCCGCTGCGCGAAGATCAGCTGGATCGCCATCGCCTCGTCCCATTTGAGGCGGGTGCGGGCGGCGTCCAGAGCCTGCTGGTCCGGCGGGCGGTGGATGTGCTGCAGCGCCTCGAACAGGCCGACGAATTCGTACTGTTTGAGCAGCTCTTCCGGCATCGGGTCGGGCTCGCGTTCCAGCGTGTCCAGCACCTGGCGCACGCAGCGCGCGATGGACCAGGACGGCATGCCCGAAGCCGCCGGGTACACCGGGATGATCGCGCCGAGGAAATCGTCCACTGTGGACTCGGAGTCCTCGTCGAGCATCTGGTACTCGGGGTTGGACAGCTGGAGTGAGTTGCGGAAGGCGGTGACCTTGCCCGCGAACAGCCCCGTCTTGCCCAGTTTCAGCTCACGCTCGCGCTGATGCGCGTTGCCGAAGAAGGCACACGACAACCGGCGCTGGCCGTCGGTGATCGTCATCTCCAGGATCCAGCCCGGTTTGTTGCGCATCCGGCGCTTGTTGACCTTCTCGATGCGCGCCATCACCGTGGCGTGCTCGCCGATCTCCAGTCCCGCGATGTTCGTCAGCTCGCCGCGCTCGGCGTACCGGCGGGGGTAGTGCCGGAGCAGGTCGCTCACCGTGTGGATGTCCAGTGCCTCGGCCAGTGCTTTGGCCGTTTTCCCGCCGAGCAACGGGGTCAGCTCGTCGCCAAGGACAGTCATTCGTTCACTCCACGCCGATCAGCAGCACGGCCTCCGTCTGGCCACCGGGGTAACTCACGAACTCGACCTCCGGCCGCTCCTCGCGCAGCCGGTCCGCCAGCTCCTGTCCCACCCCGGCGGGCGCGCCTTCGCCGGTCAGCACCGTGACCAGTTCCCCGCCGACGGCCAGCATGCGCCGCAGCACTTCCAGCGCGGCGGCCACGAGGTTCCCGCCCGAGCCCGGCTCGACCAGGACCACCTCGCCGTCGACGAAACCGATCAGGTCACCGGCGTACGCCCGCCCGACCCAGGTTATCGACTCCTCCTCCGCGACCACGAGCTCACCACGCCGCGTGGCGGCCGCGGCCTCCGCCATCGCCACCACGTCGTCGTTCGCGCGGCGGCCCGCGTCGTGCACCGCGAGCGCCGCCAGCACCTGCACCGGCGAGGCGCACGGGATGACGACCACGTCCCGGTCACCGATCATGGCGTGCCCGGCCGCGTTGTCGGCCGCTTCGGTGAGCCGCGCGTCGCCCGGCAGCACCGTGATGTGCCCGACCGCGCGCTCGGTGATCAGGCCCAGCATCTCCTCCACGCTCGGTTGCACCCCGGACGGCACCGCGAGCACGGCGACGCCCTCCTCCCTCATCAGTCTCGCCAGCCCTTCCCCGCGCACCACCGCGACCACCGCGCGGTCCGGCCCCGTCGGCGCCTCCAGCGGCGTCGGCGTGACCAGCGGCTCCACCCGGATCCGGCGGGGACGGCCGATCTCCAGCCCCGCCTCGATCGCCGCGCCGATGTCCGCGCAGTGCACGTGGACCGCGTACGCGCCCGAGCCGTCACCGGCGACGGTCACGCTGTCCCCGAGGCCGCTCAGCGTGCGCCGGAACGGCGGCAGCTCCGGCTCCGTGACGCCCTCGAGGAGGTACATGACCTCCCACGCATACGGCGCGGGTTCCGCCGACTCGCTGTGTGTATGCGCCTCGCAGGAATGCGCCGGCTCCGTTGCCGCGCCCGTGACCACACCCGCGAGCGCGTCGAGGATCGCCACCAACCCGCGCGCGCCCGCGTCCACCACTCCCGCCGAAGCCAGCACCGGCAACTGCTGCGGCGTCTGCTCCAACGCCGCCGAAGCCGCCTTCGCCGCGCTTCGCACGACCTCGTCCAACGGCTGCCGCCCGCCCACCGCCTGCGCGACCGCCTGCAGGACGGTGAGCATCGTGCCCGAAACCGGCCGCGCCACCGCTTCCGTCGCCACCTTGTCCGCGCGGACGAGCGCCGTGGACAAGGCAGGCCCGTCCAGCTCCACGGCGTCCCCGGCGGAATCCGCCATCCCCCGCAACACCTGCGAGAGGATGACCCCGGAATTCCCGCGCGCGTTGCGCACCGCGCCGCGGGCGAGCAGCGCCAGCGCCTGCCCGGCCCCGGAGATCTCACCCTCCGAAACCAGCTCGTCACGAGCGCCGGTCATCGTGTGGAGCAGGTTCGAGCCGGTGTCGGCGTCCGCGACCGGGTAGACGTTGATGCCGTTGATGGCGGGCTTGAGCACGTCGAGGCTGTGCACGCACGCCGACGCCCAAGCCACCACGGCTGCCTCGTCCAACGCCCGCACTCGCCCGACCTCCTCACGTCGGTGGCAGCGTATCGACCCGGGCGCGGGCGGCGCGCGGACAGTCGTTTACTATGGTCGAGTTGCTCGGCTGGATGCTGAGCTTGTTTTTGTCTTCTGTTGAATGGTCAAAGGAGTTCGACGTGGCTGCCGTGTGCGACGTCTGTGGCAAAGGACCTGGCTTCGGCAAGTCGGTCTCGCACTCCCACCGGCGTACCAACCGCCGCTGGAACCCGAACATTCAGACCGTGCACGCCAAGATCGGTCTGTCCCAGCGCAAGCGCCTGAACGTGTGCACCTCGTGCCTCAAGGCCGGCAAGGTCGTTCGAGGCTGATTGCTGACGCTTCCGGGCCCGGGTGGACTTCGCAGTCCCCCGGGCCTCTTGGCGTGCGCGGGAAATTTCTGTGTGCGACGCCCGTCGTGGTGTGTGGCCGGGCGGGTTGTGGTGTGTCGGTTCGCGGTTCGTGTCTTGTCCATGCACCTATGTTGGCGCAGGTCACGCCCCTCGCGCGACCCTGATTCGCGAGCCTGTGGACAACCCACCCCGTGTGGATAACCCCGGATCGGGCGGGGTTGAGGTCGCCTGGGTCCGGCGGTGGCGGGGCGTGGGTTTTGCGGTGGGGATCTGGGCAG
>NZ_VMNW02000092.1 GCF_007713735.2 Amycolatopsis acidicola | reverse complement strand
GGGCCAACACGTGCGCGGGAGGGGCCAACACACGGAGACCGGGGGTGGGCCCGCCCCCTGCGGCCGGGCCCACCCCCGGTCAGTCCACTTTGGATGGATGCCGCGCGAGCGCGGTGACCCGGATGTCCATGTACGGGAACAAGGGCAGCGCCGACAGCAACCGGTGCAGCTCGTCGTTCGACTCGACATCGAAGATCGAGAAGTTGGAGTACTCGCCGACGATCCGCCAGATGTGCGGCCACTTCCCGGCCCGCTGCAGCTCCTGGCTGTACGCCTTCTCCCGCGCCACGATCTCGTCACGGACGGCCGGGTCGAGGCCGGGCGGGAGGTGGACGTCCATCCGCACGTGGAACAGCATCCGCTCAGCTCCGCTCGGGGTCGAGGACGAAGTCGTAGGCGATGGTTTCGCCGTCTCCGGCCGGTTTCGGGTCGAGGATCAGCTCCGGCTTGACCGCGGAGGCGATGTCGTCGTCGTTGTGCGCGTCGCCGGGGAAGTACAGCTGCGCGGTCAGCAGTTCGTGCCCTGGCGCGGAAACCTTGACGTGCAGGTGCGCCGGGCGCCACGAGTGCCAGCCCGCCGCGGCGATCAGCTTGCCGCAGGCGCCGTCGGTCGGGATCTGGTACGGCGCGGGCCGCACGGTGTGGATCTCGAACCGGCCTTCGCCGTCGGTGGTGAAGGTGCCGCGCAGGTTCCACTCCGGGATGCCGGGCGCGAACTGCGAGTAGAAGCCCTCGTCATCGGCGTGCCACAGCTCGACCTTCGCGCCGCCGAGCGGGCTGCCGTCGGTGGAGCGGACCTGCCCGGTCCAGGTCAGCGGCGTGCCGGGTTCGTTGTCCCGCATGGGAATCGTGCCGGTCGAGCCCTGCTCGGGGGCGTCGGGCACGTAGTACGGCCCCTCGATGGTGCCCTTGTTGCCCTCGCGGTGTTCGGTGGCGACGTCCTCGACCACGTGCTCGACCCAGACGTCGAGGAACAGCGGCCATTCGCCGTCCTCGCCGACGCTGATCAGCCACGACTTGAGCGCGTTGTACTCGTCGTAGGTGACCTTGTGCCGCCGGATGGTGTCGTGCACGGCCGACAGCACCTCGCGCGCGAGCAGGTCGACGCGCTCGGGCGGGGTGCCGCCGCCGTACGCCTTGTCGCTCTTGAACCGCGCGGTGGCGCCCGCGCCCGAGGCGGCCGCGGTGGCGGTTTCGTGGTGGGTGGCGGTCATGGGATCCTCCTTGATTCCTTGCTGCCGCTCAGCGGTCCTGGCGGTAGTGGGCGAGCTTGTCCGGGTCGATTTCGGCCCCGAGTCCCGCTCCTGGCCGGATGGCCAGCTCACCGCCGCGGATCTCGAGCGGTTCGGTGAGCAGGTCGTCGCTCATGTCGAGGAAGTTCGACAACTCGCCGGCACGCCGCGACGTGAGCTGGTACGCGGCGCCGAAGGCCACGGTGCAGGCGGACCCGAGCTGGCCGTCGATCTGGTTGCCCATCACGACTTCCAGGCCGAGCCCTTCGGCGAGGTGGTGCGTGCGCTGCGACTGGGTGAACCCCGTGCGCGCGGTCTTGATGCTGATCGCGGTGGCCGAGCCGCCGAGGATCTCGCGGGTCACGTCGGCCGGGGTCACCGCGGACTCGTCGGCGATGAACGGCACGTCGAGCTGCGAGACCAGCCAGCGCCTGCCGAGCACGTCGTCGGCGGGGCACAGCTCCTCGGCGAAGGTCAGCCCGAGATCGGCCATTTCCCGCATCGCGCGGGCGGATTCGGCGGCCGTCCAGCCGCGGTTGCCGTCCACGTACAGCTCGACCTCGTCGCCGAACCGCTCCCGCAGCGCCCGCACGATGGCGGTGTCCAGCGAGACGGGACGGCGGCCGACCTTCACCTTGAACGTGCTGATGCCGTGCGTTTCGCGCATCCGCTCCGCCTCGGCGACCATCGCCTCCGGGGTGTCGAACCCGAGCATGTGCGAAACCCGCATCCGGTCGGTGAACCCGCCCAGCAGCTCGGTCACCTGCACGTCGAGGGTGCGGCCCAGCGCGTCCCACACCGCCATGTCGACGGCGGCCTTCGCGGCCGGGTTGCCGACCGTGCGGGCGAGCCGCGCGCCGATCACCTCGCGGTCGAGCAGGCTCAACCCGGCGATCTGAGGGGCGAAGATCTGCTCGATCACCGCGACGATCCCGGTCTGCGTCTCGCCGTAGGTGAACGGCCGCGGCGGCGCCTCCGCGATCCCGGTGATCCCGTCGTCGGTGTGCACCCGCACCAGCACGTGCTCCGCGGCGTGCACCTCACCGGAGGCGAACTTCAGCGGTTTGCGGTACGGGATGGCGAACGGGATCGCCTCGATGCTGGTTATCTTCACGGACTCACCTCGGCGGCGTTCGGTTCGGGGATCAGCGTTTCCTCCAGGACGTCGAGTACGGCGCGCACCAGTGAGGACTCCTCGTCCTTCCGCCAGGCCAGCGCCAGCTCCACGTGCCCGGCGTCGGCCAGGTCGCGGAACACGACCCCGGCCAGCGGGAGCGTGCGGGCCGAGGCGGGCGCCATCGCGACCCCGAGCCCGCCCGCGACGAGCGAGAGCAGCACCGCGGTGCCCGGCGCCTGGTGCTCGGTGTGCGGGGTGAAGCCCGCGGCGCGGCAGGCGCGCGCGATCGCCGCGTTGACGACGGAGTCCTTGCCCGCGTACGAGATGAAGTCCTCGTTGCGCAGGTCGGCGACGGACACCACGGGTTCCACGGCCAGCCGGTGGTCGGCGGGCACGACCACGACCAGTGGCTCGCTCTCGATCGTGCGCAGCTCGATGCCGTCGCCGCGGGCCGGCGGGCGGAGCACGCCGAGGTCGAGCGATCCGGCGCGCATCCCGTCGCACTGGGCCGGGGTGAGCAGGTCCGCGTGCACCTCGACGGCCACCTCGGGCAGCTCCTGCTTGAGCGCCCGCGCGATCCGCGGGAGGTGGGAGAACGCGGCGGTGCCGGTGAAGGCGAAGCGGACCAGGCCGCGCCGCCCGCCCGCGATCCGGCGCACGCCGCGCACGCTGTCGTCGATCGTGCCCAGCACCCGCTGTGCCTCACCGCGCAGGAACTCCCCGGCCGGGGTCAGCGCGACCTGCCGGGTGGTCCGGACGAACAGCGGCGCCCCGAGCTCGTCCTCCAGCTGGCGGATCGCCTGCGACAGCGCGGGCTGAGCCATGTGCAGCCGCTGCGCCGCCCGCCCGAAATGGCAGGTGTCGGCCACGGCGGCGAAGTACCGCAGATGCCGGAGCTCCATCGCCGGACCTCCCTTCTGGTGCGATTGATTCACCGTAGATACGGATATTGCGACAACACAAAGACTAATTTCCGTCGCATTGATAGGCAGGACCAATCAAACACACCCTGGGTCAGGACTGGGCATTTGCCTGGTGTGACCTCGGCCGCTCCCCGTCACAGTCAGGGGAACTACGCCGATCAAAGCCGATCCACGGCGGTGGGAGGACTCAATGACCGAGACCCAGGAGCATCTGTCGGCCGTGCTCGCCGACGCTCTCGTCGAGGACCGCGAAGCGGGGATCTACCGCGCGAACCGCCGGATCTTCACCGACGAGGAGATCTTCGAGCTCGAGATGAAGCACATCTTCGAGGGCAACTGGATCTACCTCGCGCACGAGAGCCAGGTGGCGGAGCCGGGGGACTACTTCACCACCTACATCGGCCGCCAGCCCGTCGTGATCACCCGGGGCAAGGACGGCGCGCTGCACTGCCTGATCAACGCCTGCGCGCACCGCGGCGCGATGGTCTGCCGCCGCAAGACCGACAACCGGATGACGCTGACCTGCCCGTTCCACGGCTGGACGTTCCGCAACGACGGCTCGCTGCTCAAGGTCAAGGACCCCGAGGGCGCGGGCTATCCCGGTGCGTTCAACACCGGCGGCTCGCACGACATGGTCAAGGTCGCCCGGTTCGACTCCTACCGCGGGTTCCTCTTCGGCAGCCTCAACGAGGACGTGCTGCCGCTGACCGAGCACCTCGGCGACGCCACCAAGATCATCGACATGCTGGTGGACCAGTCCCCGGAGGGGCTGGAAGTGCTGCGCGGCGCGTCGAGCTACACCTACGACGGCAACTGGAAGGTCCAGGCGGAGAACGGCGCAGACGGCTACCACGTCACCGCGACGCACTGGAACTACGCGGCCACCACCGCCCGGCGCGGCACCGGCGAGTCCAAGAACGAGACCAAGACGCTCGACGCCGGCAGCTGGGGCAAGTCCGGCGGCGGCTACTGGTCGTTCCCGCACGGGCACCTGTGCCTGTGGACCTGGGCGGGCAACCCGCAGGACCGTCCACTGTGGAACCGGATGGACGAGCTGAAGCGGGAGTTCGGCGACGCCAAGGGCGAGTTCATGGTGCGCGGGTCCCGGAACCTGTGCCTGTACCCGAATGTCTACCTGATGGACCAGTTCTCCACGCAGATCCGGCATTTCCGGCCGGTCGCGCCGGACCGGACCGAGGTCACCATCTACTGCATCGCGCCGAAGGGCGAGAGCGCCGAGGCCCGCGCGTGGCGGATCCGGCAGTACGAGGACTTCTTCAACGCCTCCGGCATGGCCACCCCGGACGACCTGGAGGAGTTCCGCTCCTGCCAGCTCACCTACCGCGCCACCGCCGCCCCGTGGAACGACCTGAGCCGCGGCGCCGAGCACTGGCTGAGCGGCCCCGACGAGGTCGCGCGCTCGCTCGGCCTCGACGGCGTGGTCTCGGCCGGGGTGAAGAACGAGGACGAGGGGCTCTACCCCGTCCAGCACGGCTACTGGCAGCAGACGATGCAGGCGGCGATCGAGGAGGGCCGATGACCACCACCACCGAGCCGAGGACCATTACCCAGCACGACATCGAGCAGTTCCTCTACCGCGAGGCCCGCTACCTCGACGACCGCGAGTTCGAGAAGTGGCTCGACTGCTACGCCGACGACGTCGTCTACTGGATGCCCTCGTGGGGCACCGACGATCTGCTCACCGAGGACCCGCAGACGGAGATCTCGCTGATCTTCTACCCGAACAAGGGCGGGCTCGAGGACCGCGTGTTCCGCATCCGCACGGAGCGCTCGAGCGCCACCTCGATCCCGGAACCGCGCACCAGCCACAACATCTCGAACGTGGAGCTGATCGAGCGGCGGGGCGAGATCGTCGACGTGCGGTTCAACTGGCACACCATGTACTTCCGCTACCAGACCGTCGACCCGTACTACGGGACTTCGTTCTACACCATCGATTTCTCCGGCGAGAGCCCGTTGATCCGGCGCAAGACGGTGGTGCTCAAGAACGACTACATCCACCACGTGGTCGACGTCTACCACTTCTGAGGAGGACGTCATGACCCACCAGGTCGCACTGTCCTTCGAGGACGGTGTCACGCGCTTCATCACGTGCGCGCCGGACCAGACGGTCGCGGACGCGTCGTACCGCCAGCGCATCAACATCCCGCTGGACTGCCGGGACGGCGCCTGCGGGACCTGCAAGGCGTTCTGCGAGTCGGGCGAGTTCGACGGCGGGAGCTACATCGACGACGCGCTCACCGAGGGCGAAGCCGAGCAGGGCTATGTGCTGCCGTGCAGCATGAAGCCGAAGTCGGACCTCGTGCTGCGCATCGCGAGCACCTCCGCGGTCGCCAAGACGCAGGCGGCCACGTACCCGGCGCGGCTCACCGCGCTCGACAGGCTTTCGCCGACCACGGTGGCGCTGACGGTCGAGACGCCGGAGCGGGACAAGCTCGCTTTCCTGCCGGGCCAGTACGTCAACATCGCCGTGCCCGGCACCGGGCAGACGCGGTCGTACTCGTTCAGCAACGCGCCCGAGGACAAGCAGCTGACGTTCCTGGTGAAGCTGACCCCTGGCGGGGTCATGTCGGACTACCTCACCGAACGCGCCCAGCCCGGGGACGAGCTCGAATTCACCGGCCCCAACGGCAGTTTCTTCCTGCGCGAGACCGAACGCCCGGTGCTGCTGCTCGCGGGCGGGACGGGGCTGGCGCCGATCCTGTCGATCGTGCGGACGATGCGGGCCGCGGGCTCGACGCGCCCCGCGCACCTGATCTACGGCGTCAGCACCGACGACGACCTGGTGGAGACCGGCACCCTCGCCGAGCTCGCCGCCCAGGTCGAAGGGCTGACGTGGGACTACTGCGTGTCCGATCCGGACAGTGCGGCGCCCAACAAGGGGTACGTCACCAGCCTGATCCGCGACGAGCACCTCTACGGCGGCGACGTCGCGGTGTACCTGTGCGGGCCGCCGCCGATGGTCGAGGCCGTGCGGAAGCACTTCGCCGAGCGCGGGGTGGAGCCGACCGGTTTCTACTACGAGAAGTTCGCGCTCTCGGCCGCCGCCGCGCCCGTGGCCGCATCCGTCGCCGCGCCCGTCGCCGAAGCGGAGCCCGAGCCCGAGCCGGTTCCCGAACCGGCCCCAGACCTGCCTGCGCCCGCGGTTCCGGGTGGCCGCGGCGTGGCGGGGCAGGCGCTGTTCCCCGCGATCGAGCTCGAGCCGTTGCGCGCCCAGTCCCCGCGCGTGCCGGCCGAGGAGGCTGCCGCCGCGGCCTCGATCGCGGGGCAGCGCCTGTGGCCCGGCACCGGGTCGGGGAGTCGCCTTCTCGACCCTGGTGAGCCCGAACTTCCCGCCGTGGCAAGGAAAATCGCCGGACAGGAGATGCTGCCCGGCGCCGGGATCGAGCCGCTGGCGGCGCCGCGCGGGTACGAGATCGGCGAGGAACACCCGTCGGTGCACGAGTCCGACGCCGTCTTCGAGGCCCGGCAGGCGCTCGAACTGGGGGCCGTGGAGATCACCATCGGCAGGCTTTCGCAGTCCCAGCTTTCGGGTTACCGCTTGCTGGCCGAGGCGACGGTGCCCTATGTGGACGGTGACCGGTTCGTCGACGCGGCGGCCTACACCGAGACGAACGCGGCCTTCCACGACTACCTGTTCACGCTCACCGGCAACGAGCATCTGCTGCAGGCGTACCAGGCGCTCGGCGTGAAGGGGCACATGGAAGAAACCCTGCGCCGCGCCACCTGGTGCCATCCGCGCTGCACGCAGGACCACCTCGACATCGTCACCGCGTTCGAGGCGGGGGACCGGGCCACCGCGCGGCGGCTGGTCGCCGAGCACGCGGAGCGGTCCAAGATCACCACCCGGCGCGCGATGGCGGGCACGGAAAGCGGGCCGAAGTTCGTCACGCCAGGGCGGTTCGCGGGCAAGGTCGTGGTGGTCACCGGCGCCGCGCAGGGCATCGGTGAGGCGGCCGCCCGCCGGATCAGCGCCGAGGGCGGGCTGCTCGTGCTGGCCGACCGCGCGAACCTGGTGACCGAGTTGCCGGCGCAGCTGCCGAACGACGCGCTGGCCGTGCTCGCCGATCTGGAGACCCCGGAAGGCGCGCGGGCGGTGGCCGAGGCGGCGGTGAACCGGTTCGGCCGGGTCGACGTGCTGGTCAACAACGTGGGCGGGGCGATCAACTTCAAGCCGTTCACCGAGTTCACGCCGGCGCAGATCGAGGCCGAGGTCCGGCGTTCGCTGCTGACCACGCTCTACGCCTGCCACGCGGTGCTGCCGTCGATGGTCGCGGCCGGCGGCGGGGTGATCGTCAACGTGTCCTCGGCGGCCACCCGCGGCATCCACCGGGTCCCGTATTCGGCGGCCAAGGGCGGGATCAACGCGCTCACCGCGTCGCTCGCCTTCGAGTACGCCGAGGCCGGCGTGCGCGTGGTCGGCACCGCGCCGGGCGGCACGGAGGCGCCGCCGCGCCGGATTTCCCGGGGCACGCCGGTGGCGGAAACCCCGCGGGAACAGGCGTGGTTCCAGGCGCACATCGACCAGACAGTGCGGTCTTCGCTGCTGAAGCGGTACGGCACGCTGGACGAGCAGGCGGCCGCGATCGCGTTCCTCGCCTCCGACGAGGCCTCGTACGTCACCGGCACGGTTTTGCCCGTCGCGGGCGGCGACCAGGGGTGAAGCCCCCACGCGGCTATCGTGATGAGGTGAGCGATGGCGCCCTGATCGGCCGTGACGACGCGCTCGCCGCGCTGCGGCGAGAGGCGGGCTTCGTCCTTGTCACGGGTCCGCCAGGGGTGGGCCGGAGCGCGCTGCTGGAGGCGTTCGCCGCCGCCCACCCCGGACCGGTCCGCCGTGCGACGGCCACGCCCTGGGAGAGCGAGCGGGCGTACGCGGTCGCCGATCAGCTCGTGCCGGGGATCGGCACGGACCCGGCCGGGATCGCCGCCGTGACAAGCGAAAGCGGCACGCTCGCGGTGGTGGACGACGCGCAGTGGGCCGACGCCGAGTCCGTGCGGGCGCTGGCGTCGACCGTTCGTCATCATCCGAAAGCGCGGTTGCTGATCGTCGCGGCCGCTCCCGCCGCGACGGATCTGCTGCGGCAGGCCGCCACGGCGGAGGTACCGCTCGCTCCGCTCAGCGCCGTCGCGGTGGGCGAACTGGCCGCGGCGCGGGGAATCCTCCTGCACGCGTCGATGGCGGAGCGGCTCACCAGACACACCGGAGGGATCCCGCGCCACGTCGTGGATCTGCTCGCCGAGGCGCCGCGCGACATCTGGAGCCGGTTCGACCCCGACCTGCCCGCGCCCGCCGGGGTGGCGGCGCGCGTCGGTGAGGCGCTCGCGGGCTGTTCGCTTCAGGCGCGGCGGATCGTGGAGGCGGTGGCCGTGCTCGGCCCGGCGACAGCCGTGCGGGATGCGGCGTTGCTGGCCGGGGTCCAGGACGATTTGCTGGCAGTGCTCGACGAAGCATGCGGCACGGGACTGGTCGCGCTCGGGCCGCGCGGGCTCACCGAACTGGCGCCCGCGGACCCGATGGTGCGCGCCGCCATGCTGGTGGCGCTCGGCCCCGCCACGGCGTCGGAGTTGCATCGCCGCGCCGCGGAGCTGGTCGACGACCCGGTGCGGAAACTGCGGCTGCTCGTCGCGGCGACGCCGTTGCCCGACGCCGCGCTCGCCGACGAACTCGACGAACTCGCCGGAGTGCGCGCGGCCGACGGCGCCTGGGGCGTCGCGGCTTCGTTGCTCAGCGATGCCGCGCGGCTGACGGAAGACAGGCTGCAGCGCGAAAGCAGGCTGACTCGGGCGGTGGACGCGTTGATCGGCGCCGGGGACGTACTCGGCGCCGGAGCGCTGGTGCCCGAAGTCGAGGGCCTGCGCGAAACCCCGCTCCGCAACGCGGTTCTCGGCTATCTGGCGATCGTGCGCGGCCGCCGCGCCGAGGCCGAAGCGCGGCTCGCGCGCGCGTGGGCGCTGGTGAACGCCGAGCGAGAACCGGATGTCGCGGCGCTGATCTGCCAGCGTTACGTGCTGCATTTCCTGTCGTGCTGCCGTCCGGGCGATCTTGTCACGTGGGCGGACCGCGCGATCGCCTTCACGGGCGCCGACGAACCCGCCGCGGTGGAGGCGGCGGCGATCCGCGGGCTGGGCCTGGCCGGGCGCGGCGAGGCCGAGAAAGCGTTGCGGGAGTACACGGAACTGGCCGAGCGCGTCCAGCATGGCGCGCAGACCCAGCGGATCGTGATGGCGCGCGGCTGGGTCGGGCTGACCCGCGACGCGGTCGACGAAGCGCAGGCGGATCTCAAAAGTTCCGTCCCCACCACGGTTCTCGGCGGGTCCAGCCGGATTTCGCTGTGGGCGGGCGCGTGGCTCGCCCGCGCGCGGTTCCTCACCGGCGACTGGGACGACGCCGTGCACACCGTCCGCGAAGCGCAAGCTGTGCTCGACCACAGCGGCATCGCGCTCGTCGGGCCCTTGCTGCAGTGGACGGCGGTCGCCGTGCACGCGCTGCGCGGTGAGACCGAACTCGCCGCGGAAGCCTTGCGCCGCGCCGATTCCGGCCCCGACGACTACGAGATGATGCGCGTGCCGCTGTGCCTGGCACGCGCCCAGCTCGCCGAGGTGCGCACCGACGCCGCGGCCGTGCTGCGCGCGCTGCGGCCGTTGACGAGCCCGCGGGTCGGATGCTCGATCGACGAGCCGGGCCAGTGGCCGTGGGCGGACATGTACGCGCACGCTCTGGTGATCGACGGCCGCTACGCCGAGGCCGACGCTTTCCTTGTCCCGCACGAGAAACTCGCCGCCGAGCGCGGGCTGGCCTCGGCTCGCGCCCGGCTCGCGGCGGCCCGGGGGAGGCTCGAAGGCACCACCGGTGAACTCGATCGCGCGAAGGCCAGTTTCGGGGTGGCGCTGGAGCTGCTGGAAGGCCTGCCGCTGCGCTACGACCGCGCGCGGATCGAGTTCACCCGGGGCCAGATCCTGCGCCGCGCCGGGAAACGCCGCGAAGCCGACGAGGCGCTGACCACCGCGCGCGAGACGTTCGCTGCGCTCGGCGCGGTGACCTATGTGGACAAATGCGACCGAGAGCTGAAGGCGGGCGGCGTCCACCTGCCCCGCGGCGAACGCGGCCACGACGAGCTGACCCCCCAGGAGACGGCGGTGTCGCGGCTGGTCGCGAAAGGACTGTCCAATCGCGACGTCGCCACCGAGCTGTACCTGTCCACCAAAACGGTCCAATACCACCTGACCCGCGTCTACGCGAAGCTCGGCATCCGCTCCCGGGCGGAGCTGGCCGCCCGCCTCAACAGCTAGCCAACCAGGCCGGCCCCGCCATGTTGGCCCCTCCCGTGCGCGTGTTGGCCGTCCCGGTCGGTGTGTTGGCCGTTCCGGTTCGTGTGTTGGCGAGTCCGCTGACGCCAGGGGCCAACGCATCGACGTGACGGGCAAATATGCCAACGGGAGGGTCGAACGTGAGCTGCCAGCACGCCCGCCGAAGGGGCGAACACGCGGACGTGAGCGGCCAACACGCCAACGTGAGGGGCCAACATGCGGACGTGAGGGGCCAACACGCCAACGTGAGGGGCCAACATGCGGGCGTGAGGGGCCAACATGCGGACGGGAGCGGCGAACACGGCCGAGGGAGGAGGCTAGGGCATGTCCTCCCGGACAGCGGTGAACGTGGCGGCCAGTTCCTGTGGGACGTCGTCGCCGAAGAGGCTTTCCAGGAGGAACTCGTCGTCGATGGGGGTTTCGGCGCGGACGTACATCTCCTGCTCGTACGCGGTGAGCGCGGCCTCGGCATCGCCCGGGTGCGCGGCGAGCGCCTTGGCGAGTTCGGCGCCGTCGAGCATGGCCTGGTTGGCGCCTTCGCCGTCCGGGGGCGAGAGGTGTGCCGCGTCGCCGACGAGAGTCACGCCCGGGATCCGGTCCCAGCGCAGCCCGGTCGGCAGGCCGTAGTGCGGGCGCAGGACCGGCGCGGTGTCCGTCTCGGTGATCAGCGCGACGAGTTCCGGCGCCCAGCCATCGAACTTCCGCGCGACTCGCTCGATGGCCGTTGCGGGATCAGGGAAATCGAGCGATTCCAGCGACTCGGTCAGCGTCACGTAGGTGTGGAGCGTGTCGCCCTTCTCCCGGTGCGCGCCGATGAGTTTCCCGTCCTCTCCCGGCACCATCAGCGAGCCGCCGCCGACCACCTTCGCCGCGGCCGGGTGGCGGGTGTCGGCGTCGAACAGGTACGTCTCGACGAACGCCGTGCCGGCGTACTCGGGCGTCACGTCCGTCAGCAGCGGACGCACGCGCGACCACGCGCCGTCCGCCCCGACCAGCAGATCCGCGACGACGGTGCTGCCGTCGGCGAAGGTCACCTCGTGCCGTCCGCTGCCGAGTGCGCGGACGCCGCTCACCTTGTGCCCCCAGTGGACAGTGCCGGGCGGGAGCGAGTCGAGCAGCATCTGCCGCAGCTCACCGCGTTGTGCCTCGGGACGCCCGCCCGTGCCGTCGTCGGCCTTGTCGACCAGGACGGTGCCGTCCGGCCGCAGCACCCGCATCGCCTGGCGGCCCTCCAGGACGATGCCGCGGAACTCGTCCATCAGGCCCGCCGCCTCGACGGCGAGCTGCCCGTTGTAGTCATGGATGTCGAGCATTCCGCCCTGGGCGCGCGCGGCGGGGGAGGGCTCGGCCTCGTGGACCGTGGCCGGGATGCCGTGGACGTGCAGGACGCGCGCCAGCGTGAGCCCGCCGAGTCCGGCGCCGATGATCGTGACCGGGGTGTGCACTGGAGACTCCTCAAACTCGGGGTTTTCCTTGCACGCCAAGACTGGCGCCGCCCGCTGGCAGCCGGCGCACACGACGCTGGCACGCCGCTGTCAGGTCTTCACAGGAACGACCCGAGCGCTGTGCTCGCCGCCTGCGCGATCAGTTTGTTGTCGTACCCGGCGTCTTTCGCGGGTTTGGTCGACAGGATCGCCACGACGATCGGCGCGCCCTGCGGCGGCCACACCACGGCGATGTCGTTGCGTGTCGCGTAGCTCGCGTTGCCGGTTTTGTCCGCGACCTGCCAGCCCTGCGGCACCCCGGCGCGGATGAGCTCGCCGCCGGTCGTGTTGGCGCGCATGAAGTCCAGCAGAACCTTCTTCTTGTTGTCCGGCAAGGCGTTCCCGACCCCGAACGCGCGCAGGTCGTCGGCCAGGGCGCGCGGGGTGCTGGTGTCGCGGAGGTCGCCGGGCGTGCCCTCGTTGAGTTCCGTTTCGCGGCGGTCGGACTGGGTGGTGGTGTCGCCGAGCGCACGCATCGCGGCGGTGAACCCGGCCGGCCCGCCCAGCTCGGCGAACAGCAGGTTGCCCGCGGTGTTGTCGCTGTAGCGCAGGGCGGCGTCCATCACGTCGCGCAGGCTCATCCCGTCCGCCACGTGCTTTTCGGTCACCGGGGAGTAGTTCACCAGGTCGCCGGAGCCGTAGGTGATCTTCCGGTCCAGCTCTTCGAGCGGCTCCCGTTGCAGGACCGCGCCCGCGGCCAGCGCCTTGTAGGTGGACGCGAAGGGGAAGCGCTCGTCGGCGCGGTAGGTGACCGTGCGGCCGGTGCCGGTGTCCACCGCGTACACGCCGAGCCGCGCGCCGAACGTCGCTTCGAGCTGTTGGAAATCCTGCAGCTGATGCGACGCAGGCGGGGCGGCGGCAGGCACGGCGGAACACGCGGTGGCCGAAGCGAGCGCCAGCGCGACGAGGGTGACGCGGACAGGGCGTCGGCGAAGGGTGTGCGACACGGACATTCCTTTCCAAAACGGCTGTGCCCGTAGTCTTCCCACCAGGTCTCATGTCGTCCAAGACAGAAATCTGCACTTTGATGCCGAATCCGCATACACTCTGCTCGTGGATCTGATCGGCGGTTGCCGGGCATTCGTGAGCGTGAGCGAGGCGGGCAGCTTCACGGCGGGCGCGGCCGTCGCCCGCATCCCCCAGCCCGTCGCGAGCCGGCGCATCGCGGCGCTGGAGAAGCACCTCGGCGAGCGGCTGTTCGACCGCTCCACCCGCCAGGCCAGGCTGACGCCGTTCGGACGCGACATGCTGCCCTCGGCCAAGCGGCTCGTACACCTGGCCGACGCGCTGGAGCACGACGCGAAACGAGCGAAGCTGCGGCCGTTGCTGCTGGCCGTTCCGGACACGTGCACCACCCGCGACCTGGCTGAGCTCGACGCCGACGCCCGCGCGCTCGACGTGTTCCTCGAGTTCCGCACTGCGGCGCCTGGCGAACGAGCAGAGCTGGTGCGCACTCACGAAGTCCGCGCGGCGCTCACCGCCGTGCCCGCGGAGGAAGGCGTCTGGGTGGTGCCACTCGGTTTGGCGAGCGAGGCCGAGCCGGACGCGGCCGTGATCCACCTGGAAACCCTGCGCGGTGGGCGGTCCGGGCGTGGCCCGCGCCGTCGCGTGTGGATCCAGCCCGAGGACGACGTCCCGCACATCCGCGACCGCGTGCTGCGCGCCCGGGATTCGGTGGGGTTGCAGCCGTCGCAGGTCGCCGTCGCCGAGTCGATCACGTCCGCCGCGGCGAGCGTGTTCCGCTCCGCGGATCTGCTGCTGTGCTCGGCGGATCAGGCCAGGGAGCTCGGCCTGGCATGGCGTCCCGTGGGCGGGGTCAAGCTCGCGCGCGGGTTCGACGTGGTGGCGGGGCTGGGCGAGGACGCGGGGAACCTGCGCACGCGGCTACGGTCGGGGATAGCTCGCTGCCTGGGGGCGAAGGGGGAGGACCGGTGAACACGGAAGCGCTGCTGCTGCGGCTGCGGGACGAACTGGACGAGGGCGGGCTGCGCGGCTCGTTCCTCGTGCGAGACCTGCGCACCGGGCAGGAGATCGGCATCGACCCCGACGTCCAGTACCCGACCGCGTCGCTGATCAAGATCCCGCTCGCCGCGGCCACCCTCGACCGCATCCACCGCGGCGACCTGGACGGCGCCACCCGGGTCGAGGTGACGCCGGGCGTTGCCGCCACGCCGGGCCTGTCGCGGTTCCGGCATCCGGCGAGCATCGCGGTGGAAGACCTGCTGTACCTGATGATGGCGGTCAGCGACGGCACGGCCGCCGATGCGTTGTTCGGCCTGACGCCGCCCGCGGAGGTGGCCCGGCAGGTGCGGGACTGGGGCATCGAAGGCATCAGCGTGCGCAACCAGCTCGGCGAGCTGAGCGACACCCCGGCCGAACGGTTCGACGCCGCCGACGTCCACCTCGCGCACTCCCTCGCTATCGGCGCGGCGACCGCGGGCCAGGGGCATCCGGTGCCCCAGCTGGACATCAGCCGGGCTAGCGCGGGTTCGGCGCGCGCGTACACCGACCTGCTCGAAGCGCTCTGGACGCCGTCGAAGATCGACGAGCCCGTGGCCGCGCGAGTGCGGGCGCTGATGGCGGAAAACCTGCTGCTGCACCGGATCAGCCCGGATTTCCGGTCCGACGCGACGAACTGGGCCTCGAAAACGGGGACGCTGCTGAACCTGCGGCACGAGGTCGGCGTCGTCGGACACGCCGACGGGCAGACGTTCGCCGTCGCCGCGCTCACCGAATCCCGGGTCCCGGCCGCGATCCAACCGGAAGCGGAAGCCTTGATGGCGCGGGTCGCGAGGGAGCTGCGCGATCACCTGAGGGCGGCGGCCTGAGGGGGTTCAGCCGGCGTCGACGCGGCGCCTGGCCTCGGCGATCCAGTCCAGCATCGCCTGCAGCATCCTGGCTCGCAGATCCAGCCCCATCGCCTGCGGATCCGTCGGCGACTCCGCGCGGGACAGCTCCTCCAGGTAAGCCCGCAACGGCTTCAACTCCGCGTTGAGCGCCCGCTCTTCCCGCTCCAGCACGGCAAGCGCGTCGTCACGGTCCAAAGTGGACACCAGAAGCGCGCGCAGCATCGACTCGTCGCGCACGGTCCGGTCGGGCTTCTCCTCGACCAGCCACCGGCGCAGCTCCGCCCGGCCCGCCGGGGTGACCTGGTACGTCCGCCTGCCGCGCGGCCCTTCGGCGACCTCCTCGGCGAAACCGGCTTCGGTCAGCTTCGCGAGCTCGCCGTACATCTGGTTGCGGCGCGCGTACCAGACGCCGCGCATCACTTCGTCGAACTTCTTCGCCAGGTCGTAGCCGCTCTGCGGGCCGGGCAGCAGGGTGGCGAGGACGGCGTGGCGCAAGGACATGATGCCCATCTTTGACAGGTCGAATATGACCGGTCAAACTTGACCTATGACGGAACGCCGCAGACTCCTCATCCTCCTGGCGACACTGGCCGGTGTGCTGCTCAGCGCGCTGGACGGCACCGCGACGAGCACCGCGATGCCCAAGATCGCCGCGCAGCTGCACGGCGAACGCAGCCTCACCTGGGTCACGACCGCGTACCTGCTGGTCTCCACCGTGACCATCCCGGTCTACGGCAGGCTCGCCGACCTGCACGGCCGGAAGATCCCGCTGCTGGCCGGGTTGTCGCTGTTCCTCGCGGGTTCGGGGTTGTGCGCGCTCGCGGGGGACATGCCGCAGCTGATCGCCTTCCGGGTCGTGCAGGGCCTCGGCGCGGGCGCGCTGCTCACGGTGGGGATGACGCTCGTGCGCGACCTGTACCCGCCGGAGCGCTCCACCGGGATGATGCGGATGCAGACCCTGCTCGCCGGGCTGATGACGGTGAGCCTGCTCGGCGGCCCGCTGGAAGGCGGGCTGCTCACCGACCACCTGGGCTGGCGGTGGATCTTCCTCGTGAACCTGCCGATCGGCGCGCTCACGATCGGCGCGCTCACGGTGCTCCTCCCGCATCAGCCACGGGCAGGCCGGGACACCGGGCGGTTCGACTTCGCGGGCGTTTTCCTGTTGACGGGCGCGATTTCGCTGATGCTGGTGGCGCTCACGAACTCGCTCGGCGTGGCCGTTTTCGCGGCCGGGGCGGTGCTGCTCGGCGCCTTCGTGTTCGTCGAGCGGCGGGCGGCCGTGCCGATCATGCCACTGCGCTTGTTCGGCCGCCGGGACTACAGCGCCGTGACCGCGGCGGGTTTCCTGTTCACCGCGGCGTCCCTGCCCGCCGGGCTGTTCCTGTCGCTGTATTTCCAGCAGGCGCGGGGGTTCGGGGCGACCGAGTCCGGGCTGATGGTGCTGCCGCTGCTGGCCGGGATGCTCGCCGGGAACCGGGTCACGGCGCTGCTCGTGCTGCGGACCGGGCGGGTCAAGGGGCTGCTCGCCGGTGGCGCGGTGCTGGTGGCCGCGTCGTCGGCGGTGCTGGCCCTGATCGGGGTCCTTCCCTTGTGGGGCACCATTTTCTGTGCCGTGCTGCTCGGCGCCGGTACCGCGCCGGCGATGGGCGGGGTGGCGATCGCGGCGCAGATGTCGGTGCCCCGCGCGGATGTCGGCTCGGCGACCGCGGGGCTCAACCTGATCAAGCAGTTCGGCGGCAGCGCCGGGCTCGCGCTGGGACAGAGTGTGCTCGTGGCCGCCACCGCGCCGGTCATCGGCAGGGCGATCGCGGTGGTCGGGGTCGCCGGTGGTGTGCTCGCGCTGGGCGCGGTGCTCGTTCTGTCCGATCTGGACGTAATGCCCGCGCGGACCTCCGTCCCGGGGTAGCTTCCGGGCCTGGCCGGTACGCGAGGTCGTCGCGCACATGATCAGTTACGACGAATTGTCCTTGGCGCAGCTGGGATCCCAGTTCGCACGCGGACGGTTGTCGCTGAGCCGGATCAACGCTCTCGGCGTTGCGCGGCTTGCCCGGCGCACCCCGGAACAACTCGTCGCGACACTCCGCGCGCACACCCGCCCGCGCGGTCTCCCCGCCGCGTTCGGTGGCCGGATCGCGCTCCTCGACGGGATGACGCACCACCAGGATGTCCGGCGCCCGCTGGGCAAACCGCGGGAGATCCCGCGGGAACGCCTGCTGCGGGCGCTCCCGTTCGCCCGGATCGCCCGCCGGTCGGTGCCTTCTGGCGTGCGCGGGGACTGCGGCTGCTGGCCACCGATCTCGGCTGGTCGGCCGGGCGCGGCCCCGAGGTCCGCGGTCCGGGCGAGGCGCTGCTGCTGGCGATCACCGGCCGCGGGGCGGCTCTGGACGAGCTGTCCGGCGACGGCGTGCAGGTGCTTGCCGGGCGGATGTCCCGGCAGGAAGTGACCCGGTAGGTTCTCGGGGTGACCGAGCTGCCCGTGCACGAGTTCGCAGGACACGACGGCGTGCCCCTGGCCTACCGGGAAACCGGCGCGGGCAGGCCGCTGATCCTCCTGCACGGACTCACCGCCGACGCCCCCAGCGCCTGGATCGCGACCGGGCACGCCGAGACCATCGCGGCGCGCGGGCACCGGGTGATCATGCCGGACCTGCGCGGCCACGGGAAAAGCGCGCGCCCGCACGACCCGGCCGCGTACCCGCGCGACATCCTGGCCCACGACGGGCTCGCGCTGGTCCGGCACCTCGGGCTGACCGGCTACGACCTCGGCGGCTACTCGCTCGGCGGGCGCGTCGTGGTCCGGATGCTCGTGCGCGGCGCCACGCCGGGGCGCGCGATCATCGGCGGCCAGGGGATGCGGCAGGTCGCCGGGGAACGCGGCGGGGCCGGCGATGCGATCCGCCGCATCGCGAAGGCACCGGCAGGGCCCGGCTCGCCGGACTGGGAGACGGCCCAGCGGCTGCGGGAGAGTGGCGCCGACCTGACCGCGCTGGTGCATGTGCTGGACTCGCTCGTGCCGACGACGAAGGAGGAGGTCGCCGCGATCCGGACGCCCGCGCTCGTGGTGGCGGGCGCACAGGATTCTCGCGCGGCGTCCGTGGAGGAGCTGGCAGCCGCCCTCCCGGACGCGACGCACGCCGTGCTGCCGGGCGGGCATTGGGGCGCGGCCGTACACCCCGGCCTGGCCACCACAATGGCCGGTTTCCTGGACGGCCACTAGCGGCGCGGCGGTCGCGGTGGATCGCGGCGGCCGCCGACCGGGTGGGTCGCGCGGGTGGTGTTCGGGTGGCGGGGATTGGGTGGTTGCCGTGATCTGCCGGGCGGGCCAGGCGGGTGGCGGGCATCGGGGTGCGGCCGTGATCGGTCGCCGTGCCGCCGTGCCGCCAGGGGCACGCGCGTGGTCCCGTGCGGCCGCCACCAGCCGCCGCCACCAGCCACCCCACCAGGCTGATCACTCCTTTTTGGACAGTTCCGCGGCCTCGGTCTCGATGCGGACCGCGCAGTCGCGGAGGGTGGTGTTGAACTTCGCGACCTCGCCGGGGCCCAGCGCGCTCGTGACCGTCGTGGTGACCTTGTCCACCTCGTCGCTCATCTCGCGCAGCATCCGCCGGCCCAGCTCCGTCACCGCCAGCGAGATCGCGCTGTTGTTGTGCGGGTGCGGGCTGCGCTCGACGAACTCCCGCTTCTCCAGCTGCGCGACGATCCGCGTCATGGTCTGCGGCCGCACGAAGCACCGCCGCGAGAGCTGGCCGAGCGTGAGATCCGGCCGCCCGGCCAGGATCCGCAGCGCCACATAGCTCGACATGGTCATCTCCCACGGCCGCAGCCGGAGGTTGCCGATCCGCTCGACGGCACGCTGGAGCCGGGTGACGGCGTCGAGGAGGTAGCCCGCCTCCTCGACCGCGTCCTCGTCGGGTGCGCCACGTTCTGTCACCGGCCCAGCGTACAAGCCGGACTCACCAGGTGAAGGCCACCGGCCGCGCGCGTTCCCCGGCACCGGGAACCGGACCGGCGTGCCGCACGAAACCCTTCGCGGGCGCGCCGGCCTCTTCGGCGAGCCAGTTCGCCGCATCGACAAGCCGCCCCAGGTCGATTCCCGTTCGCACGCCGGAGAGTTCGAGCAGCTGCACGGCGTCCTCGGTGCACAGCCCGCCGCCCTGCGACCCGGGCATCGCGGGATGACCGCCACTGCCCGCGAGCGATGTGTCGATCGTCCCGACACCCAGCTCGACCAGCGCGGGCAACGCGGCCAGCCCCATCCCGCGTCCGTCGTGGATCTGCACCGACAGGTTCTCGCCCGCCACGAACTCCAGCGCGGCCTCGACGAGCGCGCGGATCTGCGGCGGCGCCGCGTACCCCGACGAATCGGCCAGGATCCACCGGTCCACGCCGAGGTCGAGCAGCCGCCGCGCCAGCGGCTCGAACTCCTCCGCCCCGCGCGCCGGGCCGGACGGGCCGCCCCACGCGAAGATCACGTACGTGCCCAGCGTGATCCCCGGGACCGAGGTCATCCGGCCCAGCTCCGCCAGGGACTCCCCGGTGGACCGCCCGATGTTGGCGCGGGCGAACTCTTCGTCGGCCGACAGCAGGAAGTACGCGCTGTCCGCGCCCGCGTCCGCCGCACGCGAGAGGCCGCGCGCGTTGCCGACACAGCAATCGAGCGTGAGCCCGGGGATTTCCCTTGCGGCCGCGAACACTTCGGCCGCATCGGCCAGCCCCGGCACGAGATCCGGCCGCACGAACGACGACAGCTCGAACGACCGCACCCCGGCCGAAACGAGCCGCCGCACCAGCTCCAGTTTCACCTCGGTCGCCACGACGTGGTCCTGGAAAGTCAGGCGTGGGGCGATTTCCCTGATGCGCACCGGGATCTCCTCAGACATGGCGGGTCGGTTTCAGTCCGGCGGCCTGCGCGTCCCAGGCGCCTTCGCGGCCCAGCTCCCGCACGGCGTTCTTGCGGACCTTGCCGGTCGGCGTCGCGGGCATCTCCTCGACCGCCTTGTAGTAGCGCGGCACCATGAAATGCGGCATCGCCCGGTCGCAGTGCTCGAACAGCGCGCGGAAGTCCAGCCGCTGCCCCGGTTCGACCTGCAGTACGGCGAGCACCTCGTCCTCGCCCAGCTCCGACGGCGTGGCGACGGCGGCGGCCGCGACCACCCCGGGATGCGCGAGCAGCACCGATTCCACCTCGTGCGACGAGATGTTTTCGCCCCGGCGGCGCAGCGCGTCCTTCTTGCGGTCGATGAAGTAGAAGTAGCCGTCTTCGTCGGTGTAGCCGAGATCCCCGGTGTGCCACCACAGATCCCGCATCGTCGCCACCGTCGCGGCCGGGTCCCGGTGGTAGCCGGAGAACATGATGTTCGCCAGCTTCGGCCGGTAGACGATCTCCCCGGCCTGCCCGGGCGCGGCGCGGTTCCCGGACTCGTCGTGCACCTCCAGGACCGAGCTCTCCGTCGGCAGCCCGATCGAGCCGACTTTCCTGGCGTCCAAAGGGTTGTAGAGCACGTTCTTGATCTCGGTGAGCCCGTAGCCCTCGACGATGTGCACCCCGAACCGCTCCTCGAACGGGTGCAGGATCTGGGCCGGCGCGGGCGCGGCGAACAGCTTGCGCACCTGGTGCTCACGGTCGCGTTCGGACGGTGGCTGCGCCAGCAGCATCGGCAGGATCGAGCCCAGCGCGTTGAACTGGGTGACCCGGTGCGCGCGCACTTCGTCCCAGAACCCGCTGGCGCTGAAGCGGCGGCCGAGCACCAGCGTGGCGCCCGCGCAGAAGCAGTGGAGGGAGATGTTGATCTGCGCGGCCCCGTGGAACAGCGGCAGGCAGGTGTAGAGCCGCTCGTCCGCGGTCGTGCCCATCTGCTGAGCGCATTCCCGCCCGCCGACCAGCGGCATCAGGTTCGGCACGACGACGCCCTTGCTGCGCCCGGTCGTGCCCGACGTCAGCAGGATCGCGAACGGATCTCCTGGCGTGACCACCGGCAGCGGCGAGGGACTCCCGGAGTGCAGGAGTTCCTTCCAGCTCAGCACGTTCACCCCGGCAGGCACGCGGCGCGGTTCGTCGAGCAGCACGACCGTGCGCAGCGCGGCGGGCACCTCCGGGAGCTCGGCCACCAGGTCGAGTAACGCCGCTTCGGTGACCAGGATCCGCACGTCCGTGCTGTTCAGGGCGTGGTCGAGGAAAGAGCCCTTGTAGGCGGTGTTGACCGGCACCTCGACCAGCCCGGCGCGGGCGATGCCGAGCACGGCGTAGAGGTACTCGGGCCGGTTGGGCAGGAACACCCCGACGGACGTGCCGGGCGCGCCGCCCGCGGCGACGAGCCCGCGCGCCACCGACGTGGTGACCTCGTCGAGTTCGCCGTAGCTCAACTCGGTCTCGCCGAACACGAGCGCTGTCTTGTCCGGGTGGGCCGCCGCGCGTTCGGCGATCAGCCCGCTCACCGTGCCGTCGGCGATCGTTGCCGTCATGCCAGCTCCTTCTTGGCCCGCGCCAGGAATCCTTCGAGCGCCGGGTCCCACGCGGCCTCCGCGCCGGTGCTCACCAGGAACGCGCCGACGCCGAGGTCGCGGTAGCGGCCCAGGGTGTCCAGGATGCGCTCCTCGGTGCCGACGAGCGCCTGCGAGTTGGCGAAGCCACCCAGGAGTTTGGTGAGCCCGGTCCAGAAACAGTCGTCGTGCAGCTCCTCGTCGGTGAGCGCCAGCGCGCGCTGCCGCCCCACCGAGGTGTCGGTGGACGACGAGCGCAGGAACTTCCCGGACGCCTCGGCGATCTGCCGCTCCACCGCCCGCGCCTTCGCCCACGCCTCGTCATCGGTGTCGCCGAGGAACAACCGCAGGCTCAGGGAGAACTTCATCTCCCGCTGATAGCGTCCGGCCGCCGCGTTGACCCGGTCGATGCGTTCCTTGGTGCCCGCGAACGGTTCTCCCCACAGCATGTACAGATCCGCGTGTCGGGCACCGAAGTCCACGGCCTCGTCGCTCTCGCCGCCCATGAAGATCGGCACCTCGCCCTGCACCGGCCTGGTGAGGATCTTGACCGCCTCGGCCGTGTAGTACTCGCCGTGGTGGTCGAAGGGCTCGGTCGCGGTCCAGGTGCGCCGGACGACGTCCAGGTACTCGACGGCGCGCCGGTAGCGCTCGGCCTTGGGCAGGTCGTCGGATTCGCGCCGGAGGTCCTTGTCGGAACCGCCGACGACCACGTTGATCGCGAGCCTGCCCCGGGCAAGCACGTCGAGCGTGGCGAAGTAGCGGGCTGCGGCGACGGGCGGCATCACCCCGGGCCGGTGCGCGACGATCGGCGAGAACTTCTCCGACGCCGCCAGCGCGAACGGCGCGGTGGCGTGGTTGTGCGGCCACGTCGACGAGTAGCCGATGAGCACGCGGTCGATCACCTCGGAGCGATCCAGTTCGCGGACCCGCTCCAGCATCGGTCCCGGGTCGGTCTCGTCGGCCTCCAGTGGTTGCAGGCCGGTAAAGAAGTCGACCATGCTGTCCTCCTCTAGTTCTCGTTGGTGGGTAAGGGAAGTCCGGCGAGCCAGTGCTCGTGCCGGGAGTAGTGGTCCGGACGTCTCGTGCGCAGTTCCGCGTGGGCGGTGGCCAGCGTGTCCGCGCCGAGCGTCATCCGGGCCGAGACTGTCCACTCGCGACCTTCGTGCCGCTCGATCCTGGCCAGTACGGCGAGTTTCCGGTCCACCGGCACCGGGCGCAGGTACTCCACGGACAGCGATTTCGTGACCATCCGGGGCTCCGTGCGCAGCGCGGCGGTGTTCAGCACGTCGTCGAACGCCGCGGCGATCCAGCCGCCGTGCGCCACCCCGGGCCCACCCTGCCAGTGCCGGGGACAGGTCACGTCGAACCACATCCCGTCTCGCGGTTCGACGCCGAGGCGGCAGACGCCGTCCGGAACGCAGCCCCCGCACAGCATCCGGCCGGACGACGACGGTTCGATGGTGAAGGAATCGCTGTCAGGCATGGGAAATCTCGCGCAGTGCGTGCACGATCCGCTCGGGAACCTCGATGGTGCCGCGCCGGAGCGTCTCGGCCCGGCAAGCCGCGGAGCGGTCGAAGGGGACCCGCACCGCGTCACCGCCTTCGGCCGGACGGGTCGCGCGGAGCGAGTCGGCGAATTCCGTCACGCGCTTCCGGTAGTCGCCCGCGTCGGTCAGCATACCGGGATTCAGCAGCAGCACGAAAAACCCGCAGTCGGACAGCCCCGGCGGATCGGCCGCCGCGCCGGACAACATGCCGAGCAGCTGGACGACCATGGCGAGCCCGGAACCCTTGTGCCCGCCCCACACGGTGAACGCGCCTTCGAGTGCGGCCTTCGGGTCCACGGTCGGTGCGCCCGCGGCGTCGAAAGCCTGGCCAGGACGGAGTTCCTCGCCGAGCCGCGATTTGAGCACGACTTCGCCGTACATCACCGAGGAGGTCCCGATGTCCCAGATGACCGGCGCCGGTTCGGCCGGGAAGCCGAACGCGATCGGGTTGGTGCCGAACCGGCCCTCGGTACCGCCATGTGGCGCGACGGCCGCGGGCCCGCTGCCCGCGATCATCCCGGCGAACCCGGCCTCGGCCGCTCTCTCCAGGTAGTACGAGAACATCCCGGTGTACCAGGTGTTCCGGGCACCCACGACGGCGATCCCGTGCGCCCGCGCCTTTTCGAGTGCGACGTCCAGCGCTCGCGCGGCGACGAGGTAACCCACCTGGTCGCCGCCGTCGATCGTGGCCGACACGGGCGTTTCCGCGACTGTCCTCATCGGACTCCGCGGACCATCGGCCCGTTCGGCGATCGACACCGCGCGGGCGAGCCCGCCGAAGGACAGGCCGCGCAGCTCGCAGTCGATCAGGTGGTCGGCGATGATCGCGGCTTCGGCGGGGGTGTGCCCGGCGGCGGTCATCGCGTCGGTGGCGAGCGCGCGGGCGTCCGGAATGGACAGTGTGCTCATCGGCTGGTCTCCAGTGCGGGGGCGGAATCGGGCTCCTTGGCGGAATGGCGGGCGAAAGCGACCGCGGCCACGGCGCTGACGGCGGCGGCCGCGAGGAGCAGGTAGGCGGGGGAGCGTGGATCGCCGGTGGCCTCGACGAGCGCCTGGCAGACGAACACCGCGGAACCGCCGAGCACGGCCACGACGACGTTGTACGACAAGGCCACGACACTGCCCCGGACCCGCACCGGGACGAGCTCGATGTAGGTGATCGGCGCGACGCCCGAGTACAACGCGGGGCCCGCGGACAGCACGAGGGTGCAGCACACCATCAGCCACAGCGGCGGCGTCGCGGAGAGCGCGGCGAACAGGGGATAGGTCACCACGAGCACCGCGAGCGACGTGCCCAGCAGCACGGGCGCCTTGCCCTTGCGGTCGGCGAGCTTGCCGCCCGCGATCACGAGGAAGAGCCCGACGAACAGCGCGAAGGCGATGACGGTGGTGGCCGTGACGGGGGAAAGGTGGTGCTGGATCAGGTAGTTCTGCAGGTACGTGTACACCATGTAGAACCCGATCACGTGCAGCACCGAGACTCCGGTGAGCAGCAGGACCGCGCTCCACGATGTCCGCTGCCGCGGGGTGCGGGCGGCGGTGAACTCCGGCGTCTCGCCGAGCTTGCTCCGCAGATACAGCCCCACCGCGCCGATCGGCAGCGCGAGCAGGAACGGCACGCGCCAGCCCCAGGCCAGCATCTGCTGCGTGGTGAGCGCCGCGTTGAGCGAAAGCACCACGATCGCGCCGGTGAGCAGGCCGGCGAGGCTGCCCACCTGCACCCGTGCCGACAGCGCGCCACGCCGGTGCGGCGGGGCGAATTCGGCGACGTAGATCAGCGCGGTGGTGTACTCGCCGCCCGCGGCCAGTCCCTGCGCGAAACGCAGCAGTACCAACAGGATCGGGGCCGCGATGCCGATGCTCGCGGTCGCCGGGAGCAGGCCGATGACCGTGCTCACCCCGGCCATCAGCAGCAGTGACGCGACGAGCGCGGGCCGCCGCCCGAGCCGGTCGGCGACCGGGCCGAAGACGAGCGCGCCCGCGGGCCGGGCCAGGAAGGCGGAACCGAACACGGCGAACGACGACAGCAGCGCCGTGCCGGGGCTCGCGGCCGGGAAGAAGATCTTGGCGAGCACGGTGGCGAGGAAGCCGTAGACGGCGTAGTCGTAGGTCTCCACCGTGTTGCCGATCGCGGCGGCGAGTGTGGTGCGTCTGAGGGTGCGGGCCGAAGGTGCGGTCATGACAGGCCTCTCCTTTGAGGTCGCCGGGAGTTCAGGAAGCGAGCCGCCCGTAGCCGCTGCGGTAGAAGAGCAGCGGGGAGGAGCCCGGGTCCGCGTCGAGTTCGTCGACGCGGCCGAGCACGATGTAGTGGTCTCCGGCGTCGTGCACCGTTTCGACCGTGCAGCCGATCCACGCCGTGACCCCGTCGAGCACCGGGTCGCCGTGCGGGCCGGGACGCCAGTCCAGGCCCGCGAACTTGTCCCCGCCGGAAACCGCGAGCGCGCGGCAGACCGGTTCCTGGCCGGCGGAGAGCACGTTCACGCAGAACGTCCCGTGCGCGGCGATGGCGGGGAACGTCGTCGACGATTTACCGGGCAGGAAGGCGACGAGCGGCGGCCTCAGCGAGACCGAAGTGAACGAGGAAACCGCCATGCCGACCGGTTTCCCGGCCCCGTCACGAGCCGTGATCGCGGCGACGCCGGTGGCGAAGTGCCCGAGCACCGACCGGAACCGGGCGGGATCGGAGTGGACCGTAAGCATGCTGACACCATAGGCCGGATTCGGCGATAAGTGCAAGCATGCTGATACTTCGGGACGCGGCTCACGAGGCGAGGCGCTGTATAACGTCTGTTACGGCGAGCGCCTTCGGTGTGGGGCCGCGCTAACGGGTTTCCTCTTCCGGCTGGGCAAGCGTGGCCAGCCACGCGTCCAGCTGGTCGTGCAGTTCGGCCGGGTCGGCCGTGATCGCCTGCACCGCCGGCTGCCCACCGCCGTCGAGGCCGGGGAAGTAGCTGACCCTGGCGCGGAAGGACCGGTCCTCGTACCAGGCGCGGACGAGGAAGGCCGCCGGGCGGAGTCGGTTCATGGAGCCAGCATGACAGCCGGGCGTCAATGCGCCATCCGTGTCACGTATTCGGCGCGGGGAAACGCTCAGTCGCCCAGCAGTGTGCGCGCCAGCTCCGCCATCAGCGGCGAAGGAGTGACGCCGAGCTCCCGGTGCAGCACGGTCCGATACCGCTGGTAATGCTTGAGCGCGCTGGCCGCGTTGCCCTCGGCGATGTGGATCTCCATCACGGTGCGGTGCGCGGTCTCGCGGATCGGCTCGATCGCGATGGCCGCGAGCGCCGTCTGCAGCGCCAGTAGATGGTTGCCCGCCAGCAACAAGTGCTGCGCCAGTTCTTCGAGGGTGTGCAACCGGATCTGGTCCCATCGCTCGCGTTCCAGCAGCAGCCAGTCCTCCGTCCAGCCCGGCAGCAGGTCCCGGCTCAGCCCGTTCAGCAGCGTGTCGAACTCGCCGCGCGGGGGTATCGGCTCGCCGAGGCCGCGGGTCGCCTGCTCGCGGATTTCCAGCACGTCCACGCGGGCGGCGGGGGAGAGCCGCAGCCGTGGCCCGGCGGCGTCGATCAACGGCTGCGCCCCGACGCGCCTTCCGCGCCACAACGCCGATCGCAGGTTCGCCGCGGCGCGCGAAGGCGGGCTGTCCGGCCACAGCTGCGTAGCCGCCGCAGCGCGGTGCGCGCCGTTCTGTAGCGCCAGCAATGCCAGCAGCCGTTGCGCGCCGGACGAGAGCGCGACCGGTCTGCCGTGATGAGAAAGCAGGAACCCACCCAGCAGTGCCAGCTGCACGGCGTTGTCCGAAGCTGCCATGACGACTCCCCGCTCTGCCGTCCCAGTGGCTCGAAGTATTCGCGTGCCCCGGCTGCCGATCCTAGAGTCCAAAGGCATCGCGAACCCCTGTCCGCCAAGGGATCCACGGGTGTCCAAGGTGGCCGGAACGAGCGTCGCGTCCGCGTCTCGGCTTCGTCACGCCGGAATACCCGGCAGCGCCACGGTTTCGGCGCGGGCGCGTCGACGACGCGTGACAGCCGCGTCTTTCCGGCGTCCCCGCGCAGGCCACGCCCCGGCGCCCGCGAGCTTTGATCCACTTCGGAATACGCGCCGTGCCACGGATTCGTGACGCCCGCGTGACGTCCCCTGGACGCACGTGCACACGGCTTTGCCACAGCCGCACCGGAGACTCGCCGTGGGAGGGGGTGGCGGAGATGGAACCCCGGTCGGTGCTCGGCGAGCTCGCGGTGGAGCGGGAGGAGCTCCTCGGCGACCCCGGGATCCGCGTCGCCGTGCTCGACGGCCCGGTCGACCTGGGGCACCCGTGTTTCGCGGGCGCGGACCTGACGCGGCTGGACACGCTGGTCCCCGGCGAAGCGGGCCCCGGCCCGATGTCCGTGCACGGCACGCACGTGGCGAGCCTGTTGTTCGGACAGCCGGGTTCGCCCGTCGAAGGGCTCGTGCCGCGCTGCACCGGCCTGATCGTGCCGGTCTTCCCGGACGGCGGGCAGCCGAGGCAGACCCGTGTCTCCCAGCTGGATCTGGCCAGGGCCATCGAAAACGCGCTGCTCGCCGGGGCACACGTGATCAACATCAGCGGCGGCGAGCGGACTCCGGACGGCGAGCCCGACTCGATCCTCGCCCAGGCGCTGCGGCACTGCGCGGACGACGGCGTGCTCGTCGTCGCCGCGACCGGCAACGACGGCTGCGAATGCGTCCAGGTGCCCGGCGCCGTGCGTTCGGTACTCGCCGTCGGGGCGGCGGCGCCGGACGGAACGCCGCTGGAATCCAGCAACTGGGGCACCGCGTACCGGCGGAACGGCGTACTGGCGCCCGGCGAACGGATCGCCGGCGCGGAGCCGGGCGGCGGCGTGCGGGAACTGACGGGCAGCAGCTTCGCCACGCCGCTCGTGTCCGGGGCGGCGGCGCTCCTGCTGAGCGCGCAGCTGCGCGGCGGCTGGCAGCCGGATCCCGCGGGCGTCGGCCGGGTCATCCTCGACACCGCCACGCCTTGCGAGCCCTCCGGCGACGGCGCCTGCGAGCGCTTTCTCGCGGGCGGCCTGCACGTCGCCCGCGCACATGACCACGTCACCAGGGGAAGGAGAACGGCCGTGACCACAAGTGAAATCGCCGTCGAACCGGCGCCGGGGCAGCCGCCCGAGCAGGCGGACCCGGCCGGTGTCGCCGCCGCGGGCGAGCCGGCGCCGCCCCCGCCGCCCGAACCGCCGCCGCCACCCGCGCCCCCGGTAGGCGTGCGTCCGTCCGAAGGCGGTTCGTCGTGCTCGTGCGGTGGCGGTCAGCCGGTGCAGCTGATCTACGCGATCGGCACGATCGGGTTCGACTACCGCACCGAAGCCCGCCGGGACCGGTTCCGCCAGCAGATGGACCGCCCGGTATCCGAAGACGGCTCGAGCCGCCCGGTCAACCCTTACGACCCGAACCAGCTCGCCGCCTACCTCACGGACAACCCGTGGGCTTCGGACAAGGTGACCTGGACGCTGAACCTCGAGCGCACCCCGATCTACGCGCTGGAGGCGGAAATGCCGGTCGGCATGGATATGACGGCACTTTCGGCGAGCGCGGACTGGCGGGACCGGGTCGACGCCGCGGTGGACGGCAGCCAGTCCGAGCTGAAGGACCTGCTCAAATCCGTGGCCGTCGGGCCGGCGCTCCCGGTCTCGCACGTCTACCGGATGTTCCGCGACGCGATCGTGGGCCAGGTGCTGCCCGAGGACTCCGCCGAGTTCATCTCCCGCGTGTCCATCCCCGGCGTGCTGACCAACCGCACGGTGCGGCTGTTCTCCGGCCAGGTGGTGCCCGTGGTCGAGGTGAAGAGCACCGGCATCCACACCTGGAACGAGGCCGCGCTGGTGCACGCGGCGGTGGGCGCGGTCAAGGACCAGGCGGCGGCGCAGTCGATCGCCGAGACCGTCGACGACACCCAGCTCGCGCAGACCATCCGCGCCCTGCTGGACAAGGTCTACTACCAGTTCCGCAACCTCGGGCAGACCCCGGCGGACCGGGCGATGAACTACGCGGGCACCAACGCCTTCATGATCGGCGACGAGATCAAGACCGGGCTGCTCTCCGGCAGCTACGTCCCTGGCCAGGGCGGCAGTCTGTACACATTGGACACCGTCACCGTGTCCAAGAGCCCGTACGACCGCATCGACTCCGACAGCTGGGACGTCGTGGTGTCCTTCTTCGACCCGGAGAACGACCGCCGCGCCCGGGTCTCCTACCTGTTCACCATCGACGTCAGCGACGACCTGCCGGTCAGCCTCGCGCCGGCGCACCGGTTCCTCGGTGGTCTGTGAGAAGGGAGACGAGGCTATGGAAACACTGTTCCCCCCACCGGCCCGGCCCGCGCCGGCCCTGCCGATGCAGGCCAGGCCCGTCCGCCGGGACCGGCCGGCGCCGGTCGTGGCCGGGGTCGAAGCGGCACAGGGGCCCTGTAGCGAACTGCACGGGCTGGCCAGGCAGATGTGCTTCGCGACCCGGTACGGGATCGAAATCTAATCCACCACGAAAAGGAGAAAACCGATGACGAACACGCCGACGCTGAACCTGCCGATGCAGGCGGCCCCGGTGCACCGCGCCGGGCCCGCCGCGCACGCCGCCGAAGCCGGCGTCGAGGCCGACTGGGGCTTCGACGACATCCTGGGTGGCATCACGAAGGTGGCCGACACCGTGTCCAAGGTCGCCCCGTACGTCGGGCCGATCGCCACGACGCTGGGCAGCCTCATCTGAACCACCGCGGCGGGGTGACCGGGCGGCGCCGTCCGGTCACCCCGCCGTGCCGAGGACGGGAGAAGCACCGTGGGACTGGATTTGCCGGCACAGAACTCGATCGACCGCCGGATACCCGACGAGCCGTTCCTGATCAGGATCGACACCCCGGAGGGGCCGATCTTCGAGGAGGCGGGCGGCAGCTACAGCGATCACCACCCCGGTGACCCGAGCCGGTTCCGCCGTCCGGAGAGCGCGGGCTGGAGCTGTCCGCCGTTCGGGGGCGGCTGTGTCTGGCTCGGTTTGCCGTGACCGGAGCCGGCGTGCGCGCCCGGCTGATCCGGGCGACGTTCAACGCGGCCTCGGCGCAGTTCGACGCGGAACCGCTGTTCTTCTGGCGGCACTGCGGAACCCGCACCGTCGAGCTGGCCGGGGTCGGGCCGGGGGACCGGGTGCTCGACGCGTGCTGCGGGACCGGTGCTTCGGCCATCCCGGCGGCGCGGCTGGCCGGACCGTCGGGCCGCGTCGTCGGGATCGACCTCGCCGAGCGGCAGCTCGACCGGGCCAGGGACAAGGCTTCTTCGCGCGGGCTCGGCAATATCGAGTTCCGGCAGGGGGATCTGACCGCGCTCGAGCTGGCGGGCGAGACCTACGACGTGGTGGTGTGCGTCCTCGGCGTCTACTTCGCCGAGGACGTGCCCGCCGCGCTCGCGGGTCTGTGGCGTGCGGTCCGGCCCGGCGGCACGCTGGCCATTACGACGTGGGGACGCCGCAGGCTCGCGCCGGCGGGGCCCGCGTTCCTCGATCTCGTCGGCGAGGAGCGGCCGGATCTCCGGCAGCAGCCGGGAGAACTGGAGCGTATCAGCACACCGTCGGCGTTGCGGAGTGCCTTCGCCGCCGGGGGTGTGCCGCGGCCGGTGGTCGACGAGGAAACGGTCACGGTGCGGATGACGCCGGACGAGTTCTGGACGGTCGTGCTGGGCACCGGTTACCGGCTGCTCGTCGAGCTTCTGGGCCCCGCGGCTTCGGAGCGGGTTCGCTTGGCGCTGCGGGAGAAAGTGGGCGGCGGGGAGATCGCGTGCGACTTCCTGTTCGCCCGCGCTGTCAGGCCCGGACCTCGTGCTCGGCGACGGTCCATGCCCGGGCCTGCTCGCTGATGGTGACGCCGAGGCCGGGTCGTGATGACAGGTGCATTCGGCCGTCTTTGATTTCCAGGTGTTCGTTGAACAGGGGGTCGAGCCATTCGAAATGTTCCACCCAGGGTTCGCGCGGGTAGGCGGCGGCGAGGTGGATGTGGATCTCCATGGCGAAATGCGGGGCCAGGTGGAGGTTTTTGCTGTCGGCGAGCGCGAGCACTTTGAGGAATGGGGTGATGCCGCCGACGCGGGGCGCGTCGGGTTGCACGATGTCCGCGCCGCCGGTGTGGATGAGCTGGGTGTGCTCGGCGGCGCTGGTGAGCATTTCGCCGGTGGCGATGGGGGTGTCGAAGGTGGTGGCCAGTTGGGCGTGGCCGTGGAAGTCGTAGGCGTCGAGGGGTTCCTCGATCCACACCAGGTTCAGTGGTTCGAAGGCGCGGCACATGCGGCGTGCGGTGGCGCGGTCCCATTGCTGGTTCGCGTCGACCATGAGTGGCACGGTGTCGCCGATCTTCTCGCGCACGGCGGTGACGCGGGCGAGGTCGGTGGCGTGGTCGGGGTGGCCGACCTTGATCTTGATGCCGCCGATGCCGCTCGCGATGGCTTCGCTCGCGCGGTCGAGGACCTCGTCGATCGGGGAGTGCAGGAATCCGCCGGAGGTGTTGTAGCAGCGCACGGAGTCCCGGTGCGCGCCCAGGAGTTTCGCCAGGGGGAGCCCGGCTCGTTTGGCTTTGAGGTCCCACAGTGCGATGTCGAATGCCGCGATCGCCTGCACGGACAGGCCGCTGCGGCCGACCGACGCGCCTGCCCACACGAGTTTGTCCCAGATCCTGGCGATGTCGCTGGGGTCCTCGCCGATCAGGTCGGGCGCGATTTCGCGGGCGTGCGCGAACTGGCCGGGGCCGCCCGCGCGTTTGGAGTAGCTGAAGCCGACGCCCTCCAGCCCGGCTTCGGTGGTGATCTCGGCGAAGAGCATCGCCACCTCGGTCATCGGTTTCTGGCGCCCGGTGAGGACTTTCGCGTCGCTGACCGGGGTGGCCAGCGGCAGCGTGACCGACGACAGCCGCACCCCGGTGATGCGATCGAGGGTGGCCGGACCTGTGCTCATCGGGTTTTCTCCGTTCCCGCGCGTGCCAGCAGGGTAGGACGCTGGGGCGATGCCCGTCCAAGTCTGTTTCGGCATCGGGTGATGCTCGGCGGGTATCAGCCGAGCCGGGCCGTCATCGGCTCCAGCGCTTTGAGCACTGTGGACAGTGCCGGGTTCGTGGAATGCTTGGCCCACAACAGGTGCAGCTCGACCGGATTCTCGGGGAACCCGGCGAGTTCGAGCCAGCGCACGCCGTCGACCGTCATCCGGGTGGCGGAGGCCGGGACGAACGCGATGCCCCGGCGGGCGGCGACGAGCCAGATCACCGTGTGGATCTGGCTGACCGCGTGCGCCACGTTGTGGTGCGCGACCGGGAGCAGCCGGATGACGAGCTCGTGGAAGTAGCGGGCGCGGTCGGGGGAGTAGGTGATCAGCTGCTCGGACTCCAGATCGGCCGCGGTGGCGGGCCTGCCGAGCTTCGCCAGCCGGTGCCCCTCCGGCACGCACAGCACGAGCGGCTCGCGGTGGACCGGGCGTGAGGAGAAGATCTCGCCGTCGAACGGGGGCCGGGCGAGGCCGAGGTCGATCTCGCCGTCGCCGAGCGCGGTGATCTGGTCGCCCGTCACCAGCTCGGAGAGTTCGAGGCGGAGGTCAGGGAGCCGGTCGCTGATCGTGTTGAGCACTTCGCCCAGCACGCCGAACGCGGAGGCCCCGGTGAAGCCGATGCGGATCGAGCCCGCGAGCCCCGCCGCGACCCGGCGCGCCAGATCCGGCGCGCGGCCCGCGAGGGTGAGGAGCCTCCGCGCGTCGACGAGGAACGCCTCGCCTGCGGCGGTGAGGCGGACGCCTCGGCTGTCCCGTTCGAGCAGCCGGGCGCCGACGGCGTGTTCGAGCTTCTGGATCTGCCTGCTCAACGGCGGCTGCGTCATCGACAGGCGCTCGGCCGCGCGGCCGAAATGCCGTTCTTCGGCCACAGCGACGAAGCCCTGCAGCTGCCCGAACGAGAACCGCATGCGGTGAAACTAGCACCGCGGTTGTGGCCTGCGGCTGCCCGCGCGACGGTCGGGGAGGGCTCGGGGC
>NZ_VMNW02000091.1 GCF_007713735.2 Amycolatopsis acidicola | reverse complement strand
CCAAACGGCCACCCGGCAACGCGAAGCGAGCCGTCCCGACGGCCACACCCCTCCGCCGTCCCGATCCCCAGCCTGCTTTTGCGGTCATCGGGCTGGGTCAAGGTACTCTTTCCCGCCTTGACGCGGCCCGATGACCGCGAACACTCCCGGATCGGGGCGGCGGAGGGGTGCACCCAGCGCGCCCCGCGCGCGTCCGTTGCTGCCGCAGCCCGCGCCCAGCCAACACACCGAGCCTCCACCATCGACCCGCGAAGGTGATCATCGAATCGCGGCGCGGATCGGTCAGAAGTTCGAAATTCACGGCGTGTAATCCCGGGACCTCCGATCGGGCCGGGGGGACAAGAGCTAGTGTGGTCGCGTGTCCACCGCCCGCGCCGAACGCCTGGTGAACCTGGTTCTCGCCTTGCTGTCCACCAGGCAGTACCTCAGTGCCGAACGCATCCGCGGCATCGTGCCCGGATACGCCGACGCGGCGAGCGATGACGCGTTCTCGCGGATGTTCGAGCGCGACAAGACCGAGCTGCGCGAGTTGGGGATCCCGCTGGAGATCGGGCGGAACTCCGTGTTCGACCCCGGTGACGGGTACCGCATCGCGCGCCGCGACTACGAGCTGGGCGAGATCGAGCTGGCGCCGGACGAGGCCGCCGCGGTGGGGCTCGCCGTGCGCCTGTGGGATTCCCCGGAGCTGACCGGGCAGGCCCAGGGCGCGCTCGTGAAACTGCGCGCCGCGGGCGTGGAGGTCGACCATACGGCGCCGCCGGTCGTGGAGTCGCGGGTCCGCACCGAACCGGCGTTTTCGCCACTCCTGGCGGCGGTACAGGCCCGGCAGGCGGTGCGTTTCGAGTACCGGCGGCCGGGTTCGCCGGAGCGGCTCACGCGCACCCTCGAACCGTGGGGCGTGGTGTCGTGGCGGGCCCGCTGGTACGTCGTCGGCCACGACAGGGACAGGAACGCGCCGCGTTGTTTCCGGCTTTCCCGCGTCGTCGGGGAGGTCCGCACCGCCGGGAAGCCGGGGGAGGTGCGGCGGCCGGAGAACGTGAACCTGCTGGAGTTCGTCGCGGGCAGCGGCAGCGCCGAGCCGTCGCCGGTGGCCACCGCGAAACTGTGGATCGCCGACCGCCGGGCGGCCGGGGTGCGCCGCCGCGCGAAGCTGACGGGCAGGCTCACGGTCGACGGCGTCGACGGCGATCTGGCCGAAGTCGAGCTGTACTACCCGGAAGGCGCCGCGGACTGGATCGCCGGCCACGGGCCCGACGTGCTCGTCCTGGAGCCGGAAGTGCTGGCCAAGGCGGTCCGCGAGCGGCTGTACGCGGTGGCGGCGCAGGGAGACAGGCCATGAGCGACCGGATGCCCCGCCTGCTCGCGCTCGTGCCGTACCTGCTGGCCCGTCCGGGCATCAGGATCGACGACGCGGCAAGGGATTTCGGCGTCACCGAGAAACAGCTGCGCCGGGATCTGGAACTGCTGTGGATGTGCGGGCTGCCCGGCTACGGGCCCGGCGACCTGATCGACCTGTCGTTCGAGGGCGACACCGTCACGGTCACCTTCGACGCGGGGATGAACCGGCCGCTGCGGCTCACCGGCGGCGAGGCCACGGCTCTGCTGGTGGCGCTGCGCGCGCTGGCCGAGACGCCCGGCCTGCTGGACACCGACGCGGTGCGCCGGGCGATCGCCAAGATCGAGGCGGCGGCCGGGCAGGCCCAGCCTTCCGGTGTGGTGGTCGGCCTCGGCGTGCGCGAAGGGAAGGCCACCGCGCACACCCGGAGCGTGGTGCAGCGGGCCCTGCAAGCCAAGCGCGTCTTGAGGATCCGCTACTACACGGCCTCACGGGACGAGATCACCGAGCGCACGGTGGACCCGATGCGGCTGCTGATCGTGCAGGCCGTGGGCTACCTGGAGGCGTGGTGCCGCCGGGCCGAGGGCGTGCGGCTGTTCCGGCTCGACCGGATCGACGACGTGCAGGTACTCGAAGAGCCCGCCGCGCCGCCGTCCAGCGCCCGGCCCACGGACATCACCGACGGCGTGTTCTCCGCCCGCCCCGGCCAGCCGGTGGCCGAGCTGGTGCTGGAGCCGGACGCGCGCTGGGTGGCCGAGTACTACCCGTGCGAGGAGCAGGAGGAGCTGCCGGGCGGGCGGCTGCTGGTGCGGATGCGCTACGGCGACGAGTGGTGGATGGCGCGGCTCGTGCTCAGCCTCGGCGGCGACGCGAAAGTGCGCAATCCGCCCGAACTGGACGAAGCGGTTCGACGCCGGGCGTCCGACGCGCTGGCCCGGGCTGGTCACCTTCCGTCAACCTTGGGCCAGTAGGGTTACCCCGTGTCGTACCTGCCGAGCATCGTGCTCGCCGCCGCCGGCTTCTTACTCCTCGCGGTGCTGGTGATCCGGCTGTTCCGGGTCTTGCGCCGGTTCCGTTCGACCATGAGCATGGTGGTGACGGACACGAACGACCGCGCCGGCCTGGTGCGGGCGCGCGCGGCCGGGGTGCGGTACGGGCTGGCGCAGCGTCGGCACCGCACTCCGGAAAACCAGTAGCATTGGGCAACAAAACAGAGATAGGAGGCCACTCATGCTGAACGGGTTGCAGCCGTGGCACTTGATCATCCTGGTGCTGATCGTGGTGTTGCTCTTCGGTGCCAAGCGGCTTCCCGACGCGGCTCGCTCGGTGGGCAAGTCCATGAAGATCTTCAAGGCCGAGACCAAGTCGATGCAGGACGAGGACGCCGCCGAGGAGCCCGAGAAGAAGCAGCTGTCGGCGCCGTCGGCCACTCCGCAGGCGAACAGCGACCAGCAGGTCGCGGACCTGCAGCGTCAGCTCGACGAGCTGAAGAAGCAGCAAGAGCAGCAGAAGCACGCCAGCTGACCAAGGACGGATTCCTCTCGTGGCGGAGGCCGCCTCCCACAGCCGCCGGTCCCGGCGGCGCAAGCGCAGCCGTCGGCTGAACCCCGACGGCACGATGACGCTGATCGAGCACATCTACGAGTTCCGTAGGCGGCTCGGTTACGCGTTGCTCGCCCTCATCGCCGGGGGCGTCTTCGGGTTCATCTGGTTCCAGACGAAGCTGGGCCCGGTCGAGTCGCTCGGCCACCTGATGAACGCGCCCTACTGCGGTATTCCCGCGGACCGGCTGCTCCCGGGCACGATCGGGCCCGACGGCAGCTGCCGGCTGCTGCAGAGCGCGCCCTTCGAAGGCATCATGATCCAGCTGAAGGTGGGCGTCGCCGCGGGCGCGGTGCTCACCTCGCCGCTGTGGCTGTACCAGATCTGGGCGTTCATCGCGCCCGGGCTGTATTCGAAGGAACGCAAGTACGCGCTGACGTTCGTCGGTTTCGCGAGCGTGCTGTTCGCGTGCGGCGCGCTGCTGGCGTACCTGATCGTGCCGCACGCGTTCAAGATGCTGATGAGCTTCGGCGGGGACTTCTTCACCACCGCGCTGACGGCCGACAAGTACATCTCGTTCGTGCTGTCGCTGCTGGTCATCTTCGGGGTCAGCTTCGAGCTGCCGCTGCTCGTGGTGATGCTGAACTTCGTCGGCGTGCTCAAGTACGCGCAGCTGAAGAAATGGCGCCGCGGCATCATCTTCCTGCTGTTCGTCTTCGCCGCGTTCGCCACGCCGGGCTCGGACCCGTTCTCGATGCTGGGGCTCGCCGGGGCGCTCACCGTGCTGTTCGAGATCTCCATCCAGATCTCGCGCGTGCACGACAAGCGCAAGGAGAAGGCGCGCGTCGACGAGGGCTGGGACAAGCTCAGCGACGACGAGGCCGCGCCGTTCGACTACCAGCCGACCAAGGTGGAGGACGAGCCGACCGAGCCGGCGGGCAAGGCGAGTACGGACGACATCACCTGACGTGCGGGCCGCGCTGGCCGTGCACCCGGACGCCGGTCTGGGTGCGGCCGCGCGTCTCGCCGTGCCGGTCGCTGCCGCGCTGCGGGCGCGCAGCCTCGACCTCGTGCGGGAGCGTCCCCCTGACGACACCGACCTGCTGGTCGTGCTCGGCGGGGACGGTTCGGTCCATCACGCGGTGCAGTTCTGCGCGGAAACGGGCACGGCGCTGGGCGTGATCCCGGCGGGCTGCGGTAACGATTTCGCCCGTGCGCTGGGCATTCCGGCCGATCCGCGCGCGGCGCTCGCAGCCCTGCTGGACGCCGTGCGCACCGGGCGCCGGCGCCGGATCGACCTCGGCAAGGCGGGCCGGACATGGTTCGGCAGCGTGCTGTGCGCGGGCTTCGACGCGGCGGTGGCGCAGCGCGGCTCCCGGCTGCGCTGGCCGCGAGGCCGCCGCCGCTACGACGTCGCGGTGCTGGCCGAGCTCGGGCGTTTCCGCGCCCGGCCGCTCACGGTGTGCACGGAGGACGGGAAACTCGAGCTCGACGCCCTGTCGATCGCGGTGGGAAACACCGGGTCCTACGGCGGCGCCATCCCGATCTGCCCGGACGCCGACCCGGCCGACGGGCTGTTCGACGTGACCGTCATCGGCCAGGCCGGGCGGCTCGACCTCCTGCGCCTGCTGCCGGGGTTGCGGGCGGGCGCGCACCTGAACCACCCCGCGGTCCGCACGTTCCGCGCGCGCGAAATCCATTTGGACGGTGAGGACCGCCCGGTGTGCGCGGACGGCGAGCCGCAACCCGGCCTGCCGCTCTCCGCGCGGTGCGTGCCGGGCGCGCTGACCGTGGTCGCGTGATCTCTCCACCCCTTCCCCTGCGAGGTCAGGCGCCGGTATGACACCCTGACGGGGTGGCCGCTAGCCCTTCTCCGTCCCCGGCCGAGGCCTATCAGGCCGCCAAGCGCCGGGGAAAACATCCACAGCTGAGCCGTTTCGCGGCGGAGGCTGCTTTCGAGTTCGACGACTTCCAGGTGCGCGGCTGTGAGGCGCTCGAGGAAGGGCACGGCGTGCTGGTGTGCGCGCCGACCGGCGCGGGCAAGACGGTGGTCGGCGAGTTCGCCGTGCACCTCGCGCTCGCCGAGGGCCGGAAGTGCTTCTACACCACGCCGATCAAGGCGCTGTCGAACCAGAAGTACAACGACCTGCTCGAGCGCTACGGCCCCGACGCCGTCGGCCTGCTCACCGGGGACACGGCGATCAACGGCGGCGCGCAGGTGGTCGTGATGACCACCGAGGTGCTGCGCAACATGCTCTACGCGGGCTCCTCGGCGCTGACCGACCTCGGCTACGTCGTGATGGACGAGGTGCACTACCTCGCCGACCGGTTCCGCGGCGCGGTCTGGGAGGAGGTCATCCTCCACCTGCCCGAGTACGTGCGCGTGGTCGGCCTGTCCGCCACGGTCAGCAACGCCGAGGAGTTCGGCGAATGGCTGGTCGAGGTCCGCGGCGACACCACGGTGGTCGTCGACGAGCACCGCCCGGTCCCGTTGTGGCAGCACATGATGGTGGGCAACCGGCTGCTGGACCTGTTCGCCGACGACGGTGAGCTGAAGATGAACCCGGGCCTGCTGCGGCGGGTCGAGGAAGTCGGACGGCTGCACGCGCCCGCCGGCGCGCGCGGGCCTCGTGGCCGGGGGCGCCAGCAGTTCCGCGGGCCCCGGTTCAGGCCACCGTCCCGAGTGGACGTCACCACGCGGCTGGACGCGGCCGGATTGCTGCCGGCGATCGTGTTCATCTTCTCCCGCGCGGGTTGTGACGCGGCGGTCAGCCAGTGCACGCGCGCGGGTCTGCGGCTGAACACACCCGACGAGAGCGCCGAGGTGCGCCGGGTGATCACCGAGCACACGCGGGATCTGCCGGAGGGCGATCTCGCCGTCCTCGGCTACTGGGAATGGCGTGAGGCGCTGGAAAGCGGCATCGCCAGCCACCACGCGGGAATGCTGCCCGCGTTCAAGGAAACGGTCGAGGAGCTGTTCGTGCGCGGCCTGGTGAAGGTCGTGTTCGCCACCGAAACGCTGGCGCTGGGCATCAACATGCCCGCCCGCACGGTGGTGCTGGAGCGGCTGGTCAAGTACAACGGCGAGGCGCACGTCGACCTGTCGCCGGGGGAGTACACGCAGCTGACCGGGCGCGCGGGGCGGCGCGGGATCGACGTCGAGGGGCACGCCGTCGTCGTGTGGCAGCCCGGCGTGGATCCCAAGCAGGTGGCGGGTTTGGCGTCCACGCGGACGTATCCGCTGCGGTCCTCGTTCCGGCCCGGCTACAACATGGCGATCAACCTGGTCGCGCAGCTGGGCCCGGAGCAGGCCCGCGATCTGCTGGAGCAGTCCTTCGCGCAGTTCCAGGCCGACCGGTCGGTGGTGGGGCTGTCCCGGCGGATCGACAAGAACAAGGAAGCGCTGCGCGGGTACAGCGAAGCGATCACCGCGGACTTCGGCGAGATGCTCGAATACGTCGAGCTGCGCAAGAAGATTTCGGACCGCGAGAAGGCGCTTTCCAAGCAGAACAGCGCCGCCCGCCGCGCGAGTACGGCCGACTCGCTGGAGAAGCTGCGCAAGGGCGACGTGATCGCCGTGCCCTCGGGCCGCCGGGCCGGCCTGGCGGTGGTGGTGGATCCGGGGCTGGACCCGGTGCGTGAGCCGCGGCCGGTCGTGGTCACCGAGGACAGGTGGTCCGGACCACTGTCGCTGGCGGACTTCCCGGCGCCGGTCGAGGCGCTCGGGCACATCCGGCTGCCCAAGCACGTCGAGCTGCGTTCGCCGAAGACCCGCCGTGACATCGCCTCCAGCCTGCGTAACGCCGGGATTTCCTTGCCAGGGCGGCAAAAGCGCCGCACCGGCGCGGCCGACGACCCGGAGCTGGTGTCGCTGCGCCAGCAGCTGCGCGCGCATCCCTGCCACGGGCTCGCCGAGCGTGAGGCGAACCTGCGCTGGGTCGAGCGCTACCAGCGCCTGCACGCGGAAACCGAGCAGCTGCAACGGAAAGTCGCGGCCACGACGCATTCGCTGGCGCGCGCGTTCGACCGGATCCGGGATCTGCTCGACGAACGCGGTTACCTCGGCAAGGGCGAGAACCGGGTGACCGAGCACGGCCAGATCCTCGCGCGGCTCTACAGCGAGTCCGATCTGCTGGCCGCCGAGTGCATCCGCCACGGCGTGTGGGAAGGGCTCAACCCGGCCGAACTGGCCGCGGTGGTGTCGACGCTGGTGTTCGAGGCGCGGCGGGATTCGGCGGGGGAGCCGCGGTTGCCCTCCGGCGCCGTGCCGCGCGCGTGGCAGGACACCGCGAGGCTGTGGTCGGAGCTGGCGGAGGACGAGCGCCGGCACCGGCTGGACCGCACCCGTGAGCCCGATGCCGGGTTCGCCTGGCCGGTGTACCGGTGGGCGCGCGGGGAGTCGCTCGAGCAGGTGCTGACCACCGCGGAGGCCAACGGCCAGGAGCTCTCGGCAGGCGATTTCGTGCGCTGGTCCCGGCAGGTGATCGATCTGCTCGACCAGATCCGGACCGTACTCGGGCGTGAGGACCAGGTGGGCGCGGCGGCCGCCAAAGCGGTCAAAGCACTCCGCCGCGGCGTGGTCGCCGCGGGCGCCGAGTAGCGGTTTCGGGCGCACAGGAACGTGTGGTTGGATCTTCCGCAGCGGACAGCCCCCGGATTGGAGTTTTCGCGATGAGCACGCCCTACGGCGGCAACGACCCCCAGCAGTGGGGACAGACCCCCCAGGGGCCCGCTCCCACGCCGCAGTCCGGCGGTTTTCCCGCCCAGGGCTACCCGCAGCAGCCGCCCTCGGGTGGGTTCCCGGCGCAAGGGTACCCGCAGCAGCCCGGTTACGGGCAACAGCCGCAATACGGGCAACAGCCCCAGTACGACCCGAACCAGCAGTACGGACAGCAGCCGGGTTACGGGCAGCAGCCGCAGTACGGCCAGTACCCGCCCACCCAGCAGCAGCCCTACTACGGCCAGCAGCAGCCCGGCCAGTACGACTACGGGCAGCAGGCCGGGTTCGGCGCGCCGGGGCCGCAGCAGGGCGGGAAGAAGGGCGGCAAGCTGCTCTGGATCGTCATCGCCGTGCTGGTGGTGATCGTCGCCGCGCTCGGGGTCACCGGTTTCTGGAAGCCCGGGTTCTTCGTCAAGCAGGTGCTCTCGCAGAGCGCGGTGCAGGACGGCGTGAAATCCATGCTGCAGCAGTACGGCAAGACCGCCGACTCGGTCTCCTGCCCGTCCGGCCAGGAGGTCAAGGCGGGCGCCACGTTCACCTGCACCGCCACCATCGACGGCGAGCAGCAGCAGGTCACCGTGACGATCCTGGACGACGACGGCAAGTACCAGGTGGGCAGGCCCGGCCAGTAAAAACGACTGGCCCGATCCGCCCGGTTCGGCCACGATCGGGGCCGTGAGCGACTACACCGTACGGGCGCTGCGGCCCGACGAGATCCGGGCTGCGGCCGACCTCTTCCGGACCACGCTGCACATCCTCGCCGTCAGCGACGAGGATCTGCCCTACGCGGAGCGGATGCACCAGCCGGGCCGCACGTTCGGCGCGTTCGACGGCGAGCTGATCGGCACCGCGCGCTCCTTCGACGCGGAGCTCACCGTGCCCGGCGGGAAACGGCTGCCGATGGGCGCGGTCACCGGTGTCGGCGTCCGGCCCGACCGCACCCGGCGCGGCGTGCTGAGCGAGCTGATGCGCACGCAGCTGACCGAGTTCACCGAGCGCGGCGTCCCGCTCGCGGCGCTCTACGCCAGCGAAGCCGTGATCTACAACCGGTTCGGCTACGGGGTTTCGACCGTGACCCAGCATTTCCGGATCGACCGGCGCCGGGCGCGGCTGCGGGACGGCGTGCCTTCGGGAGGCCGGGTGGATCTGCTGCGCCTGGACACCGAACTCGACCGGCTGGCGGAACTGTACGAGCAGTTCCCGCACCGGGCGGGCATGATGACGCGCCCGCCGTACTGGTGGGCGGGTTTCGAACGGCATCTGCGCCGCCCGGAGTCCCCGGTGCAGGCGATCGTCCACAGTGGACCGGAGGGGGTGGACGGTTACGCCGTCTACACGGTGGAGCGCAAGGCGTGGGACCAGCCGTCCACATTGGACGTCGTGAGCCTGCAATACGCGAACGACGAAGCCTTCGCGGGGCTGTGGCGGTATCTGCTCGCGGTGGATCTGGTGGACACCATCGAACTCGGTGGGCGCCCGCCGGACGACCCCACCCCGTTGCTGTTCGCCGACCCGCGGGTGTGCGCGGTGACCGGCGGAGGCGACGACCTGTGGCTGCGGCTGGTGGATGTCGGGCAGGCGCTCGCGGCGCGGGAGTACGAAGGTGAGCCGGTCGTCCTGGAAGTGGCCGACAGGGTGCTGGAGCGCAACTCCGGGCGATACCGCGTTTCGGCGGACGGGGCGGAGCGCACGGACGAGCCTGCCGAGCTGACGCTGGGCGTGGATGCGCTGGCGATGCTGTACTTCGGCGCGTGGAAGGCGTCCGCGCTGGCGGGCGTGGGCCGGATCGGCGCGACGGGCCCGGATGCGCTGCGGCACGCGGATCGGCTGTTCGCGACGCGGGCCTCAGGATGGTGTGGTACACACTTCTGACCACACTGGACTGACTTCTTTCGGAGGGTACCGCGGTGTACTCGCGCGCCCGGATCATGCTGGTGACAGCCGGTGTCCTGGTGCTCGCGGGCTGCGGCGGGAGTGCCGACGATCAGGTGACACCGAGCACCGCCGGTGCTACTTCGAGTGCTTCCGTGTCGCCGTCCGCGAGCGCGTCCCCGGCGCGGATCTTCGACGAGCGGGCGCTGCAGGACGGGGTGCGGCAGGTGCTGGTCCAGTCCTATGGCCTCGCCGACGTCACGAACGTGCGCTGCCCGTCGGACCAGGCCGTGCAGACCGGGGTTTCGTTCGACTGCGAGGTCACGATCGGCGGCGCGCCGAAGACGGTCACGTTGACCGTGCAGGGGCCGGACGGGACGTACCAGGTCGCCCAGCCGAAGTGACCTTCCGGGCGCTGGCGGGAAAAACCGGTGGTCCGCCCGCGCCCGTGCGGGGAGGATCGGCCGGTATGACCGACTTCGAAGTGCGGCCGCTGGCCGAAGGGGAACGGCGCGAGGCTTTCTTCATGCTCGGCCGGGCGCTGCATTTCCCTGCCCTCGACGACGAAACGTGGGAGCGGCGCGGCGCGGGCTTCCCGGCGGAGCGGCGGTTCGGCGCGTTCGCCGGTGGGGAGCTGATCGGGCTCGCCGGCTCGGCCGCGACCGAGCTCGCGGTGCCCGGCGGGCGGGCGGTGCCCGCGGCGGCGGTGGACGGTGTCGGGGTGCGGGCCGATCACACGCGGCGCGGGGTGCTGACGGCGTTGATGGGGGAGCAGTTGCGGGACTGCGCCCGCCGGGGTGAGCCGCTGGCCGCCTTGCACGCCAGCGAAACCGCGATCTACGGCCGGTTCGGCTACGGGATCGCCACGCGCGCGAAGACGCTGCGGATTCATCGCGCGCGTGCCGCTTTCCGCGCGGACGCACCTGCCGGCGGGCGAGTGCGTCTGGTGCCGCCGGAGGAGGCGGAGAAGGTGCTTCCCGCGCTGTACCACCGAATCGGGCCGCGCCGGCCCGGCATGATCGCGCGCGGCGCGACGTGGTGGAGGTGGACGAACCCGAGGTTGCGGGAGGGCATGGTCGCCGTGCACACCGGGCCGGACGGCGACGACGGGTTCGTGGCCTACCGGAGCGAGAACAGGCAGAGCTTCACCGAACCGGAAGCGGGCGCGGCGCTCGTGGTGCGGGACCTGCACGCGGCGAACATGGCGGCGCGGGCCGCGTTGTGGCGGTTCCTGCTGTCGGTGGACCTGGTGGCCGAAGTGCGTGCCCCGAACCGGCCGCTGGACGAACCGGTCGGCGCGATGCTGGCCGACCCGCGCGCGTGCGAAACGATCGCCGTGGACGACGGGCTTTGGCTGCGGCTGGTCGACGTGCAGGCGGCGCTGTCCGCGCGCTCGTACGGCACCGGCGCGCCGGTGGTGCTGGAGGTCTCGGACCCGGTGCTGCCGGAGAACTCGGGCCGGTACTCGGTGAGCGCGGACGCCGTCACGCGGACGGACGCGCCCGCGGACCTCCGGCTGGACGTGGACGTGCTGGCGATGCTGTACCTCGGCGACCAGCGCGTGTCCGGCCTCGCGGAGCTGAACCGGATCCACGTGCTGACCGACGACGCCCCCGCCCGGGGCGACGCGCTCTTCGGGAGCGGGATCCCTTGGTGCGGAACGCCTTTCTGATCGTCAGGTCTCGCGCCACCGCACCTGGTCGAAGTATTCGTCGTCCTGGCGGGGTGGCGGCTTCGGCTGCCGCCCCGGCGGGGAGTCCTCGGCAGGTGCGGGCGCCGGGTCCCGGAAGCGTTCTTCGATGGCCTGGTAGAAGCTTTCCGGCGCGATGACCCCGGTCGTCTGCCACATTTCGTCCTGCACGGCACGGAACAAGGTGCGCTGCGCCTGCCGCCACGCCTGCAGGACGTCGGCCGCCAGCTTCGCGGTGTCCACTCCCGGCGCGGCCGCGGGATCGATGGTGAGGCCCGTCAGATCGCCGTTCTTCGCGAGGGACACCGAGACCTGCCGGTTGTCCGACTCGCCTTCCGCGCCGGGTTCGTCCTTGCCGTGCAACAGGGCCCGTTCGGCGATCTCCCGGGAGATCCGGGCGGGGTCGGTGGTCATGGGTCGACCACCTGCGCCGTGTGCCGGTGCCATCCGCCGGCGGCCGGATCGCCTTCGGGGACGCGGATCTTGCCCGGCACGGTTTCGTCGAAGTCCGACAGGGCATCCGAAAGGGTGGCTGTGTGCCTCGATCAGGTCCGGGAGGGACCCGAGGATCAGGGCGACGAGGGCACTGATCGCGCCGCCGATGGCCGCGCCCACCACGTTGCCCAGTACGGGAACCTCGGTGCCGAGCACGGCGCCGATCGCGCCACCGATCAGCCCGGCGACGATCGGCGCGGCCGATTCGCCGAGGTCCTTCCACGTGAGCCGCAGCTGCTCGTTCTCCTTCCGCAGCGCGTCGGCTATCGCGGATGCCTTGCCCGCCAGCCCTTTCGCGGCCTTGCCGATCGACGGGTCACCGGACCTGCGTGCGGCAGCACCGGAGGATCGACGGGCGCTGGGACGGCCCGGCGTTCACGGCTTTCGCCACCTTTCCCGGCCGGGCGCGGCCAGGCGGAACGCCTTGCGCAGGATGTCCTCGTGCCGCAGGATCGGCGACGGCAGCTCCTGGTTCAGGGTGGCCATCAGGCGTCCCCCTCCTACTTGAGCTTCTCCCGGTCCTGTTTGTTGCCGGCGACCGCGCCCGCCGCCTGGACATCGCCGCACCTCCGGATCTCCTCGGGTGAGTGGATCTTCGAGTGTGGCAGACGAAAATTCGCTCTGTGGCGAAAACGCCACAGAGCGAAATCTCCGCGTAATAACTAGGCCGAGGCGAGCGCGTCCCGCAGTTTGACCTTCGCACCGGTGCGGAGGACGGCGTTGCGGTAGATCCGGCCCGCCAGCCAGATCAGCGCCGGGATGAGCAGGGCGACGAGGAGCACCGAAAGCCCGGCCTCCCACACCGGCACGCCGCCCATCGCCAGGCGCATCGGCATCAGGGTGGGCGCGAAGAACGGGATCACCGAAAGGATCTCGACGAAGTGGCTGCCCGGGTCCGAGGGCAGCACCGAGATGCCGACGACGTACCCGGCGACGACGAACATCAGCGCCGGGGCGACCGCGCCGCCGACGTCCTCCTGCCGCGACACCAGCGCGCCCAGCCCGGCGAACACGATCGAATACATCAGGAACCCGAGCAGATACCACACGATCAGCCAGATGACGGTGCCCACCGCGGCCGAGGCCGAAATCGTCAGCACGCCCGTCACCAGCCCGGCCGCGATGCCGACCACCCCGATCGCGAGTATCTGCAGCAGCCCGACGGCCCCGATGCCCAGCACCTTGCCCGCCATCAGCTGCCACGGCCGGATCGTCGCGAGCAGCAGCTCGACGACGCGGCTGGTCTTCTCCTCGACCACGCCTTGGGCCACGGTCTGCCCGTTCAGCATCAGCGACAGGTAGATCAGCACCCCGGCGATGATCCCGAGGATGAGCTGCTGGCTGTTGTACTCGTGCGGTTTTTCCAGCTGCTGCACGGAGATCTGCGCGCCGGCCATCGCGGAGCGCACCGCCGCAGGGTCCCCGTGCAGCGCGGTGATCTGCTGGTTGAGCGCGAGCTGCTGGGCGACGATGGTCAGCGCGTTGCGCCCGGTGTCGTCGAGGTTCTGCTTCACGACGACGTCGACCTTCGAGCCGTCTCCGACGAGGACGGCGTCGAGCGAGCCGTCTTCGACCTGGGCGCGGCCGGTGGCTTCGTCCGGGACCAGCTTGGTGTCGATCGACTTGCCCAGCGCCTTCCCGCTCGCCTGCAGTGGCGCCGCGAGCGCGGAGTTGGGCGCGGTGTAGCCGACCGTGGAGTCGGCACTGGCGCTGCCCGAAATCAGCTTCATGACCACCGCGAACCCGATGATCACCACGATCAGCACCGCGGTGCTGATCAGGTACGCCTTCGAGCGCAGTTTCGTGCTGATCTCGCGGCCGGCCACCAGCCCGATCGCCGCGGTGGAACTCATCCCCGTCTTCACGCTGCCTCCCCCTGCACCACGACGTGGCGGAACAACTCCGTCAGCGAAGGCCGCTGCCGGGCGAACTCGTGCACCGGCCCGGTGGCCAGCGCCGTCTTGAGCACCGTCTGGTCGTCGGCGTCGTCGCCGAGCTCCAGTTCGGTGTGGCTGCCTTCGTGCGACAGCACGCGGACGCCGGGCAGGTCGTCCGCCCAGCCGCGCCGGGCCTCCGGCGCGTCGATCAGCAGGCGCACCGAACCGCCCGCCCGCAGCTCGTCCACCGTGCCACGGGCGACCATCCGTCCACTTCGGACGATGCCGACCCGGTCGCACAGCCGCTCCACCAGATCCAGCTGGTGGCTGGAGAACACCACCGGCACCCCGGTGGCCGCCTTCTCCCGCAGCACCTGGCTCATCACGTCGACCGCGACCGGGTCCAGCCCGGAGAACGGCTCGTCGAGCACCAGGATCTGCGGATCGTGCACCAGCGCCGCGGCCAGCTGCACGCGCTGCTGGTTGCCCAGGCTGAGTTTCTGCACCTCGTCCTCGCCACGCCCGGCCACGCCGAGCCGCTCGGTCCACTCGGCCACCGAGCGCCGGGCGGCCGCGGCCGACATGCCGTGCAGCCGGGCCAGGTAGGTCAGCTGCTCGGCCACCTTCATCTTCGGGTACAGACCACGTTCTTCAGGCATGTAGCCGATGAGCCGCCGGGTCTGCAGCGTGATCGGCTGCCCGTCCCAGCGCACGCTCCCCGCGTCACCCGCGAGTACCCCCAGCACGATCCGCATGGTCGTGGTCTTGCCCGCGCCGTTGCTGCCGACGAAGCCGAACAGCTCGCCGGCCCGCACGTCGAAAGTCATGTCCTGCAAGGCGATCGTCTCGCCATATCGTTTGGAGAGCCTGTCGATCTCCAGTCGCCGGTCGGTCACGCCGGTTGCCCCCTCAGTAGCGGAAAATGTGATATCACTATGCTACCGTAAGCGGCGGAGGGCAAGCCCGCCGCGCCGAAAGGGGAGAAGATGACCGAGACAGCCGTGGAGATGCCGGCCCCGCGCACGAGGGAGCGGCCGGTGCGCGCGCTGCCCGGGCCGCTGATGCTGCTCGTCGCCCTGGTGCTGCTCGCGGGCGGCGTCGTGCTCATGGTGACGGCCGGGGGAATCGGGCTGGGCGTGGGAATCGTCGTGGTGATCGCCGGACTGCTCGTGCTTCGGGGGCTCACTCCCGTGGCGCCGGGGGAGGCCAGGGTGGTGCAGCTGCTCGGCCGCTACACCGGAACGCTGCGCACGGACGGGCTGCAGTGGGTCAACCCGATCAGCGCGCGGCGCCGGGTGTCCACCCGGATCCGCAACCACGAAACCGATGTGGCCAAGGTGAACGACGCCGACGGCAACCCGATCGAGATGGCCGCGGTGGTGGTGTGGCAGGTCCGCGACACCGCGCAGGCACTGTTCGAAGTGGACGATTTCGTCGCGTTCGTGGCCATCCAGACCGAGACGGCCGTCCGGCACATCGCCAACGCCTACCCGTACGACACCCACGACGCGGGCACGCTTTCCTTGCGCGACAACGCCGACGAGATCACCGAGAAGCTCAGCGCGGAGATCGGCGCGCGGGTCGCGTCGGCCGGGGTGCAGGTGATCGAGTCCCGTATCACGCACCTCGCCTACGCCCCGGAGATCGCGCAGGCGATGCTGCGGCGCCAGCAGGCGGGCGCGATCGTCGCGGCACGGACGCAGATCGTCGAGGGTGCGGTGGGCATGGTCGAGATGGCACTGTCGCGGCTGGCCGAGCACGAAGTGGTGGACCTGGACGAGGAGCGCAAGGCGTCCATGGTCAGCAACCTGATGGTCGTGCTGGTCGGGGACCGCGACACCCAGCCCGTCGTCAACGCCGGGACGCTGTACTCGTAGTGGCCGAGCGGAAGAAGATCCTGCTGCGGCTGGACCCAGCGGTGCACGACGCGCTGGCGCGCTGGGCGGCCGACGAGCTGCGCAGCACCAACGCCCAGATCGAATTCCTGCTGCGGAAAGCCCTTTCCGATGCCGGGCGGCTGCCGAGGGGAGTCGGCCGGATGCGGCCACCGGGCCGCCCCCGCAAGTCTGGAGAAGAAGATGACACCGCCTGAAACCCTGCCGGCGCAGCTGTTCCTGCTGGCGTTCGACCTGCGGCGCGGGAAGCTCACCGGCCGCGGCGAGCTCGGCCTGATGCTGCGTGCCGCGGCGCTGGCCGATCTGGTCCTCAGTGGACACTTGACCGACGAGGCCGGTAACGCCGTGGCGTCCGGGCGGCCGCCGGAGGATCTGGTGCTGCGGGCGGTTTTCGAGGAGGTGTCCCAGGTTCCGGGGCGGTCCTGGCGGCGCTGGGTGGGGCGGGGCAAGCGCGCGATGGTCGGCGCCGTCCGGGACCAGCTCGCCGGCGCGCGGGTCGTCGGGGCCGAGCAGACCCGGGTGCTGGGGCTCTTCCCGTACACGCGCGTGACGGTGAAGGACACGAGGGCCGCGCGCCGGGTGGCGGACCAGGTCGGCCGCGCGATCCGCGGCGGGCAGCCGGTGAATCGCGTGGACGCGCCTGTTGCCGCGCTGGCGGCGTTGGCGGCGGCCGGTGAGCTGCGGGTGGTCGCGGGTGGGGGCGAGCGGCGGCAGTACCGGGATCGCTTGCGGGAGCTGGGTTCGCGGATCGACCCGATCCCGGCGGCATTGCGGCGCGCGGTGAAGGCCCAGCACGCGGCGGCCGCGTCGAGCGGCTGATCCGGGTGGCGCGGGCGTGCCATGGCGGGCGGCGCCCGCGTGTCACGGCAGGCGGCACCCTCGCTACGGCGGGCGCGGCCTTTGCTACGGCGGGCGCGGCCGTCGCCATGGCAGGCGCGACCCGCGTGCCACGACAGGCGCCACCCTCGCGCCACGGCAGGGGCACCCGCGCGCTACGGCGGGCGCGACCGGCGTGCCACGTGGGCGCGACACTCGCCAGGGCGGGCGCGACGTTCGCCACGGCAGGTGCGGCCTTTGCCAGGGCGGGCGTGACCCGCGCACAACGGCAAGCGCCGCCCTCGCGCCACTTCGGGTGCGGCCTTTGCGCGATGGCAGGTGGCACCCGCGCGCTACGGCAGGCGCGACCGGCGTGCCACGCTGGGCGCGACCCTCGCCACGACAGGCGCCACCCTCGCCACGGCGGGTGCGGCCCCGGTTTCGCGGCCGCTGCAGTGCCGCCTCCTCTGAGGTTCGGTCGCCTCCGGGCAGCGGAAGCAAGCCGAGGCCGGGCCGCGCCGGCTCAGCCGGGGAGTGCTTTCAGCAGGCGCTGCACCGAGTTCCCGAGGTTCCACCGCTCGGCGAGCTCCGCCACGCGGTCGGGGTCGGCGGGGGTGGCGGGCACGGTGTCCGGGCCGGACAGTTCGACCGGCGCGTCCGTCGCCACCCGCACCACTTTCGGGGCCACCGCGAGATAATCGGCGGCATCCTTGAGCTTCAGGCGCATCTTCAGCGGCAGGTCCCTGCTGCTCGAGTTCGCCGCTTCGACGAGCGCGTCGAGGGAACCGAACTGCGTGATCAGCTTCGCCGCGGTCTTGTCGCCGATGCCGGCCACGCCGGGCAGCCCATCGGACGGATCGCCGCGCAGTGCCGCCATGTCCGCGTACGCCGGGCCCGCGTTGTCCTTCGGCACGCCGTAGCGCTCGGCGATCTCGGGCGGGCCGAGGACCTCCGCCTTCGCCCAGCCCTTGCCCACATAGATCACCGACGCCGCGGTCGGCTCGGTGCGGACGAGCTGGAACAGGTCGCGGTCACCGGTGATCACCTCGACCGGGTCGGCCTGCTCCCGCGCGGTGAGGGCGCCGATCACGTCGTCGGCCTCGTAGCCCGGCGCCTCGGCGGTGGCCAGGCCGACGGCCTCCAGCAGCTCCAGGATGATCGGTACCTGCGGGGTGAGCGTGTCGGGCACCTCCTCGGCGTTCGCTTCGGCGTCGGCGACCCGGTGCGCCTTGTAGCTGGGCAGCAGTTCGACCCGGAACTGCGGGCGCCAGTCGGCGTCGAGGCAGGCGACCAGCCGGGTGGGCCTGCGGTCGGTGAGGATGCGGGCGATCGTGTCGGCGAAACCGCGGACCGCGTTCACCGGCGTGCCGTCCGGCGCGGTCATCGACTCGGGCAGCGCGAAGAACGAGCGGAAGTACAGGCTCGCGGAGTCCAGCAGGGCTATCGTCACCGGAACAGCCTGCCAGACGGGCGGAACCCCGGCATGGCCCTGGTCGGAAACCCGGACGCCGTCGCCGGGAGCCGCGCACGCGGGAACGCCGTCAGGCCCGGCCCGCCGCCAGGCGCTGGTTCGCCATCACCTGCTGGATCAGCGTGACCAGCACCTGCTTGGTCGACTCCTTGTCCCGCGCGTCGCACAGCAGCACCGGGATGCTCTGGTCCAGCTCCAGCGCGTCGCGCACTTCTTCGGTGCCGTAGCGGTACGCGTCGTCGAAGCAGTTGACTCCCACGACGAACGGGAGCCCGCGCCGCTCGAAGAAGTCGAGCGCGGGGAAGCAGGTCTCGAGCCGCCTCGTGTCGGCGAGCACCACCGCGCCCAGCGCGCCCACGGCCAGCTCGTCCCACATGAACCAGAACCGGTCCTGGCCCGGGGTCCCGAACAGGTACAGGATCAGCTCCGGGTTGACGGTGATGCGGCCGAAGTCCAGCGCGACCGTCGTGGTGGTCTTGCGTTCGACGCCGGTCAGGTCGTCCACCCCGGCCGACGCCGCGGTGATCGCCTCCTCGGTGTGCAGCGGCGGCACCTCGCTCACCGAGCCGACCATCGTCGTCTTGCCCACCCCGAAGCCGCCGGCGATCAGCAGCTTCAGGGTCATCGCGCTGAGGTTGCGGCGGTGGGGCGTGCCCGGGTGGGCCAGGTCGCCGCGGACGGGGTGGTCCAACTCGTTCCCTCTGTCAGAGTCTGCGGATGCCATCGAGCACCGCCTGCAGGATGCGTTCGTCCGGGGCGGCGGTCACCGGCGCCGAGCTGCGGAAGATCACGTGGTGCTGCTCGATCAGATCGGCCAGCAGCACCTTCACCACCGGCAGCGGCAGCTCCAGGTACGCCGCCACCTCGGCCACCGACAGCGGCTGCTGGCACAGGCGCACGATGCGGGCGTACTCGTTGGGCAGGCCCGCCGCGTCTCCCGCGGAGGTCAAAGCGACCACGAGCGTGAGCAGATCGAGGCCGATCTGCGCGTCCGTCTTGGTCCGGCCGCCGGTGACCGTGTAGGGCCGGTACAGCGGCCCCGCGGCGTCGTCGAACCAGGCCTCGTCCTGTTGCATGATCACGGTGCTGCGCCGTCACGGGCGGGCCGCGCGCGGCCGGGGTTCACGCGTGGCCTCCGGCGTGCTCGACCCGCGGCGCGGCCGAGAGCACCGACCCGACGCGCTTGACCATCATGTTCATCGCGTAGGCGACGAGACCCATGTCGGCCTCCTCGCTGGTGAGCAGCGCGAGGCAGGCCCCGTACCCGGCGGCGGTGACGAACAGGAACGCGTGGTCCATCTCCACCACCGTCTGCCGAACCTGGCCGCCGCCGAAGTGCCGGCCGGTGCCCTTCGCGAGGCTCTGGAACGCCGACGCGACCGCGGACAGGTGCTCACCGTCCTCTTCGGACAGATTCGTGGACCGGCCGACGAGCAGCCCGTCCGCGGACAGCACGACCGCGCGGTCGGCTCCGGCCACCTGCTGCAGCAGGTCGTCGAGCAGCCAGTCCAGCTCGTTGACTCCGGGACCTGTCATCACTTGCGCTCCCCAAAAAAGTCGGTGGCGGCTGGGTCGTTGTCGCGGGCCCGCCGCGTTCCGGCCTGGAACGCGGAGAGCCTGCTGCGCGCCTCTTCGGGATCGTCCGAAGGGGCGGCGGCGTAGTCGTCGGCCTGCGGTTCGTTCGTGCGCAGCTGCGGCGCCAGGTTCTGCTGGCGGCGACGGCGCGGCAGGGCCGGCCGGTCCGGGGACATCGGCCCGCCCGGCTGCGGCGGCCGGGTCTGCTGCGGGGGACGGGTGTCCTGCCGCGTGGGCGGCTGCTGCCGTGGCGGGCGCGCGGGCGGGGTGAACAGGTCGACCCTGGTCTCCGGTTCGGCGAGCACCCCGTTGTGCCGTGCGGCTTCCTCCGGCGACGGTACCGGCTGCGGACGGCGCACCGGCAGGACGCCGGGCTCGGGAGGCGCGCCGTTGCCGTTCTGCCGCTCGGTGGCGCCGTTGCGCCGCGGCGGTGCGGCCGCGCGGTGGTTGCCGCCCGCGTGGTGGCCGTTCTGGTGCGGCGCCGGGGTTTCCGGCACTTCGGTTTCCTCGGGCGAGGGCAGCGGGGTGAGCAGTTCCGAGCGCACCAGCACGATGGCCCTCGTGCCGCCGTACGCCGACTGCCGCAGCGTCACCGTGATGCCGTGCCGGGAAGCCAGCCGTGCCACCACGAACAGCCCCAGCCGCGGTTCGCTCGACAGCGCCATCACGCTGAAGTCCGGCGGGTCGGCCAGCATCGCGTTGAGCTCGTCGGCCTGCTCGGGTTCGATGCCCAGGCCCTGGTCCTCGATCTCGATCACCACGCCGCGGCCGACCACGTCGCCCCAGATCTCCACCCGCGACTGCGGCGGCGAGAACGAGGTGGCGTTGTCGATCAGCTCGGCGAGCAGGTGGATCAGGTCGGCGACCACGGGGCCGCTGACCGCGACGCCCGGCAGCTTGCCGGTGCTGACCCTGGCGTAGTCCTCGGTCTCGGCGGTGGCGCCGCGGATGAGGTCGGCCAGCGCCACGGGGTTGCGCCACTGGCGGCCGGGGCGCTCGCCGCCGAGGATGATCAGGTTCTCCGCGTTGCGGCGCGCGCGGGTGGACAGGTGGTCCAGCTTGAACAGCAGGTCGAGCTGGTCCGGGTCCTCCTGTTTGCGCTCGGCCTCGTCGAGTGCCTTGAGCTGCCGGTGCACCAGAACCTGGCTGCGGTGCGCGATGTTGAGGAACACCTTGCTGGTGCCCTCGCGGGTTTTGGCCTCGTCCACGGCGGCCGCGACGGCGGTCTGCTGCGCCTTGTTGAACGCGTCGGCGACCTGGCCGATTTCGTCCTCGCCGTGGTCGAGGAAGGACATCTCGGCGACGAGGTCGACCTCCTCGCCGTTGCGGACCCGGCCGACGAGGTCGGGCAGCTGGTCCTCGGAGATCTCCAGCGTTTCCTCGCGCAGCCTGCGCAGCCGCTGGATCAGCCGCGAGGACATCCGCCAGGCGAAGATCGACACCGCGATCGCGATCAGCAGTGCGGCGGCGCCGGCGACGATCGAGGTGACGAGGCTGCGGTTGCCGGTGTCGATCTCGACGTTGGTGGCGTTGGTGCTCTGCTCGATGTAGAGGTTCATCAGCTGGCCCGCGACCTGGGTCGCCGCGTCGCGCCACTGCTGCTGCGCGACCGGCAGGGTGTCGCGGTCACCGTTGAGCACGGAGTTCTCGACGGTGGTCAGCGTGGCCCACGCCGGGCTCGCCTTGAGTGCCTCGTACTTCTCGCGCACCGACGGGATCATTTCCCGGACCTGGCCGTCGAAGGCGGAGTGGTAGGCGCCGACCGCGGAGACGAAGGCGTTGAACTCCTCGCCGGTCAGCCCGCCGCGCGCGAACCCGGCGGCGGCCAGCGCGTCGCCGCGGGCCATCGCGTCGGCGCCCGAGAACAGCGGCATCGCGGTCACGCGGAGGTACGCGGCTTCGGCGTCGGGCGCGCCCTCGGCGACACCGTTGAGCCCTTCGGTGTACTCGTCGATGAGGTTGTTGTAGAAGGTGTAGGCGTCCATCGTGGTCGCCTGGCCCGAGTCGACCTTGGCGCGGAAGGCGGGGAGTTCGCCGACGAGCTGCCCGGTGCGGTCGATGCTCGCCTGCACGCGTTCGGGCGCCTGGTCGTAGAGCCCGGCCAGGTTCCGCGCCTGCGCCGCCGCCGTCGAGTCGGTCTTGCCGCGCGACTGGACCAGCTGCGCGTGCACGCTCCCGTGCGTCGCGAGATCCGCGAGGGTCAGCTGCCGCTCGGCGCGCACCGAAGCGAAGTACTGGGTCGCCACCGGCGCGGAGTCGTGCACCTTGGTGATGAAGGTGCGCGCTTCGACGGCCTGGTAGACCAGGTAACTCGCCAGCGCGACGCCGGCCACCAGCAGGGCCACGCTGGGCACGAAGGCGATCGCGAGCACCTTCGTCCGGATCGAAGTACGTCCGGCACCCGTTCCGAATATCTTCTTCAAGGCTCCTGAGGGCCTTCCCGCACTCGTTGGACTTTGCCCGGGCCCCCGCCCCCAGCTGGCACACGGCGTGGAAAAGCCGAGGGGCTCCGCCAGCGCCCAGGCAGATTAATCATTCCAGCAACTGTGAGTCAACTTCACGTTCTCGTTCATCTGATTGTGTCCCTTGACACCGGTGGGGAACAAATTTCCAACCACGCGAAGCTCGTCGCCGGATGCGGGTTTTCGCGGCGTTTTCCGTGTGGTGACAACAGAAAGCGGCCATCACGGGCAGAGTGCGCACGCACAGTGAAGGCGGCGGGAGGAAGGCGATGGGGACCCGCGCGGAATTCGCGATCGTAAACGCGGGGCGCCGGTACGCGGGTTTTCGGCGGGGATGGCGGCGGTGTGGGAAATCACCGCCCCGGACCGGTTTCCGTGTGGTCCGGACCACAGCGGCCGCCGTATAACGATCTATACGGCGGCCGCTGAAAGGGCGTGGTTCAGTGAGTGGCGGAGACCGTCACCGTGAGGGTCACGGGGTCCCCGGCGAAGACGGAACCGCTGAAGTCCTGGCCCGGCGTGACGTCGTCGTAGGGGAAGGCGTAGCCCCGGTTGTCCGGGAGCTTGCCGTGCACGATGCGGGCGTAGTGGTTGGTTTCGGCGTTCTGGTAGAACTTCGCCGGGTCTTCGCCGTCCGGCTGGTTCGCGTTGTCCAGCAAGGTGGTCCGGTTCAGCGCCGCGGCCAGCCGCGGCACGATCGCCTTGCGCGCGTCGCTCGCGCCCTGGAGGTTGAACGGCCCGCTGTCGCAGCTCCACACGTCCGCGGTGGCCGGCTTCGCGAAGGTCTCGCCGTTGTCGAAGGTGAGCGTGCCGCCGCTGACCTTGCCGGTGAACTTGCCCAGCGACGGGTTCTGGCTGTCGACGGTGAGCGTCTCCGAGGCGTACTTCTGCCACACCTGGTCGATGTAGCCGTCGAGGTAACCCGAGAACTGGTCCGCTTTGTGCTGCGCGCTGAGCACCCGCAGCGGTTTGCCGTCCGAACCGGTCTGGACCAGTTGGGCCCAGCTGCCGCCCTGGGCGTTCAGCCCGCTCGCGACGGCGTCGACCGAACCCGAGGGCAGGCCCGGCACCGACTGCGAACCGGAGGAGGACGTGGTCAGCCCCAGGCTCAGTGGCAGGCCGACGAAATCGACGTAGCTGATGTTGGCGAACAGTTGCGCGTCGTTGAAGGTGAACTCGGCGAAGGACCAGTTCTTCGCGAAGTTCGGGTCGCCGGAGTTCAGGAAGCTGGGGTGCACGAGCGCGGGGCCGGGGTTGAGGAAGAAGTCCAGCTTCGCGTCGGTCACGAAGTAGATGCGCGCGCCGGCCATCTTCGGCACGCTCACCTGCTTGCCGGAGCCCACCGGGATCGCGCAGTCGACCGGCAAGGGCGTGAGCTCGCCCGAAGGCGAGTCCGGGTAGTAGGGCGAGCCGCCGGCGTCGATCAGCACCAGCTTGCCGTCCGGCGTGGTGCCGGTGACGTAGGCGTAGACGGTGCCGGAGCCGGAATCGTTGGCCAGGCTGAGGGTGAAGGTCGCCGGGGTGGCGGCCGCGGCGGGCAGGCTGGAGAGGGCGGACACGGCGGGCACGGCCAGCGCGGCCGCGGTCAGGCCGAGGAAGCCACGACGGGAAACCAAGGGCTATCTCCTCCTTGTGCGGGTGCTGAAGGGGAGATTCCGAAGCTAGGCAGGGGAGAACGGCACCGTCAACGGATCCGCGCGGATTCCCGACCAAGGTCGTGCGCCGCTTGACGGGCAGTGGTCTAGTCCACTATGGCGCGGCGGGTTTCGTTGTCCCGCCACGGTTTTCTACCCGGTGTACGGGCCGCCGAGCGACACCTTCCGCCCGTTGACGATCTCCACCCGGATCCGCAGGAACCGGTCCCGCTCGCCGGGCGCCCACGGCCGGCGCCGCGGGTCCGCGAGCGCCACGATCTCGTCGATGTCGGTCACCGGGTCGATCTTGCCGACCGCGACCACGCTCCAGCCGGTGTGCGTCTCCGGGTGGATCTCGTCCACCTCGAACGCCACCACCTCGTCGGACAGCTTGCCCAGCGCGCCTGCCCGGGACGTCCGCAGCACCACGTCGCCCTCGTGCAGCACGAAGTTCACCGGCCGGATGGCCGGGAGCGCGCCCTCGGAGAACACCAGCCTGCCGACGGTGGCGGACCCGAGCAGCTCCAGGCATTCACGGCGGGTGAGCGGCCGCAGCTCGTTCATAGCCGGAAGTGTGTCGAGGGTCCGGCCCCACGCGTGAGGGCCGGAAGTCCTCAACCGGCGGGCCGCACGGCCGCTGCGGGGTGATCGGGATCGTCGTACGGTCGGAATCCAGGGGTACGGGAAGCGAAAGGCAGGAGTGCGATGACAGACGCGACCGGGGCGATCGTGGCCGGGGTGGACGGTTCGGACGAGGCGAGAAGAGCGGTGCGCTGGGCCGCCGAGGAAGCGGGGCGGCGAAACCTGCCCCTGCACCTGGTCTTCGCCCAGGAAGCCGTGGCGATCACCTTGCCGGCCTCGCAGAGCTTGTTCGACCAGATCGAGGAATACGCCGCGGAGGAACTGGAAAAGGCGGCGCGGATCGCGCGCGAGACACGGCCGGGCGTGACTGTCACACAGGAACGGTCGCGGCAGGTTCCGGTCCCGGCGTTGCTGGAACTGTCCGAGCGGGCTCACACGATCGTGTTGGGTGCTTCGGGCCGGGGCGGGTTCACCGGGATGCTCATCGGCTCGACCGCGGTGGCCGTCGCCGCGCGCGCGGCGTGCCCGGTCGCCGTGATCCGCCGACGGCCCGACGGCGAGCCTGCGTCCTCGGGGCCGGTGGTCGTGGGCGTCGACGGCAGTCCGACGAGTGAGCGCGCGCTGGCCGTGGCGTTCGACGAAGCGTCCTGGCTCGGCGTGCCGCTGGTTGCGGTGCACGCGTGGAACGACGTGGACTACCTGAGCGGCCTGTCGGCCGACTACCCGTTGCCCGAGCCCGGTTCCGGCAATGAGGAGCAGCGCGTGCTCGCCGAAAGCATGGCGGGCTGGCAGGAAAAGTACCCGGACGTCCACATCGAGCGCGTGATCGCGCGGGACCGGCCGCGCACCCTGCTGCTGGAGCAGTCCCAGCAGGCGCAGCTCGTCGTCGTCGGCAGCCGCGGCCGCGGCGGGTTCACCGGGCTGCTGCTGGGTTCCACCAGCCAGGCGCTGCTGCACCACGCCGGCTGCCCCGTGCTCGTCGTCCGCCCGGAGGACTGAGACCCGGGAACCGGTGACCAACGGCCCTTCATCCCGGGGTGTCTCCCACTGAAAGCTGGGAGGACCCCGGGAGAGGAAGGACCACGCCATGCCGCCGCTCGACCGGCGCGCCCTGACCTGCGTGCTGTGGACCCGAACCGCTGTCGACCCCGCCGCCCTGCGCGCGGAGTTCCCCGCCGAGCTGGCCGGTTTCGAGGTGACCGACCTGCCGGGGGCCGGGGCGGAAGAAGCGCTGCGCGGCGTCGTGGCGCGGCAGGCCGAGCCGGCGCGGTTGGTGCGCGGGTACGGGGAGGGCAGCGCGCTGGTGTTGCGCTGCGGCGACCCGCGCGAGGTCTACGACGTGCTGCGGCCGGTCGGCCCGGGCATCCCGGTGCAGAACGATCCGGTCTTCTCGAAGCCCGCCGGCACGGCGGCGCGGGAAACCGTGGGCGAGCTCGGCGGCAGGCTGCGTCGGACGGTGCGCGGGCTGCGCCCGGCCGGGCGGATGCTCGCGGCCGGGCCCGCGTGCGGGGTGGCCGCGGCGCTCGGCGCGGCCGGGGGAGTGCTCGACCTGGCGGTCTCGACGCTGCCCGCGGCGCCGCTCCGGCTGGCCGACGCGCTGGTCACCAGCGACTGGGAAACCCTGACGGGGATGGCGAAACTGCTCAGCCGCCGCCGTCCGGACGCCGGCCCGGTGCCGCAGGCCGTGGCCTGGAGCAGGCCCGTGCCCACGAAGACGATCGCCGCGATCAGCCGTGCCGCCGGTGCCCCACTGGCCGACGTGCACACCGCGCTGGTCACCGGCGCGCTGGCGCGTTGCCACGGCACCGGTGCGCTGTCCTGGCTGCTGCCCGGCGCCGAGGGAACCGTCGTACTGCCCGGGATTTCGTTGGGGCACAGGGCTTTCCGTGACCGGCTGGCGGAGGTCCGGCGACGCGCGGTGCGCGTCCCGCGCGGGCTCGCGAGCCACCTGACGGGCGCCGACGTCGGCGTGCTGACCGACGTGCGCGGGCCCGCGGCGCCGATGCTGCTCGGCGGCGTGCCGGTCGAAGGCATCACGGCGTGGGCCGAGGGGAACAACCAGGGCGTGACCGTGTCCGCGTATCGCTACGCCGGCCGGGTGGTTTTCGGCTGTTCCGGCGGCCGGGGGTCGTTCCCCGAGCCCGGCCGGTTCGCGCAGGCGCTCGCCGCCGAGGTCGACGAGGCCGCCGCCACCGTCCGGCGCACCGTGATCCCGTTGTTCGAAAGGCGGACGAGGACGGCATGAGCGTGCGGAGCGCTGGGGATCCGATCGTGGTCGGCGTCGACGGTTCCGGGATCGCCCTGGACGCCGTCCGCTGGGCGGCCCGTGAGGCACAGCGGCGCGGGCTGCCGCTGCGGATCGTGCACGCCTGTTCCGTCCTCGCGCTGGGCCGGGACTGGTTGCGCGAGGCCGCCGAACTCGCCGGTGACGCGGGGGAGAAGGAATGCGCGCTGCGGATCGGGAACGCGCGGCAGAACCTCGTCGCCGAATCTGCGCGCGCGGCGATGCTCGTGGTCGGCTGGCGTGGTCTCGGGCCCGGCCCGCACGTCGCGCTCGGCTCGGTGGCGCAGTACGTCGCCGCGAACAGCCGGTGCCCGGTCGTCGTGGTGCGCGGGCGGCTCGGCGGGCGCGGGCAGGTGCTGACCGGCGTGCACGGCGCGGCGGACGCGGCGCTGGCGTTCGCCTTCGACGAGGCGGACCTGCACGGGACCGGCGTGCTCGCGCTGCGGGCGAGCGAAGGCGCCAGACCGGCGGCGCGGGAGCTGACCGCGGAACTGCGGGACTGGCGGCAGAAGTACCCCTCGGTGCCCGTGACTCCGTTGCTGGAGAACGGAAATCCCGTCGCGCGGCTGGTGGAGCACAGTGGGCGGGCGCGGTTGCTGGTGCTGGGTGGGCGTGCGTTGCGTGCGGGCACGCTGGGTGCGACGAGCCGTGCGTTGATCCGGCAGGCGTCGTGCCCGGTGGTGCTGGTGCGCGGAACCGGGCTGCCGCAGTGAGGTTGCAGTGACGTTCGGCCCCAGACAAGGGCCCCTCGCGCGGAGCACACTCCTATCCACCGGGACGGCACCCGGCACTGCCCGCCCGAGGGGAAGCAACCGCCGGTAACGACGTGTCCCCCTCGGGCGGCGCGCCGTTCAGCCGACGGAGCGGAGCGCGGCCTCGACCACCTCGGCGGGCGCGGGCAGCCGCGTGCCGGTGTCGGTGCGCTTCGCGTACACCCGCTCGATGGGCGCTTCGAGCGTGTAGAACGCCCGCTCCGCCACCCCCGCCGCGATCTCCGCGGACAGCCCGCCCCCGCGCCTGCCCTCGTCGACCACCACGAGCCGCCGCGTGCGCCCGACCGACTCCAGGATCGTGTGCTCGTCCAGCGGCAGCAGGCAGCGCAGATCCACCACGTCCGCGGCCACCCCGCGCTGCCCGAGTTCCTCCGCGGCGATCAGCGTGACCGGCAGCGTCGCGCCGTAGCCGACGAGCGTCACGTCGCTGCCCGCCCGCCGCACGATGGCCCGCTCGATGTCGGTGGGGCGCGTGTCCTCGGGCAGCTCCCCGCGCGTGTCGTGCAGCGAGGAGTGCTCCACCAGCAACACGGGATCCGGGTCCTCGAGCGCCGTCCACAACATGCCGCGCGCGTCTTCGAGCGTGGCGGGCGCGACCACCCGCAGGCCCGGGACGTGCGCGTACCAGCCGCCGATGTCGTGCGCGAGCCAGTTCCGGCCGCTGACCATGCGGATCACCAGCGGCACGGTCAGCTGCCCGCCGGACATGTGCCGCAGCGTGGCCGCGTTGGTCAGGATCTGGTCCAGCGTCGGCAGTCCCGCGTCGGCCGCGGAGACCTCCACGATCGGCCGCATCCCGCCGACGGCCGAGCCGATCCCGGCGGCCACGAACGACGACGCCGACGGGGGAGTGTCGCGGATCCGGTCCGGGCCGAACTCGCCCAGCAGCCCGGTGGACGAGGAGACGTCCTCGCCCATCACGAACACCCGCTCGTCGAGCAGCAGCGCTTCCCGGATCGCCTCGCGCGCCGCCCGCTGGTAGGTCGTTTTCCTCATCCGCGCGCCAGCGCGCCGACCTCGGAGTCCACTTCGGACTCCAGGGTCACCGCCTCTTCGAGCCCGATCTCGTCGCTCGCGCACATCATCGAGACCAGCAGCGGGATCGGGTCGAACTCGCGCCACCGCGCGACCTCGGCCATGCCGCGGAACCGGTAGGTGTACAGCTCCAGGAAATGCGGCCCCTCGCCGGCGCGGATCGCCTCGACCGCCCGCTCGGCGGCGTCCACCACGGCCAGTACGTCCATCCCGTCGACGGCCCACGCCGGGATCCCGTACGAGGCCGCGTGCATCGCCAGCTCGGTGTCCGAACGGGACGCCTCCGGTGCGGAAAGGTCGTTCTCGCAACAGAAAAGCATCGGCAGCCGCCACTGGGACGCGAGGCTGAGCGTCTCGTGGAGCTCGGCGTCGCGTACGCCGCCGTCGCTGAACAGGCAGACCGTGACCAGCGGGCGGCGCTGCAGCGCGATCGACAGGGCCAGCCCGGACGCGAAGGTCAGGCCCGTTCCCGGCGCCGTGCGCCCGCCGTAGAACCGGAGACCGGCGTCGACGATCCGCCCGCCGCCGAGCAGCTCGTCCATCGCCACGCCGCGGACCAGGGCATGGGCCGGCTCCAGGGACAGCGAGACCACCGGATCGTCCGCGCCGACGCTCTGCAGTACCCCCGTCGCGAGTGCCTCTTCGCCCGGCCGGACCGTGCCGCCCAGCTCCAGCAGCCGTTCGTCGAAGCGGCGGATCCGGATCATCTGGCGCAGCAGTTCGGCGCGCTTCTTGGCGCGGGTGCTCCGGTCGTTCATGACATACCTTCCACTGTGGACACATCTCCCGCCGGCAGGCCGGGTTCGGCCGCCCGCAGCAGCCGGCGCAGCAGCTTGCCGCTGAGGGTGCGCGGCAGGCGCGGGCTGAACTCGAGTTCGGCGGGCGCGGCGGAACCCGGCAGGTGCCGGGCGAACGCCAGCAGCTCCGCCGCGAGCTCGGCGGTGGCGAGCCGGCCGGGGCGCAGCGCCACGAAAGCCTTGGCGCGGTCACCGCCGGAACGCGCCACGGTGATCACCGCCGCCTCGGCCACGGCGGGATGCGAGCTCAGCGCGTGCTCCAGCTCGACCGGACCGGTCAGCCCGGCCTCGGTGACGAGCGCGTCGGAGACCCGGCCGGTGAACCAGTAGTAGCCGTCCTCGTCGCGGCGGGCGAGATCGCCGGTGCGGTACCAACCGTCCGAAAAGGACCGGTCGTAGCTGTCGGGATCGCGCCAGTAGCCGCTGAACATCGACGGCCAGCCCTGCCGCAGGGCGAGTTCGCCCTCGCGATCGGGCTCCTCGACCGGGAAGTCGCCGAGCGGGTCGAGCAGGCAGGCTTCGATCCCGGGCAGCGGGCGGCCCAGCGCGCCGGGACGGATCTCCTCGGCGGCGAAGTCGGAGATGAGGGCGGCGCCGGTTTCCGTCTGGCCCCAGGCGTTGTGCACCGGCAGGCCGAGCGAATCCTGGCTCCACAGCACGAGTTCCGGGCTCAGCGGCTCGCCGGTCGAGGCGACGAACCGGAGCGAAGGCACCTCGGGCGTGGCTCCGGCGTCGCGCAGCGCGGACAGACGGCGCGGGTCGGTGAACCACACCGTCACGCCGAGCCCGGCCAGCACGGGGCCCCAGCGGCTCGCGTCCGCCGGTGGCTGCCGGCACACCGTCGTGATCCCGTGGCACAGCGGCGCGAACAGCCCGTAGATGACGCCCGGCGCCCAGCCGGGATCGGCGGTGCACCAGAAGACGTCGTCGCGGTGCAGATCCAGGGTGTAGCGGGCGGAGACGTACTGGGCGAGCACGCCGCGGTGCGCGTGCAGGACACCTTTGGGCGCGCCGGTGGTGCCGCTGGTGAACAGCAGCAGCGCCGGGTCGTCGGGCGCGGTCGGCGGGATCTCGAACGCCGGCGGGGAGGCCGCGAGCGCGGGCGCGAGTGCCCGCGTCCCGGGCAGCGCGTCCTCGCCGGTGAGCAGAATTTCGCGCAGGGAAGGGATTTCGTCCCGGATCGCCTCGACGCTCCGGCGATAGAGCTGGGGCGTGGTCACCAGCACGCCGGCTTCGCCCGCGCGCATCCGCTGGAGCATCGCGTCCGGCGTTGCCGCCGGAAACAGGGGAGCCAGCACACAGCCGGATTTGAGCGTGCCCAGCGCCGTCACCGACAGGTCCGGCCCAGGGCCGAGGAGGGTGAAAACCCGTTCCCCACCGGGAACTCCCAGCGCCTTGGCGAAGTTCGCGAACCGGCTGCTGTCCCGCGCGAGCTCGCCGTAGGTGAGTTCGGCGGGCTGCCCCTGGCCGTCGGTCCAGCGCAGCGCGGCGTGGTTTCGCCGGGGCCCGTCCGCGTACCGGTCGGCGGCCTCGTGCGCGAGGTTGAGCCCGCGGCCGCGCGGCAAGCCGGACAGAGCGAGGGTTTCCGCCTCCCAGCTGAACTCCGCGCGCGCACGCCGGTAGTCCTGGAGGTTCGCGGCGAGCCGGACGGCCTCCGGCTTCCCGATCCGCTTGCCCGTCATGCCGGGACCCCGGCGAACCGGCGCAGCAGGGCGAGCACCTCGTCGTCGCCGACTTCGGAGAAATCCGCGTAGCACTGGCTGACCGAGCGCAGCCGCCGCGGCACCGTGAGGCAGACGATCTCGTCCACGAGGAGCGACAGGGTCGCGAGCGCCTGCGGGGGAGCGACCGGTACGGCGAGCACGATCGTGCCCGCGCCGCGCGCCCGCAGTACGGCCGTCGCCGCGCGAACCGTGGCGCCGGTGGCGATCCCGTCGTCGACGAGGATGACGGTGCGCCCGGCGACGGGCTGGATGCGGCGGGCCGCGCGGTAGCGCTCCGCGCGCTGCTCGAGCGCGGCGCGCTCTTCGGCGGCGGCGTGCGCGAAAATCCGCGCGCTGGGCCGGAAATGCCGCAGCACGGCCGGATTCCCGACCACCACGCCGTCTTCGCCTACCGCGCCCAGCGCCAGCTCGGGAGAATCCGGGGCGCCGACCTTGCGGACGAGGACGACGTCCAGCGGCGCGCCCAGCCGTTCGGCGATCGCGGCCGCGACGACCACCCCGCCCCGGGGCAGGCCGAGCACCACCCCGCCGGCGTGCCCGCGGAGCCGCTCCGCGAGTTCGCGGCCCGCTGCCGCACGGTCGTCCAGCACCATGGGAACAGCTTGGCGCGCGGGCGGGAACGAGGGGAGGGCTGGAGGTAACCGCGCCGCACGGCACAAAGTCCCCATGGGTCGGCCGGGAAATCCCTGACCGGGAAGGAACCCGGTCGCGGGGGCAGAAGGTCCCCACCGGTGGGGCCACCGTGCCCTGCCACCAGAGGCGAAGGTCCCTCATGATGAAGAGATGACGTCCTTGCACGGCGGCCTGGACGAGATCCGGATGGCCGTCAGCTACCTGCGCCGGGGCATGACGGGGCAGGCGACGTTCAGCCTGTTCGCCCGCGAGCTGCCCCCGGACCGCGGGTTCGTGGTCTCGGCCGGTCTCGACGAATGCCTGGCGTTCCTGGAGAAGTTCGCGTTCGGGGAAGGAGAGCTCGGGTATCTGCGCACCGAGGTCGGGCTGACGTGGGCGGACCTCGAAGCCTTGGCGCCGCTGCGGTTCGAGGGCGAGGTGTGGGCGGCCCCGGAAGGACGGCTGATGTTCGCCGGTGAGCCGCTGCTGGAGGTCACGGCGGCGTTGCCGGTGGCGAAACTGGTCGGCTCGGCCCTGCTCAACTTCGTCAGCTTCTCCTCGGCGGTCGCCACGGGCGCGGCCCGCTGCCGCATCGCCGCGGGCGGCGCCGACCTGATCGACTTCGCGGCGCAGCGCGTGCACAGCGCGAGCACCGCGCACGCCGTCGCGCGCTCGACGGCGCTCGCCGGGTTCGCGGGCACGACGCACCTGTCCGCCGCGCGCGAATTCGGGCTGCGGCCGGTGGGCACCATGGACCCGTCGTTCGTGCTGGCGTTCGGCGCCGAGCAGCCGGCGTTCCGGGCGTTCGCCGAGGATTTCCCCCAGGGCCTGGGGTTCCTGGTGGACGAGTCCGACGCGACCGAGGGCGTGCGCACCCTGATCGAAGTGGTGCGCACGCTCGGGCTCGCCGAGGACAAGGTGGGCCTGCGGCTCGAGGCCGGGAACGTGCTGACGGCGTCGCGGCAGGTGCGCGACCTGCTCGACCGCGCCGGGCTGACGCACGCCAGGATCATGGCCGCGGGCGGGCTGGACGAGTACGAACTGGCCATGCTGCGGGATTCCGGCGCGCCGATCGACTCCTTCGGCGTCGGGACCGAGGGGGTGCTGTCGGCGGACGTGCCGTTCCTCGACTGCGCCTACGAACTCGTCGAATACGACGGCACGCCGTCACGGCCCGGCCGGATCGTGCCGTGGGCGAAGCAGGTCCACCGGACGGCTTCGGGCGAACAGGACACGTTGGCGCGCCGGGACGAGCCCGTCCCGGCGGCGCACCGCGCGGTGCTGGAGCCGGTGATGCGCAACGGGCGGCGGGTGCGCGGCAAACACGGGCTCGCCGACGCCCGGATGCGGTTCGAACGGGACCTGCGCTGGCTGCCCCGGCACGCGCGCCGCCTGCGCGAGCCCGAGCCGGTGCCGGTGCGCTATTCCGACGGGCTCGCCGAGCCGGTCGCCCAGCCCGGCGCGGGCTAGGGGTCGCGCAGGCGAAGGAGCCGTGCGCGCGTTCAGCGGGCCGCGGCCAACGGGGGCCGGGACTGGGCTTCGATGTCGGAGGCGACGGCCTCCAGCAGTTCCTCGGTCAGATCGCTGAACGCCCTGGCGATCGCCAGCTCGGCGGCGATTTCCGGCAGGTGCACGCCGCGGGGCCCGCCGCGCACGAGTCCGATGCCGGTGAAGGTGCCGGTGCCCGCGTCGAGGCGGACCTGTGCCCTGGTGGTGCCGCCGCTTTCGTCCAGCGCGACGTCCACTGTCCACGTGCTCGAAGTCATCGCTCTCCTCTTCCGTTCCCGGCCCACCC
>NZ_VMNW02000090.1 GCF_007713735.2 Amycolatopsis acidicola | reverse complement strand
CAGTCCGAAACCCAACACCGCGAAGCGTTCCCGCGATGGCTGCACACCTACAATCACCACCGCGGCCACACCGCGCTCGGCGGCCAACCACCCGCCAGCCGCGTCCCCAACCTCACGGGTCAGTACACCTAGCTCACCAGGGAACGGTCTTGCCGAAGCGGTCGAGGTACTCCAGGCCCGGCCTGCCGAGCTTCGACAGCAGCACGTCCGCGATCAGCGGGACGGTCTCGTCCATCGTGTAGGGCGCGTCCTCGCCGCCGAGGCCGGTGCGGATCCAGCCGGGCGCCATGAGCACGAGCGCGCGGCCGGTCTCGGCCTGCCGGGCGGCGAAGCTGCGCATGAACATGTTCAAGGCCGCCTTGCTGCCCCGGTAGACCTCGCGCATCCCTTGGGTGTTATTGGTGATGCTGCCCTGCCCGGAGGACATCGCCCCGATGAGGCCGTCCGGGGCGACCAGGTCTTCGAGCGCTTCGATCACGCGCAACGGGCTCAGGGCGTTCGTGACCATGACGTCGATGAAGTCGGCCGTCGAGACTTCGCCGATCGGCGTGTGCGGGTTGTTCGTGGTGCCCGCGTTGATGAACAGCAGATCCAGCCGTGGGAGGCATTCGTGCAGGGGCGCGAGCTGATCGGGTTCGTTGATGTCGAGCTGCTCGACCGAGACGCGCCCGCCGGAGCGATCCGCGAGGTCGTGCAGGAGTGTCCGGGCGCCGGTGTCCCGGACTGTGCCGATCACGTTCCACCCTCGGTCGAAGAACTCGGCCGCGAGCGCGTGGCCGAGGCCCCGCGAGGCCCCGACGATCAGCGCCGTCCTTGTTTCCGTTGATGCCATGCCCCGAGTCTTTCCCGGCCTCCGCTTCGGCGCACGTCTGGCGGGCCTCGACGTAGGATTGGCGTCGAGAAGGGAACCTCAATGACTGAATCCGCCACTGTGCAGGATGACGATGTGCGAATCATTCGCGCTCTCCAGATCGCCCCCCGTGCGTCGTTCGCCTCGATCGCCGCCGCGCTCGGTCTCACGGAAAGCGCCGTGAACCGCCGGTACCGCCGTCTGCGCGCCGACGGCATCATCCGCGTCGTCGGCGTCGCCAACCCGGGAGCGCTGGGACAGAGCCGGTGGATCGTGCGGCTGCGCTGCCGCCCCGGCAGCGTCGCGGCGATCGCGGATGCGCTCGCGAAACGCGATGACGTCATCTGGGTGGCGTTGGTGGCGGCGGGCTCCGAGGTCACCTGCGCGGTGCGGTCGTGGACCAACGAGCAGCGGGACGACCTGCTCGGCCGGAAGCTGCCGCGCACCGCGGCCGTGCTCGACATCAACGCGTCGGCGATGCTCCGCCAGTTCGTCGGCGGCCGCGGGCACTATTGGGCGGCGTTGCAGGGAACGCTTACCCCGCACCAGGAAGCGGCGCTGGGCGCGGAGGGGCACCCGTTCACGGAAGGCCCGGTCGTCTCCCGCGAACCGCTGGAACTCACGCTGACGGACGAGAAGCTGCTCGACGCCCTCGCCCGCGACGGCCGCGCCAGCCTCGTCGACCTCGCCGCCGCCGCGGATCTCACGCCGGGCCGCGTGTCACGTCGCCTGCAAACCCTGGTGGGGCAAGGCCTTCTGCACATCGACGTCGAGATCGCCGCGGCCGCGCTGGGCTATCGCGCGCGGGCGAACCTCTGGCTCCGCGTGCACCCGTCGGCGGTCAAGGACGTCGGGCGGACGCTCGCGCGGGAACCCGAGATCGGCTTCGCGACGGCCGTTTCCGGGCCCTGGAACCTGCACGCCGTCGCGCACTGCCGCGACTTCGACGAACTGTTCGAGTTCACCACGGACCGCGTCGGCTCGCTGGCCGGCCTGCAGAGCATGGAGATTTCGCCACTGCACCAGCAGATCAAGCAAGCAGGCACCCTCGTCTCCGGCGACCGCCTCGTCAGCTAGCGGCACGCACGGGCACGAACTCGCGCAGCAACCTGGCCAGCAGCTCCGGCTGGTCCTCGGGCACGAGCGTGTAGCTGTCCTCGACCTCGACCAGCCGCCCGTCCGGGAACAGCTCCGCCAGCCGGCGGCCGTGGTCCCGCGGCATGACCTTGTCCTCCTTCGCCCACACCACGAGTACCGGGCGCTCGAAGGACCGCATCCGCTCGGCCAGGTCGAGCAGCTCTTCCCGCGGTGGCACGGAAAGCCCGTACCGGCGGATGTCCCGCCTGATCTCCGCCGACTCCTTCGCCGGGCGGAACCACTGGTCCATCACCTCGTCCGGGACCGGGCGCTTGCTCATCCAGCCCCAGGCGCCCGCCCCGCGCCGGAAGGCCCGCAGGCCGGACAGCTTCATCGTCGCCGCGAGACCACCGGGCGTGCGGGCGGCGAGCGCGATCATCTTGCCCGGCAGCCCGGGCGGGTAGTTGTCGAAGGCCTCGCACGCCACCAGCACAAGCCTGCCGACCCGGTCCGCCTTGCCCTCCGACAGCAGCACCTGCCCGCCGCCCCAGTCGTTCAGCACCAGCGTCACGTCCGTGAGGTCCAGCGCCTCGAGGAACTCCCCGATCAGCAAAGCCAGGCCCCGCAAGGAAAGATCCGCGTCCGGGCGCATCGGGACGCGGTGCGCGCCGATCGGCCAGGTCGGCCGGATGACCCGGTACTCCCCCAGCTCCGGCACGACCTTGCGCCACACCGAACCGTCGATGGTCAGCCCGTGCAGGAGCACCAGGACCGGGCCGTCGCCGCCGCTGTCCTCGTAGCTGATGAGGCCCGCGGAAAGCTCGATCTCGGGCATGGCGCCCTCCCCACTTGATAGATCGCTCTAGCGTCAAAGTAACGTAGACTGCGGCGGTGAGCAACACCAAGGAACGCATCATGACGGCCAGCGCGGAACTCTTCCGGCGCCACGGTTACACCGGCACCGGCCTCAAGCAGATCGTCACCGAGGCGGGCGCGCCGTTCGGTTCGCTGTACCACTTCTTCCCCGGTGGCAAGGAACAGCTCGGCGCGGAGGTCATCCGGCATTCGGGGATGCTGTACGCGGCGCTGTTCGACATCTTCATCACGCCCGCGGACAACCCGGCGAGCGGGATCGAGGCCGCCTTCGCGGGCGCGGCGGTCACCCTGCGCGAGACGGACTACGCCGACGCCTGTCCCATCGCCACCGTGGCGCTGGAGGTGGCGAGCACCAGCGAACCCCTCCGTGAGGCGACGGCCGAGGTGTTCAACGCCTGGATCACCAAGGGGACGGACACTTTCGCGGCGCACGGACTGTCCGAAGAGGACGCCCGCAAGCTCGCGATCGCCGTTATCACCAGTCTGGAGGGCGCGTTCGTGCTCAGCCGCTCACTCCGCGACACCGAGCCGCTGGCCATCGCCGGGGAAACGGCCGTCGCCATGGCATGGCGGCTGATGAAGGGGTGATGTGGGTTTCCGGCGGAAAGGCCCGGAGAGACCGCCGCCGCGAAGGCACGACAGCTCACGAACCCGCGGTGTGGCCGCGCGGACGGCGGGCGCGCGGCCCCACGCTACGAAGTGCGTGCATGTTCAGCGCTCGCCACCACTAGGGAACCCACCGCAGCCGCACGGATAGCGACCAGCCCGCAAGGCACACGCATAGTCAGCCACACGCCATCGCCCGGAGAGACCGCGCCGCGAAGGCCGCGACAGCTCACGAACCCGTGATGCGCCCCAGGCGGACAGCCACACGCCACCGCCCGGAGAGACCGCCGCCGCGAAGGCACGACAGCTCACGGGCCCGTGATGTGCTCCGGCCGGACCGGCACCCTCGTCAGTGCCCGGCCCGTGGCCGCGCGGATGGCGGCGACGATCGCCGGGGTGGAGGAAATCGTCGGGGGTTCGCCTACCCCGCGCAAACCGTAGGGCGCGTGTGGATCGGCCAGTTCGAGCACATCGATGTCCATCGGGGGCATGTCGAGCACGGTCGGGATCAGGTAATCCGTGAACGACGGGTTGCGGATCCGCCCTTCCGCGGTCTGGATCTCCTCCATCACCGCGAGCCCGAGCCCCTGCGCCGAACCGCCCTGGATCTGGCCGAGCACGGCCTGCGGGTTCATCGCTTTGCCGACATCCTGCGCGCAGTCCAGCGAAACCACCTTGACCAGCCCGAGCTCGGTGTCCACGTCGACCACCGCCCGGTGCGCCGCGAACCCGTACTGCACGTGCGCGTTCCCCGCGCCCGTCTCCGGGTCGAGTGTTTCGGTGGGCCGGTGCCGCCATTCGACGGTCTCGTCCACCACGTCGTCACCCAGCACGTCTGCCAGATCCGCGACCACACCCTCCTTTGTGGACACCAGCTTCCCGCCGCTGAGGCTCAACTCCCCCGCCGCGCCCACCTGCTCGAACAACGCCGACCGCACCGCGAGGCACGCCGCCCGCACCGCACCGCCGGTCACGTACGTCTGCCGCGACGCCGACGAAGAGCCGGCATTCCCGATCGAGGTGTCCATGGGCAGGATCGTCACCTGCTCCACACCCAGCTCGGTGCGCACGATCTGCTGCAGCACCGTGACCAGCCCCTGCCCGACCTCACACGCGGCCGTCTGCACCGTCGCCGCCGCCTCGCCGCCGACCACCTGCAGCCGCACCCGCGCCGTCGAATAGTCGTCGAAACCCTCGGAGAAGCAGACGTTCTTGATCCCCACCGCGTAGCCGACACCACGCACGACCCCCTCGCCGTGCGTGGTGTTCGAGACCCCGCCGGGCAGCGTCCGCAGGTCCCGTTCTCCTTGCGGCAGCTCGGGAAGCGGCTTTTCCCGCACCCGCCGGAGCAACTCCGCGACCGGCGCGGCCGAGTCCACGACCTGCCCCGTCGGCATCACGGAACCCTCGCTCATCGCGTTGCGCAACCGCACTTCGACCGGGTCGAGCCCGCACGCCGCGGCGAGTCTGTCCATTTGCGACTCGTACGCGAACGCCGCCTGAACCGCGCCGAAACCCCGCATCGCGCCGCACGGCGGGTTGTTGGTGTACACGCCCCAGCAGTCGATCGACACGTTCGGCGCGTCGTACGGGCCGACGCCGAGCGTCGCGGCGTTCGCGACCACAGCCGGCGTGGAGGAGGCGTACGCGCCGCCGTCGAGGTAGATCCGCGCCTTGACATAGACGAGTTTCCCGTTCTTGTCGGCGCCGTGCTCGTAGTGCAGCGTCGCGGGATGGCGGTGCACGTGGCCGTAGAACGATTCCTCACGGTTGTAGACCATTTTCACCGGTTTGCCGGTGTGCAGCGCCAGCAGGCAGGCGTGGACCTGGATCGACAAATCCTCCCGGCCCCCGAACGCGCCGCCGACGCCGCCGAGCGTCAGCCGTACCTTCTCGGCGGGCAGCCCGAGCGCGGAGACGATCTGCTGCTGGTCGATGTGCAGCCATTGCGTGGCCACGAACAGGTCCACCCCGCCGTCCTCGGCCGGCACCGCGAGCCCCGACTCCGGGCCGAGAAACGCCTGGTCCTGCATCCCGACCTGATACGAACCCTCGACGACCACCTCGGCCTTCGCGGCCGGGTCACCGCGCCGGATCGGCACGTGCCGCACCACATTGCCGCCCGGATGCAACGCCGGGCCCTCGGCCGCGTGCTCGGCGTCGACGACCGGTTCCAGCTCCTCGTAGCTGACCTGGATGCGCTTCAACGCGCGCCGCGCCGTCTCCGGATGATCGGCGGCCACCAGCGCGACGGGCTCACCCTGGTACCGCACGACGTCCACGGCGAGCACCGGCTGATCCTGGTGCTCCAGCCCGTACCGGTTCACGCCGGGCACGTCCTCGTGCGTCAGCACGGCGTAAACCCCTTGCACGGCAAGGGCTTCCGTGATGTCGATGCCGGTGATCCTGGCGTACGGATGCGGGCTGCGCAGCGTGGCGCCCCACACCATGTCCTCGTGCCACAGGTCGGACGAGTAGGCGAACTCGCCCCGCACCTTCACGACGCCATCGGGCCTGCGCGGGCTGCTGCCGACGCCGCTCGCGGTGGTGGTCTGGTGTGCCGTCGTCATCGCAGCCTCCCGCTCGCCGCGCTCAGCTCGCGGGCCAGGGCCGACGCGTCGGCCGTACGCAGTTCTCCGTCCGCCACCACGGTTTCGCCCCCGACCATGACCAGCTTCAACGGCGGCGTGGCACCGAGCACGAGCGCCGCGACCGGGTCCTCGATGCCCGCGTAGTTCAGCCCGCGCAGGTCCCACACCGCGAGGTCGGCGAGTTTGCCCGGCTCCAGCGAGCCCAGCTCCCGCTCACGGCCGAGGCAACGCGCGCCACCCATCGTGCCCATCCACAGTGCCTCGCGGACGCCGAGCGCACGCGGCCCTCCCCGTTGGCGCGCCTGCAAAAGCGCCTGGTGCAGTTCTTCGCCGAGGCCACCGGACTCGTTCGACGCGGCCCCGTCCACGCCGAGCCCGACCGGCGCGCCGGCGTCCAGCAGATCGCGCACCGGAGCGATGCCGGTGCCGAGACGGCCGTTGGACGTCGGGCAGTGCGCCGAACCCGTGCGGGTGGCGCCGAACCGGCTGACCGCGGCCGGGGCGAGGTGCACGGTGTGCGCCATCCACACGTCTTCGCCGAGCCACCCGAGTTTGTCGGCGTACTCGGCCGGGGTGCAGCCGAACTCGGCGAGGCACTGCTCCTCCTCGTCGAGGGTCTCGGCGAGGTGAGTGTGCAGCCGGACTCCCTTGCGGCGCGCCAGTTCCGCGGCCCCGGCCATCAGCCGCTCGCTCACCGTGAACGGCGAACACGGGCCCGCCGCGATCCGGATGCGGGCGTCCGGCGACGGGTCGTGGTGGGTGTCGATGGCCTGTTCGGTGCCGAGCAGCGCGGCCTCGGTGTCCTCCACCAGGTTGTCCGGCGGCAGGCCGCCATCGGACTCGCCACGGTCCATCGAACCCCGCACGAGGTGCGCCCGGACGCCGATCCGCCGCGCCGCCTCGACGAGCGCGGCCACCTGATCCCCGCCCTCCCGGGGAAAGACGTAGTGGTGGTCGGCAACCGTGGTGCAACCGGTGAGCGCCAGCCGGGCCAAGCCCGCGCTCGCCGCCGCGTGCGTGATGTCCGTGTCCAGTTCGCGCCACACCGGGTACAGCGTCACAAGCCATTGGTAGAGCGTGGAATCCGCCGCCAGACCGCGCGTCGCCCACTGGTACAGGTGGTGGTGGGTGTTGATCAGCCCGGGCGTCACGAGGCAGCCGGAGCCGTCGAGGTGCACGTCGGCTTCGACGGGGCCGGCACCGACGGCGACGATGCGCCCGTCTTCGATCACCACGTGCCCGTCGCGGAATTCCGTGCCATCGGCGTCCACAGTGGACACCGCGGCGTGCTCGATCGCGGTCCTCATCGGCTCGCCGCCATCCGCACGGCGTCCAGGATCTTCTCGTACCCCGTGCAGCGGCACAGGTTGCCCGCGAGCGCCTCCCGGATCTCCTCGTCGCTGGGATCCGGCACGCGGTTCAGCAGGTCGTGGGCCGCCACGACCAGGCCAGGCGTGCAGAACCCGCACTGCACCGCGCCGGAGTCCACAAAGGACTGCTGCACCGGGTCGAGCCGGTCGCCGTCCGCGAGGCCCTCGACGGTGCGCACCGCGCGCCCTTCGGCCTGCCCGGCCGCGACCAGGCAGGCGCACACCGGCACGTCGTCGAGATACACCGTGCAGGAACCGCATTCGCCCTGCTCACAAGCGTTCTTCGAGCCCGGGAGGCCGAGCCGCTCACGCAGCACGTAGAGCAGGCTCTCGCCCTCCCACACGTCGTCGGCCTGTCGGGCCTCGCCGTTCACGGTGACGTTCAAGCGCATGCCTGGTCCCTTTCCAGCCGTTCCCGCCACGCCCAGCCCAGCGTCCGCCGGGCCAGCACGGACAGCGCGTGCTTGCGGTATTCCCCCGTGCCCCGCACGTCGTCGATCGGCTCCGCGGCCGCCGCGACCAGTTCGCCGAAGCGGCGCTTCAGCGAATCCGGCAGCGGGCTGCCCCACGGCAACTCCGCGGCGAGGAACTCCTCGGCCTCGGGCACCCGGCGCGGGGTGGGCGCGGCCGAACCGATCGCGGCCCGCACGGCGCCCGGTTCGACGGCGATCGCGAACGAACACACCGCGATCACCATCGCGTTGCGCGTGCCGACCTTCGCGAACTGCTGCGCGGAATCCGAAGCGGGCAGGTGCACGGCGGTGATCAGCTCGTCCTCGGCCAGTGCGTTGCGCTTCACGCCGACGTAGAACTCCTCGGCGGGGATCAGCCGCGTCCCCCGGACCGACCGCGCCTCCACCGTCGCACCGGCGACCAGCAGCACCGGATGCGTGTCCCCGGCGGGGGAAGCCGCGCCGAGGTTCCCGCCGACCGTGCCGCGGTTGCGGATCTGCGGGGACCCGACCGTCCGCGAAGCCATCGCCAGCGCCGGCAGCCTGTCCCCCAGCTCGCCGATCAGCCGCGTGTACGGCACCGTGGCACCGAGCCGCACGCATGAGTCCACAATGGACCATTCGGCGAGCTCGGCGACGCCGGTCAGGTCGAGCAGGGCGGGCGGGCGCCGGTGGTCGAAGTTCAGCTCGACCATCACGTCGGTGCCGCCCGCGATGGGCACCGCGCCGGGGCGCTCCGCCTTGGCGGCGAGCGCTTCGGCGAGGTTCTTGGGCCGGAGGAAGTCCACCGGGTCAGTAGACAGCCGCGCCCGCGGCCGCGGCAACGTGAGCGGACCATGAAACGAGCCCTGCTCAGGGCCCCTCGTTTGTACTTTCCGACGAACGAGGTAACTACTCTGTTGCGGGCACGTAGAACGCAGCCGTCCGCTGAGCCGCCGCCGTGGCCCTCTCATGCGTTTCGCCGAACGCCTCGTGCGCGGCGCCCCACGCGACGCTGCTCGCGCGCATGAAGTTCCGCGCCTCGTCCGATTCACCCCAGCCTGGCGTGTTGGACATCCCGGCGAGGTGGACCCCGAGTCCGTAGATCGTCAGATCCCAGCCGACCCCCACCGCGCCGGGGCCGAACTGCTCCCAGTTCGCCGGCTCGGCCAGCCCGGAATGCTCCAGCTCGAACAGCGTGCCGCCGTCGACCTTGCGCAGCCGGACTTCGACTTCGCTCGGCGGCGCGCCGCCGAACACCCAGGTCACGCGCAGCACCCTCGGCCGGTCACAGCGCAGGATCGTGCCGCCCGCGTTGTCCTCCAGCTGAAAGTGGCCGCCAAGACGGAGGTCCCCACTGACCGGCAGAAACCACTGCGCGACGCGGTCCGGTTCGGTGCAGGCGGCCCAGACGTCCTCGATCTCCGCCACGTAACCACGGCGCACCAGTACCGTGCCGCCGCCCACCTCCCGGCTGATGGCGTTGATCTCCTGCGCGATGTCCATGCGGTCCTCCTCCTTCGCGCGACTACGGAAATCCTCTCAGCCGCGACTAGTATCGGCAGGTCATGACGCTGGTGAGGACGCTGCTGGAGCTCCCCGAACTGCGCCTTCGGGTGCGCGCGGGTTCGGCGCTGCTCGGCCGCGAGGTCAGCCGGATCTACGTCACCGAGCTGCCCGACCCCAGCCGGTACGTCTCGGCGAACGAACTGGTGCTCACCGGCCTGCTCTGGTGGCAGCGCCCTGGCGACGCGGAGCTGTTCGTCGGCGCGCTCGCCAAGGCCGGGGTCGCGGCGCTGGCCGCTTCGGGCGCGGACACCGGCGGCATCCCCGACGACGTCGTCCAGGCATGTGCCCAGCACCGGATCCCCCTGCTCGAAGTACCCGCGGACCTCTCGTTCGCGATCATCACCGAGCGCGTGGTGCTGGCGCTGGCAGCGGGTCGCGGACGCGAACCGAGCGAAGCGCGCAAACGCTTGCTGGCCACCGCGGACGCCCCTCTTCCCGTGCTACTGCAGCAAGGAGCCGAGGAGCTGGGGGCGCCGTGCTGGGTGTTGTCGGGCACCGGCCGGGTGGTCGGCGGGACGGCGCCGGACCCGCCTCCGGTGGACTGGTTCCGGCCGCAGCGCGACCGCACGGTGCGCGAGGGATACACGCTGCTGCCCACCGGCGGCCGGTTCGCGGTGCCGTGGGTGCTGGCCGTGAAGACCACCGAAACGGATGACCTGGCCGACGAGCTGGCCGGGCTGGTGAGCCTGGCGCGGGCGAGGGCCGACCAGGTGCGCCGGATGGCCGACCGGTCGGCCGCGCCGTTGATCCACGCCCTGGCGAACGGCGGCGCGGCCCCGTTCACCGACCGGCACGAGCCGATGCGGGTGGTGCTGGCGCGCGCTTCGCCGTCGGGGCCGGAGCTGGCCGCGGAGCTGCTGGACGAGCTGCTCGCCGGCACGTCGTCTTCGCTGGGCGTGGTGGGCGAGGACGTGTACGCGGTCGTCGACGCGGACGAGTCCTGGCCGCTGGACTGGCCTTCGGCCTCCCGCACCGCATTGTCCACTGTGGACCAGTTTCTCGACGCCTCGCTGCTGATCGGCGTCGGTGGCCCGGCGACGGCCGCGGGCCTGCACGGCGCGGCGCAGGAAGCGCGGTACGCGGTCGAAGTGGCCGCGCGGCGGGGTGACCGGATCGGCGTGGTCGCGGGTGAGGACATCGCCGTGCACCGGCTGCTGGTCGCGGGCACCCCCGACGAGCTGCGCCGTTCCGTGCGGGCGCGGGTGCTCGGGCCGTTGGTCGACTACGACGCGGCGCAGGGCACGGACCTCGTGCGGACGGTGCGGGTGTACCTGGAGTGCTCGAGCTCCCCCACCGCGGCGGCGAAAGCGCTGCACGTCCACGTGAACACCTTGCGCTACCGGATAACCCGGGCCTCGGAACTGCTGGGGCTTGACCTCACGGACTTCACTACACAGGTGGACGTATACCTCGCATTACAGGCATAGGGAACCAAAGTCCGTGCCGCGGCGTCCGAGAGGTCGAGAACCCGGGAGGACACCGCATGTACCAGACCCCTGTGCCCGTTCCTGTCCGTCGCCGCTGGCCGGTGGTGGTCGCGCTCGCCGCCGGGCTCATCGTGGGCGGCGGCGGAGTCGGCCTCGGATGGGCCCTGAGCAGTTCGTCCCCGGACAACGCGGATGCGGCGCAGGCGTGTGAACTCGTCGCCCGCACGGACAGCCTCGATCCCAGCACCCAGCTGGCGAGCTACGACCGCTGGGGCGCGGCCATGCAGCTGGCCAGGGCCGCCGCCGACGCCGATCCGAAGTACAAGCCGCTGTCCGAAGCGCTGGACAAGCCGGCCCAGATCGTGGCGAGAACCTTCGAGGCTTCCGGCCCCCAGTACGAGGCCGCGATGGCCGCCGCACGCGCCGCCTGCGCGGGCATCTGAATCACCCGGCGCGGCGGGCGTAGGCATCCAGCCGCGCCCGCGACAACGGCAGCTCCGACTCCTCCAGAGCACCGCAATCCAAGCCACGGCAAAGGAAACCCGCCAGCGCCTGCGCCGTCGCCGGCTCGTCGAGCACCCCGCTTTCGGCAGCGGACGCGTAGTCGCGCAGCCGGGCCGCCGCTGCCGGCAGGCCGCCACGGAAGAACGCATACGTCGCGGCGAAGCGGGTCGGCAGCTGGTGCGGGTGCAGATCCCAGCCCTGGTAGAAACCGCGCTCCAGCGAGCGCCGCACGAGCCGTGAATGTTCACGCCACGCCTCGGGCACGGCGTCGCCGACGGGCAGCTTGTTCGTGGAGCCGTCGGACAGGCGCACCCCGGTCCCGGCGGCGCTGACCTGCATCAACGCCTTCGCGAAGTCGGCGGCGGGGTGGTCCATGCTCTGGTACTCCGCCGCGATGCCGAGGCCCGCGCTGTAGTCGTACGTCCCGTAGTGCAGGCCGCTGCACCGGCCGTCGGCGGCGGAGATGATGCGTGGCACCGCGACCGCGCCCTGGTGGTCCACAATGGACTGTGCGGTCTCCACCTGTACTTCGAACCGCAGGGCGCGCTCGGGCAGGTCGTACGCCTTTTCCAGCGCCGCCAGCACATCCGCGGCCACCGCCACCTGCTCGACCGCCGTCACCTTCGGCAGGGTCACCACGAACCCCGGCGGCAAGCGGCCTTCGAGCCCTTGCAGGAACAGGTCCAGCGTGCGGATCCCGCGTCGTCGCGTTGCCGCCTCGAAGCTCTTGAACCTGATCCCGACGAAAGGCGGAGCCTCCGACGACGCGAGCACGCGCCCGCATTCCAGCGCGGCCGCATCCTCAGCGTCGTCGCCGGGATTGCCGTAGCCGTCCTCGAAATCGATCCGGAGATCCTCGATCGGCTCGGCCACGAGCTTCCGCCGGACGCGTTCGGCGATGTCCGGGTCCAGCCCCAGCTCATCGCCGCGTTCGGCGAAGATCACGCGTGCCCGCTCGCCCCAGTCGGCGAGCAGGCCCGCGTGGTAGGCGTGCGCCGGCACGTACACGGTGTGCACGGGCTGACGCCCGGCAGGCTCTCCCGGGTACAGACCCGCGACCCGCGCGTCCACTTCGGACAGACGGGCGTCCGCGGCGGCGTAGGTCTCCGGGGAGAGCCTGCCAGCCATCAGCTGATGCGCTCGTAGGCCGACAGCGTCAGGAAGTCGGGGTACGCCTCGGCGAGCGCGACCTCCTCGAACAGCTCCACGGCCGGGGTGAGCAGGTCGGCCGGCACCTCGGCGTCGAGCTCCTTGCGCACGTCGTCGAGCACCGACCGCACGAGCTCGCGGGTGACCTTCTCGCCGTTGTCGAGCGTGATGCCGTTCTGCACCCACTGCCACACCTGCGAACGGGAGATCTCGGCGGTGGCCGCGTCCTCCATCAGGTTGTGGATGCCCGCCGCGCCGTTGCCGCCCAGCCAGGACGCGATGTACCGCACGCCCACGTCGACCGCGGCGCGCAGGCCGGCGGCGGTGGCCGAGCCCTCGGTGGCGGCGACGTCGAGCAGCTGCTCCGCGGTCACGTGCACGTCTTCGCGCTTGCGGTCGAGCTGGTTCGGCTTGTCGCCGAGCACCTTGTCGAACTCCTCGCGGCACAGGTCGACCATGCCCGGGTGCGCGACCCACGAACCGTCGAAGCCGTCGCCGGCCTCGCGGGCCTTGTCGGCGTGCACCTTCTTCGAGGCGTTCTCGTTGACCTCGGGGTCCTTGCTCGGGATGAACGCCGCCATCCCGCCGATCGCGAACGCGCCGCGCTTGTGGCAGGTGCGCACGAGCAGTTCGGTGTACGCGCGCATGAACGGCGCCGTCATGGTGACGCTGTTGCGGTCCGGCAGCACGAACTTCTCACCGGCGTCGCGGAAGTACTTGATGATGCTGAACAGGTAGTCCCACCGGCCGGCGTTGAGGCCCGAAGCGTGCTCGCGCAGTTCGTAGAGGATCTCCTCCATCTCGAACGCGGCCGGGATGGTCTCGATCAGCACCGTGGCGCGGATCGTGCCGTGCTCGATGCCCAGCTCCTTCTCCGCGTGCGTGAAGACGTCGTTCCACAGCCGGGCTTCCAGGTGGCTTTCCATCTTCGGCAGGTAGAAGTACGGGCCCGCGCCGTTCGCGAGCAGGGCGCGCACGTTGTGGAAGAAGTACAGCCCGAAGTCGACCAGCGCGCCGACCGCCTTGCGGCCGCCGAAGGTCAGGTTGCGCTCGTCGAGGTGCCAGCCGCGCGGGCGGACCACGATGGTGGCCAGCTCCGCGTCCTTCTTCAGCTCGTAGTGCTTGCCGTTACTGTCGAGCGTGATGTCGCCCCGGATCGCGTCACGGAGGTTCACCTGGCCGCCGACCACGTTCCTCCAGTGCGGGGTGTTCGCGTCCTCGAAGTCGGCCAGCCAGACCTTGGCGCCCGAGTTGAGCGCGTTGATGGTCATCTTGCGGTCGGTGGGACCGGTGATCTCCACGCGGCGGTCGCGCAGCGCGGCCGGTGCCTCGGCCACCTGCCACTCACTCTCGCGGATCTCCCGGGTCTCCGCCAGGAAATCCAGCTTGCCGGTGCGCTTGGCCTCCTCGCGGCGCTTGCCGCGGGCGGCGAGCAGCTCGTCACGGCGGGCGGCGAAGTTGTCGTGCAGCCCGGCCAGGAACTCCAGCGCCTCCGTGGTCAGGATCTCCTCGCCTCGCTCGACCGACCCGCCGAGCACCTGGGCTTCAGACATGCGGCAACACTCTCCTAGACAGACTTACAGTTTTTACATCTCGGACTATAGTTTCTGCATAGCGGAAGCTCAATGTGAGGAGGCGCGGTGGCGGAGGAGAAGGCGGCCCGTGACGGGAGCGTGCAGTCGCTGCGGCGGGCATTCGAGCTGCTGGAGCGCCTGGCCGACACGGGTGGGGAGGCCAGCCTGTCGGAGCTGGCGGCGTCCTCGGGGCTGCCGATGCCGACGATCCACCGGCTGATCCGCACCCTGGTGGCGCTGGGGTACGTGCGGCAGAACACCAACCGCCGGTACGCGCTGGGCGCGCGGCTGATCCGGCTGGGCGAGAACGCGAGCATGCAGTTCGGCACGTGGGCGCGGCCGCTGCTGGCGGAGCTGGTGGACGAGGTCGGCGAGACGGCGAACCTCGCGGTGCTGGAACGCGACGAGGTCGTGTATGTGGCACAGGTGCCGTCGAAACACTCGATGCGGATGTTCACCGAGGTCGGGCGCCGCGTGCTGCCGCACGGGACGGGGGTCGGGAAAGCGATCCTGTCGCAGCTGCCCGCCGACGACGCCCGCGCGCTGCTGTCTCGCACCGGGATGCCGTCGTACACCGAGCACACGTTCACCGACCCGGATGCCCTGCTGTCCCACCTGGAGACGATCGCCGCGCTGGGGTACGCGGTCGACGAAAGCGAGCAGGAGCTGGGGGTGCGGTGCGTCGCCGTGCCGCTGACCGGCACGCCCGCGCCCGCGGCCGTTTCGGTTTCAGGCCCGGAGGGCCGGCTGACGAAGGACGCGGTCTCGCGGATCGCGCCCGCGGTCCAGCGCGTGGCGGCGACGTTGTCGGCGCATCTGGCCAGCGACGATTTGAGCGCTTAGGACATCGGCTTGTCGTCGACCTGGATCTTGTAGTTGAAGCGCGTGCCGTTGACCTCCGTGATCACGCCGCTGAGCCCCACCCGCGTCTTGTCGGTGCCGACGAGGACGCAGCGGAAACTCTCGCCGACCTTCGCCGCGATCGGGTCCGGGCAGTCGACCTGCGCGGGCCGCTGCCCGAACTGCCGCTGAAGCGAGTCGCCGATCCCCTGCTCCAGCTCGCTGCGCTTGATCTGCGGGGTGGTCCCGGCGTGCATGGTGCAGCCGGTGAGCACCAGCGCGGTGAGCGCCAGGAAAAGATTGCGGCACAAAGGTTTTCCTCCTAGGGGGTGTCCTCAAAGCCTGGTCGATGGGGTTGGTGATCCAGGTGGTTCCTGGCGGTGCCGGGGGTTCGCCCTCGTACCGGGTTGTACTCGGGTGAATCACCGGTGCCCGCCAGGGGCCGCCTGGGCGCCAAGAGCGCGAATGAGGCTTTGAGGACGCCCCCTAAGCCCAGGCCGCCGCGGGAACGCGGTCGAGGATGTCGCACCGCAGATCGAGCGCGGGGATGAGTTCTTCGGGATCGCGGTGATCGCCTATCCGGTCGAGCGCGTCGAGGTGATCACCGCGCAGGATGAACCCCCGGAACGGACGCGGATCGCGCAGCAGGAACTCCGTCAGCGCCGGACTCAGGAAGGCGGCGGCGAACGCCGCGTTGTCCGACTTGACGTCGAACCTCTCGTCGAACTCCGGATGCCCGATGCGGATCTCGCCCCAGAGCGCGTTGTTGATCGCGCTCACGACCGTGGCCGACCTGACCACGCTCAGGCTGGGGCGCACCGCGGGCGTGCGGACTCCGATCCAGTGCAGCCAAAAGTTGTCGGCGTCGTAGTGGGTGTCGAGCTTCGCCGCGACGAACGGGCGCCCCCGGTGCACCCCGGTGATGACGTTGTCCGCGCGCCCGGACCGGGGCGGACCGACAAGCGGCTGGAACGGGTTCCGGTGGAAGCTGTCCTCGACCTGCCGGCTCCACAACCGCGCCACCGAATCGTCCCGCTTCGTGAACTCCCACCCCAGCCGGGGCAGGGCCTCGCGCATGCGCCCGAGGATGACGTTCTCTTCCTTGCGGAACCGCCGGTCGACCAGGACGTACAACCACACGAGGCCGGCCCCGAGCAGGATCGTGCCAGCGACCGCGATCGCGATGACGGCGACGGGACTCATCGGCCGGGCTCGTCGTCGAAGACGTTGAACTCCCGGAAGAAGTCGTCCTCGTAGACCGGCTGGGCGGTCTCCTCGCGCGGAACCGGGGCCGCGGCGGCAGGAGGCTGATCGCCGAACAGGCGCCGGTCGGAGTCGAGCACCTTGTCGAGGAGCTCCGAGTCCCCGAGCCCATCGCGCACGACCTCGGCTTGGCGCCTCGCGGCATCCGCTTGGGCTGCCGCGATCGTCCGCGTCACCACCCCGCCCAACTCCGACGGCTCGATGCCGCGAGTCTGTTCGGCGAAGCTGATTTCCCTGATCTCCCCGCCCGGCCCGGCAACGACCGTCACGGCCCTGTCCGACGACATCGCCCGCCCCGTCACCGTTTTCAGCCGGCCGGCCATCTGCTGGTACGCGTCGCCGGTACGCCGGTTGTCGGCCGCCGCGGAGTCGATCGCCTCGATGCGTCGCAGCAACTGGCTCGCGTACTCGCTCATTCGGCCTCCTCCGGCTGGATCGTGGTGAGGAACTGCTGGAAGTCCCCGATCACGCCGGGATACTGCTCGGCCAGCGAGCTCAGCACGATCTGCAGGACGGCATACCGTTCCGGGTTCTTGGTGTCCCGGATCCCGAGAAAGACCTGAAGCTGCACCAACTGCTCCGGCCGGTCGTTCAACCGCAACGTCATCCGGACGGCCTGGGTGAGGCCGGGCCTGCCCTCGGATTCCTTGCGCTTCCCCAGTTGTACGTCCGGGGCGCCGCGGCGCAGCCGTTCCACCGCGTCGTCGGCGAGGCGAGTCAGCGGCACGTTCGCGTCATGCAACTGCCCGGCGATGGTGATGTTGGGCGTGAACCCCTTCGAACCGGGCGGGCGGATCGCGACGAAAGCGGCTTCGCCCGCGTTGACCTCGTCCGGATCCACCGACCGCCAGCCTTCGGGCAGCGAGAACTTGATCGGCACCGGGATGGCGGTGACCACGTCATCTCCTTTCGTCAGAAGCCGAGGAAGTCGGTGACAGCGTCGGCGGCGTTCTCGATGCCGTGGCCGACATCGGTGGCGAAATCACTCACGTCATCGGCGACATCGTGGACGGTATCGATGACCTCCTGCGGGTCGATGGCGATGTCGAACCCGACCGAGCCGCCGATGCCCAGGCTGACGCCGAGCGAAGCGCTGAGGTGGAACTTCCCGTCGTCGCCCATGCCGACCTGGCCGCTGGCTTCGGCGCCGATACCGGCCTGGGCGGAAGCATGCACACCCGCGTTGACACCGGCGACCTCGGCACTGGCCTGCCCCTCGACCTTCGCCCCGGCGAACGCCCCCACGCTGCCTTGGAGCCCGGTCACTCCGAGGTTGCCGTGGGCGCCGGCCTCCGCGCCGACCATCGCGTCGGCCGAACCCGAGGCGCCGGCGTGGTCACCGAGTTTGACCTCTCCTTCGGCACTGCCCTTGGCGAGGTAGGCCTCGGCGTTCGCCTCCGCGTTGACGGCCATGGAGCTGACCGTGACGCCCGCCGACGCACCGGCTCCCAGCACCGATCCCTCGACATGGCCCGATCCCGACCAGGGACCGGATTCGAACTCGCCATCGGCACTGCCGCCCAGCAGATCGACACCTGCCGAAGCCTCGTAAGTCCGCTCGCCGAGGTCGAACCCGAGCGCTTCGAGGGTGTCGCCGATCGTGTCGTGGAGCATCCCGTCCGATTCGTCGGTCAGGCCCCAGTGGCCGTGATAACCCCGGCCGCGGCCACCATCCTCCTCATCGCGATCGGTCCCGAACTGGTACTCCTTGCCGATCTCCTTCGTGAACACCCCCTGCCCGTCCGGCTTCATGCCGAACGCCTGCGCCACGGAATCCCCAACGGAGGAGAGGCGGGCGCGGGCGTTGTCGAGGACGTCCTGCGCCTCCTGCGCCAACTCCTCGCCGGGGTCCTGGAAGGGCGTGAAAAGGCGTTCCGCGGCCGAAGCCTGGGACATCCGCTCGTAGTACTGGCCGAGAGCGGCACGCGAAACCGCCTGGGCGGCGGTGTACATCTGGATCGCGCGCTGGGCTTCGGCCTGGGCCCAGACGAGGGTGCCGCCGTAGTCGGCGAGCGCCTGGCCGCCCTGGCTGAGCAGGTCGGCGGCGTCGAACCAGTTCGACGGCTCCTCGCTGAACGTCTCGCGGAAGGCGTCCGCGGCGTCGCCGGTCCACTGGCCGGGATCCACATCCGCCAGCGCGTCACCGACTTCGCCGAGCTTCGCGATGTTGGCGGCGATCGCGCGGAGGTCCTCGGTGATCTTTTCCGGCTCGCCGGGGATCAGCTCCCTGGGGTCGGTCGTCTCCCCCAGCCCGGCCATCAGTAGTCCCGCCCGTCGTCGGGGTTCAGCGTGTCGCCGATGTCCTGCTGCGGGAACAGCTCTCGCGACCGCCGCGGGCTCATGATCCCGGACTGCTCACCGGCACGGTCCCGCAACGGACCCGCCCAGCCGCCACCGACCATCCCGGTCTCGCCGATCGCCGCGCCGATACCGGACAGCGACGAGCCTCCCTCGTCATCCGCCGCGACATAGGAAACGGCCGCCTGCTTCAGGTTTTCCGCATGCGCGTCCGCCGCCGCCTGCAGTTTTTCGACCTGCCCGCGCAAGTCCTCCACGAACCGCGCCCAGCCCTGCTGGACACCGGCGTGGCCGTAATCACCACCCGGCCCGCGCCACTCCAGGCCGGCCGCCTGGCCGACGACGTCGGTGATGGCGTTGCCGGCCTGGCGCAGTTCTTCCGGAACCGCGCCGAAACCCCCGGACATACTTCTCCCCCAAGACAACCCTGAGTCCGCACACAGTGATCGTGTGCGGACTCAGGGTGCCGAATCCTCGCGGCGACCGAGTGAGGTTTCGCGGGAGCTCACCCGATCGGGTCAACCCAGCAGGGCGTCCACGAACGCGCCCGGCTCGAAGGGGGCCAGGTCGTCCGGGCCCTCGCCGAGACCGACGAGCTTCACCGGCACGCCGAGCTCCCGCTGCACCTGGAAGACGATGCCGCCCTTGGCCGTGCCGTCGAGTTTGGTCAGCACGATCCCGGTGACGTCGACGACCTCCCGGAACACCCGCGCCTGCGCGAGGCCGTTCTGCCCGGTGGTGGCGTCCAGCACCAGCAGCACCTCGTCGACCTTCGCCTGCTTCTCCACCACGCGCTTGACCTTGCCGAGCTCGTCCATCAGCCCGGTCTTGGTGTGCAGCCGCCCCGCGGTGTCGATCAGCACCGCGTCCACGCCGGACTCGGTGCCCCGCTTCACGGCGTCGAACGCGACCGCCGCCGGGTCAGCGCCTTCCTTGCCCCGCACGACTTCCGCGCCGACCCGCTCGGCCCAGGTCTGCAGCTGATCGGCCGCCGCCGCGCGGAACGTGTCCGCCGCGCCGAGGACGACCTGGCTGCCCTGTGCCACGAGCACACGGGCGAGTTTGCCGGTGGTGGTGGTCTTTCCCGTGCCGTTGACGCCCGCGACCAGCACGACCGCCGGCTGCTTCCGGCCGTCGACGGTGTGCGGCAGCGCGCGCACGGAACGCTCGCCTTCGGTCTGCAGCGCGCCGGTCAGCACCTCGTGCAGCAGCACCCTCGCGTCTTCCGGCGACCGCACCGCGCGGGCGCTGACCTCGGAGCGGAGCTTCTCGACGATCTCCGTGGTGGTCGCGGCGCCGAGATCCGCCACCAGCAACGTGTCCTCGATGTCCTGCCACGAATCCTCGTCGAGATCGCCCGCGCCGAGCAGGCCCAGCAGGCTCTGCCCGAACACCGAGCGGGACTTCGACAGCCGGCCGCGCAACCGCTCGAGCCGTCCCGCCGCGGGCTCCGGCGCCTCGACTTCGGGCTCCGGCTCAGCGGGAGCGGGAACGGGAGGAGCGGCTTCTTCCTCGGGCAGGCCGACGTCGACGATGCCGCGGCGAGGCGCGTCACGCGGGACGGAGGCGTCGTCCCCGACGCCCGGCTGCCCGTCGACCTCGGTGCGTTCTTCGACCGGATGTTTCGGAGGCGCCTGCTCGCCACCAGGCGCGAGCGCGATCCCGCCGCCCGCCTGGTAGCCACCGCCTCTCGGCTTGGCCTCACCCTCGGGCTGCTCGGGCCCGCGCAGGCTGACCCGCCGCCGCCGCGCCACGGTCAGGCCGGTGACGAGCGTGATCGCCAGCAGTACGACGACTACCAGGATGATCCAGAACCAGAGGTTTTGTGCCACGTCGTCATCCTCGCATCCGGGGCCTGACCGGGCCGAACGCCCCGGCTATCCGGTACGGGGAACTCGATTCGGACAAGAAGTCACGGGATGTCTTGCGTGCACGTGGAAAAAGGACTAGACCACCGGCACATGGTGGAGCGTGTTCTCGGCCTGCTCTCCGGCACCTCGGTCGACGGGATCGACGTGGCGGTGGCCGCGCTGCGCCTGGACGGGCCCACGGTCGAGCTGACTCCCTTGGGCCATCGGGAAATCCCGTATCCCGCGAACCTCAGAGCGGACGTGCTCGCCGCGTTGCCGCCCGCGCCGGTGACCGCGGAACAGCTTACGAAACTCGACACCCGCGTGGGGCAGGCCTTCGCCGAAGCGGCGACGGCGTTCGACGCCGACCTGGTCTGTTCGCTCGGGCAAACCCTTTACCACTGGGTCGAAAACGGCCACGCGCTCGGCACGTTGCAGATCGGCGAGCCGTCGTGGATCGCCGAATGCACCGGGCTGCCGGTGGTGTCGAACCTGCGCACCCGCGACGTCGCGGCCGGTGGACATGGCGCGCCACTCGCCAGCACGCTCGACCGGCTGTGGCTGCGAGACCTCGCCGACTCGTCCGGACGGCCCGCGGTCGCGCTGAACATCGGCGGTATAGCCAACATCACCGTCGTCCGCCCCGGCGGCGAAGCGATCGCCTACGACACCGGCCCCGGCAACGCGCTCCTCGACCTCGCCGCCTTCCGTGCCACCGGCCGCCGCAGCGACCTCGACGGAGAACTGGCGCTACGCGGGCAAATCCGCGAAGACCTCCTCGCCCGGCTGCTCGCCGAGCAGTACTACGCGGCGCCCCCGCCGAAATCCACCGGCAAGGAGCTGTTCCACTCCCGCTACCTCGACGACTACACCGCGCCGCCGGAGGATCTCCTCGCCACGCTCACCGAACTCACCGCCCGCACCATCGCCGCCGAATGTGCCCGCCACGGCGCGGGAACGGTCGTCGCGTCCGGGGGTGGGATCGAAAATCCCGCTCTCCGCCGCGCGCTGGAACGGAACCTGGCCGGCACGCGTCTGGTGACGAGTGACGAACTGGGCCTGCCGGCATCGGCGAAGGAGGCGTATCTCGCCGCCCTCCTCGGCTGGTTGACCTGGCACGGACTGCCCGGCAACGTCCCCGGCGCGACCGGTGCGCGCGGACCACGGCTACTCGGGAGCGTGACCCCGGGCCGTCTCCCGCTCGCACCGCCACCGCCACCCAGCACGATCGTTACCCACCTGCGGGTAGCGACGCCACGGCCCGAAGAGTAGGAGAGCCGGATGCATCCCGTTGACCTGGCGATCATCGTCGTTTACCTGGCCGCGATGCCCGCCATCGGCGTGCTGGTGGGCCGGAAGCAGCGCTCCGCGGCCGACTACTTCATCGGCGAGCGCAGCCTGCCGTGGTGGGCGGTGTGCTTCTCGATCGTCGCCACCGAGACCTCCACGCTGACCGTGATCAGCACCCCGGGCCTGATCTGGGCGGCCTCTGGCTCCTACAACGGGCTGACCTACCTGCAGCTCCCCTTCGGCTACATCATCGGCCGCACGCTGGTCTCGTTCGTGCTGCTGCCGCGCTACTTCAAGGGCAAGCAGTCCACCGCGTACGCGTTCCTCGGCGAACGGTTCGGCTCGACCATGCAAGGGGTTTCGTCGGTCGCGTTCATCGTCACGCGGCTGCTGGCCGAAGGGGTCCGGCTGTTCGCGGGCGCGATCCCGATCCAGCTGATCCTCTCCCATTACGGGCTGCACACCCAGTACTGGCAGATCGTCGTGGTGCTCACCGCGCTGACCGTGATCTACGCGCTCGTCGGCGGGATCAAGGCCGTGGTGTGGGTGGACGTGATCCAGCTGTCGATGTACGTGGGCGGCGCGATCGTCGCGTTGATCGTGCTGGCCGCCAAACTGCCTTCCGGCTGGACGTCGCGTGCCTCGGAGGCCGGGATCTTCAAGCTCTTCGACTTCAACTTCCACGGGCTGCACCTGCTGACCAGCCAGTACGCGTTCCTCACCGCGGTGGTCGGCGGCGCGATCTTCACGATGGCCTCGCACGGCGCGGACCAGCTGATCGTGCAACGGTTCCTGTCCTGCCGCAGCGTCAAGGACGGGCGCAAGGCGCTGATCGGCAGCGGGGTCGCGGTGACCATCCAGTTCGGGCTGTTCCTGGTGATCGGCGCGATGCTGTGGGCGCACAACGGGTTCCGCAATTTCAAGGACCTCGGTGTGAAGAGCACCGACGACATCTTCACCAACTTCATCATCGGCGAGCTGCCGGTCGGCGTGGCCGGCCTGCTGATCGCGGCGATCCTGGCGTCCACGATGGGCGCGCTGGCCTCGGCGCTGAACGCGCTGTCGAACTCCACGGTCGCCGACCTGTACCAGCGCTTCACCCACCGCAAACCCGAGGACTCGAAGCTGTTGCGGCACGGCCGCGTCTGGACGCTGGTGTGGGCGATCGTGTTCGCGGTGTTCGCTTCGCTGTTCTCCAGCAAGAACAACCCGGTGATCGAGCAGGGCCTCTCGATCACCGGCTACACCTACGGCGCGATGCTCGGCGCGTTCCTGCTGGGCATCTGGGTCAAACGGGCGCGACAGCTGGACGCCATCATCGCGTTCGTGGTGACCGTCGCCGTGATGGCCGTCGTGGTGCTGTGGGTCAAGATCCCGCCCTCGCCGGGCGCGAAGCCCGTCGTGCTCGCGTTCCCCTGGTATACGCTGCTCGGCGTACTGATCACCCTGGTCGTGGGCGGACTGCTCTCGTTGCGGCACCGCACCGCCGACCCCAAGGCGGAGGAAGCCACCGCCAAGGAGGCCGAGCCGGTCTAGATGGACGCCAACTTCCTGCTCAGCACGGCGGGCACGTGCGCCGAGTTCCTGTCCGCGCACCTCGACGGGGACTGGTCCGCCAAGGTGCCGGACCTGGACTACACCGTCGCGGGGGTCGTCGCGCACATCGGCGACTGCCTGCGCTCGTATTCCTTCGACCTGGCCGCCGGGCCCACCGAACTGTCCACAATGGATGGAGACGTCCGGCCGGAGTCGGCGCCGGGTGAGCTGGTGGTCACGCTCGGCACCACGGCGAAGGTGCTCGCCGCGGTGGTCGCGGCCAGTTCGCCGGAGTCGCGGGGCTGGCACCCCGCGGGCCTCGCCGACCCGTCCGGCTTCGCCGCGATGGGCTGCGACGAGCTGCTGGTGCACACGTACGACGCGGCGCGCGGGCTCGGCGTCGCGTTCGCCCCGCCGCCCCGGCTGGCCGCCGCGACGGTGTATCGCCTGTTCCCGTGGGTGCCGACGGACACGGACCCGTGGCCGACATTGTTGTGGGCCAACGGCCGCGCCCCACTCGACGACAGGCCACGGCTCACGAAGTGGACGTGGCACTGCGCGCCACTGACCGAATGGGACGGCAGCGCACCCATCGCCTGACCTCTCAGCCTCGCGCCCGGCGCAACCACAGCAGGCCGCCGGCGCCGAGCAGCAGCACCAGCACGACGGCGCCACCGACCCACCACCACGCCACCGACGAACTCACCGCGGCAACACCCGCCGACGGCTGAGCGCCCGGCGTCTCAACGGCAGGACCGCCGGCAGCCACGAAAATCCCATCGCCGTTCGCCTGCGCCGGCGTGGCGCCGACATACGGCGGCGGGGACTGGGCGGCCCCGCTCAGCGACAGGTCCACGTGCAGCCGGACCGGAGACCCCGTGACATTCGAGCTCCCTGCCTCGCCGAGCTTGACCGAGAAGGAGTACCAGCCCGGGATCGGGGCCGTGCTGATCGAATCGTCACTGGAATCCCTGTTGCCGTAAGCGATCGCGGGCGTCGCGAGCGCGCCGTCTTCCGGCAGGGTCGTCGGCTGGTCGGCGTAGCCGCTCTGCTCATGGTCGACGGTTTGCCGCGCCGGGTTGAACAACGTGGTGGACACCTGCGCGGAGCCGGGCCCGCCCGCGCCCAGCGGCTCGTACCGAAGCCGGTACGCCAGCCCCTGCCCCCATTGCAGCCGCACCTTGAAGAACAGCGTCTCGCCGTGCTGGATGACGTCCGAGTAGTGCCCGGACGCCGCCAGTTCGGTGGCCGTGGTGAAGGAACCACTGCCGAGCACCGGCTGATCCGCGCCCGGAGGATCTTGGTACGTAACGGTTTCCGAGGCCTCCTGCTGACCACCGGCCGGTGGCTCCAGTCCGATGATCAGCTCGATCGGCAGCGCCGCGCCGTGCGCGTAGTCCTCGCCACCGTCGCGGGTCACGCGCAGCACGTACCGGCCGGCCCCGTGGCAGGCGGCGTCCGGATCACCGTCGTGGAAGGCGACGCCGGTCGCGATGGCTTCGCCGTCGTTCGCGTGGGTGGTGAGGCCGGAATCGCTGATGTGGCAGTCGATCCCGCCCGGGCCGAGCAGTGCCGTCTCGTAGTTCTGCGTCGAAGCGGACTCGGCCGCGCGCTGGAAGGCGATGGTGGCGCTGGCGTACAGGCTCCAACCTGCCGGAACGTCGACCGCGTAGTACTTCGTTTCCTGTGGCCCCAGCACATCCTGGTACTGCCCCGCACGCACCACCGGCGCCGAACCGGGATCGGCCGAGCCGGTGACCGGCGTGCCGGAGACCTGGTAGTTCCGCAGCGCGGCCGTCGTGACCTGCGAGAGGACTCCGCCCAGTGATCCGGTATCCGTGTCGGTGTACGTGCCGCCGGTCGATTCGGCGATACACGTCAGCTGCGCGCGCGTCCTGTCGTCGACCCCGAGACCGACCGCGTGCACCGTCAGATCCACGCCTCGCTGTTTCAGCTCTTTGGCCACCTCACAGGGATCCGGTGGCGCGCACGTGTCTTCGCCGTCGGAGACGAGCACGATCGAGCGCGGGCCCTCCTGCGGCAGGGCGTCCGCCGCCTGCCGCAATGACTGGCCGATCGGCGTGTACCCGCGGGGCTGGACCGCGTCCACCGCGTTCCCGATCCCCGCCCGATCCAGCGGCCCGACCGCGTGGACCACGGAAACGTCCTGGCAGCCCGCGGTTTTCTCCGCGTCACTGGAACCCGTGCGCGTGCCGTACACCTCGAGCCCGAGCCGCGCGCTGTCCGGGAGCTCCCCGACCAGCTGGTGCACAGCCGATTTCGCCGCGTCCATCTTGGTGCCCGCCCCGGCTTTGGCCTGCATGGAGCCGGATCCGTCGAGCACGAGCATGACCGGGGCCGGCCCGCCGGCACCGGCCGCGTGCGCGGCGGGGGCGAACCCCACGCCCACCACCGCGACGAGGCCGGCCAGCAGAGCTGGAATCGAGCGGCGCGGTACTCCCCCGGATTTCGGCGCCTTCCCCTTCGGTCGCATGAGAATGGGACGGACCCTTTCCCGAGTCAGTTCCCCTCAATCTTGCGGCGGCTTTTCGAAGGAATCCGCCAGCCAGCGCGAAGAAGCGTTGCCCAGCGGCTGGTCCCACTCGCGGACTCGGCGGCAGGCCTCGATCGCCTAAGCACCGTAGGCGGCCATGAACATGTCGAGCAGGCTGTCGACGGCCGCCTCGTCGATGGGGCGGGTGGACAGCAGGCCCCGGTAGTACAAGGCACCGCACAGCACCTCGGCCGCGAAGGTCAGGTCCACATCCGGCACGAGTTCGCCGGCTTGCTGCGCACGCGTGATCCGGTCGAGAGTGCTCTGCTCGACGTTGGCCAGGAACATCTCGTGCAGCGTCGCCCGCAGCGCCTCGTCGGACTGCGCTTCGGCGATCACCGCACGGTAGACCGGGCCGATGGGCGTGGTGGCGAGCGCGGGCGCCGAGCGCAGGAACTGTTCGCGCAGATCCGCCCGGACATCGCCGGTGCCACGGTAGTTCAGGTCCGCGGTCCACACGCGACTGAGCGCGTCCAGCAGTAACGCCGCTTTCGACGGCCAGCGCCGGTAGATCGTGTGCTTCCCGACCCCGGCCCGGCGGGCGACCGCTTCGATGCTCAGCCCGGCGTAACCGACCTCCACCGCCAGCTCCAATGTCACCTCGAGCAGTTCGTCGGTGCGGGCGGCGCCTCGGCGTCTCGGGGTGGCGTTCACGCGGGCCATCTTATCGGCACGAACCGTGCCGTTGACAATCCCGCCTCCGGGCAGCATTCTTGACCGCAGATCGGCACACCCCGTGCCGATAGAACTCTCGAAGGGATTTCCCATGGGCACCACCGCAACCAAGGCCTTCAGCGCCGAAGAACGCGCGGCGATGAAGGACCACGCCGCCGAACTGAAGGCCGCGGCGCGGCGCGGTTCACGCGCGCAAAAGGCAGCGCAGGCCGAGCAGGACCTGCTCGCGAAGATCGCCGAAATGCAGGATTCCGACAGAGTCATGGCCGAGCGCGTGCACGCCATCGTCAAGGCCGGCGCCCCGGTCCTCGAACCCAGGCTCTGGTACGGCATGCCCGCCTACGCGCTCGACGGCAAGGTCGTGTGCTTCTTCCAGAGCGCGGAAAAGTTCAAGGCCCGTTACGCCACACTCGGTTTCAGCGACCAGGCACAACTGGACGACGGCTCGATGTGGGCCGCGGGCTTCGCCCTCACCGAGGTGACGCCCGCGGTGGAGAAGCGGATCACCGCGCTGGTCAAGCAATCCGTGGGCTAGTCGGTGGCCGGATTTCCGGTCTGCGAGAACACCGTGTATTTCGCACCGGACCACGCCGGTGCGCCGGCGAGTGGTTCCAGGCGCACCCGCACCGCGGCCTTCCCCGCCGTCGCCCACGCCGGCACGTCGAAGGAATCCTCCAGCCAGCGCGAAGTGGCGTTGCCCAGCGGCTGGTACCACTCGCCGACGAGCCGGTCGTCGACGTAGACGTTCGCGCGCTGGAAGGCGTTCCGCTGATCGGAAACGCGGTGCAGGCGCAGGCCCTGGTTGGTCTGGTCCACCTTCGCGGTGAACCGGACCGGGCCGGTCGCCGCGGTCACCCCGCCGGTCACCGGCACCTCGTCGTTCTTGCCCTCGAACGTCGAAGTCAGCGTCGTCCTCGTCTCGCCATCGGCCGAATATCCGTGCAGCGCACGGCTTTGCTCATCGGCGACATCGACCACGTCACTCGTCGCGAGTGACGGAGTGGGCCGGCCGTACCAATACGCGGTGGAACTGTAGTTCGCGGGAACGGACGACTGGTCACCGTGCTCGATGTCGAACTCCACACCGTTACCGAAGGGCACGGCGTCCGCCATCAGCAGCCGATACGCGTTGAGGCAGACGTACTGACAGCCATCGGCGCCGGTCTCGTGGCTGACCAGGCCCGCTTGCGGCATCGCATACGGCACGCCTTCCACCGCGCCATCACGCGCATCCTGGAAATACCAGCCGGATTCGTAGAAATCCTCCGTGCCGGTACCGTGCATCGCGGGGCTGGCCGAGCCGTCCGGGTACATCCGCTCGTCGCCCTCGAGGAAGCTCATCGGGTGCACGTCGGAGCCGGGCGGAACCTTCCCGCGCATCGTGGTGGTGACGCCGTAGAACACCCCGCGTCCTTGCGTGGTCAGGAAGTTCCAGTCCTGGCCCGTTTCCGCGTCGCCGGAATGCTGGGTGGCGTGGAAGTACCCTGCTCCCTCCATAGTGGACGGTGCGGTGGTGGCGCTCAGCGTGCCCGCGGTCACCGGCACGCCGGACGTGTTGACCAGCGAGACGGTCGCGTTCTGCTGGTAGGGCATCGGCCACCACGACGTGAAAGCGCCGTTCTCGGTGGTGTCAATGGAGTGAAACAGCGTGCGTGAGGCGTATTTGCCCAGGCCGGAACCGAAGAACTCGCCGACGGGAGCGTCCACAGTGGTCTGACCGTCGAAGGTGATCCGCAGCCGGAGCCCGGTGAGCACCGCGTTCGAGGCGGCGACCTGCGCGGGGTCCGCCGGGTAGCGGGACCAGCGCAGCCCCTGCCAGGTGGCGCCGGTGATGCGGTACCCGTGCACGGCCTCGTCGCTGACCCGGTTCGGCCCGACGTCGACGAGGTCGGTGCGCACCCACTGGCCACCGATCTTGCTATGCACCTCGTAGCTGAACTCGTTGAAGTCCAGCGAGGAGGACTCGAAGGTGTTGGTGAGTTGCAGCGACGAACGGCCGGCCGTCGACGCGGCCGGGATCTCGATCGACTGGTCCGCCCATTCGCCGGGCCTGGCGGGACCACTGGTCCATTCCCCGACCGTTTTTCCGTCCACGCCAAGCAAAGCGCGCTGGTCGCCGATGCCGGGATCGTACCGTCTGGTGATGCGCACGCCCTCGTTGTCCGGCGCGATCGCGGCCCGGAACGTGCTGTTGCCCGGCCCGAAAGCGCGTCCGTCGTCGTAGACGTCCGGCCCGGCGATGACCTGCGGCAGCCGCAGACTGAGTTCGTCGATCTGCCGCGATCCACCGGTGAGCGGCAGGCTCATCGACGCGCCCGGCGCCAGCGCGAAACCGGAATCCTGGCTGCGAGAACCGATCGCGGGCGGTTTCGGGTCACGGATGCCGTACCCGCGCAGGCGATCGATCACGTCGAGCGCCTTGTCGCCGGGGTCGAAGGTGCGGACGCCGGCCGCGTCGGCGAACTGGCGGTACGTCACGTGGTAGAAGTGCGGGTTGTTCTGCGTGGTGATCTTCATCGAGCTCGTGTACGGCATCGGGACCTTGATCACCGAACCGCCCATGGTGTCGGCGGAGTTGCCCACCAGCGGCCACACGAACGGCGCCCCCTTCGCGCCGTTCACGATGTCCTGCAAGGAACCCTGCAGCACCACGCGCCCGTCCAGCTCGACCGTGATCCGGCCGATGCCCGCGACGGAGTTCGCCTCGTAGGTGAACCACATCGAGGAGATCTCGCCGGGGCTGTGGGCCTCGGCGACCACGCATTCGCCGTTCGGTTCGTGGCGCAGGCAGGAGTAGGTGCCGACGAAACCGTCGTCGTTGTCGCCGGTGCGGTCGAAGCTGGAGAACTGCTTGACCTGCTCGCCGGGACGCAGCTGCGGGAGAGCGGAGAGTGACCGGTAGGTCTGCCAGCCGACCGGGCCCTTGGCCGGCGCGGGCTGGACGGCGCCCGCGTGGCCTTCGGCGAGGAGGATGGTGAGCAGCAAACCGGTCGCGAGCATGGCGAAGACACGTGTGGGCAAGGCGGGGACCCCCAGGACGTCGATGGCCTGGTAACCGAGAAATCGATTACTGGACCAGTAAAAAGCACGCCGGGGAGAGCGTCCAGCCGCCACCAGAGTGGAGTGGACCATTCACGGACGGTGACACGGCGCCGGTTCCGCGACAGGCCGCGTCGCGCGGATGGACGAGCGGAGGATCAGTCCTCGTTCGCCTCGACCTCGGCATCGCCCGGGACCGGAAGATCCTTCGTGGCAACGGCTTCGGGCGCGGCCTCGGACTCTGCCTCGGCGACCGGCTCGGCTGACGGCACGGCCTCCGGCTCAGCTTCCGCGACCGCCGCGGGCTCGGCAGGCGGCGCAGCTTCCGACTCGCCCTCGGCTGACGGCGTAGCCTCCGGCTCTGCAGGCGGGGCCTCCGCGGATTCGGCAGGCGCCACGGCTTCCGGCCCGGCCTCGGCGACCGCCGCGGGCGCGACCGGCTCAGCGTCCACAGCCACCGCGGACTCGCCATCCGCAGGCGCCACGGCCTCCGCCGAAGCCTCCGGAACCTCAAGCGCCACCGGGGTTTCCGGCTCGTCCGCCGCCGGGCCGCCCTCCTCGATGGTCTCCGTGCGCAGCCGCTGCGAGATCACCTTCGTGATGCCGTCGCCCTGCATGCTCACGCCGTACAGCGCGTCGGCGATCTCCATGGTCGGCTTCTGGTGCGTGATGATGATCAGCTGCGACGAGTCGCGGAGCTGCTCCAGCAGCCCGATCAGCCGGCGCATGTTGGTGTCGTCCAGCGCCGCCTCGACCTCGTCCATCACGTAGAAGGGCGAAGGCCGGGCGCGGAAGATCGCGACCAGCATGCCGACCGCGACGAGCGACTTCTCGCCACCCGAGAGCAGCGACAGCCGCTTGACCTTCTTGCCGGGCGGGCGCGCCTCGACGTCGACGCCGGTGGCCAGCATGTCGTCCGGCTCGGTCAGCACCATCCGCCCGTCACCACCGGGGAACAGCACCGAGAACACCGTCTCGAACTCGCGGGCCACGTCGTGGTAGGCCGAGCTGAAGACCTCGAGGATCTTCTCGTCGACCTCCTTGATCACGGTCAGCAGGTCCTTGCGGGTGGCCTTGAGGTCCTCCAGCTGCGTGGACAGGAACTTGTAGCGCTCCTCCAGCGCCGCGAACTCCTCCAGCGCCAACGGGTTCACCTTGCCGAGCGTGGAGAGGTCCCGCTCCGCGCGCTTCGCCCGGCGCTCTTGGGTGCTGCGCTCGAACGGGATGACGGGCGGCGCCGTCACCGACTCGCCGCGCTCGCGGGCCTCCTCGTACTCGGCCATTTCCGCGGCGCTCGGCGGCACCGGGACGTCGGGGCCGTACTCGGCGATCAGGTCGTCCAGCCCGATGCCGAAGTCCTCACTGATCTTGCTTTCCAGCTGCTCCAGCCGAAGCCGCTGCTCGGCACGGAGCACCTCGTCGCGGTGCACCGCGTCGGTGAGCTTCTCCAGCTCTCCGGTCAGCTCGCGGACCCGGCTGCGGACCTGCGCGAGAGCGCTTTCCCGGCCCTGCCGCGCGGCCTGCACCTCGTCGCGCTCGGCGGCGGCACGCTGCACCGACAACTCGATGCGCTCCAATGCCAGCTCACCGGCGTCGACCACCGCGGCCGCGATGCCGGCGCCCCTCGCCCTTGCGGCACGGGCCTTTTCGGCACGCTCGCGCGCCTGCTGCTCGGCGACGGCCGCACGGCGCAAGGACTCCGCCCTGCCCGCGATGCCACGCGCCCGCTCTTCCGCGGTGCGCAGGGCGAGCCGAGCCTCGACCTCTTCCTGCCGGACGACGGCCAGCTCGTCGGCGACCTGGTCGCGCTCGGTGGTGTCGGGGTCCTCGTCGACCGGCTGGTCCGAAACCGCGGCGAGCCGCTCTTCCAGCTCGGCCAGCTTCGTCAACGCGTCTTCACGGCTGGCCTCGACCTTCGCGCGCTGCTGGTGCAGCCTGCTGACCTCGGCCTCGGCCGAGCGCGCCGCCTGCTGCAGCCTGTTCAGCCGCTCGGAGGACCGCGCCTTGCGAACCTTGGCTTCTCCCAAGGCTTCTTTGGCCTGGCCGACCTCGTCACTGCGGGCCTGCTGCTCGGCGCGCGCGCCTTCCAGCTCCGCCGCCGTACGCTCCAGCATCCGCTCGGCCGCCAGCATCCTGTCCTGCGCCTCGTCGACCGCGGCCTGCACCTCGATGACGCTTTCGCTGCGCGCCGAACCGCCGATCGCCCAGTGCGCGCCGAACACGTCGCCGTCGGTGGTGACCGTGCTGACCTCGGGCGACACCGCGACGAGCCGCCGCGCCGCGTCCAGAGTGTCCACAATGGCCATCCGGTCCAGCGCACGCTCGACCGCGGGCCGCAGCGCCTCCGGGGACGAGACCACCTCGCGGGCCCAGCGCGCGCCTTCGGGCAGCGGCGGCCACGATGAAGTGTCCACTGTGTACTGCTGGCCGCCGAGCAGGACGCCCGCGCGGCCGGAGTCGTTGTCCTTCAAGTACTTCAGCGCCGCCAGCGCGTCCTCGCCGCCCTGCACCGCGACCGCGTCGGCCACCGGGCCGAGCGCCGCGGCGAGCGCGACCTCGAAACCCGTCTCCACGGTCAGCAGCGCGGCCACCGAACCGAGCAGGCCGGGCAGCTGGTCACTCGCGCCGAGCAGCGCGCCCGCGCCGTCCTTGCGCCTGAGGCCCATCGAAAGCGCGTCGACGCGCGCCTTCTCCGAAGCGATCTCCCGCTCCGCGCCGCGCTCGGCCTTCACCAGCTCGTCGACGCGCTCCTTGGCGGCCTTGTTCGCCTCCACGGCGCGGTCGTGCCGGGCGTGCAGGTCGGCGTCGTCGGACTCCTCGACGCCGCCTTCGGCCTTGGCCTCTTCCAGCTCCTCCACGGCGATCTCGGCGCGGGCGGCCGCTTCGTCGATGGAGGCGGTGAGCCGGTCGATCTCGTCGGAAGTGGCGCCGTTCTTGCTGCGCAACGCCTCGACCTGACCGGTGAGCTTGGCCAGCCCCTCGCGGCGGTCGGCGACCGCGCGGACGGCGGCCATGTGCGCCTTCTCCGCCGCCTGCACGGCGTGCTCCAGCTGCTCGCGGCGCTCGACCGTCTGCGACAGCATCGTGCGCGCCTCGGCAACCGCCTCGTTCAGCTCTTCCTCGCGCTCGGCGATCTGCTCGGCCTCGGCCAGCATCTCCTCCGGGTCACGCCCGTTGCTGTGCGTCTCGACCTCGGACGACAGATGCCGCTGGCGCTCCACGGCGAGGCGGACCGTGCCGCGCAGCCGCTCCGCCAGCGCCGACAGCTTGTACCAGGTGTCCTGCGCCGCGGCGAGCTTCGGCGCGTCCTCCGCGAGCAGCGCCTCGAGCTGCTTCTCTTCCGCGCCAACGATTTCCAGCGCCTGGTCGACCTCGGCGCGGCGGGCACGGGCCGTCTGCTCGTCGGCTTCTTCCTTCGCGATGGCGCCGCGCTGGGTGACCAGGTCGTCGGCCATCAGGCGCAGCCGCGCGTCACGCAGCTCGGCCTGCACCGACTGGGCCTTGCGCGCGATCTCCGCCTGCTTGCCCAGCGGCTTGAGCTGACGGCGCAGCTCCGCGGTCAGGTCGCCGAGGCGGTCGAGGTTGCCCTGCATCGAGGTGAGCTTGCGCAGCGCCTTTTCCTTGCGCTTGCGGTGTTTCAGCACACCGGCGGCCTCTTCGATGAAGGCGCGGCGCTCCTCGGGCTTGGACTCGAGGATCTGCGAGAGCTGGCCCTGGCCGACGATGACGTGCATCTCGCGGCCGATCCCGGAGTCCGACAGCAGTTCCTGGATGTCCAGCAGGCGGCAGGAGCTGCCGTTGATCTCGTACTCGCTCGCGCCGTCGCGGAACATCCGGCGGGTGATCGAGACCTCGGTGTAGTCGATCGGCAGCGCGCCGTCGGCGTTGTCGATGGTGAGGGTGACCTCGGCGCGGCCCAGCGGCGCGCGGCCGGAGGTGCCGGCGAAGATGACGTCCTCCATCTTGCCGCCGCGCAGGTCCTTCGCGCCCTGCGTGCCCATCACCCAGCGCAACGCGTCGAGCACGTTCGACTTGCCCGAGCCGTTCGGGCCGACGACACACGTGATGCCCGGCTCGAACCGCAAGGTGGTAGCCGAGGCGAAGGACTTGAAGCCCTTCAGCGTCAAGCTTTTCAGGTGCACTTGGCGGAGACCTCTCCGGTGCTGCGGATCATTCCCAGATCGGATGAGTCTACCGAGGCGCTCCCGGCGAGCGCGGGACGCTCGCCCCGCACCGGCGTGCCGCCCGCCTCAGATGTCACAGCCACCCCACAAACCCCAGCCCTACCAGAGCAAGGTGCGTTTGCTTCGGTTCCGGGGCGGGTGGGGGCCTGTCT
>NZ_VMNW02000008.1 GCF_007713735.2 Amycolatopsis acidicola | reverse complement strand
CTGCGGGGGAGGGCGGCGACCGAGGACTCCGAGGCCGCCATGGTCCGTGGGGTGAATGTCCGGTGGATCAAGGTCGGCGCGCTCATGTTCGCCGGTGCGCTCGGTGGCGCGCTGGGCACCGTGGTGGCTCCGGAAGTCGGTGTATCCAAGGACCTCGCGTTCCGGTTGCTCATCTACGGCTTCGTCGCGCTGACCCTCGGCGGCGAGGGAAGTTACCTCGGTTCACTGATCGGTGGGCTGGCCGTCGGGCTGATCGACGCGCTGTCCGCACGCTACCTCGGCGGCGAATGGTCCGAGGTGATCATCTTTGTCCTGCTGCTGGTTGTCCTGGTCACCAAGCCCACCGGTTTGCTCGGCCGGGCCCGAACACGAGATGTTTAGGAAACACCATGCGGACGTTTCTCACCCGACGGTCCTGGATCTTTCCCTTGCTGTTCCTGGTGGTCCTGCTCATCCTGCCGGGTGCCGGCATGGGGGTCAGGACAAGCCAGCAGGTCATCCTGATCGTGGTCTACGCGCTGATCGTGAGCGGGCTGAACCTGAGCTGGGGATACGCTGGGGAACTTGCGCTCGGCCAGGTCCCGTTCTTCGCGGCCGGCGCGTACGCGACCGCGATCACCCGGATGCACGGACACGCCGATCTGCTGCTCGCGCTCGCAGTCAGCCTGGCCACTGCCGGGCTGCTCGGCTTCATCACCGGGTTGCCCGCGTTCCGCCTCAAAGGCTGGCCGTTGGCGCTGTCGTCGTTCTTCCTGGTGTTGTTGATACCGAACATTCTCATGATCTTCGAAGGGCAGACCCGCGGTTTGCGCGGAATCGTCGGTGTCGTGGGACCGACCCTGTTCGGGCAACGCATCGGCCGTGCTGACTACTATTCCGTCGTCATCGTCGTGGCCGCGGTCTGGTTCGCGGTGCTGCGTAATCTGGTCCGGTCGAGGTACGGCACGGCCCTGCGGTTGATGAAGCAGAGCAACCAGCTTGCCGAGTCGCTCGGTGTCAACGTGACCGCGCTGCGGTTCTCGACGTACGTCGTCGCTGCGTTGCCGGCCGGGATGGCAGGCACGCTGTTTGCCTACTACCTCGGCGTTGTCGTGCCGACATCGTTCACGCTCACCCTGCTCGTCACGTTCGTGGCGGCGTCCGTCGTCGGTGGCTCTCGCAGCGTGTGGGGCGCGCTGGTCGGTGCACTGCTCCTGGTCGCCGGCCAGCAGGCGACCGCGAACTTCGAGCAGTACTCGCTGATCGCTTACGGGATCTTCCTGATCCTCGTGGGCACGGTCTTCAAAGGTGGGCTCGCCGGGCTGGCGAACCGGCTACTACGACGCGTTTCGGTCGCGGGTTCGCACGCCACCGTGGAGTCCCCCGGCGAATTGACGGCGATCCCGGGACGGCGGCTGGTCGCCCAGGACGTGCGGAAGACCTTCGGCGGGCTTCAGGCCCTGCGCGGCGCCGAACTGGTCGCGGAGCCCGGACAGATCACAGCCCTGATCGGAGCGAATGGAGCAGGCAAGACCACCCTTCTGAATTCGATCTCGGGTTTCGTCGTGCCGGACCGCGGATCGATCACGCTCGACGGTGTCGAACTCGTCGGACGCCGTGGCAGTCGTGTCGCGCGAGCCGGCGTCGGACGCACGTTCCAGACTCCGCAGATCCCGGAGGGCTTCACGGCCGCGGAGGTGGTCGCCTCGGGACGGTTCCGGGTCGGACGGCTTCGGCCGGTCGCCGCGATCCTGCGGCTCAAGGTCTACCGCAGGCAGCACCGGCAGGACGCGCGAGCGGCTGCCGCGGCTTTGCGGTTCGCGGGTCTGGAAGCGATCAGCGACAGCCAAGCCACGTCCTTGCCGTTGGGCACCCGGCGGCTGCTGGAGGTGGTCCGCTGCGTAGCCGGTTCGCCCGGAGTGCTGCTCCTGGACGAACCGGCGGCCGGACTCGACGACGACGCGCTCGTGGCTTTGAAGGCGCTCTTGCTGCGTGCGCGCGATGCCGGCGCGACGATCGTGCTGGTCGAGCACAACGTTCCGTTCGTACTGGATATCTCCGACCGCGTGTGGGTGATGGATCTGGGCAGGCCTCTGGTCGACGGCACCCCGGAACAGGTCCGGACGGACCCCGCGGTCATCGCGACGTACTTGGGCAGGCGGCGCGGGCTGGATGCCGACGCTGCCGGGATCACGGTGGAGTGACCGATGAACGCTGAGCCGATACTGCAGGTCGACGACGTACGTGCGGGATATGGAGATCTCACGGTCATCTGGGACCTGTCGCTGACGTTGCGACGGGGCCGGACCACGGCTCTGCTCGGACGTAACGGGGCCGGGAAAACCACCTTGCTCTCGGCGATCGCCGGGTTGTTGCCGCTCGGGCATGGCCGCATCCTGTTCGGCGGTACCGACATCTCCCACGCGAGCCCGTGGAACCGAACCCGGGCGGGGCTCGCTTTCGTGCAGGAGGGCAAGCGTGTTCTCCGAAACCTCACGGTGCACGAGAACCTTCTGCTGGGGCTCAGGAAAGGCCCCGGGAAGCAGGAATCCCGCGATATCCTCGAGACAGCGTATGACCGCTTCCCGGCGTTGCGTGATCGCAGAGGCGCCAAGACAGGCACGCTCAGCGGTGGGCAGCAACAGATGGTCGCGCTGGCGACGGCGATGGTCTCTCGCCCTTCGGTTTTGCTCATCGACGAGCCTTCGTCGGGGCTCGCCCCTGTCGTCGTCGACGAGGTCTTCCGCGCGGTCGAGCAGTTCAAGCAGGACGGCACGGCCGTGTTGCTCGTGGAGCAGCTGGTGGACGAGGTTCTTTCCGGATATGCCGATGATGTCGTGGTCCTTGACCAGGGCAAGGTGGCGTTGAGCGGCGTGGCGGGCGAAATCGCCGCTGAAGAGGTACTGGCCGGCGTCCACGGGCGCTGACCCGACGAGTCCGCGGGAGGCACCGCCGACATCGGTTTCCGCTCGCTCGATTTCCAGGTTCCAGGTGTACACAGTGGACACAAGGAGTTCGTAAATGCCCGGCCGTAGTTCGGCGGCCGCATCGCTGGCCGTAGTGGTCACGTGCGTCGCGATCACCAGTCTCGACGGAATGGATCTCAGCTTGCTGGCAGCGGTGCTGCCCGACATGCTCGAGATCAAGCAATGGGGGATGACCGCGATCGAAGCGGGCCTCGTCGGCAGCCTCTCGCTCGTCGGCATGATGGTCGGTGCGACGGGCGCCGGCTACCTCAGCGACATCGTCGGCCGCCGTCCGACTGGGCTGGCATGTATCGCGTGCTTCAGCGTGTTCACCGGGTTGTGCGCGTTGGCGCCGAACCTGCCGGTGTTCGCCGTGCTTCGGTTGCTCGCGGGGCTCGGATTCGGTGGCGCGCTGCCGACGGCAATCGCGCTCACGATGGAGTACGTCAGGCGTGAACGGCGCCAGCTCTACAACGGCGTCATCCAGACCGGCTTCCCGCTGGGTGGTGTGCTGATCGCGGTGCTGGCGATCTTTGCGGTTCCTGCCTTCGGCTGGCGCGCTCTGTTCGCGTTCGCGGGGTTGGTCGGGGTCGTGCTTTTCGTCGTCGCATATCGTGTCTTGCCCGAATCGCTGGTATTCCTCGTCAGCAGGCAGCGCACCGACGAGGCCGCGCGGATGGCGGAAAAGTACGCGGTCGACAGCAAGGCCGAGTCGGCGCAGGCGCTCCGGTCGAAGGAGAAAGTGGATGGGCTCGGAGGGACAGCCGCGATCCGTTCACTGTTCCGTCCTGGTTTCCGCGCCGCGACCGTGTTGTTCCCGCTCTGCAGTTTCTGCGGTCTGCTGGTTGCCTACGGCATGAACACGTGGATCCCGCAGATCCTCAAGGCATCGGGGTACGCCTTCGGATCGGCGCTGGTGTTCCTTGTGGCCTTCCACTCCGGTGCGGCGGTTGGCATGGTCGTGCTCAGCGGCCTGTCCGACCGGTTCGGGCCGCGAGTGATCATTCCCGCCGGATTCGTGCTGGGCGCGATCGGGGTCAGCGTCGTCAGCTTCCATCCGGCTCAAGCCGTCGTACTCGTGCTCATGGTGCTGACCGGGTTCTGTTCTTCTTCGCAGACCGCGCTCTCCGGTTTCACCGGCGTCTACTACCCACCGTCGATGCGCGGGACGGCAATCGGGCTCGCGCTCGGGGTCGGCCGGCTGGGCGGGGTCCTCGGACCCATCCTGGTCGGTGCGATCGTCGGCGCCGGGATGGGGGTCGCCTGGGTGTTCTACGCCTTCGCGGTCGTCGGATTGCTCGCTGCGGCCTTGGTCGTCGCAGTCCCGCGGAGCGGGATCGCCGGACTTCCCGCGCCCCATGTCCTGGATGCCGGTGAGGCTTCGACGACTCGGTGATCGAGGTGTCGGGGTGGGGTCCCCGCGACCGGGAACCCCACCACGGCTCGTGTGCACCCCGCACCAAAAGCGCACGCCGTGAAGTGGCCCCACAGGAACATCTCGTCGCCGTCGAGCATCGCTCGCCCCAAAAGCCCGGCACAAGCATGTTCAGTGGTTTCCTCGTCGCGCCAAGCCCGCAGCCGGGAGGTGAATTCGTGCAGCCGATATTCCTGGGTGATGTCCAGCGCGCCGTGCGACCGGTGTGACAGGTGCGTGACGTCCCCCGCGTATTCCGCCGCTGCCAGTCGTGAGACGGCCACGGCGTGTTGCTGCGGGACCGGAATGTGGTCGGTGACCGAGTCTGCCGCCCCTGCGATGGCGACTTTGACTTCGAGCAGGCGGGTGATGGCCCGCAGAGGACGCCCGGATTGCTCACCCGGGCGGAACGTGGTTTTCGGTCAGCAGGCAAGCGCCACGGGTTCCTCGAGGTCACCCGGTTCGCCGGCGAGGTTCTGACCGGGAGTGATCCGCAGCTCCCCGTTCGGGCGCGACTTTCCCGGAGTGCGCTGAGCTGTGTTCACGACTTCGGTCCGGTCTTCGACCATCTGGAGAGTGAAGGCGTTCTCACGCTCGGAGCGGTTCAGCCGGATCCGGGCAACGTGGTCGCTGACCGAATAGCCGAGATCGTTCAGGCCCCCGCGTATCCCGCGATGGAAAAAGTAATGGCCTACCAAGTGGCGGACTTTTTTGCATGCATTATGGTAGCCTGACGGCGGTGCGATGGACACCCTGTTCCCGAGGTCGAAGGAGCCCGCGAATGGCCGACGTCTTGCTCACCGAACGGCGTGGAGCGGTCCTGCTCCTGCGGCTCAACAGGCCCGAGAAACGTAACGCGGTCAACAATGAGCTGCGCCAGGCGCTCGCGGAAGCCATGCGGGCTTTCCGGGATGACCCGGAGCAGCGCGTCGCGATCATTACCGGAGCCGGGGACAAGGCGTTCTGCGCGGGCGCGGATCTCACTGAACTCGCCGAGAAGAAGGTGGGCGTCCCGCCGCGCGACTACTTCGCGGATTTCGGCCCGGACGACTTCCTCGAGAAGCCGGTGATCACCGCGGTCAACGGCTTCGCTTATGCCGGCGGATTCCGGCTGGCTCAGTTCGGTGACCTGTGCCTCGCTTCGGAGACCGCGAAGTTCGCGATCTCCGAAGCGAAATGGAGCCGCGGGGCGCCGTGGGCTGCCCCGCTGACCAAGATGGTGCCTCGTCGCGTGATGGCCGAATTGCTGCTTACCGCGCAACCCATCACGGCCAGGCGAGCCTGCGATGTGGGCCTGGTCAACGAAGTAGTTCCACCTGAGCAGCTCCTCCCGAGGGCGTGGGAGCTGGCCGAGACCATCGCCAAGAACGCTCCGCTGACGATCGCCGCCTCGAAGTGGATGATGCGCGTAGGTGCCGAGTCCGGGGTGGCGATTACCGCCGCGGTCGGCAGTGAGATCTTCCGGCACGTCTACACCAGTGAGGACGCCATCGAAGGGCCTCGTGCCTACCGCGAGGGCCGCGATCCCGTGTGGAAGGGGCGTTGAACCTTGCCTGGACACAGTGGACGGACAGTTCGGATCGGTTCCGGACTCGGGTACTGGGGTGACGACACGTCGGCGCCGGGGCGGCAGATCCGGGACAGCGCGATCGACTACCTCGTCATGGACTTCCTCGCCGAGGTCACGATGTCGATCCTGCAGAAGCAGAAGCAGAAAGACCCTGAGCGCGGCTATGCCGGGGACATCATCCGGATCCTGCGCGACGCCCTGCCCGACGCCGTCCGGCGTGGCGTGAAGATCATCTGCAATGCGGGCGGGGTGAATCCGCTCGCTTGTGCGCGTGCGGTCCGGGCACTTACACAGGAACTCGGCCTGGACGACCAGGTGAAAATCGCGGCGATCGTGGGCGACGATCTGTTCGGCCGAGTGGACGAGCTTCGGGGCGCGGGAGTCACGCTCGAGAACATGGAGACCGGCGAACCGTTCGAGCTTGTCGCCGACCGGCTCGTCTGCGCCAATGCCTACGTTGGCGCTGCACCGATCGTCGAAGCGCTCGAACAGGGCGCGACGATCGTGATCGGCGGCCGGCTCGCCGATCCGTCGCTGACACTCGGACCGCTTATGTACGAACACGGATGGACCGTGCAGCAGCACGACCATCTGGCTGCGGGGATCGTGGCAGGCCACTTGATCGAGTGCGGCGCGCATTCGACGGGCGGAAACCATCAGGCGGGCTGGCAAGACGTTCCGGACATGGGGGATATCGGCTTCCCTGTCGTGGAGGTCGACGGCTCCGGGCGGATCGTGATGAGCAAGACACCGGGATCCGGTGGTCTGGTGTCCCGGGAGACGGTCATCGAGCAGCTGGTCTACGAGATCGGCGATCCGAAGGCTTACCTGACACCGGATGTGGCGGTCGATTTCACCACGCTCACAGTGGAAGACCTCGGTGGCGATCACGTCGAGGTGACCGGCGCGACCGGCCGCCCGAGGCCCGAGACGCTGAAGATCTCGGCGGCGTACCGCGATGGGTTCGCGGCCAACACGATGTACCTGTACTCGGCCCCGCACGCCAAGCAGCGCGCGGAGAAAGCCAAAGAGATCCTCGATCACCGGATCGGCCGGCTCGGGCTCGCGCTGGACGAGATACGCAGCGACCTGATCGGCCTCGGCGCCGTCCACGAGCGCAGGACGCCTCGCATCGTTTCCGACCCGTGCGAGGTGGTGCTCCGCTACGCGGTCAGGTCCCAAAGCCGCGCGGCCGTTGAGCGCGCTTTCGTGGAGGCGAGCACCGTTTTTCACGGCCCGCCGGGAAAAACGAACCTCATCTCGGGGCGGCCACGCGTCTCGGAGGTTCTCAGCTACTGGCCGACGCTGGTGCCGGGCAAGCACGTAGAGACGAAGGTGTTCATGACATGAGCGGTGCCACAACGGAAATCCCCCTGTCGCGGATAGCCTTCGGACGCTCCGGTGACAAGGGCGGAACCGCCAACATCGGAATCGTCGCACGTTCGCGGGAGCTCTACCCCGCGTTGGTTCGCGAGATCTCCGCCGAACGTGTCCAAGCGCATTTCAGCGACCGGGCCCGCGCGACGCAACGTTTCGAACTGCCCAACCTCGGCGCGCTGAACTTCCTGGTGCACGGCATCCTCGGGCGGGGCGGGACCAGCACTCTGAGGCTCGACCCGCAGGGCAAGGCGCTGGCGGACGCCGTGTTGTTCATGCCGATCGCGCTGCGGCCACCCGAGCTCGCGATCGCCCGCGACCACGGTCTGTGTGAGTGAGCGCGCGAGCCAGGCAACGACGTTTCGAGTACCACTTGTTCAAGGAGCACAACACATGCAGGAGATCCGCATCCCTCAGGCCTCGATGGAAATGACCGAAGGGTCGATCGAGACGTGGCACGTCGAAAACGGCGCCGCGGTCAAGGAGGGCGAGACGCTGTACAGCCTGGAAACGGACAAGGTGGTGATGGACGTCGAATCCCCGGCCGCGGGCATTATCAAGATCATCGGAGAGCCCGGAACCAGCTACGCCGTCGGCGATCTGATCGCGACCATCGAGTAGCGCCAAGGCTGACGACCAATTGTCCTTGAAGTCAGGAGGAAACGTGTCAGCGATGGTGCACGCACGACTGGACGGTGCGGTGTTCACGATCACCCTGAATCGTCCCGATCGGCTGAACGCCGTCACCGCCGAACTGTTCGAGCAGCTGTCGGGCCGGCTGACCGAGGCCGCGGCCAGCGACGCCTCCTGCGTCGTACTCACCGGAGCCGGCCGTGGATTCTGCTCGGGCGCCGACCTGCGCGCACCCCGTCCCGCCCTCGAGCCCGGATCGCGACGTTTGCGCGAGCTCTACCACCCCGCCATCGCGCAGATCGGCAAGCTCGGCAAGCCGGTGATCGCGGCTGTGAACGGTGCGGCCGTCGGTGCGGGCGTTTCGCTTGCGGCCGCCGCCGACATCCGGGTGGTGTCTTCCACGGCACGGTTCATCCCGGGGTTCGCCGACATCGGGCTCGCACCCGACAACGGCGGCAGCTGGAACCTGAGCCGGATACTCGGCTACCACCGCGCTTTCCATTGGCTGACACTGGGTTATCCGCTCTCGGCGGAGCGAGCGTTGGAGTGGGGGCTAGCCGACGAAGTCGTGACCGATGCCGAGCTGATGGACCGAGTCAGCGAGATCGCGGCCACGCTGGCCGCGAAACCGGGGTGCGCGGTCGAGGCGACGAAGCGTCTTCTCCGTGCTGCTCCGGCCCAGTCGCTTTCCGACCAGCTGGAGATGGAAGCCGAGATGTGCGACCTCACCACCAGTCATCCGGAACGTATAGCGGCGCGCGCCGCGCGCACGGCGAAGATGAGCTGACGGTGCACATCCGGTGCGTGCCGATGGTCCTAAAAGGACAGACACAGCGATGAATGGAGCCAGCATGCCTTACGGGGCTGTCGAAAGCCCGCTCGCGGATCTGCGGGTCGTGGAGATTTCCGGTGGCGTTGCGACCGCCTACGCTGGCCGGGTCCTCACCTGGCTCGGCGCGAGCGTGCTCGTGGTGGGCACGGAGCTCGACACCGCGGCGGAACCGGCGGCGACCCAGCTCGTCGCGGACTGGCTGCACGAGGGAAAAGAGGTCGCGACCGCGGAGAGGAAACGCGACCTGGCCAAAGTCATCGCCGATGCCCAGATCGTCCTGCTCGACACCGATGACCGTGGCCCGGAACTTTCCTCACTGGTGCGTTCGGCGACGAACGCCGTGGACGCGTCGGCACACCCGCCGGTCGTGGTGCACGTGAGTTCCGTGGCGGACCGGGGCAAGCCGATCCCGGGGTCGGCGCTCACAGCGGCCGCGTGGTCCGGACTGAGCTGGTCGATGGGCAGTCCCGGCAAAGCGCCTCTGTCGTTGCCTTTCGACCTCCCCTCGTTCGAAGCCGGCGCGCACGCGGCGGCCGCGGCTCTGGCAGTTGTCGTGGCAAATCCCGCTGAGAACAGTGTGCTGAGGAACGTCGATGTGTCGGCCCGTGACGTGCTGAGCTACTACACCGGCATGATCACGGCCAATTTCATTCCGTACGAGCGGCCGTGGCGCCGTGACGGAGCCCGGCCCCCCGGCTCCGGAGGCGTGTACCCGGCGAGCATTTTCCCGTGCAAGGACGGATTCGTCACGTTCATGTGCCGCAGTCAGCGTGAGTGGAAGGCGTTGCTGGAAGGCATGGGTTCGCCCGAATGGTCACGGGATCCCCGCTTCGAAGACCCGCGCGTGGTCGCCCGCCTGCACGCCGACGAGGCGGATAGCCACCTCGTGCCCTGGATCGCCGAGCGCACCAAACAGGAACTACTCGAGTTCGGCCACCGCTACGGTCTTCCGATCGCTCCTGTGCGATCGTTCTCGGAGACGTTGCGAGAGGAACAGTTCCGGCACCGGAAATTCTTCGTCTCGCACCCGCGGCGCCCCGACCTGCTCGCTCCCGGGGCACCCTGGCGGCTCAACGAAGTCCCCGGCCGGCGTCCGGACCAAGCTCGTGATCGGCGCTTGCGCATCGAGCCCGCGAGCGGTGAACCGTGTGACCTGTTGTCGGGTTTACGGGTGCTCGACCTGTCGTGGGTCTGGTCCGGGCCGATGGTGACCTCCATGCTGACCGATCTCGGGGCGGAGGTGCTCAAGATCGAGCATTCCGGGCACATGGACGCCGGCCGCATGCGGGGCCGGGCTCGCCGGGACGGGCGTGAGGTCGAGGGCCCCGAACACGAAGTAACCCCGTACTTCAACCAGATGAACCACGGCAAGCGGAGCGTGACGCTCGACCTGAAGGAAGGCCGGGCGCGGGAACTCCTGCTCGACCTCGCCGGCACATGCGATGTCGTCGTGGAGAACATGCGGCCGGGTGCGCTGTCGAAACTAGGTCTGGGGTTCGACGAGCTGTCGGCTCACAACCCCGGAATCGTCATGCTGTCGATGTCGATGGCAGGACAAACCGGTCCGCTCAAGACAATGAAGGGCTACGCGGGCATCATGGCCGCGATGTCCGGTCTGGACTCGATCATCGGCTACGACGAGAACGAGCTCATCGGCAGTCTCACCCCCGCTCTCGGTGACCCGAACGGAGCCAGCCATGGTCTCGTCGCTCTGCTGGCGGCGCTGCACCGGCGGCGGGTCACCGGGCGGGGCGCCTGGATCGACCTGTCCCAGATCGAGGCTCTGCTGAGCATCACTGCCTCGCCGCTGCTGGCGAGTCAGCTCGATACTGGTGAACGGGTTCCGGTGAACACTCATCCCGGCAAGTGTCCGCACGGCCATTTCCCGGCCAGCGGCGACGATCGCTGGCTGGCGATCACCGTCCAGGACGACTCGCAGTGGCAAACCTTCGTCGAACTCGCGCGTTGTGACGGTCACGACCTGGATCCGCACGACACTCGGGACGAGTCGAAGAACCGTCTGGAGAACCGTGCCGCGATCGAGGAGGCCGTGTCGGCGTGGACGGCTGACCAGGATCGCGACGAACTGGCCGACAGGTTGATACGGCACGGGATTCCCGCGGCACCGGTCACCTCGTTCGAGGACCTCGCATCGAGTGACTGGGCCGGAGAACGTCACTTGCGCACCTTCGTTCAGCACCCGTACCTGGGGGAGACCCCGATTTTCGTGCTGCCATGGAAGTTCGCCGGCCGTGCGGCCGGGCGCGACCTTCCGGCGCCCATCCTCGGCACTGACACCGACGACGTACTCACCCGGCTGCTGCAGATCGACGCCGCGACGCTGGCCGAGCTCCACCAATCAGGATCACTGCGCTGACTCAGGAGGAATCCATGTCCCAGCCACCCGAAACCCTTGTGGTCAAGTCGTCGGGCGGGATCTGCGAAATCACGCTCAACCGGCCTGACCTTCGCAACCGGATCGACGATCTTGCTCGAGCGGAACTGATCGACGCGCTTGAGACCCACGGCGGCGCGCGGGAGACCCGCGTGATCGTGCTCGCGGCGGAAGGGCGCGCCTTCTCCGCCGGCGGAGACTTCACCATGATGCGGTCCCGCCAGGCGGATCGCCGGGACACCGAGCGCGGCACCCACGACAGCCGGCGGCTGCTCAATGCCCTGACGAACGTCCCGGTTCCGGTGGTGGCCGCGGTTCAAGGACACGCGGTCGGGCTGGGCGCGACCATCGTGCTCGCATGCGACGCGGTGGTCGCCGCCCGCGGGGTCAAGATCATGGACTCCCACGTAAAGGTAGGGCTGGTCGCCGGCGACGGTGGCGTCGTCGTGTGGCCGCAGAGCATCGGCATGATCAAGGCGAAGCGTCACCTGCTGACCGGCGCGCCCGTGCTGGCCGAAGAGGGCTACGCCCTGGGTATGGTCAGCGACCTCGTCGACACCGCTGAAGAAGTCCTCCCGGCCGCCCGTGCGGTCGCGGCCGAAATCGCCGCATTGCCGCCGTTGGCCGTGCGTGGCACCAAGAAGTCGTTCAACGCCGTGCTGCGCCACCGCATCGAAGAAGTTCTCGAACTCTCGTTGTTGTTCGAGGGGGAGAGCATGCATTCCGAGGATCTCGTCAAGGCGCTGGATTTCATCCAGCACGGGAAAGAGCCGGACTACCAAGGAAAGTGAGCGTGGCGGTCGCCGGACGAACGAGATGAGGACCAGGGGGTGCGATGGTGGCCATCGAGAAGGCCGATCCGCTGGTGAACGCGTTGTACAGCCTGCTGGGCAACGGTGATCTGGCGCCGGGGCAACGGGTTGACCAGCGGTTGATCTCCGAGCGGCTCAACGTCAGCCGCACGCCATTACGCGAAGCACTGCGGGCTCTCGCTGCCGACGGCGTACTACGGCACACGCCCAACCACGGTTACCAGGTCGTGCGGCTCAGCGTCGAGGAGCTCTTGCAGTACTACAGCATGCGGACGTTCCTGGAGACCGAGCTGCTGGGCAGCATGTCCTGGCCGGACGAGCAACAACTGGCGGATCTCACTGCGATAGGCGCCGAATGTGAGGACGCGGCGAAAGCCAAGAACATCAGTGAAATGGTCACGGCGAACCGGAACTTTCACTTCCTGATGTTCTCCTGGTCGCCGTTGACGGTCTTGATGACCGAAGTGGTCCGGGTCTGGCGGGTATCCGAGGCCTACCGCGCCGTGCACCTCGTCGACCCGGCACGACGTCGCCAGATCCTGACCGATCACGAGCACATGATCCAGGCCATCCGCCTCAAGGACCGCAACCGCTTGATCCGGCTGATGAACGCGCACCGCGAACGCACCCGGCAGATGCTGAACGACCTCGTCGGGTCCTCGCACGCGACCGTACTTCACCTGCCACGCGCACGGTCGTGACAGGAGGACGAGGAATGTCAGGCGCCGTCGCCGCGGTCGTGGACCGTGTCGGCGGCCATCAAGGAAAGGCCGAAGGTGATGACTGAAACCCCGGCGCTAACAGAAGACCGGTCGGCCGCGACCGGCGGCGAACTCCGCGATGCCTACGGCATCATGCGGCGGATCCGCACCCTGGAAGAGTCACTGACGAGCGCGCTCAAGATGGGGCAGGTACGGGCTCCGTACTACCCCGTGCGGGGGCTGGAAGCCGCGTGTGCGGCGTTTGGCGTCGTACTGCGGCGCACCGACTACCTGGTGAGTACGTACCGCTGTACCGCTGATGTGGTCGCCAAGGGCGTGCCCCTGCGAGAGGTCGTCGGTGAGATCTTCGGCAAGGAGACCGGCACCTCCAAAGGCAAGGGCGGATCGATGCACATGGCTGCCCCGCACCACGGCCTGATGGCCACCACCGGCGTCGTCGGTGCCGGCGCCCCTATCGCCTGCGGCCTCGGGCTCGCGTCGAAAATGTCCGGAAAGGACACGGTCACCCTCTGCACGTTCGGCGACGGCGCGACCAGTATCGGTGCCGTTCACGAGAGCCTCAACCTCGCCGCGACCTGGGATCTGCCGGTCGTCTTCTTCTGCCAGAACAACCAGTGGGCCGAACACACGAGTATCTCCACGTACACCAAGAACACCGATCTGAGCCAGCGTGCCGCGAGCCTGGGCATGCGGACCGCGCGCGTCGACGGGTTCGACGTTCGTGAGTTGCTGTCGACGCTGCACGAGGCCACGGCGCACGCACGTAATGGTGGTGGCCCGACCTTCGTCGAGTCCTTGAGCTATCGCCTCGGCCCCCACTCCTTCGGCTGGGACGATTCCTATCTCTCACCCGAGCTCAAGGCCGACGGGATGGAGCGCGATCCGGTGATCACCCTGCGTCGCGAATTGATCGAGCAGGGCGCATTGGCGCCGGCCGAAGCCGACGACATCGACAGCAAGATCGTCGAAGAGGTCGAGGACGCGATCGTGTTCTCGCAAGCGGCGGGCCCGACACCAGCGGAGGAGCTCCTGCTCGACGTGTACGCGACCGATCTGGACGGAGCAGTTCGATGACACAGACCACGGAGACCACGAGCGCGACCGCCACGACCGAGACCCGGTCGATGAACTTCATCGAAGCATCCCACGACGCGCTCGAGTACGCGCTGGCCAGTGATCCGTCGGTGTTCCTGCTCGGTGAGGACATCCACGACCCGATCGGTGGCGTCACCAAGATGACCAAGGGGCTGTCCACCAAGTACGGACTCGAGCGCGTGCGACCGACACCGATCGCCGAGCAGGCGATCGTCGGGGCGGCCGTCGGAGCCGCCCTGGCCGGGATGCGCCCGGTCGGTGAGATCATGCTGATGGACTTCTTCGCGGTATGCCTTGACCAGGTTACCAACCACGCGGCCAAGCTGAGGTACATGACCGGCGGGCGTACCAACGTGCCCATCACCTTGCGGACCATGGTCGGCGGTGGGAACGGAACCGGCGCGCAGCACTCACAGTCGCTGGAAGCGTGGCTCGCTCATACCCCCGGCATGAAGGTTGTCTGCGCGAGTAATCCGCTGGACGCCAAGGGGCTGCTGCTGAGCAGCATCTTCGACGACGACCCGTGCGTGGTCATGGAGATGTCGCGAGTCATTTTCCACCGGCAGAAGAACGAGGTTCCCCTCGGTGACTACCGGGTGCCACTTGGGAAGGCGCGGATCGCGCGCCCGGGTAGCGATGTGACGATCGTTTCGTGGGGACGGGTGCTCAACGAATCCCTGCTTGCCGCCGACGCGCTCGCGGAGGACGGGGTGTCCGCCGAGGTGATCGATCTGCGGACTTTGGTGCCGCTGGACATCACGACCGTGCTCGAGTCGGCCGCGAAGACCAGGCGCGTGGTGGTCGCGCACGCCGCGGTGGAGTTCGGTGGGTTCGGCGCCGAGATCGCCAGCCAGGTCAACGAGGAGCTCTTCGGCGAGCTACTGGCCCCGGTGCGCCGCGTAGGTGCTCCCTTCGCGCCGACGCCGGGTGGACCGCTCGAGGCGCATTACGTTCCCGACGCGAAACGTGCCGCCGAGACGGTGCGTGAGCTGACGGCCTGAAACCATGACGAGCGCCGGGCCCGCGATCGCGCACATCGGCCTCCTGTGTGATGACATCGAATCGGTTGTGTCCACATGGAATATCCTTTTCGGACTGTCGGGACCGGTTCCGGCGCCGTGGTTCGCGGCGGAGGAAGGTGTGCTCACCACGAACCTGCCCATTCCGGGATGCGGGCTCGAACCACTGCAGCCGATCGTGCGGTCGACGGCGCAGTGGACGCAGCTGCGGGCGGGGCGACGACCATTCCACCTGTCCTTGCAGGTCGATGACCTGTCCGGCGAGGTGGAGCGGCTGCGCCGCGCCGGGCTCCTCATCCGGGTCCGGAAGGCGGGCCGCGTGGTGACCTTGCGGCGGGCCTGGCTCGATCCGGACGAGTGCGCGGGGATCACGGTCGAGCTACTCGACGCCGGTGAGGTGGAGCAATTCCGTTCCATGCCGGCAAAGGCGCCGGATAGGACGGAGCAGCGGCCGGCGGGCTCAGCACTGGATTGGCGTGTGACGCGGGCCCTTGCGGTCGGGCACACCGTCCGGTCGATCACCGAAGCGGTGCGGTTCTACCGCATGCTGGGCTTCACGTTGGTCAACCAGGGGCGCCGCCCGAGAGCAGGCTGGTCGGCCAGGCAGCAGGTCACCGCAGCGAGTGGCGCCCCCGTCGAGCTGGTGGCCCGGCCGCCCGGGACGCGTTGGCCGGCGGGGCTTTCGCACCTCACCCTGGCGGTCGATGACCTGCATGCGGCGTGGCGGTGGCTGGATGCCCAGGAAGCTTGGCTGGCCAGGACTCCCGCGCAGGGCGACCGGCCCGCCATGGTGCGGGTCGATGCCCGGTCCACCCACGGCCTGGATGTGTTCCTGGTCGCCGAGGATGACGCCGGGCAATCGGTATGACAGCGCGAGCGGCCGGCTCGCGTTCGCGGAGCCGAAAAAAGGAGCCTGCCATGGACGTCCGGGACGAACTCGAAATCCGGAACCTCATCGCCAGGGTCGCCTGGCTGACCGATACGTGGAGCGAACCGTCCGACTACATAGCCCTGTACACCGAGGACTGCACGTGGCAGGTCGAGGGGCAGCAGGTCTACCGTGGCCACACCGGAATCCGCCAGCGCATGCAGGAGATGCTCGAGCAGCGGGTTTGCGGTCCCGGCGTCCCGGCCCGCCATTGCGTCACCTCGCTTGAGATCATCCCGGACGCCGAACGCTCAGACGTGGCGATGGCCCGTTCGATCGGCCTCATGATGTCCATGAGCCCGTACGGTCGCCCGGTTCCCGCGATCTACGGCGAGAAATACGACGAGGTCGTCAAGAACGCCGGAGTGTGGAAGATCCGCGCGCGGCTGATCAAGGCCCTTGCATGGTCCACAGAGGACAGTGCGACATGACCGCGTGCGGCCGGAGGCATGGATGAGACTCGGCTTCTTCGGGGCGAATGTCGGTGCCATGGCGACTCCCGCGTGCGGGCAGCTGGCCCGCCACGCGGAGGAGCTCGGGTACTCGTCCTTGTGGACGGGCGAGCATTCGGTACTGCCGCGGCCACGACGGGACAAGCCGCCTCTCGAACCGGACTGGCCCATGGCCGATCCACTGGTGACGCTCGCATATATCGCCGCGTCGACGACGCACATGCAGTTGTGCACCGGTGTGGTCGTGCTTCCACAGCACAACCCGGTCCAGTTGGCCAAGCGAGTGGCCACGCTGGACGTTCTCAGCGGTGGACGGCTGGTGCTGGGCGTCGGCATAGGGCACGTGAGCATCGAGTTCGCGGCATTGGGCGTGCCGATGCAAGGACGTCGCGAGCGGGCCCGAGAGTACCTTGCCGCGATGCGGGCCCTGTGGGCAGAGGAACCGCCGGTGTTTTCCGGGAGGTACGTGTCGTTCGCCGGCGTGGACGCGTATCCGAAGCCGGTCAGCCGGCTGGGGCCGGCGGTGGTGCTGGGCGGCGTCGGTGAGCGTGCGCTTCGCGACGCCGCACGGCTTGGTCAAGGCTGGTACGGGTTCGGGCAGACCCCCGATGAGGTTCGTGTGATCGCGGCGACGCTGCATCGGCTGCTCGCGGAGGAGGAACGCGATCTCGCGTCCTTCCGGATTTCCGTGACGCCCCGTGCCCGGCTTACTCCCGCCCTCGCCGACGACTATCGCAGCGCGGGGGTGCATCAACTGGTCGTGTCCGTGGAGGCCGATTCCGTGGACGGCGTGCGCAGGAAGCTGGATCGCAACGCGCCCGGACGGCTTGGCATCGACTGACGCCAAACCTTTTACGTCAACCTATGGAGGTTCGAGTGAGCGGACTCGAGGGAAAAGTCGCATTGGTCACCGGCGCGGCACGAGGGCAGGGACGCAGTCACGCTGTGCGGCTCGCCTCGGAAGGTGCCGATATCCTCGCTGTCGACGTGGACGGCAGCCTGCCGAACGGAGCTCGCGGGTACCCGCTGGCTACGGCGGACGATCTGGCCGAGACCGTGCGCCTGGTGCGCGCACTCGGTCGACGGGTCGTTCCATTCTCCGTCGACATCCGCAACCATGAGGACCTGAAGGCTGCCGTCGATGCCGGTGTGGGTGAGCTCGGTGGGCTGGACATCGTCGTGGCGAATGCCGGCGTGCTGCTGATCGGCCGGGCCGACACGATGGGCGGACGCGACTGGGACGAGGTGATCGACACCAATCTCACCGGCGTCTGGAACACCTGCAAGGCGGCGATCCCATGGCTGGTCGGGCAGAACCGCGGCGGGGTGATCGTCGCGACCGCGTCGATCGCCGGAGTCAAAGGAGTTCCCAACATCTCCGCGTACGCGGCCAGTAAACACGGCGTGGTCGGTCTCGTGCGCAGCCTCGCCGTCGAGCTCGGACAGCACAACATCCGCGTCAACGCCGTCGTTCCCACCGCGGTGAACACACCGATGATTCAGAACGAGACGCTGTTCCGGCTGTTCCGTCCCGACCTGGAGCATCCGACCGAGGAGGATGTCCACGCCGCACGCTGTGCCTCCCACCTGCTTCCGGTGCCGTTCGTGGAGCCCGAGGACGTGAGTAATGCCGTCGCCTTCCTGGTATCCGACCAGGCGCGTTACATCACGGCAACCGAGTTGAAAGTGGATGCTGGCAACACGGCGCGGTAAGCGGCAGGCTTCTCGGCGCGGCGTTGTGAAACCCCGTGTCGCTGCCGGGGTTGGAATCGGCGCGAGCGAGGTGTTCAAAGGGCTGGACGGGTCCGCGGGCGTCTCGGTCATGAAGCCGGCTCTGGCTCATTCACCGGCTCAGGGCTGGAATCCGTCGCACGTAACCATGAGATCGGTACCGTGATCGACACAGGCGTGATCCCCAATGCGTGCGTGGTGGTCATCGGAGACTGTGTTCACTTCGTGGCAGCCTGTGTCCGATGTGTCGTCGGCTCAGCCGGGACGGTGGTTCCCGTGGGGCGGTGAACTCCTTGCTGTGGGGCACTTCTTCCGGCTTTCCGTCGGCGGGTGATATTTTCTTCCGGGGTTCGACGACGGCCTTGCAGAGGCTTGTGTGAGACCAAACGGCATGCAATAGTGTCGTCAATGACGCGATGGTCAAGGCGTCGAGCCCTTGAGGAGAGGTCGTGGGAACACCTGCGGCGAACACGTTCTGGCCGTGTGCGCCGGTTTTGACAAGGAGGCGGCTTCGCCAGTGGTTCGGGACCACCCGGCCTCGAGTGGAGCTTCGTCGCTGATGGTCACCCTGCGAACGCCCTCAATCATCCGGTCCCTCTGTCGATCGCATCGTTCACGCCCGTCGGCGCGACGAAGAGCGTCACCACAGTTCCTCTGCACGCAACCGAGGTCCAAGGAGTAAAGGTGCCAGGGAGAGTCGAAGGCAAGGTCGCTTTCATCACCGGGGCAGCGCGCGGTCAGGGTCGATCGCACGCATTGCGACTCGCGGAAGAAGGCGCGGACGTCATCGCGGTCGACATCTGCTCGCCGGTCGCCACCGTGGGATACCCCGGGGCCACGCCGGACGATCTCGACGAAACGGCGAAGCTCGTGCAGAAGCTGGGGCGCCGCGTCGTCGCGGTGCAGGCGGACGTTCGTGAACAGGGGGCCCTGGACGACGCTGTGCGCCGCGGTGTCGCCGAGCTCGGACGGCTGGACATCGTTTGTGCCAACGCGGGGATCCTCACCATGGCACTGACGCACGAGCAAAGCGAAGAGCAGTGGCAGACAATGCTCGACGTGAACCTCACGGGCGTATGGCACACCGTCAAGGCCGCCATCCCCGTTCTGATCGACCAAGGTCACGGCGGATCGATCATCATCACGAGTTCCATGGCCGGGCTCAAGGGAACCCCGAACTGCAGTAGCTACACCGCGGCGAAATTCGGTGTTGTCGGGCTGGCCAAGACGCTCGCACACGAGCTCGCCCCGCACCGGATCCGGGTGAACACCGTCCATCCCACGAATGTCGAGACAACGATGGTGGACAACGCACTCGTGCGGAGCATCTTCCGCCCTGACCTCGAACAGCCCACGGCCGAGGACGCCAAGGATGTCTATGCGTCCATCAACATCTGGCCGGAACCGTGGATCCAGCCCGTCGACGTGTCCAACGCCGTGCTCTACCTGGCATCCGACGAGGCCCGCTACACCACCGGGATCGCGCTTCCCGTCGATCTGGGTGCGACCGCGAAATAGCAGACCTGTCAGGGAAAGGCACATTCACATGGCGATCGAAGACGCTCGGCTCGATGTCCTGCCCAATCCGTTGCCGGTGATCGGGGCGAAACGACCCCGCACGGACGGCAGCGCGTACCAGCACGTCTACGCGGCGACCGGACGGAGCACGGTCGAGGTTCCGCTCGCCGGCCCCTCGGACGTCGACGCCGCGGTGGCGGAAGCCCGCGCCGCCACGCCGGTGTGGAAGGCGGTTCCGGTCGACGAACGGCGCCGCCTGTTGCTCGATCTCGCGCAGGCAGTCGGTGACCACGCCGACGAGCTGGCCGCGATGTCCACCACCGAGAACGGCACGCCCGTCGCGGGAGCGAACATGGGCCGCCAGATGATGCAGGACTGCCTTCGGTACTACGCGGGATGGCCGGACAAGATCACCGGTGACGTCCACCCCGTGTGGCCGGTTGCCGGGATCGACTATTCGATCCTCGAACCGTACGGTGTCGTCGCGATCATCATCCCCTGGAACAGCCCACTTTTCAGCCTGGGACTGGTCATCGCTCCAGCACTGGCAGCAGGTAACTGTGTGGTTGTGAAGCCGCCGGAGCTGACGCCGTTCACATCGCTGCGGGTCGCGGAACTCGCACTCGAAGTGGGGTTCCCGCCCGGCGTGATCAACGTCGTTCCAGGAGACGGGGCCGTAGGCTCGGCACTCGTCTCGCACCGGGGCATCGACAAGATCCACTTCACGGGCAGCGGCCCCACCGCGCGCCGCATCCTGCACTCGGCTGCCGAAAACCTCACGCCGGTCGCGACGGAGTTGGGCGGAAAGTCTCCCAACCTCGTGTTCGCCGACGCGGACCTGGACCTCGCCGCGCAGCGAGCGGTGATGTTCTGCATGCAGGTGTCCGGGCAGGGGTGCGTCAACGGCACTCGTGTCCTGGTCCAGGACTCGGTGCACGACGAGCTGGTCGAGCGCGTCCGGGAAGCGGTTCGGATCTTCACCCCCGGGGACCCGGCGAAGCCGGACACGACCTTCGGCCCCGTGGTGAATCAGACCGCATGTGATCGGATCATGGGATTCATCGATCGCGCGAAACAGGCCGGTGCCGGCCGGATCGTGGCGGGCGGGGGGCGAGCCGGAGGCGACTTCGCGGAAGGCTTTTATATCGAGCCGACGGTCTTCGCCGACGTCGACCGATCCGCCGAGATCGTTCGGGAAGAGATCTTCGGCCCGGTGTTGTCCATCGTGCGCTTCTCCGACGAGCAGGACGCGATCGCACAGGCGAACGACACCGACTACGGCCTCGCCTCCTACATCCAGACCAAGGACCTTTCCCGTGCCCACCGCATGGCCGACGCCCTCGATGCGGGCATGGTATGGATCAACGGCACCGGAGGACTGCCCCCGTCCGTGCCTTTCGGTGGCGTCAAGCAAAGCGGCGTCGGCCGGCTTGGAGGCTATGCCGCGATCCAGGAGTTCAGTCGCACCAAGAACGTCTGGATCGGACTCTGATCAAACGCGATTGACGACCAGGACGTCAATCGCCTCGTCACCGCGGCTTCCGGTCGAACACGCTGAATGCACGGCCGGAGGCCGCCCCGCACCCGCCCGGTCAAAGGAGATCGAGATGGTTACTTCGCGAGCCGCACTGCTCTGGGAACAGCCAGGGGAATGGAAAGTATCGACGGTCAGCATCGACGAGCCACGTCGGGGCGAGGTGCTGGTGGAAATGGTCGCTACCGGGCTCTGCCATTCCGACGACCACGTGAAGGTCGGTGACGTGCCGGCCGGGCACCTCCCGATCTGCGGTGGGCACGAGGGCGCCGGCGTCGTCCGCGAGGTCGGGCCGGGGGTCTACGGCCTCACCGAAGGCGACCATGTCATCACCTCGTTCATTCCCTCGTGCGGCCGGTGCAAATGGTGTGCCCAAGGACTGCAACAGCTGTGCGACAACGGCGCCCTGATCATGGAAGGTACGCAACTCGACGGTACCTTCCGTATGCACCACGGCCGAACCGACGTCGCGACGATGTCGACGCTGGGCACCTTCTCCGAATGGCAGGTGTTCGACCAGCTTTCGTGCGTCAAGGTTCGCCAGGACGTACCGCTGGAAACGCTCTGCATCGTCGCTTGTGGAGTCCCGACCGGCTGGGGCTCGGCCGTCAATGGGGCGGTGGTGCGACCCGGTGACGTCGTGGTCGTGATGGGTATCGGCGGTGTGGGGATCAATGCCGTTCAGGGAGCCGCATTCGCGGGCGCGGCTCATGTCGTCGCCGTCGATCCGGTCAAGTTCAAGCGGGATTCCGCGCTCAAACTCGGTGCCACCGAGTCATTCGCCGATATGACGGCGGCGACCGAGTTCGTCCGTTCCGTCACCAACGGCCAAGGGGCCGATTCGGCGATCGTCACGGTGGGTGTGGTCAAGGGGGAGTTCATCGCGGAGGCGTTCACCGCGATCCGCAAGGCCGGCACGGTCGTGGTGACCTCGCAGGGAGCGCTCACCGAGTTCAACATCCCGGTGAACCTCTTCGAGATCTCCATGTACCAGAAGCGAATTCAGGGTGTTCTGTACGGCATGTCTTCGCCGCGCGAGAGTATTGCCAGACTCATCGACCTGTATGCCGAGGGCAAGCTCAAGCTTGACGAAGTGATCACTCGCCGCTATCGCCTTGACCAGGTCAACGAAGCTTACGACGACATGCGTGCGGGACGAAACCTCCGGGGTGTCATCGAATTCAAGTGATTGTCCACCGGAAAGGCAAGAGGGAACCATGACTGAAAACCATGACGCACAGCCGCCCGGTGGCGTTTACACGCACTTCAACTACGCGGCGGCCCACGACGACCGGAGCTGCAACGAAGAGCTGGATTCACTGCGTTCGAGCTGTCCTGTCGGATGGAGCCGGCATTTCGGCGGGCACTGGGTCGTAACCGGGTACGATCAGGTCACCAGCGCGTTCCGCGACTGGAAGAACTTCTCCTCGGCCCGTCGCGATCCGGAGTACTCGGCGATGATCCTCGCGCCGATGAAGGCGCAACGACTCGATCCCGAAGAAATGGACCCACCGGAATGGCGTCACTACCGGAATCTCGTCGGCCCGGACCTTTCCCCAGCCAGTGCGCGCCGGCTTCTGCCGCGTATCGAGTACTGGACCGCGCGCTACCTGGACCAGGTCCTTACTCGCGGCCGGATGAATGTGATCGAGGATTTCGCGAATCCGTTACCGGCCGCCGTGGCCCTCGAATGGCTGGGCTTTCCGCGAGAAGAGTGGAAGACGATCGCTCAGACCTACCACGACCTGCTCGGCTATCCGGTCGGCTCCGCCGAGTTCGAAGCGGCTTACGAGTCGCAGCAGTGGATTTACCGGCGGGTCCGGGAGGAGATCCAGCGTCGGCGAGCGGAACCCGGCGATGACGTCATTACGCGGATCGCCGTCGGCGAGATCGATGGCGAGCTGATCCCTGAGGAACGCGCGGAAGCTGTCCTCAACCTTCTCGTCGGCGGAGGAGTCGAGACCAGCGCTTCCCTTATCGCGGCCGGCATCCTGCATCTTGGCCGAAACCCGGACGACCGGCGCCGCCTGCTCGATGAACCCGGACTGCTCGAGATCGCCACCGAAGAGTTCCTCCGGATGTACCCACCGGCCCGCAGCCACTCCCGCACGGTCGCGACTGGCATCGAGTTCGAGGGCTGCCCGATGCGGCCGGGCGATCGGGTCCTGCTGAGCGAGGCTGCTGCCAACCGGGACCCGGCACAGTTCGACGACCCCCTGACCTTTCGCATCGATCGGTTCCCCAACCGCCACCTGAGCTTCGGTTCGGGCATCCACCGTTGCCCGGGATCGCATCTGGCTCGCCTGGAGTTCCAGGTGGCGATCCGGCAACTGCTCGAAAAGATCCCGGACTACTCGGTGGTCGAGGACGAGGTCGTCGCCTATCCCAACTGGGGAGGCTTCGGCGGCTGGCAGACCGCGGTCATCGAGTTCGAGCCTGTGTAGAAGGGAGAAGGAAATGCGAGCGACAGTCGACCAGGAACGATGTGTCGGACATGCCTTGTGCGCCGCGCGTGCACCGGAGGTCTACGAACTGGATGACCTGGGCTACAACGTGACGAAATCGACTGAGGTGCCGGCGAACCTCGAAGAGCAGGCCCGCTTCGGCGCGCAAGCTTGTCCTGAGATCGCGATCCAGCTCCATGATTGACCCAGCCCGTCGCCGGGGTTGCTGGTCAGCCCTGGAGGGCCGTCCACCAGCGGTTGGATTTTCTAAGAGTGACAGCTAAGTGCGCCCAGTTGGGAGGCCACTGGTTCCGAAGGCACGGCATGGCAATGGAATGCGTCGCCGTCGGTCCGCGGTGCCCACCGCTCCTTGGTTCCCTCGCGATGGCTTCGAGTATCTGGATGAACGCGTAAGCTCGCTGTTCGCGTTCGTCGAGATCCAGCTCGTCGGTGAGGCCGGTGAAACGGCTGGTCGGCGAATCGGTGGGGCTCGCAGGTTCGATCCAAGTCGGCATAGCCAACTATCGTCGAACTGACGACCAACCGCGTGAGCCCGTGGAACGCCTGCTGGACCGTTCGTGCTTGCTCAGCCGCAACCCCATCTCAAGCCTCGCCAGGGACGCGTCTCCAGTGTCGACGGCATCGCAAAGATCACGCGCATGTCCACGGCTGCGTCTATCGGTGAGAGGTGAGCCGCGCCGGTTCGGCGGGCACTGCGGACACGAGGTTCGAGTGTGCCGAGGGTGCTGTGTCAACTCCGGTCTAAGTCTGACCCGGTTGTTCCGGGTGAAGGTTGACCCATCCGGGTTGGTGGTTGTTAGTCGTTGGTTTTGGTGGCCGGTGGACGCGGCCGAGGTCTCGGTCTTTGAGGCGGTAGCTGTCTCCCTTCATGGAGATGACTTCGGCGTGGTGGACGAGGCGGTCGATCATGGCTGCTGCGACGACGTCGTCGCCGAAGACTTCGCCCCAGCGGCCGAAGGGCTTGTTGCTGGTGACGATCAGGCTGGCTCGTTCATAGCGGGACGAGACGAGCTGGAAGAACAGGTTCGCGGCTTCGGCCTCGAAGGGGATGTAGCCGACCTCGTCCACGATGATCAGCGGGATCCGGCCGAGTTTGATGAGTTCTGCCTGCAGCTTGCCGGCGTGGTGGGCGTCGGCGAGACGGGCGACCCATTCGGCGGCGGTGGCGAACGCGACTCGGTGCCCGGCCTGGCAGGCGCGTATGCCAAGCCCGATTGACAGGTGCGTTTTCCCGGTCCCGGGTGGGCCGAGGAACACCACATTCTCTTTCCCTGCAATAAAGTCCAGAGTTCCGAGGTGGGTGATTGTGTCGCGTTTGAGCGAGCGTTGGTGGTCGAAGTCGAACTCCTCCAACGATTTCCGTGCCGGGAACCGGGCGGAGCGGATCCGGCCTTCCCCGCCGTGGGACTCGCGGGCGGCGACCTCGCGTTGCAGGCAGGCGGCGAGGAACTCCTCGTGTGTCCAGGACTCGGCGCGGGCTCGCTCGGCGAGCCGTTCGACGGCCTGGCCCAGCGACGGGGCCTTCAGGGCGCGGGTGAGATAGGCGATCTCGCCCTCGATGTTGCGGCCGCTGGTTTTCGCGGTCGTTTTCGTTGTGGTCATCAGGCGATCTCCTCGTCGCTGCCGGTGAGTCCGAACAGGCGGTCGTAGTCGGCCAGGTGCCGGTGTTCGACGCTCGTGTCGGCCTTGGGGATCGCGACCAGGCGGCGGGCCTGGCGCATCTGGGCTGCTGCGGCAGCGTGGGCGGGGTCGGTGATGCTCTGGTGATCGGCCCAGCAGCGGGCATGCTGGGCAACCTGCGTGTTATCGCAGGTCACCACCACCTCGGCGAGGTCTGCGGCGATCTGGACCCGGCGGCCGACCGCGCTCGGGTGGACCGAGTAGTCGTTGGAATCAAGCCGGACGTAGTGATCCCGCGGCAGTCGGGTGCTCAGCCGCCAGCCGGTCACCGGCGCGATCGGCGGCAACGCCAGCATCGCTGAACGGTCCGCGCCCCACCGGTCCAGCGGTCGGCAACCCAGACGGCGGTGCTGGCGCTGGTTCGCCCGCTCGAGCCAGCCCGCGAGCTGGCTGTTGAAATCTCCCGGGCTGGTGAACGAACGCCCGGGCAGGAACGAAGTCTCCAGATAGCCGTTAGCCCGCTCGACCAGGCCTTTCGACTCCGGATCTCGGGGACGGCACTGGATCACCTTGATGCCCAGCGTTCCGCGGAACGCGTTCATCGGCTCGGTCAGCTGCGGTTTCCCGCCGCGCCACTGCCCGACCGCGGACTCGTTGTCCCAGACCAGCGCTTTGGGAACCCGGCCCCAGCCACTGATCAAGGTCCAATGCCCGGCCAGCAAGTCCGGTGACTGCCGCGACGGCAACATCACAGCTGTGATCATCCGTGAATAGCCCGCCACCATCACCAGCACCGGTGGCCGGCCGGTCTGGCCGAACCCAAGCGGCACATCCGCCGGCGGGAACCACAGATCGCACTGCGCGAGCTCGCCCGGCTGATACTCCGTCCGCGATGCCGGATCCGCCGGTGTGAACAACGGCCGCAATTGCTGCACCCGCTCGAAGAACACCGTCTTCCCACGTTCCCAGCCGATCCGCTCCATGATCACCGTCGAGGGCATCTCCGGGAATTCCGACAGCAACGCCCGGATCTGGGGCTCCACAGCATCCACAATCGACCCCTTCGCTGCCCGCTCATACCGCGGCGGCTCATGCGAGGCCAACGCCTTCTTCACCGTGTTCTTCGAGATCCCCAGCCTGCGAGCGATGGCCCGAATCGCCATCCCCTCAGCCCGATGCAACCGGCGGATCTCCGCCCAGTCCTCCACGTTCAACACCTCATGATCGTTCATGGGTGGGTCAACATTCACCCGGAACCAGAGGGTCAGTCTTCAGGCGGAACTGACATGCTGGAAGCGAAGTAGCCGAAATCCCACCAGCGGCTTCACGTTTCACGCTGACATACCAGCTGTCGAGTATCGGCGAAATCCTTCGGTTGCCGACAACATGTACCGCTGCGTCCCACGGAGGCTACGCCGGATGTTCCGGCCGAACTGCACAGTGCTCGTGCGCCGAGGGGCGCTCGTGAGTGATTTCGGGTTGCCAAATATCGATGGACGTCGTCCGCGAGAGAACCTTCGGCCCGGTGGTGTCGGTCCTGACTTTCAGTACCGAGCAGGAGACCATCGCGCTGGCCGACAGCACGGACGGCGGTCTCGCTGCCTCGGTGGCCGCGACAAGGGCACGAGGCGTTCGACCAGTACACCGAAATCAAGACGACCTGGTTCTCGCTGGGCAGGGGAGAGCCGTGATCATCGCGGGCCGGCTTTCAGGAAAACGCCGTCGGACGGACGGTCGCGCTCCACCTTGCCGTCGTTACCGGTAACATTTGAGGACGAGTCACGGCGGCTTGGGGCAACCCGTCTGGGAGGAGCGTTCATGACTGTTCAGCCGGCCAGTCAGTTGCAGCGTTACGAGAGCCTCCGCGAGCAGGCGCTCGCCGTGATCCGGAAGGGCCTCCTCGTCGGCGAGATCAAGCCGGGTGAGATCTATTCCGCGGCAGGCCTCGCGGCCACGCTGGGGGTCTCCAACAGTCCTGTCCGCGAAGCGATGCTCACCCTGGTGCAGCAGGGGCTGATGGAACCGGTCCGCAACCGGGGGTACCGCGTCATCCCGGTCAGTGACAAGGACCTGGTGGACATCTACCAGGTGCGCGTCATGCTCGAAGCTCCCGCCATGCGGCAGCTGGCACAGACGGGCAAGGTGTCGCCGAGGGCGAGTGAGTTCGGTGCCCTGGCCGACGACATCGTGCGTGGCGCGCGCCAGGAGGACCTGGTCCTCTACATCGACGCCGATCGTCAGTTCCACCTCGGTTTGCTCGCGATGCTGGGCAACGACCACCTGACCAGCATCGTGGAGAACCTGCGCGACAAGACTCCGCAACGCGGGCTCAGCGAGCTGATCCGGCAAGGACGGCTCATCGAGTCCGCGGAGGAGCACCGGCCGATCCTTGACGCTCTCGTCGCCGGCAACGGCGAGAAGGCCGAGGCGCTGATGCTGGCGCACCTGAGCCACATCCCCGGCGATTGGAACAAGCCCGCCGAGGACTGATCCGTCGTCGAAGGTCCGGCGCCTCGGAGAGCCGAAACCTCGCTATGCCCGCCGGCCGAGCGTCTGGCTTGAGCTGCGCTCGAAAGCCGTAAGTCGCCCAGTGAAGCGGACGGACGCAAAGCTCTATGTAGCATGTTACCGGTTACGTATTGCTTCGAGAAAGGGCTTCTTGTGTGGCCATATGTTTCCGCTGGATGAAGATCTCTCGATCGGCTACGGCCGCCTTCAAGAAGTCCGTCCACTGCCTGGCGGGGAGCGGCTTCGGCTGTGTGTGCTTGAACGATTTGCTGGTGGGAACCAGATTTTAGTAGTCACAAACGACCATCGTCAAGCTTGGCGCGACATCCCCCGGGTGGGCCCCGTCCGCCTGCTGACGCCTCGCCTGCGGGGCGCTCGCCGCAAGATTTCCTCTGGTGTCCCCAGGCGCTCGATGTGTAGTGTTATCGACTACCGGTTACAAGTCACAGACGGTGAAGTTCGTAAGCGATCGAGGCGCAGGCGCGCATCCCAGAGCGAATCGAGGGATTGAAGCGGTGACCATGCTTTCTTCCACGTCCGAGGCGCAGGACGCGCGGGCGCAGGCCGGCTCGGTGCTGCGCGTGGTCGTTCACTCGGTGCACAACGCCTCTTCCGGCGTGCGGGCTCTGATGCTGCGCCCGGAATCGGGCACGTCCCTCCCCGCTTGGGAACCCGGCTCGCACATCGACGTGTACGTGCCGGGGGTTGGGCCCAGGCAGTACTCACTGTGTGGCGATCCCCGGGTGCGCGACGAGTGGACCATCGCCGTGCAGCTCGAGGCGGACGGCCGGGGCGGCTCCAGCTGGATGCACCGCGCGGAACCCGGCCTCGTGCTCGAGGTCGGCGTACCCCGGAACCAGTTCCCGCTCGTCGACGCGGACAGTTACTACTTCATCGCGGGGGGAATCGGAATCACCCCACTGCTGGCGATGGTCAGAACGCTCCCGGAGCACAAGCCCTGGAAGTTGCTCTACGGTGGACGCTCGCTCTCGAGCATGGCCTTCGCGGAGGACCTCAGGACCTACGCCGACGACCGTGTCGTGCTCCACCCGCAGGACACCCACGGCCTCCTCGACATCGCCCAGTTCACCGCACTGCTCGAAGCCGGGGACGCCGTCTACGCGTGTGGTCCGCCCGCCATGCTGCGCGCTGTCGAGGAGCAGTCGGAGAACTGGCCGCGCGGCGTACTCCACATAGAACGATTCGCGCCCCAGGAGCAGCCGGCGTCGCAGTCCGGCTCATTCGAAGTCGTACTTGCGCGATCCAACAAGTCGGTTCGAGTCGAATCCGAAGAAACCATCGTGCAGGCGCTGTCCCGGATCGGGGTCTCGGTGACCACGGTGTGCCAAGAGGGCGTGTGCGGCACGTGTGAAACCGCGGTGCTGCAAGGTATTCCGGAACACCGGGACTCGGTTCTTTCCGAAGAGGAGCGTCTGGAGAGCCAGACCATGATGTTGTGCTGCTCGCGCGCGGTCAGCGAGCGGCTGATTCTCGACCTGTAAGACGCTTCCGGCTCTATTTTCCGCGATTCGTCGTATCACGGAAATTCGGCCGGGGACCGCACATCGCGCCTGTTGTTGAATCACCAGGGAGGACCAGAAAATGTCCACACCAGTATCGCCTGCCACGGACGAGGAGCACGTCTTCTATGTCGGGCCGCCGAAGGACCGCTTCATCGACGCGGACTGGCTTCGGAAGGACGTCAAAGCGGTCTTCCGGCCCCGCTGGCACTTCGCGGGCCACACATCCGAACTCGACGAACCGAACTCGTTCATCACGTACCGGCTGGGTGACGACGAACTCGTCATCACCCGTGGAGCCGACCAGAACTTGACGGCGTACTACAACGTCTGCCCGCACCGGGGGCATCCGATCGTCACCTCCGAGCGGGGGCGTGCCGGCCGGAACCTCATGTGCAACTACCACGGCTGGACGTTCTCCAAAAAGGACGGGGTGTGTCTTTCGGCCACCCGCATGCCGGAAGGAACGAACGTCTCCCAGTGGCGTCTTCAGAACGCCTGGGTCGAGGACTTCCACGGCCTGATCTTCGTGTCGTTCGCCGAGTCCCGTCCCACCTCGGTCGCTGAGCTCGCCGCCGACCTGGTCACGCCCGAGAGTGGCATTCTCGGCTACGACTTCGACCGGATGAAGCTGGCCGCGGTCGAACACATGGAGATCGAAGCCAACTGGAAGGTCGTCAACGAGAACGACCACGAGTGCTACCACTGTGCCCTGAACCACCCGGAGCTGGCCGAGCGCTACGGCGGCGGCGACCCGTTCACCGGGTTCACGGTGGTGGAGGACTTGGACAACCCGCCCAAGCTGTTCTCCGAGGACGAGTGGGCGCTCATCGAGGTCGGTCCCTCCCAGTCGGACTACGTATGCACGGTGCCGTCCCCCCGGGTCAAGGGCGCCGAGCTGGCCGATCCGCCGGATGTGCAGCTGTTCTGGCAGCCGAGTGGGCACCTCACCGTGCTGCGTGACCACGCGTGGCTCTGGAGCATCAAGCCGCTGGGTCCGGAGCGGACGCTGCTCAGCCAGTACTGGTTCGTCGCCGACGCCGCTCAGGAAGGCGTCGACTACGACGTCGAGAAGCTCAAGAGCTTGTTCGACATCACCATGCGGCAGGACAAGGAGCTCTGCGAGAACGTCCAGCGTGGCATGAACACTTCCTCCTACCAGCCGGGGCCGCTCAATCCGCACCACCAGTCGCCGGCGATCGAGTTCTACCGGTGGTATCAGGAATGCCTCGACAACGATCGGAGCGCGTGACCGGCTGCGGTCCACCTCACGACGGGCCCGGGTAACGCCCAGTTCGCGCGTCACCGGCCATCCGATTTCTGCGCCTGCCGCGTTCCGGGACACCGTCCCGGGCCAGCCAGATTTACTCGCTCCGCGTTCGACCGACGCGCTCAGGAGGAAACAATGACCGATGTCGCAGCCGAGGAAGACTCTGAATACCTCGCGCAATTCGGCTACAAGCAGGAACTCGACCGAAGCCTCGGGCGGTTTTCATCATTTGCCGCCGGGTTCAGCTTCGTGTCGATCCTCACCGGCGTCTTCATGCTTTTCGGGTTCGGGTTCGGAGCTTCCGGCCCGGCGTTCTGGTGGTCGATTCCCGTCGTCGCGGGAGGCCAGTTCCTGGTGGCGCTCCTGTTCGCCGAGGTGACGTCCCGGTATCCGCTCGCCGGTGGTGTGTACCAGTGGGCGAAGAACATCTCGCGGCCGTTTCCCGGCTGGATGGCCGGGTTTCTCGTGGTACTGGCGATCTGCGTGGGGTCGGCTCCTCCCGCCATCAGCCTGCAGGTGATCCTCCCGCACATCTGGAGCGGGTTCCAGGTCTTCGGCGGCGCCGACGACATCGGGACGTACGCCACGCCGAACGGCGCGAAGAACGCGGTTCTGCTCGGTGCCATCCTCATCGTCCTGATCACGATCATCAACATCGTGGGCGTGCGGCTCATGGCGCTGCTCAACAACATCGGGGTGTTCACCGAGCTGATCGGGTGCACGCTGCTGATCGTCGTGCTGTTCGCGCACACCACGCGCGGGCCGGGGATCGTGCTGAGCACGGCGGGCGCCGGTGGCGGAACCGCGGGTGTGATCGGGGCGCTGCTGGTCGCCAGCCTGTTCGGGGTCAGCATCTATCAGGGCTTCGACGCGGCTGGGGCGCTGGCGGAGGAGACCGCGGACCCACGCAGGTCCGCCCCGCGCGCCATCCTGCGCGCGGTGGCCGCCTCGGCGCTGCTGGGCTCGCTGCTGGTCCTCGCGGCCCAGATGGCGATGCCCGACATCCTGGGCTCGAACAACCTCGAGCTGATCGCGTCCCAGGGCCTGCCCTACATCGTGCTGGCCACCTTGGGCCCGGTGCTCGGCACCGTGTTCCTGATCTGTGTCGCCGTCTCGATGTGCGCGTGCGCGTTGGCGGTGCAGGCGGCGGGGATCCGGATGGTCTTCGGCATGGCCCGTGACGGCCGGCTGCCCTTCGGTAAAGCGCTCTCCACGGTGAACCCGAAAACCCGCAGCATGATCGTGACGTCGCTGGTGATGGGTGTCATCCCGCTCGGCCTGCTCGTGGTCAACCTCGGCAACTCGCAGCTGTTCAGCACGCTGGCCGCGATCGGGAGCGTGCTCTTCTACATCGCTTACCTGATCGTGACGGTGTCCATGCTGGTCAAGCGGTTCAAGGGGCAGTGGCCGGGGCCCGATCACGGGCCATATTTCAATCTGGGCAAATTCGGGCTCCCGCTCAACATCATCGCGGTGGTGTTCCAGACCATCGTGCTGGTCAACCTCGTGTGGCCTCGCGCCGAGATCTACGGCGACTCGGCCTGGTACTACCGGTGGGGCGCGTTCGTCTTCGTCGGAGTCATGTTCCTTGCCGGCACGGGTATTTACCTGTACCTGGACAAAAAGAACAGGCGGCAGGCCGGCGAGAGCGATGGTGTCGCGCGAGAGCCTCTCACACCGGTCGAGAGGCCTGTCGCTGTCGAGACCGATTAGGCCGAGTACGGGTAGTGCCGGTCCTGCCGGGGCCAACCCCGGCAGGACCGGCACTACCGGTGTGCAGGCCATTCCTGCCGACGATGACGGAGGTGTCCTTCGGTGTCCACAGTGGACGTCGTGAATCTGGCTGATGCCAAGGGCGTACAGACCGTGCGAGCGAAGCGTGCGGTGTACGCGACCTTCGTAGCTCACGGGATTGCCTTTTCGACGTGGGTGTCGCGCGTCCCTTCCGTGCGCGACGCTCTGGGAATTTCCGCCGCCCAGCTGGGCACGCTGCTGTTGGCCCTCGCTGTCGGCGGTCTGGTCGTGCTGCCCTTTTCCGGTCGTCTGGTCGCGGCATTCGGGAGCAGGCGAGTCGTCGTCGCCGGGCCGTCGCTGATGGCCGCGGGGCTGCTCGTGGTGGCCTTCGGGCTACCGGCTGGTCCTGCGGTGGTGGCGGTTGGACTGTTTCTCGCGGGTGTCGGGCACTCGACGTGGGACATCGCGATGAATGTCCAGGCGACGGCGGTGGAACGCCGGCTCGCGCGGCCGCTGATGCCTCGGTTCCATTCCAGTTTCAGCATCGGTGCCGCGATCGGCTCCGGGCTTGCCGCCTTGCTGGTCGCGGCGGGGACCGGGGTCGCGCTGCACTTGATCGCCGTGATGGCGGTGGTCGTCGTGGCCGCGCCGTTGGTGGCCCGGATGTTCGTCCCGGACGGCACCGAGGACGGCGCTGTGGTCTCCTCGACGAACGCGGGACGCCGCTGGTCCGCGTGGCGTGAGCCCCGCACGCTGATGATCGGGGTCCTGGTGTTCGCCTTCGCTTTCGCGGAGAGTGTGGGCAATGACTGGCTCAGCGTCGGTGTCATCGACGGCCACAAGGTTTCCGAAGCGTCGGGCACGACCGCGTTCTGGCTTTTCACCGTGGCGATGACCATCGGCCGGTTCTGCGGCCCGTTCGTCATCGAGAAGTGGGGGCGGGCGAAGGCGCCGCTGGTGTTCGGCGGGCTGACCGTCGTGGGTGTCGTGCTGGTCGCGTTCGGCGGCTCGTTCGTCGTGTCATTGATCGGCGCGGTCGTGTGGGGGCTGGGGATCGCGCTGGGACTGCCGTTGGGGATCAGTGCGGCCGGCGATGATCCCGCGCGCGCTGCCGCCCGGCTGAGCGTCGTCATGTCCATTGCTTACGTCGCGTTTTTGGCCGAGCCCTTGGCCGTCGGCTACATCGCAGACGCGACGGGCACCACCAAGGCGCTCTCGGTCGCGGCGGCGTTGACAGCCGTCGGGCTTTGCTTCACCCCGTCGCTGCGGCGTGAGTCGCGTACCACCGAATCGGAGGGCTGATGCACACGCTCACCCAGTTGAAGGACACCCAGTTCGCCATCCGTATCGAGGGCCGTGACAGTGCTGTCCGGGAGCTCTTCCCCGACTGGCATCGTCATGACCGGTTCGGGCTCGTGATCAACGAGGCGCTGGGCGGGGTAGGTGCCTCGCATTTGCTGCAGCTCGCGATCTGGTCGTACTACGCCGCCGACCAGCGACGCCGGGACGAGCTCAACGTGTACCCGGAGATCTACGCGTTCCACATCGGCGGCGGGCACGGCAGTCACGCGGACTACGACTTCTGGGGCCCACGCCGCGAGGTGATCCTCGGCGACGATCCCAACGAGGTGCTGTGCGCGATCAACGAACGAGGCATCACCCGGCTCGCGGTACCCGACCTCGGCGAACGGCCGGCGGCCGACCTCGATGTCCTTGCCGTCAAAGAAGTGGCCGCGACGCACGACCTCCTCGCATCGGCCTTCGCCTACAGTCCCACCGGCCGGACGCCCCAGGCCGACGTCGAGATCGCCGGTCTCGACCGGCGGACCGAGCAGAACCCCACGAAAGTGCTGAACGCCTTCCGGCGGCCGGCACGAGTCGCCAACCCCGGCCGAGCGCGCCGCCCTCTCAAGGAAGTCGACCCTGTCTTCCAGGCGTACCAGGAACGCCGTGCCGCCGAGCTCAGTCCGTCCGATGTGGAACAGGCCGTCGAACGCCGCGCCCGGATCTCGGAGCAAGGGCTGGCCACGGAGACGTACCGCCGAATCTCCGTGACCACGGCGCTGGAAAGCCTTGGGTGACGTGCCTGTCCACATCAGACACGGGCCGAGTGCGGCCCGGGAACGGCAGCCGGTAGCGTTCGCGCATGACGGGATTACCGGACACCATCACCGCCTGCCTGTTCGATCTCGACGGGGTACTGACCGGGACCGCGGCTGTCCACCGCGAGGCCTGGAAACTGACCTTCGACGAGTTCCTGCGCGAGCGCGACGGCCAGGCGTTCGAGGAGTTCACCGCCAGGGACTACGAAACGTATGTCGACGGACGGCCACGCGCGGACGGCGTGCGCGAATTCCTCAGGTCACGCGAGATCGAGCTGCCCGAGGGCACACCCGACGATGTTCCCAGCGCGGAGACCGTCAACGGGGTGGGCAACCGTAAGAACGAGCTGGTCCTGAAGATGATCGACGAGCACGGCGTGGCCCCCTACCCTGGCTCGGTCCGTTACCTGGACGTGGTCCGGGCGGCCGGGCTGCGGATCGCCGTGGTGACGTCCTCGGCGAACGGTGCGCGGGTGCTCGACGCGGCCGAGCTGAGCCACTACGTCGAAGCCCGTGTTGACGGCGTCACCATCCGCGAACGCGGTCTCAAGGGCAAACCCGCGCCGGACTCGTTCCTGGCCGGTGCTCGGGCACTCGGGGTCGAGCCCGCGCACGCGGCCGTGTTCGAGGATGCGCAGTCCGGCGTGCAGGCCGGAAAGGACGGTGGGTTCGGTTTCGTCGTCGGTGTGAACCGGACCGACCAGGCCGATGAGCTGAGGGCACGCGGCGCGACCATCGTCGTGAACGACCTTGCCGAACTGTTGGAGGAAACCGCATGACCGACACGCGCTACGGCTACGAGTGCGCCCCGTGGGAGCTACGGTGGCACACCCTGGACGTGGATGCGTTGCCGCGCACCGAATCCGCGTTCGCCTTGTCCAACGGCCACATCGGCCTGCGCGGCACGTTGGAGGAAGGGGAGCCGCGGGGGCTGCCCGGCACCTACCTCAACGGCTTCTACGAGCAGCATGAGCTGCCCTACGCCGAGAGTGGCTACGGCTATCCCGAAGAGGGCCAGACCGTCGTGAACGTGACTGACGGCAAGATCCTCCGGTTGCTGGTGGAGGACGAGCCGCTGGACATGCGCTACGGTGCGGCGACCGCGCACGAGCGTGTGCTGGACTTCCGGTCCGGCACGTTGCGGCGTGTCACGGAGTGGTCCTCGCCGACTGGGCGCAGGGTGCGGGTGAGCACGGAGCGGCTCGTGTCGTTCACGCAGCGCGCGGTCGCGGCGATCCGCTACGAGGTGGAGCCCGTGGACGAGGATCTGCAGCTGGTGGTCCAGTCCGATCTGCTGGCCAACGAGCCGATCGAGTCGGACACCAAGGACCCACGGGTGGCGCTGGCGTTGAAATCCCCGCTGGTGGGCGAGTTCCACCACGCCACCGATCTCAACGCGGTCCTGGTGCACCGGACCCGCCGTTCGGAGCTGCGCGTCGCCGCGGCGATGGATCACCAGATCGAGGTGGACAACGGGGTCCACACGCACATCCACAGCGAGGAGGATCTGGCCCGGCTGACCGTCGCGGTGAACGTGCCCAGGGGCGGCCGGCTGCGCATCACCAAGTTCCTGACCTATGGCTGGTCCGCGCAGCGGTCCGTGCCGGCACTGCGCGCACAGGCCGAGTCGGCGCTCGCGGGCGCTCTCCAGACCGGCTGGGATGGCCTTGTTGCCGAGCAGCGCCAGTTTCTCGACGATTTCTGGGCGACTTCGGACATCGAGATCGAGGGCGATCCCGAGCTGCAGCAGGCCGTGCGGTTCGCGCTGTTCCATCTGCTGCAGGCCGGCGCCCGCGGTGAGACACGAGCGATCGCCGGAAAGGGCCTGACCGGGCCCGGTTATGACGGGCACGCGTTCTGGGACACCGAGACGTTCGTGCTGCCTGTGCTCACCTACACGATGCCCGATGCCACCAGGGATGCCCTGCGCTGGCGTCACTCCACATTGGACAAAGCAAGGGAACGTGCGGCACAGCTCGGCCTGCGCGGCGCCGCGTTCCCGTGGCGGTCGATCAACGGTGCCGAGTGCTCCGCCTACTGGCCGGCGGGGACCGCGGGCTTCCACGTGAGTGCCGACATCGCCGACGCCGTGCTGCGGTACGTGGCCGCGACCGGGGACGACGAGTTCGAGCGCACGCACGGCGCCGAGCTACTGGTGGAAACGGCACGTCTGTGGTCGTCGCTCGGCCATTTCGACCACCACGGCCAGTTCCGCATCGACGGTGTGACCGGGCCCGACGAGTACTCCGCGGTGGTGGACAACAACATCTACACCAACCTGATGGCGCGCCGGAACCTCCGTGGCGCGGTGCAGGTGTGCGGGCGCCATCCGGAGGCGGTCGCGGAGTTCGGAGTGGGCAGCGGAGAGCTGGACCGGTGGCGCGCGGCGGCCGACGCGATGGCGCTGCCCTATGACGAGGAACTCGGCTTGCATCCGCAGTCCGAAGGTTTCCTGCAGCACGCTGAATGGGACTACGAAGGCACTCCGCCGGAGTGCTACCCGCTGCTGCTGCACTACCCGTACTTCGACCTCTACCGCAAGCAGGTTTCGAAGCAGGCGGACCTCGTGCTGGCGATGCACTTGTGCGGCGATTCGTTCACCCCGGAGCAGAAGGCGCGCAACTTCGCCTACTACGAAGCGAGGACAGTGCGTGACTCGTCCCTCTCGGCGGGTACGCAGGCGGTCATGGCCGCCGAGGTGGGGCATCTGGAACTGGCCTATGACTATCTCGCCGAAGCCGCCCTGACCGATCTGCACGACCTGCACGACAACGTCCGCAATGGACTGCACATGGCGTCACTGGCCGGGGCGTGGCAGGGCATGGTGGCCGGATTCGGCGGAATGCGCGATCACGGCGAAACGCTCGCGTTCGCGCCGCGGTTGCCGGCGCAGCTCGGCCGGATCGCGTTCCGGCTGACCTTCCGCGACACCCGGTTCGAGGTCGCGATCGACCGCGACCACGCGACCTACCGAGTGCTGGCAGGCAAACCCCTCGACGTGCTGCATCACGGCGATCGCGTCACCCTGACCACCGAACCTCAGCGGTTCTCGATCCCGAAGATCGATGCGGGCGCAGCGCCAGTGCAGCCGCCCGGACGCGCGCCGGTGCGGCGCGACGCCACCAAGATGCGTCAGTTCGGCGGCTGGCGGGCTGAACACAGCTGACCGCGGGACCGAATGAGGTCCTCGGCGGTGTTCCGTTGCCTTGCCCAGCCCGCTTGATAGGGCGGTCAGGGCAACGGAACACCATGGTCGTCACCGCAGACCTTTACTTGTATGTCATATTTTACCCTTGACATGTCATGCTCCACTTGGTGTGCTCTTGGGCGCAGCGTCCACGCCTGCACCGTGGCAGGCGGCACACTTGGAGACACGATGACCGAATCTGCGACCGACGATTCCGACTTCCTGGCGAAGTTCGGCTACAAGCAGGAGCTGGACCGAAGCCTCGGAAAGTTCTCTTCATTCGCGGCGGGCTTCAGCTTCGTTTCGATCCTGACCGGCGTGTTCATGCTCTTCGGCTTCGGGTTCGGGGCTGCGGGCCCGGCGTTCTGGTGGTCGATCCCGATCATCGCGGGCGGTCAGTTCCTCGTCGCTATGTTGCTGGCTGAGCTGGCCTCGCGTTACCCGATCGCTGGGGGCGTCTACCAGTGGGCCAAACAGATCAGCACGCCTTTCGCCGGGTGGAGCGCCGGCTGGCTGATGATCCTGACGATCATGGTCGCGGTCGCGGGCCCGTCAGTGTCGATGCAGATCGTCTTACCCCAGCTCTGGAGCGGTTTCGAGGTCTTCGGGACCTCCGCCGACATCGGCACTTATGCCACCCCCGCAGGCGCGGAGAACGCCGTGCTACTCGGGGCGTGCCTGCTGGTCGTCACCACGATCATCAACATCGTCGGCGTGCGGGTGATGGCGCTGATCAACAACATCGGCGTGTTCACCGAACTGATCGGCTGCTCGTTGCTGATCATCGTGTTGTTCGCTCACACCGAGCGCGGGCCCGGCATCGTGCTCGACACTGCCGGCACCTCCGGCGGCACGGCGGTGGGCCTGATCGGCGTTCTCGCGGTGGCATCCCTGTTCGCGGTGAATATCTACGCCGGGTTCGACGCTGCCGGCTCGCTGGCCGAGGAGACCTCGAACCCACGCAAGTTCGCTCCGCGGGCGATCCTGAGGGCGGTCGCCGCGTCGGTCCTCATGGGAGGATTGCTCGTGCTCGCCGCCCAGATGGCCATGCCCGACATCCTCGGGTCGAACAACGTGGACCTCATTGCCTCGCAGGGGCTGCCGTTCGTGCTGAAGGCGACACTCGGCGACGGGCTGGCGACGGTCTTCCTGGTCGCTGTGGCCATTTCGATGTTCGTTTGCGCGCTGGCGGTGCAGGCTTCGGGTATTCGCATGGTCTTCTCGATGGCGCGTGACGGCCGCTTGCCTTTCGCGAAGACGTTGTCCGCGGTCAATCCGAAGACACGCAGCATGATCGCGGCGTCGTTGCTCGTGGGGGTCGTCCCGATCGGCCTGCTGCTGATCAACCTCGGCAACTCGTCGCTGTTCGCGACCGTCGCGGCACTCGCCGCGGTGACGATCTACATCGTGTACCTCATCCTGACGGTCTCGCTGCTGGTCAAGCGGGTCAAGGGGCAGTGGCCCACACCCGAGCACGGCCCCTATTTCAAGCTAGGGCGGTGGGGCCTGCCGGTGAACGTCATCGCCGTGGTGTTCCAGGTCGTCGTACTGATCAACACCGCCTGGCCCCGCGCCGAAGTCTGGGGTGACGCGGCCTGGTACTACCAGTGGGGTGCCTTCGTGTTCGTCGGGGCCATGGTGCTGATCGGGTGGGCGGTGTACGCCTCGTTGAAGCGGCGAGGGCGGCAAAACGCCGGCGCCGAACACTTCGTGCAGCCTGAAACGCCGACGGCCGCGCAGGAGCGCCGACAGAACGTGTAACTGGATGTGTCCAGCCGAGGTCTCGAGGTTCCGGCCTCGAGACCTCGGCATGTCCGGGGTGGAAGGAAAGCATTGGTGCGGTCGCCGTCCGACGGCCCGGTGAGCGCCGGACGATGGCGCGCCGGGCTGTGCGCGTTCTTCCTGAGCATCGGGATCTCGTTCGCGTCGTGGATCACCAGGACGCCGGACATCCGGGACGCACTCGGTGCCTCGACCGCGCAGATGGGACTGGCGCTGGCCGGGCTGTCGGTGGGCTCGATCGTCGGAGTGACCGCGGCGGGGATCCTGGTCGCCCGGTTCGGGCCGTGGCGGGTGATGACCTCCTCGGCGTTGCTGATGATCGTGGGCCTGCTCGTCATCGCACTGGCGACGGTCCAGGCGAGCACGGTGCTGGTGAGTGCCGGTCTGAGCTTTTTCGGGCTCGGCGTGGGTCTTTCGGAGGTCGCGACCAATGTCGAGGGCGCCTACCTCGAGAGCGTTTCCGGGGTCACGGTGCTTCCGCCATTGCACGGCAGTTACAACATCGGCTCCGTTGTCGGAGGCGTGCTGGGCATCGTGGCGAGCGCGCGGCATGTCCCGGTCCTGCCGCATCTTGGCGGCGCCGGCCTGGTGATGATCCTGGTCGGGACGTGGGCGATGCGGGGCATCCCGGTGCGGCCGGGTAGCGCGGGGGACCGTCCGCGAGTGCGGGCGAGGCCGGCATCGGTCTGGCGCGATCGCTCGTTGCTGCTGATCGGGGTGGTCATTCTCGGCATGGCCCTCGCGGAGGGCACCGCCAACGACTGGCTGCCGCTCATCGCCGTAGACGATTTCGCCGCGTCCAAGCCGATCGCGTCGCTGGCGTTCACCCTGTTCTCGGTCATGATGGCTGTCGGGCGCTTCAGCGCGGGCCCCTTGCTGCGTGCGCTTGGGCGGGTGAACGCCATCCGCCTGACCGCCACGACCGGCGCGCTCGGAATCGTCGTCGTCACGCTCGCACCGAGCCTGGCAGTGGCGGTCGTGGGTGTCGTGCTGTGGGGATTCGGGGCTTCTCTCGGGTTTCCCGTGGCGATTTCGGCGGCGGGAGACGACCCGGCTCGGGCCACGGCCCGGGTGACCGTGGTGACCATGGTCGGCTATGTGGCGTTCCTGGCAGGTCCTCCGCTGCTGGGTCAGCTCGGGCAGGAAGTATCGCTGCGCAACGCCATCGTGGTGACCGCGGGCGCCGTGGTGATCGCGGGACTGTGCGCACCCGCGCTCAGGAAAACCCGGCAGCACGTCTGAAGCCCCGCTGGGTTCCGGGCAGTGGCCGCACCGGAACCCAGCGGGGGAGTGGTCAGGGCTTGCCCTGGAAGAAGGGCTCGCGCGGCACGGTCCGGAACGCGATCGTCTTCACCTCGGTGAAGTCGTCGAGGCCCGCCTGGCCCTTCTCCCGGCCCATGCCGCTGGACTTGGCGCCCCCGAAGGGAAGCTGGGGCTGTCCCTCCAGGGATGTGTTGATCTCCAGCGTGCCGGTGCGCACACGGGATGCGACGTCGAAGGCGGTGTGCATGTCCGCCGTCCACACGCTTCCGGCGAGCCCGTAGTCCGAGTCGTTGGCAAGGTCAATCGCTTCTTCGACTGTCGAGAACCGGGTCACTGTCAGCACGGGGCCGAAGATCTCTTCCCGGAACACCCGGGTGTCCCGCCCGACCCGGTCCAGGATCGTGGGCCGGAACCACGGGCCGTCCTCGTCGCCATCGCCGCGTCCCGGGCCGCCACACAGCGCCACGGCGCCTTCCTTGACGGCAAGTTCGACATAACCGGCGACGACCTCGAAGTGTCCGGGGGACAGCAGCGGGCCGACGTCGGTGGCCTCCGATCGCGGGTCGCCCAGTGTCAGCGACGCGGCACGGCGCGAGAGCCGTGCCAGAAAGTCGTCAGCGACCGAGTCGTCCACGAGCAGCCGGGACCCGGCGCAGCAGACCTGCCCCTGGTGCATGAAGATCGAGAACATCACGCCCTCGACGGCCTGGTCGAGGTCGGCGTCGGCGCACACGATCGCGGCGGACTTGCCCCCGAGCTCGAGGCCCATCCGCTTGAAGTTGACCTTCTGGCCGTCGAGAATCCGGCGGCCGGTCGCCGTCGAACCGGTGAACGAGATCATGTCGACGTCCGGGCTGTCGACCAGGACCTGGCCGACGGGGTCGCCGTATCCGGTCACCACGTTGAGCACGCCGTCCGGCAGGCCTGCCTCGGTGGCCAGTTCGCTCAGCCGGACCGCGGTGCCGGAGGTCAGCTCGGACGGCTTGACGACCACGGAGCAGCCGGCCGCCAGCGCGAACGGGACTTTCTGGGCGTAGATGATGGTCGGGAAGTTCCAGGGGACGATCGCCCCGACCACGCCGACCGGCTCGCGCACCACGAACGCGGACAGGCCGTCGCGGATACCGGGGTACGCCTCGCCGTGGTGCTGCAGGCACAACGCGGCGGCGTAGTCGATCAGCTCCACGGCGCCGTTGACGTCGCCGCTGGCGACCCGGATGGTCTTGCCGGCTTCGGCGATCTCCAGGTCGACCAGCTCGTCCGCGGCGGCTTCCACGAGCCGGGCCCACCGGCTCAGCACCTTGGCCCGGTGCGCCGCCTCGGCGCGGGCCCAGACACCGGAGTCGAACGCCTTCCGCGCTGCCTCCACCGCGTCCGCCGCGTCCCGCGCGGTGCCCTCGGCGAAGGCCGAGACCACCTGGCCGGTAGCCGGGTCGACTCGCTCGATCGTGTGCTCCGACGGGCGCGCGGCACCGTCGATCCAATGATGGAACCGGCGCGGGCCGGATTGGCGAGCAGTGCTCATCGGTCACCCTTCCTTGAGTCAACTTCCGCGAGTACTATACGACCGGTCATATGTAAAACACTACTAGGAGGCGCCGGAATGACGACCGGACCGTCAGACAGGACCACCGTCGTTGTCGTGGGCGCCGGCCCTTCCGGGGCTGTCATGTCCCACACGCTGGCGACGGCGGGCATCGACGTGGTTTGCCTGGAACAGGGCGACTGGCTCAACCCGAGCGATTACGCGGCGAACCACCGGATGTGGGAGCTCGTCGCCAGGACGCACTGGGGCCTGGAACCGAATGACCGCCGCAACCTCGCCGACTACCCGCTCGAGGTGAGCCAGACCGACCTGCCGCCCTCGATGTACGCCGCGGTGGGAGGTTCGACCATCCACTTCGGCGGCTTGTGGCCCAGGCTGGTGCCCTCGGACCTGCGTGTCCGCACAGTGGACGGGATCGCCGACGACTGGCCCATCTCCTACGACGACCTGCTGCCGTTCTACAACGAGACCGACCAGTTCCTCGGAATCGCGGGCCTGGACGGAGACCCGGCCTACCCGGATGGCCAGGAGTTCCCGCAGCCGCCTCATCCACTGGGCAAGGCCGGTCGCCGGGCCGCCGAAGGTCTCAACAAGCTGGGCTGGCATTGGTGGTACGGGGCCAACTCGATCCCGACCCACAAACACGGCGACCTGGCCGCCTGCGTTCGGTGGGGAACCTGCGTGCAGGGCTGCCCCGAAGGCGCGAAGGCCTCGTTCGATCTCGCATACTGGCCGGCGGCGATCCGCGCCGGTGCCCAGCTGCGCACCGGCGCGCGGGTCAGCCGGATCATGACCGGCCCGGATGGCAAAGCCTCCGGCGTGCGCTACATCGACCAGGGCGGCCGGGAGGTCGACCTCGCCGCGGACCACGTCGTGCTCTGCGCGAACGGTGTCGGCACCGCGCGGCTGTTGCTGATGTCGGAACTCGCCAACTCCTCCGGGCTGGTGGGCAGGAACCTGATGCTCCACCCGAACTCGATGGTCCTCGGTTACTACGACGACGACCTGGAATCCTGGCGCGGCCCGCTCGGCGCGGCGATCAGTTCGATGCAGTTCTACGAGACCGACCTGGAGCGGGGGTTCTACCGCGGGATCAAGATGCACGCCTCGACCGCGCCCGGTCTGATCAACAACGGGGTGGAACCCCATCGCAGTCTCGGGTTCGACGAACTGTGGGGCCCCAAGTTCCACGACGTCGTCCGGGATTCGCGCAACGCCATCCTGTGGGCGTGCAACATCGACGATCTCCCGGAGGAGTCGAACCGGGTCGTGCTGGACCCGAGCCGGACCGACAGTTCGGGCCTGCCCGCCGCCAAGATCGAATACCGGTTCAGTGAGAACACGCTCAAGATCCGCGAGTTCGCGCTGGCCCGGATGATCGAAGCGCACGAGGCGAGCGGTGCCAAGAAGGTGCTCCCTATCGCCGACATGCCGGGGGAGCCCGGACACCTGCTCGGCACGGCCCGGATGGGCCTGGACCCCGCGCGCTCGGTCGTGGACCCCATGGGGCGCGCGCACGATGTCCCCAATCTCCGGATCGCAGACGGAAGTATTTTCGTGACCGGCGGTTCGGCCAACCCCACGACGACGATCGTCGCGCTCGCTTTGCGCATCGCGCGTGATCTGACCGAGGAGATCGAAGGAATCCCGGCATGACCAGCACCCACCACGACGGCATCACCCGGCTTTCGGCGCCGGTGGTTCGCAAGACCGCCCGCCGCTCACTCACCGCGGAGGAAATGGCCGACCTGCGCCGCGTCGCGGCCGTGCTCATTCCCAGCGACGGCGACGGCCGTCCCGGGGGCGACGAGGTCGCCGCGTTCGACGACTACGTGACCGAAGCCCTCGCGATCCTCGACCCCGTGCTCGACAATGTGGCCGCCGCGCTCGCGGCGATCCACGACGTGCCCACCGGGGAACTGTTCAGCGCGCTGCGGCAGCTGGACTCCGGCTCTCCGCACCTGTTCCACCCGCTGTCCCTGCTGGTCACGTCCGTCTACCTCTACTCGGCCGAGATGGAAGCCGAACTCGGGTACCCGCATCCCCACCGCAACCCGCCGGATTTGTCCGAGGCGGCCGACGAGATCGAAGGCGGCATCCTCGACCCGGTCATCGCCCGCGGGTCGATCGTCCGACAGGTGCCATGACCGCGCCTCGGTGGCGCCAGGTCCGGCCGAGTAGTACGTTACATATTATCGATTGCAATGAGGTTTTGGAGGAATCATGCCCTTTTCCGGGGTTATCTCGGCGATGATCACGCCGTTCACCGAGGATGGCGAGAAGGTCCACGGTGATTCCCTGGCCGCCCTCGTGGAGCAGGGAATCGCGGACGGCATTTCGGGCTTCGTGCCGTGCGGGGGCACGGGTGAGTTTCCCGCGTTGAGCGAGGACGAGCGGCGGGCCGTCATCGAAGCGACCTGTTCGCAGGTCGCGGGCCGGGTGAAGGTCGTTGCTCAGGTCGGGGCTCCCTCCACTCGCGCGGCGGTGGCCAACGCCCGCCACGCCGAGCAGTCCGGTGCCGACGCCATCATGGTCGCGACGCCCTACTACGAGCCGTTGGACCTCGACGGCGCGTTCCGCTACCTGGAGAAGGTCGCCGAGTCGACCTCGCTGCCGATCTGCGTCTACAACCACCCGCCGGCCATGGGGGTGACCTGGGGGCGTGAGTCGCTGGCGCGAATCAAGGACCTGATCCCCACCGTGGAGATCGTCAAGGACTCGAGCGGGGACTTCGCGTCCCTGACCTCCCTGCTGCTCGACCCCATCCCCGGGGTCGACGTGTTCGTCGGCGAGGACATTCTCGTCCCGCCGGCGTTCCTGACCGGAAAGGCCGGGGCCATCGTCGGCGCGGCCAACTTCCTGACTCCCGGCTTCGCTGCCTTGCAGCGCGCGGCCGAGGCCGGGGATGCGGCCAGGGCGTACGAGATCTGGCACGGAATCCTGCCGCTCATCAACGCGGTGATCAGCGGTCCCTACAACGGGGCCGTCAAAGCGGTGTGCGGCATTCTCGGTCTCCAGGTGGGTCCCATCCGAGAGCCTTACCTCTCGCTCGTTCCGTCCGAAGTGGACGCACTGAAGGCTGTCGTCGAGGCCACGGACCCGGCGTACCTCTCCGACTTCCGAAAGGCCGCGGCATGATCATCAACGTCGTCGACGCCCACTCCTCCGGGGCGCCGTGCCGGATCGTGGTGGGCGGCCTGGAGCCGCTCAACATCACCGGCGAGACGATGCTCGACAAAAAGAAGTACGTCGAGCAGCACCACGACTGGCTGCGGACATCGCTTCTGCAGGAACCCCGCGGTCATCCCGCGCTGAACGCCGACCTGGTCGTGCCGCCTTGCGACCCGACCGCCGACGTCGGACTGGTCATCATCAACCAGCGGCCGATCTACCCGGTGATGTCCGGGGGCAACATCCTCTGTTTCGTGTCCTCCATCCTCGAAGCCGGCGTGGTGCCCATCGACCAGACAACGGACATCACCACCGTGCGTGTCGACACGCCGGCCGGAATCGTTGTCGCGCACGCGAAATGCTCCGGCGACCGGGTTGAACACGTGACCGTGGAGAATGTTCCGTCGTTCGCCACGCATCTCAACCATCAGCTCGAGGTGCCGGGGCTGGGCACGCTGACCGTCGACGTCGCCTACGGCGGGATGTTCTACGTCATCGTGTCCGCCGACGACCTCGGGCTGACCATCGATCCGGAGAACGCCTCGCGGATCGTGGAACTGGGCGAACGGGTGCGGAACGCGGCGGTTTCCTCGGTCACGGTGGAAAACCCGGCTGCCACGGGCTTTTCCTCGGTCGATGCGGTGCTGGTCGCCAGTGCCCCGCGCTCGGGCGACAACCACGGCCGGTCCGCGGTCGTGATGCCCATGCTGCCTGGGCCGCCGCGGTTTCCGGCCGGGGTTCAGGGCCTCATCGACCGCTGCCCTTGCGGCACCGGCACTTCCGCCCAGGTCGCCGCGCTCGTCGCGAAGGGCGAGCTGGCACTGGGGGAGGAGTTCCGGCAGGAGAGCATCATCGACGAGGTGTACAGCGTGCGCGCGGCGCGTGAAGCCGTCGTCGGCGAGCACAAGGGAATCGTTCCCGCCCTGACCGGGTCGGCCCACCTCATCGCGAAGTCGGAGATCTTCGTCAGCGACGACGACCCGCTACGACACGGCTTCACCGTGGGAGACATCTGGCCCGGCGCAGTGCGCGCCTAGTGTCTCGTGATCTTGTGGTCTTTACGCGCGGGTGTGTTTGCCTGCCAGGGCGCCGAGTTGGCCCCTGGCGTCGCCGAGTTGGCTCCTGGCGTCGCCGGGTTGGCCCGGGGCGTCGCCGAGTTGGCCGGCCGCTGCCGCCGTGGGCAAACTCAGCGACCGGACCGGCAAAATCAGTGACGCAGCGGGCAAACTCACCGACCGCACGGGCAAACACGGCAACGTAAACCGGACAGGGTCACGAAACACCAGTGGCGTCCTCAAAGCCTCATTCGCGCTCTTGGCGCCCAGGCGGCCCCTGGCGGGCACCGCGGATTCACCCGAGTACAACCCGGTACGAGGGCGAACCCCCGGCACCGCCAGGAACCACCTGGATCACCAAGCCCATCGACCAGGCTTTGAGGACACCCCCTAACGTCCGCCCGCGGTGGATCTCCAACCTCGACGCGCGGGTCCATTCAGGACGGTCGTACTTACATCTCGATCACACGGCCAAGACAGTGACGGGGCAGCGCGAAACACTGCTGCCCCGTTCGGCATGCCCGGACGTCTCGAAGTTCGACATCGAACAGTGGGACGCGTAGTGAGGTCATCAGCTCAGTAACGCCACGCAAGCTCTCGCCAAACCGCGCCGTAGGTGTTATGTTACCCATTACCCGATGGGATGTACAAATGTACGTCCTTCGTTTCTAGACCGGGAGACTGCATAGATGACATCTGCGGCCGCGCCAGAGCGAGTAGTGGACTTCCGCGAATTGGCTCGCGGCGTTCGCTTCGAGACCAGGCTGTTCATAGACGGCGAGTTCCGGCATGCCGAGGGGCGCGCGACCTTCGTGACCGCCAATCCGGCGACCGGTGAGAAGCTGGCTGACGTCGCGCAAGCGTCGCCTGCCGATGTCGACGACGCGGTGTCCGCGGCACGGCGCGCGTTCCGGACCGGTCCGTGGCGTCGTATGTCGCCCGCCGAGCGAAAAGCGGTGCTGCTCAGGTTCGCCGATCTGATCGAGGAGAACCGCGTCGAGCTGGCTCTGATCGAGTCACTCGACAACGGCAAGCCGGTGCACGACGCGATCACCGGAGACCTGCCCGGAACGCTGGGGCTGATTCGCTGGCACGCGGAGGCGATCGACAAGATCTACGACCAGATGTCGCGCACCGCCGAGGACAAGGTCTCGATGATCACGCGGCAGCCTATCGGGGTCGTCGCGGCCGTCATCCCGTGGAATTTTCCGTTGGAGATCACGGCGAACAAGATCGCACCGGCCCTGGCTTCCGGGAACTCGCTGATCATCAAGCCTGCCGAGCAGACGCCGCTCAGCATCCTCCGGCTAGCCGAGCTGGCCGCGGAGGCCGGGATTCCCGCCGGAGTCCTGAACGTCCTTCCCGGACTCGGCGAGGTCGCCGGACAGGCACTCGGGCGGCACCCCGACGTCGATTGCCTCAGCTTCACCGGTTCCACGGAGACCGGCCAGCTCCTGCTGCAATACGCGGCCGAGTCGAATCTGAAGCGGGTCTTCCTCGAACTGGGTGGGAAGAGCCCCGTCATCGTCATGGACGATGTCGACGACCTGGAGCCGATCGTCAAGGAGATCGCCGGGGGCATCATCTACAGCCAGGGGCAGATCTGTTCCGGCGGCTCCCGTCTTCTCGTTCAACGCGGGGTGAAAGACCGTGTGCTCCAGGCGCTCGTCGAGGAGTTCTCGAACTGGACGGTCGGGGACCCGCTCGACGAGAACTCGAAGATCGGTGCCTCGATCAGCCCCGCGCATCTCGAGCGAGTACTGCGTTACGTCGAGCTTGGCAAGTCCGAAGGGGCCTCCCTCGTACTGGGCGGATCCCGGCTTCATGAGGACTCGGGCGGCAGCTTCATGCAGCCGACGATTTTCGACGGCGTGCGCAACGACATGCGCATCGCGCGGGAAGAAATCTTCGGGCCGGTGCTGACCGTGACGACGTTCGACACCGAGGACGAGGCCGTCGAGATCGCGAACGACACCAGGTACGGCCTCGCGTCACAGCTCTACACCAACGATCTCCACCGCGCGCACCGGATCGCCAAGGCGATCGAGGCCGGCACGGTATCGGTCAACTGCTTCTCCGAGGGCGACGAGGCGGTGCCGTTCGGCGGGTGGAAACAGTCCGGCTTCGGTGGCCGTGAAAAATCGTTGATGGCACACGACATCTACACCGAGACCAAGGCGATCTGGATCCAGCTTCGCTGATCGCGACATCGTCGCGGGCCTGTCCAGGACCAGCGCCCCGGGGCGCACGCGGCGGATCTCCACAACAGTGCGTAGGGTTGCCCACCGTCCGCTTGCCGACCGGCAGGACAGGAGTTCAGGTTCATGCCCCGAGGAGTCAACGATCCCGACCGGCCGCGGCGCATCGCCAGCGCCGCCGTCGAAGTGATCGCCGAATCCGGCATCGAAGGCCTTACGCACCGGGCGGTCGCCGAACGTGCCCAGGTGCCACTGGGCTCCACGACGTACCACTTCAAAACGCGGGACGATATGATGGCCGCCGCCATCATCGAGGCGAAGCGTCATACGGACGCCGAACTCGAGGAATGGTCGGACAATCTGGCCGACGGCAAGGATCTCGTCCAGGAGCTGGTCGCCTACCTGCGAACACTGGTGACCACGCACTGGACGCGAACGGTTGTCGAGCACGAGCTTTATCTGGCGGCATTACGGCGGCCACCGCTGCAAAAGCTCAGTCACGAGTGGCAGGCCAAATTGCCCGACGTGCTCTCCCGGCACACCGACCGACTCACGGCAGAGGCGTTGTCACTCGCGTTCGACGGACTCCTGCTGCAGTCGATGATTCTCGGCTCGGCACCGGATCTCGAAGACGTCACCAAAGTTCTCCGCCGCATCACGGGCTGAACCGCGCGACAAAGCGCGACCAGTCGAACCATCACGTTCCCGGTGTCCAGCACATGCTTGGGAATGTACATCTGTACTAACTCCGCTGAAACGCTGTCAATGCACGAAAGGTGCACTGCGCCATGACTTCCAGATTGATCCCGGCCGTGGCCGAGTGCGACTACCTGGTGGTAGGTGGTGGCACGGCCGGCTGCATCGTGGCCGCTCGTCTCGCGGCCGAGACCGGAGCACGGGTGGTGCTCGCCGAAGCCGGGCCCACGGATGCCGGTGACCATCGCGTCGCCGATCTGCGCCGGTGGGTGGGGATGCTCGGCACCGAGCTCGACTACAACTACACCATCGAACCGCAACCCCGCGGCAACAGCGCGATCGAACCTGCCAGGGCGAAGGTCCTCGGTGGGTGCAGTTCGCACAACGGCGGTCTTTTCCTGCGCCCTCACCGCGACGACTTCGACCAATGGGCCCGACTCGGGGCGGAAGGCTGGGACGGTGCCGGTACCGAGCCCTACTTCCGCCGTGTTCTCGACACCGTGCGGCCGATCTCGAACCCGGCGCGGAGCGAATGGGCGCGAGCCGTGGAACAGGCGGCGGCGGCACTCGGGTTGGCCGGCACACCGTGGAACGACAAGCCGTTGGACGACGGTGCTTTCAGCTGGGTTCCGGTCAACGCGGACGCGGCGGGTAACCGGCTGTCCTCGTCGGTCGTCTACCTCCACCGCTCGCGCGCGGACCTCTCGTCCCTCACCGTCCTGACCGATATCCGGGTCGATCGCCTCCTGGTCGACAGCAACGGCCGGGTGACCGGAGCGGAGACGAACCGCGGCCGGATCACACCTCGCGTGGAAACCGTGGTCGCGGGAGGGGCCTTCGACTCGCCCGCGCTACTGCTGCGCTCGGGCATCGGTCCTGCCGACCAGTTGCGCGCGGCAGGTATCGACGTGGTGCACGACCTCCCGGCGGTGGGCGAGCATCTCACCGACCACGTACTGGGCGTCGCGGTCTGGGAGTCGAAACGGCCGATCGAACCCCCGGCGCCGTGGCACTCGACGCAGATCCTCGAAGCGATGGCCGTGGCTCGCAGCTCGTGGGCCTCGACGGCGCCCGACATCCAGATCGAGATCAGCGCCGCCGCCGGCCGCGACGACATTTCCTACCTCGGATTCGGCTCGCAGACCATCGACGTCGAACGGGCCATCGTCCTCAACCCCAATGTCTGCTACCCCCGGAGCCGTGGCACGGTGCGCCTCGACCCGGCCGACCCGGGTGGCGCGCCACGCATCGACTTCCGCTACTTCACCGACGCCGAAGGACACGACGAAGACGTCTTGCTTCAGGGCTTCGAAGTCGTGCTGGAAATCGCCGGACAAACCGCGCTCGGTGACTGGATCGGCAAAGAAATCCTGCCGGGCGACGGTCTCCGGGAACGAGGCGAGCTGTCCGAATACGGCCGCGAGCGGAGCGGGACCGTCTTCCATCCCAACGGAACCTGCCGGATGGGGGCCGCGGACGACCCTGCCGCGGTGGTCGATCCCCGGCTGCGAGTCCGAGGCCTCGAAGGACTCCGGATCGCGGATGCCTCGGTCTTCCCCCGCCAGGTCGGGGTCAACATCTGCATGACGGTGATGATGCTCGGTGAGAAGGCTGCGAGCATTATCGTGGAAGATCACGCGAAACCCTGATCGGACGCGCCGCCCGGCGTGCCCCCGTCGTCGATTCTCATGCCATTTGCGGCCGTTCACTTCGGTGAAGGCATCGTCATTCCACAGTGCGCTTCGCGGTTTCACCCCAAACTTTGCTGCTTCGTCTCCTTTGGCAGCAGACGGAATACAAGGAGGCATCATGACCGACTCGTCGACCGACGATTCCGACTACCTGGCCGGGTTCGGATACAAGCAGGAATTGGATCGCAGGCTCGGTAGGTTCTCTTCGTTCGCGGCGGGCTTCAGTTTCCTGTCGATCCTGACCGGCGTGTTCATGCTCTTCGGCTTCGGGTTCGGGGCTGCGGGCCCGGCGTTCTGGTGGTCGATCCCGGTCATCGCCGCCGGGCAGTTCCTCGTCGCCATGTTGCTGGCCGAGCTGGCCTCGCGATACCCGCTCGCCGGCGGCGTTTACCAGTGGGTCAAGCAGATCAGCAAACCTCTCGCCGCCTGGACGGCGGGCTGGCTGGTGATCCTGACCATCTGCGTGAGCGTCGCCGGGCCCGCGGTCTCGCTGCAGGTCGTGCTGCCGCAGATCTGGAGCGGCTTCGAGGTCTTCGGGACCACGGACGACATCGGTACCTTCGCCACCGCCAGCGGCGCGCAGAACGCGGTTCTGCTCGGCGCCATCCTCGTCGTCGTGACCACCGTGATCAACATCGTCGGCGTGCGGCTGATGGCGATCATCAACAACATCGGCGTGTTCACCGAACTCATCGGCTGCACGTTGCTCATCGTGGTGCTGTTCGGCCATGCCAAGCGTGGACCGGGGATCGTGCTGGATTCGGCCGGCACGAGCACCGGAGCGTCATGGGGCATCGTCGGGGTTCTTCTGGTGGCCACGCTGTTCGCGGTCAACATCTATTCGGGCTTTGACGCGGCAGGTTCGCTGGCCGAGGAAACGTCCAACCCGCGCAAGTTCGCTCCCCGCGAGATCGTCCGGGCGGTCGCCGCGTCGGCGCTGATGGGCGCGTTGCTCGTGCTCGCGGCCCAGATGGCGATGCCGGACATCCTCGGGCAGAGCAACCTGCAGCTCATCGGCTCGCAGGGGATGGCCTACGTGCTCAAGGCCACGCTCGGCGATGGGCTCGCCACTGTCTTCCTCATCGCCGTCGGGATTTCGATCTTCGTCAACGCGTTGGCCGTGCAGGCGTCCGGGATCCGGATGGTCTTCGGGATGGCCCGCGACGGGCGACTGCCCTTCGCGAAGAAACTGTCCACGGTCAACCCCAGGACGCGCAGCATGATCGCGGCCTCGGTACTGATCGGTGCGGTCCCGATCGTCCTGCTGCTGGTCAACCTCGGCAACACACAGTTGTTCGGAACACTGGCCGCGATCGCGTCAGTGCTGTGGTACGTGGTGTATTTGATCGTGACGGTGTCACTGCTGATCAAGAGGTTCAAGGGCGAGTGGCCGGGACCCGACCACGGTCCTTACTTCACGCTGGGCCGCTTCGGTGTGGTCGTCAACATCATCGCCGTCTTGTTCCAAGTGGCGGTGCTGGTCGACATCGCCTGGCCCCGCGCGGAGATCTACGGGGATGCGGCCTGGTACTACCAGTGGGGCGCGTTCGTGTTCATCGGCGCCATGCTCGTGATCGGATGGATGATGTACGCCTACCTGAAACGCAAGGGCCGCAAGAATCCCGGCAGCGAGCAGGTCACGCGCGCCGACGATGTATCGCTTGGCCGCTGACGCGCTCAGCAGGTGCGCGGAGTGGCTACGAAAAGCAGGGCCCCGACGACCGGGGCCCTGCTTCGCTCTTCGGTTGTCAGGCGTGCCAAGGCCGGGAGCGAGCCGCTCGAATCCATTGCCGCCCAAGGGACCTCGTGCCACGTTGGCGTGAGGGGGCGTGCGGTTCCGCGTGAGAGAACCGGCGGAGCACGTTCGTCGCGACCCTGGCCAGGTCGTTGTCATAGCCGTTGTGGGCAAGCCCGCCGGCCCATGCGATGGATCCGGCTGAGAACACCGCACCTCGAGTCCCCTGTGGACAGACGTACACCATGTCGGCCCGGACACGGGGGTTGGACCGGCCGTCGAGCCGGGGCCCGATCTCGGTCTGGGTTTCGATGGCGGGGTAGTACAGTTCGCTGTGCGCGGATGTCGCGAGGACGCGGGTCCTCGCCGGCGTGCCGCGCTGGAAGTCCGTGCCGTCGAGCTCATCGCCGGCAGCGGCTCGCAGGACGAGGCCGTGCTTGCCCAGGATCCGCGATGTGACGCCGTCGAATATCCATTCGAGATCCGGTGCGTAGCTGTCGTCGGTGCGGGTGTAGCCCGAACCTGTGGCGAAGCCGCATCCGGTCATGCCGATGCCCAGCAGGGGATTGGTGTCGATGCCGCGGTGGCGCCAGGCGCCACCGAGTTGTCCGGTCGAGCTGTGGTGGAGCTCGGCGGGGTGGGAGGACCAGTCGCGGGTGGCCGCGTAGCCTCGCCGGATCTCGATACCGCTGTGTTCCTCGTCGAGGTAGCTGGTGACCCAGTAGAACCCGTTGGCGCCGAGGTACATGAGGTTCCCGCCGCCGTCGAGATAGTCGATCACGGCGGCATAGTGCTCGGCGGTGACGTATTCGGGGTGGCTGCCGGTGACCACGACGTCGTAGCGTCCGAGCAGTTCGCGGCCCTGGCGGTGCACCTCGTTGTCGGTGACCACGTCGAACGCGATGCCGGTCCGCCGGAGCCAGCCCAGGATGAACAAGTCGGCGCCGAAGTGCCGTCGGCCGCCGACCAGCCAGTTGTGATGGTCGGGCCGGACGTTGAGCAGGGGACGGCGCACACTGGCGTAGACGACCCCGCTGCCGTCGGCGTGGCTGTCGTAGACGGATCGGCCGAACTCAGGATGGTCGCGCAGGGTGCGCTCGGCGTCGTCGAGCCGGATCGGGAAGTCCATCATGCGGGCGTGGCTTTCGCCGCGTTCGCCCTCCCAGAGATGTTCGTTGGCGTAGGCGAGATAGGTGTTCGTGGGTGCGACGAACAGGACCCTGGATCCGGTTCTTCCTCGCGGAGCAATGAAGAACGGCAGGTGATCGACGGATCGGCCTTGACGGAGCCGGAACGCGTAGCAGCCGGAGGACAGTTCCTCCGGGATGGTGAACGAGAAGTCGGCCGGCCACTGCTGGTCGTCGACGTCGTCGGCGTGGAAGTGGATGGCGTTCCACTCCGCGGGAGCGTCGCTGTAGCGGACAGAACCAGGAGTCCAGCCATGACCGGTTACCGCGCGCGTGGGACGGTTGTGCAGCACGCCGTGGCAGCCCTGAGGGCCGGCGTCGAATACCTGGGAGGTCGCGAAGTCCCGGCCCATCTGCCAGGCGACGATAGCGTTGGCGGGGTCGCCTGCTTCGAGATCGGCGAGCGTCCCGTACAGCCGGGGATCTTCGATCTTGCCGGTGAACATCGAACCGGGGCTCCGGGACGCATCACCCGCCACAGTGAACTCGCCGGGCACCAGCGCCCAATCCGAAGCGAGGGCGACCTCGGCCGTACCGAGTTCGCGGTCCGGGTCAATCTCCTTGGCATACAAGGAGACTCGACCGTGGCGGGGGTCGGCCGCGAGCCGCACCCAGGTCCACGTGTTCTGTGATACGGCTGTGGGCAGCACCAACGGTTCGCCCGCCCCACCGGTAAGCTCGCTCCGCAGAAAACCTTCAGCGTCCAGCGAAATGGTGAAACCGCCCCCGGTGCGCCCGTGCCCGGGGCCGGCGGTCCACAGGACTGACGCGGCTTCGGACGCTATGGTGCGCCTGAACCACAATCCGGCGGCGAAGCTCCGGTGGGACCGGGCCGTGTCCAGGTACGCGGTCATGGCGGAGCCGATGGTGGACTGTCGCGTGTGGCCGACATAAGTGCCGTCGGCCGCGCTGGGGACCGCGGTTTCCACGGCGCGGTGCGGGATCGTGGACTGTTCGACACCGTCGAACCGGACCAGGTTCGCCGTAAAAGGGACACCGTCGCGGGTGCTGACGTGGAATGTCAATGTTTCGCCCGCCGTCGCGCTCAGGGCGCTGGAGTAGCCAAGCAGCATGATGAGTAGTTCCTTCAACGACCAGGGCGGGGGAGACTCACTGCGTGTCGCCGGCGGGCGCGGCGGCGGGTTCCCGGTGTTGGCCCTCCCCCACCTCGCGGCGAGGCCCGGCGGTCTCCTTCATCGTCGCGACAGCGACCAACGCGATCAGCGCCGTCGCGATGATGATCGCGGAAGGCGACAACGATGATCCGGTCAACGAGATCAGCAGAGTCGCGGCGTAGGCGACCGTGCCGCCGAACAACGCGCCGGCGACGTTGAAGCCGACCGAGAACCCGGTGTATCGCACCCGTGCCGGGAAGATCTCGACCATGGCCGAACCGGACGCGGACATGAACATCGCCAGCGGCACCCCGAGCGCGACGTGCCCGACGATCGCCAGCGGCACGCTGCCACTGTTGATCAGGAGGAACACCGGGAACGTGAGCACGATGCAGATGATCATCGCCCAGCGCAGAATCGGTTTTCGCCCCACCCGATCGCAGATCCGGGCGAAGCCGAAGATCGAGATGGACGCGATGACCAGGCAGGCGACGGTCGACATCGACGCCGCGGTGCTGGAGAAGGCCAGCTCCGACTTGAGGTAGGTCTCCATGTAGATGAACACGAAGTAGAACGCGGCGTACTGGAACGCCGAGCAGCCGATCACCTGCAGGACCTGGCGGCGGTTGACCGTGAGGACCTCGCGCAGCGGGGACTCGCTCAGCGAACCCTCGGACTTCATCTTCTCGAATTCGGGGGTATCACTCAGCTTCAGGCGGATGATCAGCCCGATGACTCCGATCGGAGCCGCGATCAGGAAGGGCACCCGCCAGCCCCACGCGTGCATCTGCTCGTCCGAAAGGACCGCGTAGAGTCCGAGAATCAGCAGCGACGCGCCCACATTGGACAGATAGCTCGAACAGTGCCAGACGCTCACGGTGCGGGCACGCCGCTCCGGCTGAGCGGACTCCACGAGGAACGTCGCCGCCCCGCCGGGTTCACCTCCGGCGGCGAACCCCTGTAACAAGCGGACGATCAACAGCAGGATCGGCGCGGTCACGCCGATCTGGGCGTAGCCGGGCAGCAGCCCGACGATGAAGGTCGCCGCGGACATCATGATGATGACCGTGGCGAGGATCGTCTTGCGGCCCATGGTGTCTCCGAGCCGGCCGAAAACGAACGCACCGACCGGCTCCATCAAGAAGGCCACGCCGAAGATGGCGAAGGTCGACAGCAGGCTCAGAGCCGGGTTGCCCGCGGGAAAGAAAACCTCGCTGATGATGAGCGCGAGGAAGCCGTACGTGGCGAAGTCGAACCAGGTCACGAAGTTGCCGATCGCGGCAGCCGCGATGGCGCGGTGGAGCGTTTTCCGGTCGGAATCCGGCGGGTACGTCGTCATGTCGGCTCCTATCGAGGGGTGAGATGGTCGGTCACGAGAACGATGAATCCATGAACGGGGAGAATCGTGCACGGAAAATGTCCGCGCGTCGGCACGGCCCTTGGATTTCCGAACGCGCGGAATGTCGTGCTCGTGATGAATTGAAGACAACCCTGAATGGCCGCGAAGCGCCGCTGTCTCATCGCTGCAGGCGAACCCTCGGGCGGACATCATCAATGTGGCCCGGTGCAGCGGGAGTCAAGCAGGTGCGCAGAACGCCATGAGGGCGCCCAAGAGGTGCCGGAAGGCTAGTTGTAACCCGAGAGCGCGCGATGCACCCAGTTGGTACGAAGGTTCGAGGTCGGGGGCGTCACCGAAATCTCCTCCTCGTCCGGTGATCGTCGGATCATCCTGGAATTACCGCGATCAGCGTCATCCGCGTGCGTTTCGGTCAGTGACGCGATTTGCGGAAGACTACTCGATCGTCGATCAGGCGTTGCCGTGAAGACAGCCTCAAGCGCATGGGGAGAATTTGCAAGCGCCGTCAGGTTAAAACGAGTGCCCGATCCATTCGATTTCATGACAGACGTGTTACGGCGTTCCCCGCCCGTGCGGCCGAAAGGAATCGGCAGCCCAGGACTTCGTGGGCGCGGACAGGACGCCGGGCGCAGGGAAGGGTGGGTCGCCTCTCGGCCGCCGGGTCGAGGATCCACGGGCGCTCCCCACGTCATCGGTTACGTGAACGGTAATACTCTACGTGTCATCTATCACTGTCAAGGAGTGGCAGGTGTGCCGGGTTGGTCACGCGCGCGAGGACCGCGGGCGAATGCGGATGCCAGGATGCGCCGGGGGCAAGTGAAGTCTTGGCGTCCCGGCTTCTCTTGGCTATAGTGACCGGTTATCGGTCACATTTTACTGATGGCTCGGATGTTTCGACCCCTGCGGTCGGGTGCCCGGTGGTCGCGCATCCGCTGGGTGCCCGGCGGCGAGGCTCTTGGCATGGGTGGCACGCGGAACCCGTCTTCCTCCTCGTCCACCACCGGTCCGCGGACCGGCCGCGCTCCTGACAACGGATTGGCTGACGATGACTGCAACCCGGCCCGCCCGGCCGTTCAAGCGGGCACTGATCGCGAGTATCAGTGGTCAGGCGCTGGAGTGGTACGACTTCTATCTCTACGGGCTCGCCGCCGCCCTCGTGTTCCCCCACGTGTTCTTCCCGGGCGCGTCCGATTTCGTCGGGCTGCTCGCGTCGTTCGGCACCTTCGCGGTCGGTTTCGTCGCCCGCCCGGTGGGTGGGCTCGTGTTCGGCAGGCTCGGGGACCGGATCGGCAGGTCGCCGACCCTCGTGATCACGATTCTGGTGATGGGGCTGGGCACCGTCGCGATCGGCCTGCTTCCGACCTACGACCAGGTCGGCGTCATCTCGCCGATCCTCCTGGTCCTGCTGCGCGTCGTTCAGGGCATCGGGGTCGGCGGTGAGTGGAGCGGGTCCGCGGTGCTCGTCCTGGAATACGCGCCCGAGCACCGGCGCGGCTTCTTCTCCAGCATGATCAACTCCGGGGAGTACATCGGAACGTTGCCCGCGGCGGGCCTGTTCACCCTGATGTCGGCGACGATGTCCGACGCGAGCTTCTCTTCGTGGGGCTGGCGGATCCCTTTCCTGGTCAGCGTGCTCGCTGTTGTGGGAAGCCTGATCATCCGCCGCGCGGTGGAGGAGACGCCCGCGTTCCAGGCTGTCCAGGGGGAGGGGACTCGACCGCCGTCGCTCCGCGAGTCGCTGCGGTCGCAGTGGAGGAGTGTCGCGACCGTCGTCGGTCTCCGCATCCTGGAGAACGCGTCCGCCTATCTCATTACGGCGTTCGCCGTCACCTACGCGGAGACAACCGGCCATGCGTCCTCGACGGTGACGACTCTGGGGGTGTTCCTCGCTTCGGCGGTGGCGATCCCGATGATTCCCTTGTGGGGATACGTGTCCGACCTGGTGGGCAGGAAAAAGGTGTTCGCCGGCGGTGCCTGCTTCATGCTGGCGTTCTACGTCCCGTTCTTCCTGCTTGTCGGATCCGGGCAGACAGGGCCGATCTGGCTGGCCTTCATGGCCGCCTACGCGTTCGGGATGGCTCCCATGCTCTCGGTGGAGCCGTCGTGGTTCGCCGAACTGTTCCCGACCGAGTTCCGGTTCAGCGGGACCGCGATCAGTTCCAACGTCGGCGCGGTGTTCGCGGGTGGTCTCGCCCCGTTCATCGCCACGGCACTCTTCGGTGCCGGTGGCGATTCGCTGTCGCTCGTTTACGTCTACATCGGGATGCTCGGGCTCGTGACCATCACCGCGATCGTGCTGGCTCGCGAGACCCGGAGCCTGCGCACCGTTGCCTACGCGGCGGTGCCCGAAAAGCAGGATGCCCAGCAGGAACCGCACTGAGATCTGATCTGCTAGATTAGTCATCGGTAATGTGTAAAGTGTAACCGACTACGAAGGGTGCGAGATGTCGCAGGCCACGATCACGACGCCGACCCAGGCGCTCATCGACGGCAAGTTCGTCGATGCCGCGTCCGGTGAGACGTTGGAGACCTACAACCCGGCCACCGGGGAGGTCCTCGCTCATGTCGCGGCGGCGGGTCCGGAAGACGTCGACCGCGCGGTCGCCGCGGCCCGCCGCGCCTTCGCCGAGGGCGCCTGGTCCGGCCTCGCGCCCGCCGAGCGCAAGTCGGTGATGCTGCGGTTCGCGGATCTGGTCGAGCAGAACCTCCACCAGCTCGCCTACCTCGATTCGGTCAACGCGGGCAAGCCCATCACCGACTGCGAGACCCTCGACCTGCCTGATGTGGTCGCGACCTTGCGCTGGTATGCCGAAAGCCTTGACAAGGTTTTCGGCAAGGTATCGCCGACCGGGTCCGACAGCCTCGCGTTGATCACCCGGCAGCCGCGGGGTGTGGTGGCCGCGGTCCTGCCGTGGAACTTCCCGGCCGCGACCCTGTCGTGGAAGCTCGGACCCGCGCTGGCCGCCGGCAACTCGGTGATCATCAAGCCGCCGGAGCAGGCGCCGCTTTCCACCTTGCGCATCGCCGAACTGGCGCTCGAGGCCGGTGTCCCCGCGGGGGTGCTGAGTGTGCTGCCGGGCCGGGGTGAGGTCGCGGGCAAGGCGCTGGGACTGCACCCGGATGTCGACGTCGTCGCGTTCACCGGCTCTACGGCGGTCGGGCGGGAGTTCCTCCGCTACGCCGCCGACAGCAATCTCAAGGCGGTAGGCCTGGAATGCGGTGGTAAGAGCCCGCAGATCGTGTTCGCGGACGCGGTGGAGCGTGACGTCGACTACGTCGCCGAGGAGCTTGTAGGCGCGGCCTTCTGGAACACCGGCCAAAACTGCACCGCGGGCTCGCGCATTCTCGTCGAAGCGCCGGCGCATGACCGGCTCGTGGCCGCCGTCGTCGACAAGCTGGCGGAATGGAAGGTCGGCAGCCCGGCTGACCGCGACACCAAGCTGGGGCCGGTGATCGAGCCCAGTGCGCTGGAGCGCATCCTGCGCTACATCGACGGTGCCCGCGCGGAGGGGGCGACGGTCGCCTACGGCGGCAACCGGATCCTCGAGGAGACGGGCGGCTGGTTCGTCGAGCCGACCGTGCTCGACAACGTCAGGCCGGACATGGCCGTGGCTCGCGAGGAGATTTTCGGGCCTGTGGTCTCGGTGCTGACCTTCGACACCGAGGAGCAGGCTGTCGAGCTCGCCAACGGCACCGAATACGGACTCGCGGCGTCGGTGTTCACTCACGACCTGGGCAGGGCGCACCGTGTGTCCGGGCTCGTGGACGCCGGCACGGTTACCGTGAACTGCTACGGCGAAGGTGACATCACCACGCCGTTCGGCGGGTTCAAGACCTCCGGGTTCGGCGGGCACGACAAGGGGCTCGAGGCATTCGAGCAGTACACGGAACTCAAGACGACCTGGTTCTCACTCGACCACTGACGGTTCTCGCTGGTCGTCCTGGTTTCCCTCGACCGGGACGACCGGCCTTGGCCCGGCGTGCCATGGTTTACCGGTAACATTTGACTAAAAGCCACGGAGGCATGCGGCGTCCAGTGGGGAGGAGTGTTCATGACCGTTCAGTCAGGCAGTCATCTGCAGCGCCACGAGAGCCTGCGCGAGCAGGCGCTCGTGGTGATCCGCAAAGGGCTGATCGCGGGCGAGATCAAGCCGGGCGAGATCTACTCGGCCGCCGGTCTTGCCGCGACGCTGGGCGTCTCGAACAGCCCTGTCCGCGAGGCGATGCTCACGCTGGTCCAGCAGGGCCTCATGGAGCCGGTCCGCAACCGCGGCTACCGGGTCGTCCCGATCAGCGACAAGGACCTGGCCGACATTTACCAGGTGCGGGTCATGCTGGAGGTCCCGGCGATGGGGCAACTGGCCCGGACGGGCAAGGTCGCCGCCAGGGCCGGCGAGTTCGGCGCGCTGGCCGATGACATCGTGCGCGGCGCCCGGGACGAGGACCTCGTGCTGTACATCGACGCCGATCGGCAGTTCCACCTGGGTCTGCTGGCGATGCTGGGAAACGACCATTTGACGAGCATCGTCGAGAACTTGCGCGACAAGACGCCGCAGAAAGGGCTCGGTGTCCTGAGCCAGCAAGGCCGGCTGGTCAAATCGGCGGAGGAACACCGGCCCATTCTCGACGCCGTGGTCGCCGGTGATGCCGGGCGAGCGGAGGAACTGATGCGCCAGCATCTCAGCCACATCCGCGGGGAATGGAACAAGCCCGAGGGGGACTGACGTTCTCGGCACTCCGCCGCCCGGGAATGCCGGGCAGCTCGGCTGACCGCTGCGATTCCGGGCCAGGACGTGGCGTCCTGGCTCTTTTGCCGCTCAGCGCGCCTCGGTGAGCGTGGAGCGCTCGAAAATCACCAAGTTCCCGGTATACACAGGTAGTTGTATGTAGTATATTACCGGTTACGTACCGCTGTTGGAAAGGACTCTCATGCGCCCCTGGCATGGCATCGTCGTGGCGAACACGCTCCCGCTGAACGACGATCTCTCGATCAACTTCGACCGTCTGCAGGAACACATCGCTTTCCTGGCCGCGAACGGCGTCGATGGCGCGTGCCCGAACGGCTCGCTGGGCGAGTACCAGGTCCTCACGGTGGATGAGCGCAAGCAGGTTCTGCGGGCCGTACTCGAAGCGGCACCCGAAGGCTTCAGCGTCATCGCCGGTGTGGGTGCTTACGGTTCCGCCGAATCGCTGCGCTGGGCCGAGGACGCTCGTGAGGCCGGGGCTCACGCTGTGCTCGCCCTGCCGCCGAACTCCTACCGTGCCAACGACGACGAGGTGGTCGACCACTACCGCGAGGTCGCGCGCGCGGGTCTGCCGATCGTTGCCTACAACAACCCTTACGACACCCGGATCGACATCACCGCGGACCTGTTCGCGCGTCTCGCGGAGATCGAAGAAGTGGTGGCGGTCAAGGAGTTTTCCGGCGATATCCGCCGCATCACCGCCATCCAGCGCACGGCGCCGCGGCTGGACGTGCTGGCTGGGGCCGATGACGTGGTGGTCGAGGCGGCCCTGATGGGTGCCGTCGGCTGGATCGGCGGTTTCTCCAACTCGATCCCGCAGGCGTGCGCCGCGTTGTGGTCGCTGGCCCGCGAGGGCAAGCTCGCCGAGGTGCGGGAGCTCTACGCGAAGCTGCAGGCAGCGCTCACCTGGGACACCAAGCACAACTTCGTGCAGGCCATCAAGGTGTCGCAGGAGGTCGTGGGCCGGTATGCGGGTCCCTGCCGTCCGCCGCGGTCGCCGCTGAGCGCTGAGGACCGCGCGCAGGTGATCAAGGACGTGGAACTGGCGCTGACCGCCGTGCCCGCCGCCGCGTAGTGACCGTCGTCGAGGCCCGGGGGACGGGAGCCGTGGGGCCGCGTGGGGTCTTCACGGCTCTCGTCACCCCGTTTGACGAGGATGGGCGGCCCGATCGCGCCGCGTTGGAGCGATTGGTCGAAGCTCAGGTGGCGGCCGGTGTCGACGGCGTCGTGGTGTGCGGGAGTACCGGTGAATTCCCGTCCCTGACCGAGGTCGAGCGGATGTACGCGCTCGAGGTTGTGGCGAGGGTCGCGCGCGGCAGGACGAAAGTGACCGTCCAAGTAGGACACACCTCGACTGCCGTAGCCACGGCGCTGGCACGCCATGCCGCGAGTTATGAGGTGGACGCCTTGCTGGTCGCGCCGCCGTATTATGGCCCGCTCGATGACGACGACCTGATCACCTATCACCGCGATGTCTCCGCCGCCGCGCCCGGATTGCCGCTGCTGGCGTACAACTACCCTGACGCGTCAGGGGTTTCCTACACTGCCGAGTTCATTCGGCGGCTGCGCGCGGCTGTACCGGCGGTGACGCAGGTCAAGGATTCCTCGGGTGTACCCGAGGAATTGGAAGCATTCGCCGCCAGTGGTGACATCGTCACCGTCTGCGGGCAGGAGAATCTGGCGCCGGCGGCGGCCGGACTGGGGATCGCCGACTTCATTCTCGGTGCGGGCAATTTCGCCGCTCCCGGCCTCGCGCGGATCGGCAAGGCCGCGCGAAGCGGGGACCACGACGAGGTCGCGGCAGTCATGACGCGGCTGGGGCCCCTGTTCGAAGCCGTCGGCAGCGTGTCCTACACCGCCGGGGTGAAGGCGGCGTGCGAGGAGATCGGGCTCCACGCGGGGCCGGTGCGGAAACCGGTCAAGTCCCTGGCGCCCGCGGTGCGACGTCGCATCGCACAGGCGGTCCGCGAGACCGATTCCGGTCTGCTGACGCCGGCACCGTAGTCGTCCCCGGGAGTCGTGAAAGGACGCGGGATGAAGGAGTACACCGACTTCCTGGGCAGCCAGCCACCTTATGACGCGCTGGACGCTGAGGATCTGCGGGCGCTCGCGCGCCGGATCGAGGTCGAGTACTTCGCCGCGGGCGCGGTGATCGTCCAGGCCGATGAGCCTGCGCTGGACCACTTGCTGGTCGTGCGCACCGGCGCCGTCGAAGTCATCGATCGCGGCCGCGTCATCGACCAGCTCGGCCCCGGCGACACCTTCGGGCACATCTCGGTGCTCACCGGATTGCCGCCCGCATTGTCGGTCGTCGCGGTCGAGGACACCTTGTGCCTGCGGTTGCCCGATCCGCGCGCCGTGGTGAAAGACCCGGGCAGGCTGAGATTCGCCCATTTCGGCGCGATGATCAGCCGGGAACGCCTCACCCGCGGCAACGTCCTCGACCGCACGGTGTCCTCGGCGACGGCCCTGATGCGTCCCGTGGTGTGGGCGCGTCACGGCGACACCGTGGCGGACACGGCGCGGCGCATCGGCGAGGCCGGGCACTCGTGCGCACTGTTACGGCGCGCGGGCCGCCTCGGAATCGCCACCGATCGCGACTTTCGCGAGAAGGTCGCGACCGGGGAGATCTCTCCGCAGGCGCCGGTCGAACAGATCATGTCCTTCCCGGCCGTCACGATCAGCGAGGAGTTCTCCCAGGCCGCCGCGTTCTCGCGCATGATCGACAAGGGTGTGCATCACCTGGTCGTCGTGGACGGCCGGGGCAGCGCGGTCGGCGTCCTGCGCACGGTCGACTTCGCGGCGGCCGAGATCAGGACCCCGCTGCTGATCCGCTCGCAGATCGAGCAGGCGACCACAGTGGCGCGGCTACGCGAGGCCGGTCAGCTGCTCAAGCCCACGCTGGTCGAGCTCGCCGCCAACGGCCTCCCCGCCCTGCACATCGGAAACCTGCTCGCGGCGGTCGTCGACGCGCTGCTGCGCAAGCTGATCGAACTGCACGCACCGGGTGACGGCGTGCCTGCGCCATCGTGGATCGTGCTCGGCTCGATGGCACGCCGCGAACCGCTACCGGCGTCCGATGTGGACACTGCGATCGTCTGGCGTGACGTCGGCTCGGATCAACCGCGTGAGGACATCATCCGGCGGGCGGAGGCGCTGCTGGGGGACATGGAGTCGTGCGGGCTGCGCCGGTGCGTCAACGGGGCCAACGCGGTGAATCCGTTGTTCTGCCGGTCGGACGGGGAATGGTCACGTGCCGTCACGGGGTGGTTGAGTGATCCGGCCGCGCCCCAGGCGCTGCTGCTCTCCTCGATCGTCATGGACAGCCGTCCGCTGACCGAAGTGGTGCTGGGCAAGACCGTCACCGACGCGCTCGTCCGCCATCCGCGTGCTGTCGAATTCTTGCACGCCTTCTTGAAGGAGTCGACCGCGGTCAAACCGCCGACGGGGTTCGTCCGGGACTTCGTGGTCGACCACAGTGGACAACACCGCGGCCAGCTCGACCTCAAGCGCGGCGGGCTGCTTCCCGTCGCGTCGATCGGTCGCTGGATCGCCGCGGTGACAGGCGATTCACGCGGCAGCACGCTCGACCGTCTCACCCGTGGCCATCAGGAAGGGCTGCTCACCAGGGACGAGACCGACACCCTGGAGGCCGCCTTCGAACAGGTTTACGAGCTGCTGCTCAAACGCGAAATCGAGGCGATCTCGACCCGGACCGCGCCCACGACCTACCTCGCTCCCCGCGAACTCGACATCCTCACGCGCCGCCACCTCCGCGAAACCTTCCGCGCGATCGCCGCCGTGCAGAGCGCGGTCGAGAACTCCTGGATGACCCGGGTCCGGCGGTGAGGTTCCTGCCCTGGCGGCGCAGCGCGCCGCACACACACCTCGCCGTGCCGTGGCGGGACGCGGCCTATTGCGTGGTGGACCTCGAAACCACGGGCCTGGATCTGCGCCGCGACGAAGTGGTCTCCTTCGGCACGGTCATCATCCGAAAGGGACGGATCCACTGCGGCAGCGCGCGCTACTCGCGGGTCCGGCCACCGCGGAAGGTGACCGTGGGAGCCATGAGTGTGCACGGGATGCGTGACCAGGACCTGGCTTCAGCGCCGTCGCTGCGGGAGGTCGCGCCCGGGCTGCGGGCCGAACTGGGCGGGCGGGTCCTTGTCGCGCATGCGGCCTGGGTTGAGCGTGCGTTCATCGGACGCGCGCTCGGTGGCTCGGGGAGGTACATGGCGCCGACCATCGACACCGCGGCGCTCGCCCGCGCCATTGGTGTCGCGCCCTCGGGGACTGGCTACGAGCCCGACATCGAAGCGATGGCGGGCGATCTCGGTTTGTATCCGCACACCCCGCATCACGCTTTGGGCGACGCACTGACGACAGCCGAGGTGTTCCTGGCCCTGGTGAGCCGGATCGAAGGGGAAAAAGGACCGGTCTCGGCCGCGGAGCTCGTGGCGATTTCGCGCCGTCACACGTTGACCTGACCGTGCGACGCGCGTTGCCGGAGGTGGGGTATCGAAGTCGCGAGTGTTTCAGGGCGCCTTGTCTTGACCTCATCACCTCGGCACGATCTAATACGTAACCGGTAATCGACTACTAAGTGAGGTACCGCTGGTGCGTGACGCATTGACCGGGCCGGGTGCGGCCCGGGCTGGGAACGCCGAAGCTGGACGAGTAACCGTGGAGATGGGTGTATGAGCACGTCGCAGGTTGTCAGCCGGAGTCCGCAGAAACCGGACGACGTGGTCTTCAGCGTGCCGGCGAGCGAGCCGTCCGCTGTGGCCGGCGCCGTGGCCGAGGCGCGCCAGGCGCAGGCCGACTGGTTCGCGCTGGGTACCGCGGGCCGCTCCGCGGCGCTCTGCGCGGCCGCTGACGAGCTCAGCCGTCGTGCCGAAGAGTTCGCGACTCTGATCGCTCGCGAGGTAGGCAAGCCTCTGGGCGAAGCGACTGGAGAGGTCGCGCGGGGAGTGTCGATTCTGCGCTACTACAGCCAGCAGGTGTTCGACCCGGCCGGCGAGACTTACGAAGCGCCCGCGGGAGCGCTGTCGTTCACCCGCCGCCGGCCGCTCGGCGTGGCCGGGTTGATCACGCCGTGGAACTTCCCGCTGGCGATCCTGCTGTGGAAGGCCGCGCCGGCCCTCGCCGCGGGGAACAGCGTCGTGCTGAAGCCCTCCGGCGACGCGATCGGCGTGGCCGACGCCCTGCGCGAGCTACTGGGCGGACACCTGCCGAAGTCGGTGTTCTCCCTCGTTTTCGGCGGCCGTCCGGTCGCGGAGAGCCTCATCGACGCCGCCGACGTCGTGTCCTTCACCGGGTCGACCGCGGTCGGGCAGAGTGTCGTCGCCCGTGCCACGGCTGCCGGTGTTCCGGTGCAGGCCGAGATGGGCGGTCAGAACCCGGCCATCGTGCTGCCGGACGCCGACCCGGACGAGACCGCTTCGGTATTGCTGGGCGCCATCGCCGGTTACGCCGGTCAGAAATGCACGGCGACCCGCCGCGTGATCATCGTCGGCGACAGTTCACAGCATGTGGCCGCGCTCGAAAAGGCCGTCGCCGCCGCGAATCCGGCGGATCCCGTCACCGGCGGGACGGCCGTGGGCCCGGTGATCAACGAGGCGGCGCAGGCGGAGTTCCTCGGCGCCGTGCGTGAGGCTGAGGAAGCCGGTGCCGTGATCACCAGCTCCCCCAAGGGAAGCGACGAGGGCTACTACGTCCCGGTCACCGTGGCCCGCAAACTGCCGCGAGAGCACCGGCTCCTGCGCGACGAGGTCTTCGGCCCGCTGGCGACGATCGTCGAGGTCGACACCGTCGATGAGGCGATCGCCGCGGCGAACGACGTCAAGTACGGCCTGGTCGGCTCCGTGCACGGCCGTGATGTCGAAGCCCTGCTGCGGGTCGCATCCCGGCTGGAAGCCGGGATGGTGCGCATCAACGCCGCCACCACCGGCGTGGATTTCTGGATGCCGTTCGGCGGGGACAAGGACTCCAGCTTCGGACCTCGCGAGCAGGGCAAGGCCGCGTTCGGTTTCTACACCAAGACCCAGACGGTGAGCCTGGCCGGCGGCAGCCCCCGCTGGTAGGCACACCACGAGAGACGGGATTGAACCCCATGAAGATCGTCGCGATCGACTGTTTCGGTTACAACCTGCGCTACGCCCACGGCGAATACGTGATGTCGGGTGACCGGGCCGCGACCCACCAGATCGGCACCCTGGTGCGGTTGCGCACCGACGAGGGACTCGAAGGCTGGGGTGAGATCACCCCGCTCGGCGACACCTACCTGCCGACGCACTGGGCAGAGGTCCGGGCGGCGCTGCACACGCTGGCCCCGTCGCTGATCGGGCAGGACCCCACCAATCTCGCCGCGGTTCGCCGCACCCTCGACCGGGTGCTGCTGGGCGGCGGCTACGCCAAGGCCGCCATCGACGTCGCCTGCTGGGACCTGCTCGGCCAGGCGTGCGGGCAACCGGTCTCGAAGCTGCTGGGCGGTGTCCTGCAGGAGGATTTCCCGCTCTACGAGGCCGTTCCGCTCGCCTCGCCGGAGGAGATGGCCGCGTTCGTGGTGGCCCGTGAGGAGGCCGGCATCAAGCGCTTCCAGCTCAAGGTCGGCAACGACCCGCGCGACGACGCCGCGCGCACGCGCGCCGTGGTCGATGCGGCGTCGGCGGACACCCTCGTGGTGGCGGACTCCAACGGCGGGTGGAACCTGCGTTCCGCCCAGATCGCGACCCGGCTGATGGCCGATCTCCCGGTCTTCATCGAGCAGCCCTGCCGGGAGACCGACGACTGCGTCTTCGCCATGCGGCACTCGAGCCTGCCGCTCGTGCTCGATGAATCCATCCTGAACCTCACACACGTGTTCAGGGCGAAGTTCGACGCGGGCGCCGTGTCGATCAACATCAAGATCAGCCGGGTCGGCGGGCTCACCCAGGCGGCGCGCATGCGTGATCTGATGCAGGAGCTCGGCATGATGGTCTCGATGGAAGACGCCTGGGGCGGTGACATCGTCAGCGCGGCGGTGAGCCACCTCGCCGCCAGCACCCGGCCGGAGAACTTCCAGAACGCTTCCTTCATGAACGACTGGACCGATGGGCACGTCGCGGGCTACCAGCCGCGCTCCCACAACGGTCGCGGTTCCGCCCCCGCCGGACCGGGGCTCGGTATCAAGGTCCAGACCACGGGGCTCGAGTCCGTGTTTTCGGTGTCCTGACCACTCGCGGCGACGAGGACGATTTCGATGAAGCAGACATTCCTCAACATCATCGGCGGGAAGCCCGCCGAGCCCTCCGGGGCCGGGGACCGGGCCGTGGTCAATCCCGCCACCGGGCAGGAGATCCTGCGGGTGGGCGACTCCTCGTCCAGCGACGTCGCTGCCGCGGTCGACGCGGCGGCAGACGCCTTCGGCACCTGGTCCCGGCAGACCCCGGCAGCCCGGCACAAGCTGCTGGCGAAGCTCGCGGACCTGCTGGAACGGCACACCGACGAGTTCCTGGAGATCGAGGTCGCGAACGCGGGCAAGCCGATCGCGGCGTTTCGCGACGAGTTCGCCGACTGTGTCGACGGGGTGCGCCTCGGCGCGACCGCCGGCCGCAACCTGACCGCACCGAGCGCCGCCGAGTACCTCGACGGCGCCACATCGGCCTTTCGCCGCGAGCCGATCGGTGTCGTCGGCGCGATCACGCCGTGGAACTACCCACTGCTGCAAGCGATCGCCAAGGTCATCCCGGCGCTCGCCGTCGGCAACACCATGGTGATCAAACCGTCCGAGCTGACACCGCTGAGTACCGTGCGGTTGGTCGAGCTGGCGAACGAGGTGCTGCCGCCCGGCGTGCTCAACGTGGTCATGGGCGACGGGCCGGGCACAGGTGCCGCGCTCACCGCCAACCCGAAAGTCGGGATGGTCAGCTTCACCGGCTCCGTGGCGGGTGGCCGCGCCGTGGCCGTCTCCGCGGCGCAGGGGCTGCGTAAGGCGGTCATGGAGCTGGGCGGCAACGCGCCCGCGGTCGTGTTCGCCGACGCGGACCTGCCGCGAGCGGCGGCTCTGCTCAGGGACGCCGGGTTGTTCAACTCCGGCCAGGAGTGCATGGCCTCGAGCCGGATCCTGGTGGAAGACACTGCGGCCGAGGAGTTCGTGGCCGCGTTGCTGAGCGAGATGGCGGAGGTCAGGCTGGGGGACACGTTCGCCGAAACGACGACCCTCGGGCCCCTCATCTCCGAAAAGCAGCTGGGCCGGGCAGTGGGCTTCCTCAACCGGCTGCCCTCGCATGCGAAGGTGCTGACCGGGGGCAGCCGGGTCGCTCGCCCTGGCTTCTACCTGGAGCCGACAGTGGTCACCGGGCTCGCGCAGGATGACGAGATCATCCAAAACGAGGTGTTCTCGCCGATCCTGACCGTCCAGACCTTCTCCGGTGAAGAGGAAGCGCTCGCGATGGCCAATGGCACCGTCTATGGCCTCTCCGCCTCGGTGTGGTCCTCGGACTCCGGCCGCGCCACCCGGTTCGCCCGTGACCTCAAGGCGGGCATGGTCTGGGTCAACGAACACCTGATGTTCGGTCCGGATTGTGCGGTCAACGGGTTCGGCGAATCCGGGTTCGGTATCGAGAACGGAGCGCTCGGCGCCGCCGAGTTCACCCGGCTCAAGCACGTGCTCACCAGCCACCACTGAGCTCCGACGGACGACGAAGGCAGGTTTCGATGACCGCTGCAGCCACCTGGCGGAACTGGGGACTCAACCAGTCCTGCCAGCCGCACGAGATCGTTACCCCGAGTACTCCCGACGAGGTCGCGGCTGTGGTGGCCGCCGCCCTCCGGGAGGGCAGGACGGTGCGCGCCGCCGGATCCGGACACTCGATCATGCCGATCGTGCCGACTGACGGGATGCTGGTGGATCCCACCCGCCTGACCGGCGTCACTTCCGTCGACCGTGACACCGGCCGGGCGACGATCCTCGCCGGCACGAGGCTGTCCGCACTGGGCGCGCCGCTGTGGGAGGCCGGGCTTTCCCTGGCCAACCAAGGCGACATCGACCTCCAGACCATCACCGGAGCGACCAGCACCGGCACCAAGGGCTCCGGGGCCGGGCTCACGAACCTCTCCGCCACCATCACCAGGACCCAGCTGGTCGACGGGCAAGGGGAGCTCGTCGAGATCGCCGCCGGGGACGACGCACATCCGGCAGCGCAGGTGTCGCTGGGTCTCCTCGGCGTCATCACTCAGGTAGAGGTGCAGCTGCTGCCCCGGTATTTCCTGCGGGAACGCAACACCGCCATGCACTTCCGTGATCTGCTCGAAAAGTGGGACGAACTCAAGGCGAGTCATCGCCACTTCTCGTTCTGGTGGATGCCCAACGACCGCGCGCACGCCCTTTACGGCTTCGAGCCCGTCCCCGCGGACTACGGGTGGGTGAAGCTGCTCGACGAGGTCGAGATCGAGGACTCCTACGACGTGCGGCACCTGAAGGAAGGGCGTGTCGGGCGCGCATACCTGGTGTACCCGGACACGGCGACGGACCCGACCTTCCACGAGATGGAGTACATGGTCGATGCCGCCCGTGATCGCGAGGCCTTCCTCGCGCTGCGGGAACTGATGCTGAGCCATTACCCGGAGGTGGACTCACCGATCCAGATCCGCTGGCAGAAGCAAGACAGTGCCTGGCTGTCCGCACAGTACGGCCGCGACACCGCGTCTGTCTCGGTATCGGGGGTCATCGGCACCGACTACGTGCCCTTCTTCACCGCAGTGGACTCACTCATGAAGTCACTCGGTGCCCGCCCGCATTGGGGGAAGTGGAACGCCTACCGGGCCGAAGACGTCGCGGCGGCGTACCCGCGCTGGGACGACTTCCGCCGTGTTCGCGCCCGGTTCGATCCGCGGGGCGCGTTCACCAACGAGTATTTCCGGGAGCTGCTGGAACTTTGAGAAGGCAGAAAACGGGGCTGTGGCAAGGAATTGTGCCACAGCCCCGTTTTCCTGTTGCGGTGAAAAGAATCTAATCGCCGGCAAGCATGCGCCGCGGGTTGTCGACCGTGATCCGGACGATGTCGGCATCGGTGAAGCCGGCGTCCCGGAGGTGGCCGGGGAACGTACGCAAGATGTGCCCGTAGCCCCAGCCGCCGTACTGGCGGAGGTAGTGCTTGTGACCGACGTCCTGGGACAACAACACGGAGCCCAGGAAACCGGATTCGGCCAGCGACGAGATCGCCTGAACTCGTTCGCGGTCCGAGGGCAGCCACCAGGAATGGGTGTCGGTGCTGAAATGCCCGGCGTTCCCGCAGAGGTCGTACTCGACGAAACAGCCGCGCTCCGCCAGCGAGCGGTGATAGGCGACCCCTTCCTCGAAGGTGATATCGGGGTGCACCAGTGACGCGTCGCAATGCCCGAGCACCACGCGCGTGAGGTCGGCGCCCGCGCTTTCCAGGACGTCGAGGACCTCGTGGCCGCGCCGGGCGGGTGGATGGACGTGCACGGTGATGGGCAGGCCCGTTTCCCGATGTGCCGTGGCGGCCGCGCGCAGGATCTTCAACTCCGAGCCGGTGATCGGATCACCGGTGCCGATCTCTCCGATGATCCCGGGCCGGATGCCCGTATCGCCGATGCCGTCCCGGATTTCCCGGACGAACCGTTCGGCGATCGTGTCTTCCGCCGCGGCCCGGAGCGTTCCGGTGTGCGCGGCGTCGATGTAGTGCCCGCAACTGGTCACGATGCGCAGTCCGGTGCGCTGGCTGACAGCGCGCAGCCCGAGCGGATCGCGACCGATCTCCGCGGGCGTGACGTCCACAATGGTCGTGCCGCCGAGAGCACGGAACTGGCCGGCCTCGGCGACGGCGAGTTCGAGGTCGTCGAGCACGCAGTTCTCCCGGTTGGCGTAGGGAGAACGGCGCACGTCGTCCAGCGTGTCCAACCGAACCGGAAGCTCCAGAGCGGCCGCGGCGCCGGCGTCGCCCGGGTCGATCAGGTAGCAGCTCAGATCGATGAACAGGTGCTCATGGGGGAGCGTCGCGCCGAGCTGGCTCGCCGGCACCGGGCCGGTGACGGTCATGACCGCAGCGTCTGTCCTGGCGCCCGGTGGCATCAACGGGTCTCCAGTTCTGCCCTGGGCGCGGACTGCTGGGAGGCGAAGCCGGACGAGTGCTCGGGCAGGATCCCGATCTTCTTCCGTTGCGTGAACCAGTACACGAGAAACGCGAGTGTCAGCGCGACAGCCGGAATGAGCACACCGCCCCACTGCAAGTACCAGTGGAAGGGCTCGTCGGGGTTGTAAAGAACCTGGCGCGGCCACGCGATGTTCACGATCATGCCCGCCGCCCAGATGGTGGCGACCACACTGACCACCAGGCCCCATTTCCCCAGCCGGAAGTACCGCGTGTCGGGTTGTTCCCAGTCGCCGCGGACCCGGGCTAGGGAAAAGGAGGCGGTGATGAGGAAGTACGAGATCAACGCGAAGACCACGGTCGTGCTCGAAACAGTCAGGAAGATCGCGGGCTGCCCGATGTTGTAGACCAGGATCGCGACGCCCACCACCAACACGATCAGCGGGGGCAGCACCGGCGTCTTCGCGCGCTCGGCGACCTTGGCCAGCCGCGACGACCCCGGAAGCGCGTTGTCCCTGGCCATCGCGAACATCATGTTCACGGCGCCGGTCTGGTTGGCCAGACCGCAGACGAAGACCGCGATGGCCGCGCACACCAGCATGATGTTGCCCAGCCCCGTACCGAGGGAAGCTTTGACCACATAGGACAGTCCATCGTCGGCGATCCGCTGGTCGTCGAGCTTCGGAATGGACATCACGGCGGCCAAAATCAGCAAGGCGCCGAACACCCCGGAGGCCACCAACGCGCGGATGATGGCGCGCGGGCTGGTCTGTCGTGGGTTGATCGTCTCCTCGCCCAGCGAACCGGCCGTGTCGAACCCCCACATGACGGTCAGTCCAAGCAGAAGGCACAGCAGCAACGCGCCAACATAGCCGCCGGGTTGGTTCAGACCTGTCCCGTTGGTCTCGAAGACGACCGACGGACCATGCTTCGCGTTGATCGCGAGCCCGACGATCAGCACGATACTGGCGATCAGTTCCACGGAGACGCCGATGTTGTTGACGAGGGACCGGACTTTCGAGCCGAGCAGGCTGACGATCGTGGTCAGCACCAGCATGATCGAGCCCAGGATGACGCCGTTGATGGTGGCGTCATGGGGACCGCTCCCGTCACCGTAGATCCAGAAGACCGGTGAGATCGCCGGCAGGATCGTCTGCATGGTCAGCGCGACGGTCGCCGAGGACACGATCAGGGCAAGGATCATCGAGATGCCCGCGAGCCACGAGGCGCTGGTCCCGCGGGTGATGTGTTTCGTCCAGCTGTACACCGAACCCGCCAGCGGATACTTGGCCGCGAGCTCCGCGAACGACAGCGCGAACAGAACCTGCCCGATCACCGCGACGACCCACGCCCAGATCGAGGCCGGGCCACCGCTGGAGTAGACGAACCCGAACAGCAGGAACATGCCGGTCAGGATCGAGATGAACGCGAAGCCCGTGGCGAAAGTCGAAAAGCTTCCCAGGTTGCGGACCAGTTCCTGCTTGTAGCCGAGCGCGGCGAGGTGGCGGTCATCGTCGTCTGGTGAGTGTCCACTCATGGCCGCTCCCATGTTCTTGAGTACAGGGTTAACGGTAATATGCTACGGGTTACCGGTGGTGTCAACGGTCATAGTCGACTTTCTGCCGGGCTTCGGTTTCGTGGGGTGTTGGAGCCTGTGGCAGGCGGTGTTCCGGCGTGGAACCTGATTTCCGCGCGCCGAGCTCGGGAGCCGCTCGGTGGGCGCGCTTGGTGCCCCTGTCACCTCGACGTTCCGGGATGTTACGGATCGATGGGTTCAGCTCGGCGCACCAGTGCGGACGTCGTGAGAGCGTGGGAGCTGTTTCCAGCCTGCGCCGGAGGCGCTCAGGAGGGATTGCGCTGTTGTCACCACCGCATGGCTACGGTCTGGTTGGCCAGGGACGACTCCAGCGCGGCATCGATGACGCGCATGAGCGCGATACCGTGCGGGTGCAGGGCACTGCGGTTCGGAAGCCCGTGACATGCCGCGGCGAACTCGGCGAACTGGTTCTTGAACAGCTCGTTCGTGACCAGCAGCGTGGCTTCCTCCGCGGGCGCGTGGACCACCTCGTTGTTGACCAGCACCATGTTGACGTCGCGCACCTCGACGATCGACGTGTCGAACAGGAGGTGGTAACGCTCGAAGAACGGCTGCTGGTTGTACGACAGGTGCACTGTCGCCATCTTGTTCTGCGGGTAGCGGATGAGGATCATCGCCTCGTCTTCGGCGCTCCAGCAGTCGCGCAGGCGGGTGGCCTCGGCGTGCACGCGCAGCGGGTGCTTGCCGAGCATCATCTGCACGAAGTCGATGGTGTGCGAGCCCAGCAGGGAGAGCACCAGTCCGTCCTTAGCTGTGCGCTCCGCCCACCAAGGAGCCTGCGGGCCGTCCCAGTACATGCAGAACGACGCCTGGATGGCGCGCAGCTCACCGAAGGACTCCAGGTGGTCCTGTACGTAGCGAATGGCGGAGCCGTGCCGGCGCGACTGACCGACGGCGAGCACCTTGCCGGCGGCCTCCGCCGCTTCGCCCATGGCGACGGTGGTGGCGTAGTCGTCGGCCATCGGCTTTTCCACCAGCACGTGACGGCCCGCGTTGAGGCACTGGATCGACGCCTCCCCGTGGAGATGGTTCGGCAGGCAGATGATGGCGGCTTCGACCTCGGGGATCTTCATCGCCTGGTCGATGCTGGCACAGGCGTGCTCGGCGCCGAAGCGCTCAGCCGCGGCTCGCGCCAGCTCGGGATTCCGGTCGACCACCGCGACCAGCCTGCCCTTTTCGGGTTGCGAGGTGATCGCGCCCAGATGAGCATCGGAAACCCGGCCGCATCCGATCAGCGCGACACCGATCGGTTTCTGAGTGCTGGCCATCGAAAACTCCTTGCGTTACAGAGGTGCGGGGTGAATGCCAGCACGAGATGTCCCGCCCTGGCAACGACTTTCGTCAGGCAGCCAGGACGTCGCCCAGCGCGCTGAGTAGCCGGTCGGCGTCCGCGGCGGAGAAGACGAGCGGGGGCCGGATTTTGAGGACATTGCCGGGGGCGCCGGTGGCCGAGATCAACACCCCGTGCTCCCGCAGACCGTTGACGATGCGTGCCGCTTCACCGCCGTCCGCGGTCCGCGCCGCACGGTCGGACACGATCTCGACTCCGATGTAGAGGCCCGCTCCGCGCACATCGCCGATTTGTTCGAAACGCTTCGACAGGTCTTCGATGCCCTCGCGCAGCACCGCTCCGGTGCGGTTCGCGTTCTCGGCCAGGCCCTCGTCGCGGATCACGTCGAGCGTCGCCTGGGCGGCCGCGACGGCCACGGTGTTTCCACCGAAGGTGTTGAAGTAACGCATGTCGTGGCCGAACCTCTCCACCACCTCCGAGGCGACGGCGATGCCGGCGACCGGGTATCCGTTGCCCATCGGCTTGCCGAGCGTCACGATGTCGGGGTCGATTCCGTGCCGCTGGAAACCCCACGTGTGCTCACCGCTGCGGGCGAAGCCGCATTGCACCTCGTCGGCGACGAAGAGCCCGCCGGCCTCGCGCACGATTTCGGCGACCGGAGCGAGCAGCTCGGTGGGGTCGACGTAGATCCCGTCGGAGGTGAACATCGAGTCGACGACCAACGCGGCCAGTCCTTCGCCGTGCCGCTCGAGTTCGCGAATCTGCCGGCGCACGTGCTCGCTGAACCACGCGGTGAGCTCGGCCCGCGGCACGCGGTACGAGTCCGGGGTGGGAACCCGCCGGACCCAGGTGCCCAGGGGCGAGTTGTCGCCCAGCGACGGCGAAAACTCGGCGGTTGCCGCGGAGTTCCCGTGGTAGGCCTCGGAGGTCACGATCACGCCGCGTCGGCCGGTGTGGTGGCGGGCGATGCGCAACGCCAGGTCGTTCGCCTCCGACCCGGTGCAGGTGAACATGGCGTGTCCGTCGCCGGCACGGCCGCCCATGGTGTCGAGTAGTTGTTCGGCGTAGTCCAGTGCGCCCGCGTGCAGGTACCTCGTGTGCGTGCACAGCGTCTGCATCTGCTCGTGGACTGCCTCGACCACTCGAGGATGGGCATGACCGACCGAGACGACGTTGTTGTAGGCGTCCAGGATCTCGTTGCCGTCGGCGTCCCAGAGCCGGCACCCGCGGCCGCGGACGATGTGCAAGGGTTTGTCGTAGAACAAGCGGTACGCCGGGCCGAGCAGCCGCTCGCGGCGCGCGATCATTCGCTGCTCGGCGGGCGGAAGGGATGCGGCTGCTTCGGGGTTGAACGCGTTGTTCATTTTGCCGCGGGAACGCGGCCGGCCGGCGCCACGCGAGATCGAGGATGTCACCGGGTTTGCTCCGTATCTGCTGTCGCGGTCGTCGTCAAGGTGGCCGCGATCTCGTCCGGGCTCCGCCGGAGGAACCACTCCAACTGACCCCAGCCCTGTTCGGTGTTCCTGAGAATGTAGGCGGTGTTGCCCGGGACCTGGCGGGCTCGGTACGAGGTGATGAGAGCGCGCGCGACGACTCGGCCCATCACCAGGTGCGGGATGACGGCCAGTTCTTCGTCGGTGAGTTCCGCGTGACGCAGGTATCCGCGCAACACGTCGCGGCCGGCGGCGAAAATGTCGCTCGGCATGTTCTGCCCGCAGTCACGGGGAAGCTGGTTGAGCATCGCCGTCGAGACATCGACCGCGATGGCGGTTTCGACCGCGTCCCCGAAATCCAGCACACCGGTGACGAAAGCCGGATCGGCGGGTTCGACGAGCAGGTTCGACGTACTGAAGTCGTTGTGCAGCACCTGGCGGCGCAAACCACCGAGCTTCGGCGTCACGACCTCGTCGAACCGCTCCAGGCCCGAAGCCAGCCGGGCGCGGTGGCCCGGGTCGGCAACGGCACCCAAAAGTGGTTCGAGGTACGGGAGAATCTCGACGTTCCACGCATACAGCCGACTGGCCTGCGGATGCGAGAAGTTCGCTGTCGCGTGCCGCAGGTGTGCCAACATCTCGCCCACCTGTTCCCGCTGCTTCGCGTCGGAACCGACCGAATCCAGGGGAGTGCCGTCGAGGCAGGTCATGACCCGGGCGATCCGGCGCTGGCCCGCGGAATCCACCACGGTTTCCAGCAACGTGTCGTGGCGGCTCGGCAGCAGTTCGGGCACAGGCACAGGGCTCGGCCCTTGGCTTACGTGGTGCAGCAGCGCGGTCTCGAAGTCGACCTGTTCGGCGTGCTCGCCCGGGTGGGACACCTTCACCACGACCGAGCGGCCGCTCCGGCAGGAGAGACGAAATGTGTCGTCTTTCTCCGTCGCGAACCGATCGGCGTCGACGACATCGAGACGCCACAAGTCCTGTGCCAGGCCGGCCGCCTCGCGAGGCGACATCGCGACGTGCTCATCGGACAGCCCACCGCCGCCCGCGAGCCCGAGTTGGCGCAGGACATCGGAGCTACCCGGTCCCGTGGCGGTCTTTCCCGTCGTGGGTGAGCTCATCCGGCGTTCTCCCTCAGTGCGGTTCGTCGCGCAAGCAACCGTCCACCCTCCGATTCGTTGTGCTTCCATGCCTCCGCGAACACGCGGTCGGCGTCGCGAGCCGCGAAAGCGGCCGCGAGCGCCCTGTGCTGTTCGACGATGTCGTCCGGATCGGCAGCGACCTCGGAGTTGCTGACCCGGATGTACATCCGGACCTGATGGGCGACGACGTCGTAGTGCCGGATCAAGCGCTGGTTGCGCGAGCCCACCAGCACCGCCCGGTGGAATTCGAAGTCACGCCGGCTGATCTCGTTCAGGTCGCCCTCCGTGCAGGCGTCCACGAGCGTCCGGTGCGCCGCGGCAATCCGGTCGAGGGCAGCCGCGTCGCCGTGCTCGACGACCAGCCGGCCGGCGAGGCTTTCGAAACTGCCACGCAAGGTCCAGATTTCCCAGACCGCTTGCTCGTCGAGCTCGATGACATGCCATCCGGCGTATGGCTTTTTGACCACGAGCCCCTCGTCGGCCAGCCGAGCCAGCACGGTGCGCAGCGTCGCTCGCCCGACCCCGAGTCGCTCGGACAGGTCGATCTCGGTCAGCCGGGCGCCGGGCTCAACGTCACCTGACGTGATGAAGGAACGAAGCGCCATCATCGCCCGGCTCTCCAACGACTGCCGTTCGACGGGAGCCGGTCCGGGTTTCAAGCGATCCACCTCCTGCCTTCGTTACCCGAGAATTGGCGATTGGCGTCAACCGCCGGGCCGGAAGAACTCGTGTTCGGTCCCGGCACGAATGCTCATTTGGACAGTCGATCCCGGTTTTCCCTCGCCCGGCGGTACGGACGGGCACTCTCAGGTCACCGTCCACAAGAGACACTCACCGGCCCACTGCGTACCCCTGTCGCCCCCGGGGGTTCGCCGCGGCGGACAACAGACCCGACTCGGCGTCCCGGGCAACGGCGGAGATACGGCCGAGTGACCACGGTTCCGAGCGCACGACGCGATGTCCCCGGTTCTCCAGCGCTCGCACCACTTCGGCACCGAACCGGGACTCGACGACCAGCTGCCCGGGCGCTATCTCCCGGGGATAGAAGGAGCTGGGGAACGAGTTGTTGTGGAAGTTCGGCGCGTCGATGGCCTCTTGGAGGTCGATGTCGTGATGGAGCCAGCGCTGCAGGAACGAGAACGTCCACTGGTCCTGCTGGTCGCCTCCGGGGGTCCCGAAGGCGAGCACCGGCTCGGCGCCCCGCGAGATGAGACCGGGGCTGAGGGTGGTCCGCGGTCGCTTGCCGGGCGCGATGCAGTTGGGCGAACGCGGGTCGAGCCAGAACATCTGCGCCCGGGTCCCGATCGGGAACCCGAGACCCGGCACGACCGGCGAACTGCTCAGCCACGCACCGCTGGGCGTGGCAGCCACCATGTTGCCCTCACGGTCCACGACATCGACGTGGCAGGTGTCGCCACGCGGCTCGCCGCCCCGGCTCACGGTCGGTTCGCCGTTGCCGCGTTCGACCGGGACCGTACCCACGGGCACGGTGGCCTGCGGCGGCAGATAGGGCGTGCGCCCGGAGACGGTTCCGGGGCGAAGATCGAGTGAGGCGACGTCGGTGATCAGCGCCGCGCGTTCCTTCGCGTAGCGATCGGACAACAGTTCGTCCAGCGGGACATCGGCGAACCGAGGGTCGGCATACCAGGCTTCACGGTCGGCGAACGCGAGTTTGGCCGCTTCCGTGATCAGGTGGACGAACTCCGCGGAATTCGAGTCCGTCAGCTCCGCGAGCCCGGTGTGCTTGGCCAATTGGAGCTGCTGCAGGAAAACCGGACCCTGGCTCCAGGCGCCGGGTTTGTGGACGGTGTATCCGCCGTACTCGACCGATGCCGTGTCCTCGTACTCCGCGGACCACCCGGCCATGTCCTGACCGGTCAGCAGACCCGTGGAGACGCCGCCGGACCCGTCGGGAACCTCAGTGCGCAGGAACTGATCGATGTGCTCCGCGACGAAGCCCTGAGACCAGATGCGACGGGCATGTTCGATCTGTCCGTCGCGGTCACTCGAGCACGCCTCGGCCTCTCCCCGGAGACGACGGTAGGTTTCGGCGATCTGCGGGCACCGGTGCAGCTGACCTGCCCCGGTCTTGGGGAGCCACACCTCCGCCGAGCTGAGCCACTCCTGCCGGAAGCGCTGCTCCACCGATTCGATCGTGCTCGCGATCTTCGGCACGATGGGGAAACCATTGTGCGCACAGTCGATCGCGGGTTCGAGCACCTGGCGCAGCGACAGACGGCCGTGGTCGAGCAGAAGCCGCATCCAGGCGTCGAAGGCGCCAGGGACGCACGCGGACCGGACACCGAGACCGGGAACCCGCTCGTACCCGTCGAACGCCTCCACCGTCGCCGCTGCCGGAGCCACGCCTTGGCCACAGAGGACCTGGGCACGCCCGCCGGGCTTCATGAAGAGGATGGGGACCTCCCCGCCGGGCCCGTTGAGATGCGGTTCGACGATCTGGAGGACGAATCCCGAGGTGACCGCGGCGTCGAACGCGTTCCCGCCCGCGGCGAGAACGCCGTAACCGGCGCTGCTCGCCAGCCAGTGCGTCGAGGCCACCATCCCGAAGGTGCCTTTCAACTCAGGACGGGTAGGACTCACTGCTGTTCACCCACAATCGATCCGGAGCAGTCGTGCGCTGTCACTTCGCGGCGCCCGCGGTGCTGTCGGCGTCGAGCAGCTGCATGCGCCCGTTGTTGACCGCCGGCAGCGTCTCCTGGGACAGTGACGGCCCCAGCGTCTCGATGATGATCTGGCGGTGCGGGTGGTCTCCGACATTGCGGATGCGGTGGATCGGGATGCCCTCCGCGCCGACGACCTGCGACTGCGAGTGGTGCCGCTCGAAACTGGCGAGGAACGGCTCGCCCTCCGGGGTCAGCGTTGTCTCCAGCACGTTGTCCCCGGTGACGTACACGTAGGCGTAGTCGTGCCAGTGCTTGTGCCAGTGCACGGCCTCGCCGGGGGCCAGCACCATCTCCCAGACCCGCACCTGCTCGTCCTCGTACAGCACCCTGGTGCCGACGTCAGTCAGTTCCATGGACCGCTTACCTCCCGTTACTTCGATCCGGAAATGAATCCGGTGAGTGCGGTGGAAATATCGCGCTTCGCATCAAGCGGAAGGCGCGTTATGTTTCTGTCGCCACGGCCACACTACCCAGCCCTGCCGTGAGCCGACAAGGGTATTTCATACCTATTGAGCAGTGCAATCAATTGCTGCTGGATCTCAATAGAACAAAAGTCTCTCTGGATCTCCTCGCGTCATCCACCTACAGTTCAGCAAATCTTCAAAAGACTCGTCCGATTAATGAAGATCTGCAGCAATCGACTGCCCCGCACCCCCTCCAGCCGGCCATACGTCCTGACGGCGGCCAAGCATTATCATGACAAGTCCCCGAATCGCGCCCCTTCGTCTTCGTTGCGGATAAGTAACAGCGCGATTTCAAGACCGAAGGTCGGCGCGATTTTATGAAGGAACAGCGATCATGAAAAACGGACTACAACGAGTCGGTCGTGTCTGCGGCCGGATTCCCGGACTGATCAACATCGGCCCGTTGCTGCTGGGCGCGCTGGTCAGCACCTTCCTGCCCGGCTTGCTGAACATCGGCGGGTTCACCACGGCCCTGTTCCACACCGGGACCAGCACGCTCATCGGGCTCTTCTTCCTGTGCATGGGCGCGGAACTGAACCCTCGGACCACGGGGCCCGCGGTGGAAAAGGGCGTGGCAACCCTGCTCGGCAAAACCGCCGCTGGCGTAACCGTCGGACTGGCGGTGGCCTACATTCTTCCCGGTGGCACACTGTTCGGCCTTGTGCCGCTGGCCATCATCGCTGCGATGACGAACTCGAACACGGCACTGTACGCAGCATTGATGAAACAATTCGGTAACACGACCGACCGGGGCGCCGCCGGTATCATCGCCTTGAACGACGGTCCGTTCATCACGCTTCTCGCGCTCGGCATCTCCGGGTTGGCCGCATTCCCCTTCAAGACGTTCCTTGGCCTGCTGATCCCGTTCGTCATCGGGTTCATCCTGGGCAACTTCAGCCCGAAGGCACGCGAATTCCTCAGCCCGGGTGGGCTGCTGCTCATCCCGTTCATGGCGTTCGGCGTCGGCAGTGGTATCAACCTCACCACCCTGGGCCGGGCGGGCCTGTCGGGAATTCTGCTCGCCCTGATGACCATCACGATGTGCGGCGGGGCAGCCATGCTGGTCCTGCGGGCAATCCACCTCATTCGCCGCCGGCCACGCGAATGCCGGAACGTCGTCGCCGGCGCCGCCGAAGGGACGACAGCGGGTAACGCCGTCGCGGTTCCCGCCGCCATCGCACTGATCGATCCCGCATACCAGGGAGTCGAAGCAGTGGCGACCGCTCAGGTGGCAACCTCGACAGTCGTGACGGCGCTACTCATCCCCTTCGTCGTCGCGTTCGTCTCCCGTCAGCAAGCCAAACGGGGCGTGTCGGTCGAAGCCGAGGAGCGATGGTACGACCGGAAGCGAGCAACGCCACAGCTGGCGACCGAATGATCTGGCGGCCCCGGCGCACGGAAGTCGCCGCGCGCCGGGCCCGCATCACCTCGAATGCCCGGAACTCGAACTCAGTCGTCGTGCGTCGTGCGTTTCGATCGCACGCCGGACTTGGTCGGCCAGCGGCGCGGCGATCGACTTCTGTACATAGCGCACGAATCGAGCGACAGCGGGGGACATCTCCTCCCGCCAGCACATCGCCAGGTCCAACGACGGCCCGTCGTCGATGGGCCGGTAGACCGCCCCATCAACCTTGACGCACTGGATGGAGTGCGGCACGACGGCAACACCGATACCGGCCGAGACCAGGCCGACGACCGCGGCCACCATGCCGACCTCCTGACCGATCCGCGGGTCGAAACCCGCCTTCCTGCAGGCGGAGAAGACCACTTGGTTCGCGCGGGAGTCCGATCGGCTGGAAAACGTGATGAACGGATCCCGCTGGAGGTCGGTGAGCCGAACGCTCGACGCGGCCGCTCCGGGATGTCCCGCCGGGAGCAGCGCGACCATCGGCTCGCTGTCGACGACCTCGACCGACCAGCCGTCGACAGCGACCGGAGGACGGAGGAACCCGATGTCCAGCCGGCCATCCACAAGAGCGGGAACCTGCTGACTCGTCATCATCTCCGGACTCAGGTGGATCACGAGCCGCGGATGCTCGTGCCGAAAACCCCGCACGAGCCGCGGAACCAGCGAGTACGTGGCCGAACCGGCGATTCCGATCGACAGCCGGCCGGTGACACCTTCTCCGCGTTCCCTCGTCGCCTCGATCGCATCGTCCAGGCCGGCGAGAATCTCACGGGCGCGAGCGACCAGGACCTCGCCGGCCGGCGTGAGGGACACGCTCCGGGTGGAACGCACGAACAGTTCCACCCCCACCTCGCGTTCGACGCGCTGGATGTGCTGGCTCAGCGAAGGCTGCGAAACCGACAACCGACTGGCCGCACGCTGAAAGTGGCATTCCTCCGCCAGGGCCAAAACGTACTGCAGCTGCCGAACTTCCACGACTCTCCCGGCCGTCGGTCAGGACGCGGGCCGAGTCTGCGACGGCAACAGCTGCGCTCCTGAGCTGGTCTTATCCGCCCCCAGCCTAGCCTTGCAGCTCGCAGCGGCCGCTATACCCGAGCACGCACCGGGGCGAAGGTCCCTTTCGAAGGTGGTGACGGATCGACGGGCCATGCCGTCCCGTCGTCATCCCCTGGTGGGATCGCGTGGTGCGCTGCCGACTACTTCCTCTCCTCGTCGGCCGCGTCGGTGTACCGCATACGGCTGTTGTTGGTGGACGGCACGGTCTCGTCACTGCGAGACTTTCCCCAGGAGTTCGACGATGATCTGGCGGTGCTCCTGGTCGCCGACATTGGGGATCGGATGTTCCGGGATCCCGTCGGCGCCCACAATTTGGAACTGCGAGGACGAGCTCCCAGACGCGCACGTACTCATTTTCAAAGACAAGTTCCGTTCCGACATCGGTTCGCTGCAGGCTGTTCTCTGCCTGTGGTGCTGGTTCTCCGCGAAGTCAGTGGTGGCCTTTGCGGAGAAGAATTGTTGATTCCCTCATGGCATTCTGCATGGGGAGAGGCTTCGATCTCGCGGCACTCAGACAGGCTGGAGTACCCGGCGTGCTGTTGGGGCTGCTCACGGTCGCCCTCCCGGGTGGGCGTGATGCTGTTCCTACGGGGCATCCACGTCCTACGGCGCCGGTATAAGGAGCAGCGCAATGTGATCGCCGGCGCGGCTGAGACCACGACCACGGGCAACGCCGTCGCCGCGCCCGCCGCGGTGGCGTTGGCCGACCAGGCTTACCGGTCGATGGATGCGCTCGCCCGGCTCAGATCGCCGCACCGACGATCCTGACCTCGATCTTCGCGCCCTTCTTCGTCGCCGCGGCGGCGGGTTGGCAGACGCGGCGTGGTGTATCGCCGGCGGCTGTGGAGGGGCCATCGGCGCAAGCGGCGCCCCAGAAGGAGCCTGCCACCGGGTGAGAGCCTCGCTCCAGAAGGCTGGCGCTCTCTTCGCGACCGGCGTGACGAGGTTTGTGGTTTCGCAAGTGCCGCCCGGGGCGAAGAAGCGCTACTGAAAATCGTTCGGTTTGCTGCTTCCCGCTCACGGCGCCAGTGGCCAAGGTTACTATTACTATGACGGGTCGCGGGGGTGGCGCGGCGAAAAGATGTGAGGTGAAGGACTTCGTCCGCATCCGTGCCCGGATACCGAGATTCGGCCGTCTGTCGTGCATCTGTCAATATAAACTGACGGAGACGCTTGACCCCCTCGCCTCTTGATCACGAGGGAGTCTGGGCGAGTGAGCCCCAGCTGGACCGCCAGGTGCGTTGGCGCTTGGCGGTCCTGTGCCACGTCGAGGAAGTCGCTGGGAACGCGGACATGACCTGCCGCTACTTTGGGATCACGCGGCAGACGTACTACAACTGGCTGCGTCGCTACCGGGCCGAAGGCACCGATGGGCCGCGCGACCGGTCGAAGCGGCCGCGGACCATCCCGAATGCGACCCGCGCCGAGGTGATCGAGGTGTACCTCAAGCGGTATCACGACGTCACGATCAGCAAGTCCGGTGTGTGGCACATCCTCGACCGCCTCGACATGAGCCGGCTACCGGCCTCACAGCGCTACAAGCGGCACGACCGCCGCTGGAAACGCTACGAGAAGCAACGGCCGGGCCACCACGTGCAGATCGATGTCAAGTTCGTCGAACCGCTGCCTGGCTCAGGCAAGCACAAGCCCGGAGCCACGCCTGTCGGCCGGCGCGGGAAGTTCTGCCAGTACACCGCGTTCGACGACTGCACCCGCCTGCGGGTGCTGAACGTCTACCCGGACAACAACCAGAAAACGGCCGTCCAGTTCCTCGACTACGTGCTGTCCCAGCTGCCGTTCGCAGTCGAGACGATCCAGACCGACAACGGCGCGGAGTTCCAGTCGGCGTTCCACTGGCACGTGCTCGACAAGGGCATCAACCACATCTACATCTAGCCCGCCACCCCGCGGCTGAACGGCAAGGTCGAGCGCAGTCACCGCATCGACGCGGAAGAGTTCTACCTTCTGCTCGACGGGATCGTCATCGACGACATCGACATCTTCAACGCCCGTCTCAAGGAGCGGCAGGACTACTACAACTTCGACCGCCCCACGGCGGCCTCGACGGCCAAACACCCTATGAGAGACTGCGCCAGAAAACGAAAACCCCCAGGCCCGCAGGTAAACGATGATCGCCAGCGGCACACCGACAGCATCGAGGACGTGATGGCAGGGCGCGGCGGGTTGCACGCGACAACGCGCTGTCCGCCGAACTGTTCGCTGATCGGGGCAGACGGGAGGGCGCGCTTTCCGGCGGCCTCAGATCACCACAACAGGACGAGCAGTACGGCCGAGAATACGCTTGCGAGTGCTACGGCCCCGGCCATTGCGACGGTTACTCGCCACGACAGGGCGCGGCCGACGATTATCATTGACGGCAGGCTCAGCGCGGGCAGGGCGATCAGCAAGGCGCCCGCACTTCCGATCGAGGGTGCGGTTGCCGTCAGTGCGAGCACCACGGGGATCTCGCCGCCGGTCGGGATCACCAGGAGCGTGCCGAGCGCGGCGCAGACGAGGATTGTCGCCACGCCGAGTGTCGCGGCCAGGCCGGAGAAGTCGGAGAGCCAGCCGCTCAGCGCGCCGACGAGGAAAACGACTACGACGTACTCCGGAACGAAGATCAGCGCGAACCGGCCGAGCGATCGCAGGTATCGTCGCGGCAGGTCCCTCGCCCGCGATGGTTCTGTTGTCTCCCAGGGAATTCCGGTCGTAGTTTCCGTGGATGCCGAAGGGCGGGCGAGCCGCGCCACCAGGGCACTGGCGCCGACGACGAGCAAAACCCCGACTACCAGCCGGGTCACCCCGAACTGCCAGGGCGCCACCAGGAAGAGGAAAACGAGCACAGCCGGGTTCAGCACCGGATTGCCCACCCAGTAGGCGAGACTGGCCGCTACGCCCGCGCCGCGTCGACGCAGCCCGACGGCGACCGGCGCGGTGCAGCAGGTGCACATGAGGCTGGGTAAGGACGCCACGCCTCCGGCGATGGTCTGTCCGAGCCGTGTTCGGCGGTTCAGTGCGGACAACAGCCACGCCTTCGGCATCAAGGCGTCGACACCGGCGGCGAGCGCCAGCCCGACCACCGCGGCAGGCCAGACCGACTCGAAGTAGGCGGTACTGAATCGCCATGCGCCAGACAGTGAGGGGCTGGCCCCCGGCGCGCCGGCCTTCGCGAAGATCGCGCCACCTGACCATGTGTGTGTACTGGCCATCGTGATCGCCTTGACGGCATAGGGGAGCCATTTCGCCCATAGCAGGCCTGCGGCGAAGAGCACGGTCAGTGCGCACCCACCCACGATGCCGGTTCGAACTCCGGGCACTGTTCGGTGATCGGCTCTTGACGTCATAAAAGGGGCCTTTCCGTCTGGTGTGGTTCGGTATCGAGCGATGCCCGGCAGCCGGTGTGGGCAGCGATCATCGCCTTCCGATGGGATTTTCGGCGAGGCTTACCCGGTCTCTGCCGAGTTTTCAGTGCTCGGAAAAACTGGCTCTGATAAAGAGGATGGTGCACAAAGGACTTGGAGAAATTGCCGGAGCTGATTACAATCTGCTTGCCAGTAAACAAACTTTCAAGGTTGGTGATCCAGTGGGCGAAAAGATGACTCGATTGCGGCAGGCCATGAGTCGGATCGCCCACTGGTTGGTAGAGGTGTTTCCGGGCGGGAGCCTTATCCGGTCGGCAGGACCGGTTCGCGGTGTCGTCGCGCGATACAGGTCGATCAGGTGGCTCGATGTGCGCCGGGCCTGGGCGGAGCGCTGAACGGTGCACGCGCAGGCGCATGTGGTTGAGGCCGTCCGTCGGGGGATCGCGACGGGTGAATTGCTTCCCGGGCAACGCTTGGTCGAGGCCGACCTTGGCGAGAAGCTCGGTGCGAGCCGTGGGATGGTGCGAGGCGCGTTGATGAAACTCGTCCACGAAGGGCTGCTCGAACAGATCCCGCACAGTGGCGTGCGCGTACGCGCGATCACGGAGGAGGAGGCGACGCAAACCGCTGAAGCTTGCCTGGCGCTGCAGGCGATGTGCGTGGCCAAAGCGGCGAGGATGGCCGGCGAAGCCGATGTTGAACGCTTCCACCGAATTGGCGTAGCTCTGCGCCAGGCGGTCACGTCTCGCAACCTGACGGAGTTCGAACGGGCGGTAGGGGAGTTCGACGACCTTGTGCTGCGGGTATCCGCGCAGAATGTCGCAGGGGAGATCGTCGGCCGGCTGCGGGTGCGGATCGCTCACACTGAACGAAAGGCGCTGCTGCGAGGGAGTGCGCTCGAAGCTACGGCGCTCCGGTACGAGGAAATGATCGAGGCCATCGCCGGCGGCGACGCCGAGCGGGCCAGCGCAGCCCTGGCGAGTCTTGTCGCGGTGTGACAGGTCGCGGTCCTTGCCGCCACGGTGCGAAACTTGTTCTCTCACAAATGTTTCCTCAGCGCGGATCGAGTGGGACGTGCTCAGCGTTGAAGCCGGGAACCTGCTCCTGCCGGTTCGGGCCTGGAGCTGATCACGCCGAGTTTGCTGAGGACGAGCAGCAAGGCGAGCGCGACCGCCATCAGTGCGGCGGCGGCCTCGAATGAGGAACGAAGCCCGCCGAAGTCCGCGGCGAATCCGAGCAACACCGCACCGATGGCGTTCGCGAGGTCGAGACTCATGAAGAACGTCGAGTTCGCCATGCCACGCGATTGTTTGTTCGCGGCAAGCACGGCCAGCGCGTTGAGCCCGGGGGTGACCAGGCCGAGTCCCAGGCCGAAAAATGCACCGCCGAGGAGGAGCACGGGGAGGTTCGGCGTCCACGCGATGAGCGCCATGGCGACTATCTCGCACATGATTCCGGGCCCGATCACCCACAATTGGCCGAAGCGTTCCCCGACGCGGCTGACGCCGATCCGCGACACCGCGGCCATGATTCCGCTTGCGGTGAAGAACACCCCCGGATTGGCAATGCCGCGCTCGATCGCCCAGGCCGCGAGGAAGGTGTTCACGCTGACGGTTCCCAGCGCGACGAAGAACATCACCAGCGAGGGCTTCCAGGCCCCGCGTTCGATCAGCCGGTCGATGAGCCGGGAGCGCGATGGGTGCTTCGCGGCCGCAGCGTGATCGCCGGACGCGGGCGATGCCGAATGTTCCTCGGCGGCGGCGCGTCGGCGGTCCGCGTCGACCTTCTTCGCCGTTGCCGCGAGCGGGAATCGGACGACGATGTCGAGCACGGCGATGCCGAAGACTCCGCCGAACGCCACCGTGTAACCGAATTCGGTCTGGAGCCACAGTGCGACTGCGGGGGCGAATACCTGAGCGACGGTCTGCTCGATGCCGAGATATCCGATTCCCTGCGACATCCGTGCTTCGGGGATGATGTCGGTCGCGAGTGTCATCGCCGCGGTGCCGTTGAAACTGAAGCCCCAGCCCTGGATTGCTCGCGCGGCCAGAACCAGCCAGACCGGCAGTGGTAAGACGTACAGGCCCGTGGCGACGCAGAAAATGACCGCGCCGGCGGTCATCACGGCCCATCGTCCTCGGGTCTCCACACTTCGGCCCGCCCACGGTCGCGTTAGGACCGCCGCAATCATGTAGAGCGTTGTCGTGAGCCCTGCTTCGGTTGCCCCGAACCCGCGTTGGATGACATAAAGCGGCACCAGCGACACGAGCATGAACGTGCGGAACCGCAGCAGCCCGTTCGCGATCATGAGATAGAAAAACGGAGCCGTGAAAATGCGCTCGGGACTGGTTTCCTTGGCGTCGACGTAGGCCATCTGCACCCTTCTCAGCGCGAGCGCCGCGAAGCGAGGAAGGCGCGGACGGACTCCCGGTGGTCCGGCGTCGAATAGCAGATCGCCTGAGCCTGGGCGCCGAGGCGATCGACCTCCTCCAGCCCCGATTCGAACGTCACGTTCAGGATCTCCTTCGCCACTCCGATTGCCGTCGCCGGACGGGCTGCGAACTCGGCGGCCCACGCGAGTGCGTCCTCGAGGGCCGATCCGTCCTCGGCGAGCCGGTCGACGAGACCGATCGCCAGCGCTTCCTCCGCGTCCACGCGCCGGCCGCTGAACACCAAGTCCTTGGCCTTAGCGAGTCCGACGCGCCGCGGCAGGTGGTACATGCTGCCGCCGTCCGGGACGAGGCCCCGGTGCACGAACGATTCGGCGAACGTCGCGCTCTTCGCGGCAACGATGAAATCACAGGTGAGCGCGAGATCGAGTCCGAGTCCCATCGCCGCGCCATTGACGGCGGCGATGGTCGGGACCGGGAGATCGTGAAACAGTTCCAGTGTCCAGTGCAGGCTCCGCTGCCGACGCCACCCCAATTCGGGTGCGCGATCTCCTTCTTCGAGGCGCTTCTCCATCCCGCGAACATCGCCGCCCGCGCAGAACGCCACACCGGAACCAGTGAGGACAAGCGCACGAAGGTCGCTGCTCGCCGCGGCGTTTTCGATCGCGTCGCGGAGACCGGCGCGCATGGCATCGTCGATGGCGTTTCGCTTACCGGGCCGGTCCAACGTGATGACGCCGATCGTGCCGGCTTCGTAACGGATGCCGCTGCTGGAAATCTCAAGCATGAATATCTCCTTTGTGGAAGCTGTGTTCTTCGGCCGACTCGGTCATCGACGAGGGGCGAACGTGACGCTGCCGGCGGCGGCCACCTCCACTCGTGTGCCGGTGTCCGCGAGGCGCCCGTCGTCGCTGATCTTCCAGACCGTGACTGCTCCGGGATCTGTGGTCGCGAGGAGAAGATGTCTGCCGTCGGGGCTGATGGCGCAAGCGCGTGGACCACGATCCGGCAAGTGGATTTCCTGAATGATCCGCAGCGCGCCGGTGGAATCGTCCACTGTGAACACGGTCAGCGCGTCGACCAGACGGAGCAGTGTGTAGACGGATTTGCCGTTGGGATGCACGCGGAGGTCAGCCTGAACCGAACCGGGCAGCTCGCTGACGCCATCGGGCGCCGTGTCGAATACGCCGGCCGAGACAATGCCTCCGGACTCGTCGTACCGGAAGGCTTCGACGATGAGCCTTCGTTCGTGATTCACCCAGAAATACGGCAGCGTCGGGTGGAATGCCGAATAACGCGGCGAGCTCCCGGGGGCGGACGGATGGCGCGCGACCTGCTCCAGGCGGTCGTCCCGCACGCGGAACGTCTCGACCAGGTCGCTGCCCTTGTCGCAGACGACGAAGAACGATCCCGACGGAGACGCGGTCACTGAATGCAACTGGGGATGAGTCTGCTTGTCGAGAGGGCCCGGCCGGTCGCGATGGGTGAACACATCGAGTGGCGGGCCGACCCGGCCCAGGCCGTCGAGCGGGAACAGGACCGTCGTCGGATCATCCCAGACGGTGTCGAGCACGTACCCGTCGGCGGTTTGTTTGACGTGTGTGGAGGGCGTGCGGTTCGTGTGGTGGGTCGTGACCGCCCGCGTCGCGTCGGAGTTGAGCGCGATTCCGCTTGGCAGGCAACCGAAACTCGGGGATCGGGTGACTTCGGTGAGCTCGAGTCCGTCGTCGGAGACTTGATAACCCAGTACCTGGCCACCGCCGCCGCTGTAGGAGCCAGGAAGCGTGTCGGCTTCGTCCGTGCAGTAGACGAGGCCGCGGCGGTGGTCGACCGCGGTGTAACCAACGCTGATCCCCTGAGCGTGCTCGGCGATCCGGTCGAGCTTCCCGGACGCATTGTCGAGCATGAACGTCGTGAACCCGGGTTTCGGGGGCTGCTTCCTCGGGTCGAAGTTCCCGACGAGCACGATCTCGCGGGCCGGCCGCCGCTCTGTGCTCACTAGGGCACCATCCTTTCTGCAGCCCGGTCGAGTAGGGTTGTGATCCCTCGGTCCCGGTGGGTGCATGGCCATCGTTGCGAGCCGTTCGACGGCCAGCATGAGTCTTGCCAGCTCTGCCGGGCCGGGGTCGCCTTACCGGCCTTAGGAACATGCCCTGACCTGGTCAAGGGCCGATTAGTGAGCTTCCGGCGGGCGTCCCCGTGATCGAGCGGGTCCTTCACCAGTGACGAAGGAGTACCGCGCGCGTGTTCGCGGGATGGGACTGGGCCACCGGCTCGCATGACGTGACCGTCATCGACCAGGCCGGAACAAGAACCGACCGATGGGCCCTGGCCCACACCGAGACCGGGATGACCACCACGCTGGCCCGGTTGCGCCGCCACGGCGACCCTGCCGATCTGCCGGTCGCGATCGAGACCACCCGGGGCCTGGTCGTCGACCGGATGCTGGCCGCCGGGCATCCGGTAATTCCCATACACCCCAACGCATTCAACGCCATCCGGCCTCGCTGGGGTGCCGCCCGGGCCAAAACCGATCCCGGGGACTCGTTCAAACTCGCCGACTACCTGCGCACCGACGGCCACCAGCTGCGCACCCTGACACCCACCATGGCCGAAACGCTGGAATTGCAGGCGCTGACCCGTCAACGCTCCGACCACGTCGAGGCTCGAATCACCGCAGTCAACCAGCTCGCCGCCCTGCTGGACGAACACTGGCCCGGCGGCAAAGCAGTTTTCGCCAGCCTGGACAGCGACATCGCACTGTCCTTTCTGGACCAATACCCCACCCCGCAGGCCGCGGCACGCCTGACCCCCGCCCGGCTGGAAGCGTTCTGCACACAACACGGCTACTCCGGCAGACGACCCGGCAGCGTGCTGATCGAGCGCCTGCGCGCCGCCCCACACGCCGCGTCCCGGCTGAGTCCCCAGATCGTGACCCAGCTCGTCACCATCCAGGTCCGGACGGTGCGAGCCATCCGCGCCATCATCCGCGAACTGGACACCACCATCGCCAACGCGACCACCACCCACCCCTACGCGGCCCTGATCGCCGGACTGCCCCGCATCGGCACCATCAACCTCGCCCAGATCATCGGAGAGATCGGCCCCATGCTCGAACGCGCCACCAGCTTCGCCCAGCTCACCGCCGAAACCGGCGCCGCCCCCGTCACCAAAGAATCCGGCAAACACCGCGCAGTCACCTTCCGCCACGCGGTCAACCGCCGCGCCCGACAAGCACTCACCACCTGGGCCGACAACAGCCGCCACGGCAACGACTGGGCCGCCACGATCTACAACCAGGCCCGAGCCCGAGGCAAACGCCACCCCCACGCCATCCGCATCCTCACCCGCGCCTAGCTCCGCATCATCTGGGCCTGCTGGCGCGACAAAACCTGCTACGAACCCCTCATCCACCAACCCAAGATCAACAAAACGCCAGAGTTGACTTAGGAAACTCATGTCGGTACCCGCCTTCCGGACGCGGTGACTCCGCATCGCTGTCGCCCCAACGCGGCTTTGGCCGCTGTGACCTCGGCATTCACCTGCAACCTCCTGCTCGGCGGGCGGCCTGTTCGGATCTCAGGCTTGCTTCCAGCCTAGGTTAAACTGCTAGCATTATCTCTAGCAATCCGGCTGGAGGTGGCAGATCGCTTGCGCCTCGCACCGGCTGTATGCCGGCGGCGCCGCCGACGCGGCGGACGTCCCGGTCTCGAGGGAGGAGTAGAAGTCAGTGGCAGACAATGGCTTCCGGAACGACCTGCTGAGCGACGAGTTCAACAACGCGGTGGACAAGTGGGCGGCGGAGCGCAACGCGCTCGTCGGTGATCTTGCGTTCCCGGAACAGGTCGGGAACCTGCGCAGCCCGTATGCCCCTCCCTCGAAGCGGGGGCCGAACTCGCACTACGCGCTTTTCAACGAAGAGGTCACGAAGGACCTCATCCGCCACTTCTGTGACGGCATCGGTGACAAGAACCCGCTCTACCGCTGGGACGAGTACGCGAAGTTCACCAAGCACGGTGGCGTGATCGCACCCAACGGGATCCTCATCTGCATCGGCGAGGCCGGGGCGGGGCAGGGGACCGTCGCCCCCGGGTTCGGCAGGAGCCTTGCCGGCGGCAGTTCATGGCGCTGGTTCGGCACGGTACGTCCTGGTGACAAGTTCCATGTTTTCGGTACGGACATGGGGGTGACCGAGAAGAAGCCGCGTCGCGAGGTGCCGTACCGGTTGTTCCAGGCGACCTACCGGACAACGTATCTCAACCAGCGCAACGAGACTGTCGCCGTCCGCGACCGGACGCGGATGCAGATCGTCGCGGAGTCGAGGCAGAAGACGGAAAGTGCGTTCACCGAGAGGCCGCGGCACCGGTACACGGAGGACGAGCTGGACGCGATCCACCAGGCGTATGAGGACGAGGAGAAGAACCGTCGCGGGTCGACGCCCCGATACTGGGAAGAGGTCTCCGCCGGCGACGAGCTCTTCCCCGTGGTAGCCGGCCCCTTGACGACACTCGACGTCCACGTGTGGATGGCGGCGATGGGACAGCAGTCCGCGTTCAACGTCAACTGGGACATGCTCCGGGGGCACGTCGCGGACCATGGCTGGGTCGATCCGGAAACGAACGCGCCACGCTGGCGTGCCGAGGCACACCTCGTCGATGCCGCTGCCCGTGTCACGGGTCTGCGGAGCGGCGCCTACGGCCACCACGGCCAGTTCGAGTCGCTCATGCAGAAGGCGATCCAGAACTGGATGGGCGATGACGGATTCCTTGTGTTCCAGAGCAACCGGACGCGTCGGCCGTCTTGGATGGGCGACACCACGACAGTGACGGGCTCGGTCACGCGCAAGTACGAAGAAGACGGCCGCCATCTCGTTGACATCGAGTGCTCCTGCACGACGCAGGATGGCGAGGTGCACCAGACGTGCGAGGCGACAGTCGCGCTTCCCTCGCGTTCGGCTTACCGGAACGAGGGTGCGCGATGAACGGGCCCTTCAGCGGACTGAAGGTGGTCGAGCTGGCCGAGATGGTCTCGGGACCGTACTGCGGGAAGCTCCTCGCGGATTTCGATGCCGAGGTCATCAAGGTCGAGCGCCCCGAGGGTGATCCCGCGCGCCGCCGCGGGCCGTTCCTCGGCGATGACCCCGACCAGGAGAAGTCCGGCCTGTTCCTGTACCTCAACACCAACAAGCGCGGAGTCACCCTCGACCTCGCCGACGCAACGGGCAGGACCCGGTTTCTTCGGCTCATCGCTGACGCCGACGTCCTCATCGAGGACCGTGCGCCCGGCGAGCTCTCGGAGCTCGGCCTCGGCTACGACGACCTCTCGGCGGTGAATCCGGGGCTCGTCATGGTTTCGATCACGCCCTTCGGGCAAGACGGCCCGTACCGCGACCGCGCGTCGACGCACCTGACCACCTACCACTCGAGCGGCCAGGGATACATGCTGCCGATGATGTCGGAGAACCTGGACCGCGAGCCGGTCCGGGGGCCCGGCTATCTCGGCGAGTACGACGCCGGCAGCGCCGCGGCGATCGCGGTCCTTTCCGCACTGTTCTGGCGCGACGGTGGTGGTGGTTCGGGGCAGCACATCGACATCTCGAAGCAGCACGCGATGGCGCACCTCGAGAGGTCCCAGCTGCGCCGCTATCTCGACAGCGGCGTGAGTCCGAACCGGACTGGGATGGGGCGGCTCCTCGAATCGCTCGTCCGGTGCAAGGACGGGATCTACGTCATCCTCATCCTGTCGTCGGAACACCAGTGGCAGGGGCTGTTCAGGGCGATGGGGCGCCCCGAGTGGGCGCGCGAGGAACGATTCGCCACGCAAGCGAGCCGGTCCGAGCACTATCCGGAGCTCCGCGAACGCCTCGCCGAATGGGCGGCCACGCTGACCTCGGACGAGGTTTTTCACCTGGTACAGAACGAAAAGAGCGCCTGTGCGCCGGCACAGACCGCGGAAACGTTCCACGCCTCAGAGCAGACTCGCGCGCGACAGTACTTCCTGCCGATAGCCCACCCCGTCACCGGCGTTCTCGAATACCCGGGCTGGCCGTACCGGTTCTCCGGGGTCGAGTGGCGCCCGACGACCGGGGCGCCGCTTCTCGGTCAGCACAACGACGAAGTTCTCGACGACTCGCGGCGCGATGTCGACTACGAGGACCAGCCGGCGACAGCCAGCGTGCGATGACGAAATGGAAGACTCGATGAACGAAAAGCAGGGCCCACTCGCCGGTGTTCGTGTAGCCGATTTCGGACATGTGCTCGCCGGGCCGTATTCGACGATGCTGCTGGCGGAACTCGGCGCGGAGGTCATCAAGATCGAAAGCGGGTCGAAGATCGACGAGCAGCGAGTGCTGCACGGCGCCGGCGCGAGCAAGGATCCCGAAGCGTCGTCGAACTTCTTCGAAATCAACCTCAACAAACGTAGCGTCACGCTCAACCTCAAGCAGGAGCGTGGCGTGGAGCTGGCGGAGCGGATCGTCGCCAAATGCGATGTCGTGATGGAGAACATGCGCCCGGGCGTCATGGACCGGCTCGGCCTGGGCTACGAAACGCTTCGCGCGGTGAAACCCGACATCATCATGCTGTCGCTCTCGGGCTTCGGCGCGACGGGACCGTTCCGGTCCTACACCGCTTACGCTCCCTGCTTCACCTGTTTCTCGGGCCAAGCGAACCTGACGGGTTACGCGGACGGTACACCGAACCAGCTCACCAGCAGCGGCGATTCGAGGGCAGGCACGACCGGCGCCTTCGCCATTCTCGCCGCGCTGCTCATCCGGCAGCGCACCGGTGCGGGCCAGTACATCGACCTGTCCTCCTCGGAAGCGCTCAACCAGCTCATCGGGGACCAGATGATGGACTGGACCATGAACCGCCGGTCGCCATCCCGTACCGGCAACCACGACGCGCAAATGGCTCCGCACAACGTTTACCGCACGGCCGGCGACGACGAATGGGTCAGCATCGCGGTCCAGGACGACGACCACTGGGCGGCCTTCGTCGGCATACTCGGCAGCCCGTCGTGGGCCACCGATCCTGACCTGGCGACCTCAGCCGGAAGGCTGGCCCGCGAGGAAGAGCTCGACGAGCGCATCGCGGCGTGGACACGGACGCGGCGCGCTTCCGACCTCACCGAAAAGCTCCAGGCGGCGGGCATCGCGGCGATGCCGTCGTTCACCGCGGAGCAGGTGTTCAACGACCCGCAGCTCCTGCACCGCGGAGCGATCACCGAGGTGGATCACGTTCGACTCGGCCGACGCCGGACGATCGCCCCGCCGTGGCTGTTCTCGCGTACGCCGGCCAGGATCACCCGGCCTGCGCCACAACTCGGTGAGGACAACGACGAAATCCTCGGTGGCCTGCTCGGCATCCAGCCCGACGAACTCGAAGACCATATCGCGGTGGGGGCCGTTCGATAGCGGTCGTTCGGACAAGACGACGAATTCAGACGGTCTGCTCGCCGCGCGCGGGCCGCGCTCGAGAGAGAAGGTTTGATGGGCAACCGGATGCGCGATGTGATCATCGTCGGCAGTGGGCCTGCCGGCTATACGGCCGCTATCTACGCGGCGCGCGCGGAGCTGGAGCCGCTGCTCTTCGAAGGCTCGATCGCCGCCGGCGGCGCGCTGATCAACACGACCGAGGTGGAGAACTTTCCCGGTTTCACCGACGGGGTGCTGGGCCCACGACTGATGCAGCAGATGCGTGCTCAGGCCGAGCGCTTCGGCGCCGAGCTGGTCGCCGACGATATCGTCACGATGGAACTGACCGGTGAGGTCAAGACCGTCACCGACTCCGGGGGCGCCGTCCACCGGGCCAAGGCGGTGATCCTGGCCATGGGCTCGGCCTACCGTAAGCTCGGTCTACCGGATGAGGAGCGGCTATCCGGCCACGGTGTCTCCTGGTGTGCCACCTGTGACGGATTCTTCTTCAAGGACAAGGACATCGCTGTCATCGGCGGTGGTGACTCGGCGACGGAGGAGGCCACCTTTCTCGCTCGTTTCGGCAGGTCGGTGACCGTCGTCCATCGTCGCGAGGAACTGCGCGCCAGCAAGATCATGGCCGACCGCGCGCGGGCGGACTCCAAGATCGATTTCGCGTTGGGCTGTGAGGTGGAGAAGATCAACGGGGCCGACTCCGTGGAGTCGATCACGCTTCGGGACGCCCGGACCGGTCAGACGCGTGACCTCGATGTCTCGGGGCTGTTCATCGCGGTCGGCCACGATCCGCGATCCGAGCTGCTGAAAGGGCAGATCGACCTCGACGCCGGGGGGTATGTCCTCACCCGAGAGCGAACCACTCGCACCAACCTGCCCGGAGTGTTCGCCTGCGGCGACCTGGTCGACCACACGTACCGGCAGGCGATCACCGCGGCCGGCAGTGGCTGCTCGGCCGCCCTGGACGCGGAACGCTACCTCGCGGACCAGGCCGATCGGGCGACAATGTCCGAGCCGGCGGCCGCCAGGTGATCCGGACTGTCCAATCTGGACAGACTGATCCCGGGTAGCGGCAACGGAACACTAAGGAGTAGGAATGGGCGCAGCCAGCGACGTCACCGACGCCGACTTCGACGAGAAAGTCCTCAAGTCCGACAAACCCGTGCTGGTCGACTACTGGGCCGACTGGTGCGGCCCGTGCAAACAGCTCGGCCCGATCATCGATGAACTCGCCGAGGCGTATGGCGACAAAGTCGCATTCTTCAAGTTGGACACGAACGCCAATCCCCGGACGCCGGCCGACAACAATGTGCTCGGTCTGCCGACCATTCAGGTGTATGTCGGGGGTGAAGTGGTGAAGGCGTTCAAGGGGGCCCAACCCAAGTCCGTGTTACTTGGCGCCATCGAAGAGTACCTCTGACGGAGGGCGAGAAAAGCGTGACCGACCGGCAGCGGCTTGGCGCACGGAATTCCTGTGCTGCCAAAGGTGATCGCTCTCCGCGGAGCGGTCGTCCCGAGCCGGTATGCTAAGTTGGTCAGGCAGGGAGGCGTTAGGGTTCCTGGTGGTCCCCTCGGTCTTCAAAACCGGTGAGGCCGAGTATCTCGGCCTGGCGGGTTCGATTCCCGTCCGCCTCCGCCAAGACACACCTCCTGTATTCGGAGGAATCGTCGTGACCGACGCCGCGCTGTCACTCCAGAACAGTGTGGACAGCACCCGGCCGGCTTCCGTGGGCGACACCATGGGAGACGCGGCCGCCGTTATCGATGAGCCAGGATGGATTCTGCGGTGATGGACCATGTCGTCGCCACGGCCGGCCATGTGGACCATGGCAAAAGCACGCTGGTCCGCACACTCACCGGAATGGATCCCGATCGCTGGGCCGAGGAACACCGGCGGGGCCTGACCATCGATCTCGGGTTCGTCTGGACTGCCCTGCCGTCCGGCCGGCGAGTCGCGTTCGTCGACGTGCCCGGTCACGAGCGATTCCTGGGCAACATGCTTGCGGGACTCGGCCCGGCACCGGTGGTGTGCTTCGTGGTCGCCGCCGACGAGGGCTGGCGGCCGCAGAGCGACGATCATCGCGATGCGGTGGCGGCGCTCGGGATCCGGCACGGCGTGATCGTGCTCAGCCGGGCGGATCGAGCACGGCAGCCGCTGGACGACGTTGTCCGGCAGGTCCGGTCGGAGCTCGCCGGCACGGGCCTGGCCGACGCGCCCTTGGTTTCGGTCTCGGCTTTCGACGGCACCGGGCTGGATGAACTGCGGTCCACATTGGACACCGTTCTGGCCGCGATGCCCCCGCCGCCGGCAGACGACCGGGTGCGGCTCTGGGTGGACCGATCGTTCACGATTTCCGGCGCGGGCACCGTCGTCACCGGAACACTCCCGGCCGGCTGTCTCAGCCGAGGCGATCAGCTGAGCCTGGTGGGTGCGAACACGGTACGGCAGGTACAAGTCCGTGGGTTGCACAGCCGGGGGGAGTCCGCGGAGACGCTGGAGCCCGTCACCCGGGCCGCGGTCAACCTCCGGGGGGCGGCCGCGGATTCGGTCCATCGCGGTGACGCGCTGATAACCCCCGGCGCATGGTGGATCACCGACACGGTCGACGTCCGGAGAGTCAGCGGGACTTCCTTCGGTGACGCCCCGCGTCAGCTCACCGTGCACGTCGGTACGGCCGCGATGTCGGCACGGGTACGAGGATTCGACGAGGATCATGCCCGGCTGTTCTTCGATCGAGCGTTGCCGCTCATGCTCGGGGATCGGCTGGTCCTTCGTGATCCGGGCGGTCGCCGGGTCTTCGGCGGAGCGTTCGTGCTCGATGTGGACCCGCCCGAGTTGAGCCGGCGTGGCGACGGCATTCGCCGTGGGATCACACTGGCGCGGCGGGGTGTCGAGGGTGATCTCGCCGCGGAAGTCGCGCGCCGCGGTGCCGTCCGACTGCGTGAGCTCGAGCTGCTCGGTCTTCCGGCCAGCTCCCTGCCGGCCGGAGTACGCGCTGTCGGCGACTGGCTGGTGGCTGAGGCGACCCTTTTGACCTGGCGAGATCGCTTGCGGTCGGAGCTGACCGAATTGCATGCGCGGGATCCGTTGTCCGGCGGGTTGTCCCGGGGTGCCGCTGCCGGCCTGCTGGCACTCCCTTCCAGCGTGCTGCTGGACGCTGTGATCGACTGCGCCGGCCTCGAGCGACATGGCGGGCAGGTGCTTCTGCCCGGCAGCCGCGACGAGCTCGGACCGATAACGGCAGCGGTCGCCGCGGTTGAAGCCCGGCTGTCCGCGGAGCCGTTCGATGCCCCCGAAGCCCAGGAATTGCGCACCCTCGGCCTGGGGTCCCGGGAGCTGGCCGCCGCTGAACGCGCCGGACGGCTGATCCGGCTCGACGGGGTCGTCTTGTTGCCGTCGGCGCCGGCGTTGGCAGCCCGTCGGCTGGCGGCGCTCGACCAGCCGTTCACCATGAGCCAGGCGCGTCAGGCTCTCCAGACGACTCGCCGGGTGGCGGTCCCGCTGCTGGAGCACCTCGACGGCCGCGGCTGGACCCGCCGGGTGGACACCACCCATCGGGAGATGGTCCGGCGCGCCCGGACGAGCGGCCGGTAGCCGTTTCCGCAGCGAGGCCCCGCGGCTGCCCACTTTGCTTCGCCGTCAATTGTCAACGCGCCCGCAACGAGGTGCGGTCTCGAGCCTCACCAGCCCGCTAGGACATGACGATTCAAACTGGTCACAACTTTACTAGCGATATTGAGAGCAATCCTGCTAGTGTTTCTGAGTTGCCTCCGGTCAAAGTCGACACGAAGGAGTTGCGCAGGTGAGTGAGATCGCCCCACAGCAACAGTTGACCGTCAATGCGAACAAGTGGCTCGGCGAAGGGCGGGTCAATGCTTTCCAGATTCAGATGTTGGTCGCCTGCGCGTTGCTCGCGATCACCGAGGGGTACGACCTTTATGTGTATGGCGCGGCTTTACCGACCTTGAGCAAGGCCCTGCATCTGAGTGAGTGGGAAGCCGGGGCGCTCGGTTCGGCGGCCGCGTTCGGCACCCTGATCGGCGCGCTGATCTTCGGTCCCCTCGCCGATCGCGTGGGGCGCAAGCGCATCATCCTCTCGTGCACGATCATCTCTTATGGGTCGATGGCACTCGCCGCGATCAGCAGCGGATCCGTGTCGTTCGCGTCCGCGCGACTGCTCTTCGGCATCGTCAACGGCGGTATTTTGATCAACGTCCTGGCGCTGATCAGTGAATACATTCCGCACCGTCGCCGCTTGACCCTGATCGGCACGACCGTCGCGACCGGCGTGTCGCTGGGAACAGCGTCCGGAGCGCTCGTCGGGATCCTGGTCATGCCGCACGTCGGCTGGCGGGCGATCTTCGGTGGCGCGGCCTGCCTTGTCGTCCTTTATCCGCTGTATCACCGCTTCCTCCCCGAGGCCACCGGGTACCTGATCCGGAGCGGCCAGAAGGAGCGGCTGCGTCACTTCATGCGGCGCGCCCAGCCTGACGCGCGACTGTCCGACGACGCCGTTCTGACCGCGGACGTGCCCGCCGCCAAGGTGCCGCTGATCGAGGTTTTCCGCGACAACCGGGCTGTTCCCACCTTGCTGTTCCTGCTGTGCTACATGTGCAGCACCTATGTGAACAACGGCTTCAGCTTCTGGCTGCCGAAGTTGATGGTCAATCAAGGGCATACCGACACCGCCAGCATCGCCCTGCTGCTGCCTGCGGCGCTGACGGCGGTGCCGGTCAGCATCATCGGTGGCCGGCTCGCCGACCGATTCGACGCACGCCCTGTGCTCGCCGTGCTGTTCCTGCTCGCCGGTGCTTCGATCGCGCTGCTGGGTTTCACGCACAACTACGTGTTCCTGCTGGTGTTCGCGGGACTGGCCGGCGGCGCGTTCAACAGCGTGCAAAACCTGCTCAATTCGTACTCGCCCTCGTACTACCGTCCCTCGACGCGCTCGACGGCAACCGCCTACAACTTCGCGCTCGGCCGTGTCGGCGGCATCGTCGGGCCGATTGTTCTGGGCGGGCTGTCCGGCGGGGGAGCGCCCTTCAAGCTGACGATCGTGGTCCTCGCGGTCCCGGCCCTGGTGGGGGCGATCGCGATCAACCTCATTTCCCGCCGACACAACTATTCCCACCAGTTGCTCGTCGAGAAGTCGACGGCAGACTGAACCTTGTCCACTCAGGAAACGGAGGAACACATGGCACCACGTCCACGTACGGTCATCCTTGATCCGGTCACGATGCCCGCCGCGAGCGAAAGCTTCTTCAACCCGCGCCCTGCCAGCATGGAGGGACTGCGAATCGCCTTCGTCGACAACACCAAGCCGAACTTCGACATCTTCTGCGACAGGGTCGAAGAGCTGCTCCTGCGCGACCACGGGGTGGCCGAGGTTCAGCGGTTCCGCAAGCCGGGCCGGACCGTCGGCGTCGCGCCGGAGATCATCAAGAAGATCAAGACCGCCACCGATTTCGCGGTGACCGGACTCGGTGATTGAGGCAGCTGCACGTCGTGGAGTCTCCATGACGCAGTCACCCTCGAAAAGCAGGGGATCCCGTCACTGATCGTGACAACGACCTCGTTCAACGGGCTGGCCAAGATCGAGGCGACGGCTCTCGGGCTGCCGGAGATCCAGATCTGCGCGGTTCCGCATCCGCTCGGTGCCGGGCTGCCGGAGGACCAGGTCAGGGCCAAGGCCGAGGCGGCAGTCGCCACGCTCGTCAAGCTGATCACCGGCCAGGAATAGGAGTTGATGATCATGAGTCCCGGGACCGGAGTGCCGGCATCGGAACGGCTCACGGTCGAGGGCGAACTCGAGGACATCGAGGAGTTCCTCTACCAGCGCGGTAACACCGACGGGCTCCCGATCGTGCCACCGACCCCGGAGCGGGTCGCGCGCATGATCGAAGCGAACGGGCTGGCGCCCGACACTCTGATCGCGGAGAAGATCCCGCCGCGGAACGGCCCGGCCACGGTCGAGGCGATTGCGATCAACGCGGTGATGGCCGGCTGCCGACCCGAGTACCTGCCGGTGGTCATCGCCGCGGTCGAGGCGATGACCACCGGCGGGTTCGACCTCTTCGGTGTGCAGGCGACAACTCACCCTTGCGGCATCGTCACCTTCGTATCGGGCCCGGTCTCCCAGAAGCTCGACATCAATTCCGGTTCGGGCGCCCTCGGTCCGGGGTGGCGCGCGAACGCCACGATCGGCCGGGCGATCCGGTTGATCCTGCGCAACCTCGGTGGCGCCAAGCCGGGGGAGGTCGACAAGGCAACCCAGGGCACACCGGCCAAGTACACCTATTGTTTCGCGGAGAATCAGGAACAGAGTCCGTGGGAACCGTTCCACGTCGAGCGCGGGTTCGCCGAGGACGCCAGCACCGTCACGGTGCTCGGTCTCGAAGGGCCGCACGACATCAATGGCCAGGACGCGACCAAGGCCGAGAGCTTCCTGAAGATCCTGGCCAACAGCATCACCTCCGCCGGCTCGTCGAACTTCCGGTTCACGACCGGGTCGGACCTGTTCATCGCGCTCGGCCCGGAGCACGCCGCGATCCTGGGGCGGGAGAAGGTCGGCAGGGATGAGATCCGCGCTTATCTCTTCGAGCACGCTCGGGTGCCGGTCGACCGGTTGTCGGCCGAGCACATCGAACGACGCCGCACCACCCCGGCGCAGCATGGGGAATGGGACGGCAAGACGCCGATTCCAGTGGTGAAAGACCCGTCGAACTTCCTGATCACGGTTGTCGGCGGGGCAGGCCTGCACTCCAGCTGGATGCCGTCCTGGGGTGGGCCCAGGCACCAGGCGGTGACCCGCGAGATCCGCATGAACACGGATCATTCGAACTGACGCCCCTAGTGCAGTAGAGTGCCCGCCGTCCGACCACCGGTCGGACGGCGGGCGCTTTTGAGCTATTTCGGCTTCTCGGCCGCAGCTGAGGTCGTCATCGTGTTCCTCGCGGTGCGATCACGCGCAAGCTCGCACCGCGAGTATCAACCGTTCGTCGTCGCTGTCGGGTATGCAGCGGGGATCAAGCAAGCAGCGCCCGTCCTCGACCCGGCCGACGACGCACGGCTCACCCACCCGCAGAAGTTCGGCATATGCCTGGGGGAGAGCTACTGCCCAGCCGGGCAACCGCTCCTCGGGCGCGCCGCCGCCGCCGACCACGCCATCCGACGCGACGACTTCGGCACAGACCCCGTGCTGAGCCAGCTCCCTGGCGATCCGGTCGGCCCGCGCGCGCAGTGTGTCCGCGTCGGCGTGCAGGGCGCGGGTGACCGGCGTGGGTTCAGCGGAAGTGAGCGTCGCCTCGAAGGCAGCCAGGGTGAGCTTGTCGACGCGAAGGGCCCGCGCAAGCGGGTGTTTCCGCAACTGGTGAACGGTTTCGCCTTCACCCAGCACCAGCCCGGCCTGTGGGCCGCCGAGCAGCTTGTCGCCACTCGCGGTGACCACGGTCGCGCCCTCGGCCAGCCATGACTGGGCATCGGGTTCGGTCGGCAGCGACGGTTCCGGCCGCAACAACCCCGACCCGATGTCGGCGACGACTGGAACGCCGAGGCCGGCGAGTTCGCGCACCGAAACCGCGGAGGTGAACCCGCGGACGGCGAAGTTCGAGGGATGGACTTTGAGGATGAACCCGGTGTCCGGCCCGAGCGCGGCGGCGTAGTCGGCGATGTTCGTGCGGTTCGTGGTCCCGACCTCGTGCAGCCGCGCTCCGGTGCTGGCGATCAGCTCAGGAATACGAAACCCATCACCGATCTCGACGAGCTCTCCCCGGCTGACAATGATCTTCCGCCCCGCTGCGAGCGCCGTGGCCGCGAGCACCAGCGCGGCGGCGCCATTGTTGACTACGAGTGCGTCCTGCGCGGCCGGTACAGCATTGCGCAGCGCCGTGGTCGCGGCCGCGCCACGCCGCGCGCGGGCGCCGGTGTGCACGTCGTACTCGACGTCGGTGTACCCGGCCGCCAGGGTGATCGCTTCGGTCGCCGCCGCGGACAACGGTGCGCGGCCGAGGTTGGTGTGCAGGACGACGCCGGTCGCGTTGAGTACCGGTCGTAGTGAACTGGGCCTCCGGCCCAGCGTGGCGAGCACCGCCTCGACGACCCCTTCGGGAACGAGCGCGCCGCTGCGGACCTCCTGTTGGGCGGCGTGTACCGCCCGCTTGAGCACCTCGCGGCCGAAGCGGGTGTGCGCCTCGGCCAGCCGCGGATCGGCGAGCACCACGTCAGTGCGGGGGACCGCCCGCCGCAGGTCGGTGCGCGCCATCAACCCACAACCAGCGGCGTGTCCGTGGCCTCGATCAGTTCCCCGATCACCGGAGCGCCCGGTATCTCTCCGGCCACCAGCAATCCGCCAGAGGTCTGAGCGTCGGCGAGTAGCAACATCTCGACTTCATCCACGCGGGAACCCCAGCGGGTATGCGGGGCTACCCAGTCGAGGTTGCGTCGGGTACCGCCGCTGACGTAGCCGTCGAGGGCGGCTTTGCGGGCATCGTCGAGGTAGGGCACCGCCTTCGGATCGAGACACGCGGTGACCCCGCTCGCTCGAGCCATTTTGTAGAGATGCCCGAGCAGGCCGAACCCGGTCACGTCCGTCGCGCACCTGCAACCCGCGAGCAATGCCTGCTCGGCGGCGTCGGCGTTGAGAGTTGTCATCGTGGCGATGGCCTGTGCGAACCGCTGCCCCGTCGCCTTGTGCCGGGTGTTGAGCACACCGACGCCGAGCGGTTTCGTCAGCGACAACGGAGTACCCGGTCGGCCGGCGTCCAGGCGAAGCAACTGATCCGCACTGCCGAGTCCGGTGACGGCCAGTCCGTATTTGGGTTCCGGGTCGTCGATGCTGTGCCCGCCCGCGAGCGGGCACGCGGCCTCACGGGCGATGTCGGCGCCGCCCCGCAACACCTCGGTGAGCAGTTCCAGTGGCAACGTCTCGCGCGGCCAGCCGACGAGATTCACCGCGAGCAAGGGCCGTCCGCCCATCGCGTACACATCGGAGAGTGCGTTCGCCGCGGCGATCCGGCCCCAGTCGTAGGGATCGTCGACGACGGGAGTGAAGAAGTCGGTCGTGGCGATTATCGCCGCGTCTCCTTCGAGGCGAACCGCGGCGGCGTCGTCACCGTCGTCGAGACCGACGAGTAGTTCGCGTTCTCCGAAGTTCGCACCGACGAGCCCGGCGACGGCTTGTTCCAGCTCGCCTGGCGGGATCTTGCATGCGCAGCCACCGCCATGGGCGTACTGCGTCATGCGAATCGGTGCCGTCGGGATCGTGCGACTCATGCTCGTCTCCTGGGTAGCCCTCGAACCGCCGGGCATCAGCGAACCGTCACGCTGGTAGCGGATCTGGTCGAAGGTCGCTGTTTCCAGCTCGTTCGTACACCCTGGGGATGCCGCGGCAAGCCGTGGACTTGGTGCTGGAGACCTCCGCGATCTCAAGGTCCGGTCAGCCGGCAAGGCTGCCGTCGGGGTAGACCACCTCGATCTGGGTCTCCTCGACCGACACGCCGGCCTGGCCCAGCAGTGACGCGGCCATGCGGCTCATGACGTGCTGCGGGACCAAGCAGTCTTCACAGGCGTCGGCGGTCGCGCCCACCTGCAGCCGGACAGAAGAATCGCCGACCCACGAAGCGTCGAGTGTGTAGCCGTCGGCTTCGAGCCCCTGGGCCATACCGGCCAGAGCATTGTTGAGGTCCTCACCGGAGTCAGCCATGTCAGCGCCCTTCCTGTCGCGGAGCCCGCTCAATCACAAGCAAGATTACCGTATGTATTTCTAGCAATCTGGATGACAGTCCTGCAAGAGACCTCGATCGGGGTGTCGCGAACTTGCCTGCCGGCAATACTGCTGGCATTATTGCTCGCAATCGTTGAGGCGGTAGTCGGACTGGCGCACTGAGCCCTCGGGCATGGACCTGGACCGAGCCCCTCGGTACCTGCCGAGCGGCGAGAGCCGGGGACGTGCGCACGAGCGCCCTGGAGCTTGCCGATTCGGTCCAACCCCACGGACTCAGAGAAGAGGACTATGAACGCGCTGGACGAACTCGAACCGATCATCGACGAGATCATCGCGCCGGATGCGGCGAAGTTGGATCTCGACGGGACCTTCCCCCAGCGTGGTATCGACGCCCTTGCCGCCGCAGGCTTGCTGGCTTTGACCGTTCCGGTGGAGTTCGGCGGGTCGGGTGGCGGAGCCGCCGACGTCGCGCGGCTCGTGCGCCGTATCGCCGGTGTATGCGGGTCGACGGCGATGGTGGTGACGATGCACTACGCGGCCACCGCCCTGCTGATCCACGTGGGGCATGAGCAGGCCTTGAGGGAAATCGGCAAGGGCGAGCACCTGACGACGCTGGCGTTCTCGGAGTCAGGGTCGCGTAGTCATTTCTGGGCACCGGTCAGCACGGCGACTCCGGCGGCGGATCAGCCAGACGGAGACGCGATCGTGTTGAACGCGCGGAAGAGCTGGGTGACCTCGGCGGGGTACGCGACCAGTTATGTGTGGTCTTCGCGTCCACTGGCCGCCGATGGGCCGATGTCGTTGTGGCTCGTCCGCCGGGACACCCCGGGCCTTGCCGTGGCCGGTGGATTCGACGGACTGGGACTGCGGGGCAACGATTCCCGGCCGGTCACCGCCGAGGACGTCCGGATTCCGCGGCATGAGCTGCTCGGCGCTGATGGAGCCGGCCTGGACCTGGCACTGCAAGCGGCGCTGCCGTGGTTCCTGATCTTGAACGCGTCGGCGGGCCTGGGACTGATGGAGGCACTGACCACGGCCACCACCACGCATCTGACCGGCACCAGGCTGCAGCATCTGGACCAGTCCCTTGCCCAGCAGCTGCCCTCTCGAGCACGGCTGGCCCGCATGCAGATCGAGACCGATCGGACCCGCGCACTGCTCGAAACCGCTATCGGCGCACTGGACGGCGGGCGGCCTGAGGCCGTGTTGCTGGTGCTGGAGGCCAAGGCAGCCACGGATGAAGCGGCTGCCGCGACCGCGGATCTGGCGATGACGGCGTGCGGTGGGGCCGCGTTCCGCAAGGAGCTGGCCATCGAACGTCGTTTCCGGGATTCCCGGGCGGCCCGGGTGATGGCGCCGACCACTGACGCCTTGCACGACTTCATCGGCCGTGCGCTGACCGGTCTTCCGTTGCTGGGCGGGCCGGCGTGACCCGCGCGGTGCTGATCGGCGCGGTGGCCTACGACCCGAAGGTCGTCACGATCTGGGAGGGTTTCCGCCAGCATCTTCGGGCCGAAGGTCTGGAGACCGACTACGTCCTCTACTCGAACTACGAACGCCAATCCGAGGATCTGGTGGCCGGGCGGATCGACCTGGCCTGGTGTTCGCCGTTGGCCTGGGTGCGGTCCCGGCGTCTGGCGGCGGCCGGTGGTGGAACAGTCCGGCCGTTGTTCATGCGCGACACCGACCGGGATCTGAGGTCGGCCGTGGTGATCCGTTCCGGCAGTGGAATCGGTTCCGTTGGCGACCTGCGCGGCCGCCGCGTCGCGGTCGGCGCGGTTGACTCGCCGCAGGCGACCTTGTTGCCGTTGTCCTTGCTTCGCGCGGCAGGACTGCAGCCCGGCACCGATGCCGGATCGGATGTCCACGTGCTCCGATTCGACGTCGGGGTCGGCTTGCACGGCGACCACATCGGTGGTGAACGAGACGCGGCGATCGCCTTGCGCGAAGGCAAGGTGGACGCGGCCTGTATGAGTGACAGCAACCTGCTGCTGTTCAGCCGGGAGGGAACGGTTCCCGGTGACGCGCTGACGGTGCTGACCAGCACCCAACCGTACGACCACTGCATCATGGCAGGCGCGCCGCAGGGTGATCCCGCGGCGGCCGACGCGGTGTCCGGCGCCTTCCTGGCGATGGCGTATTCCGACCCCCGGCTGAGGGGCCTGCTCGACCTGGAAGGGCTCACCCGCTGGCTTCCCGGGCGCACCGACCACTTCGCCGCTTTGGAAAAGGCCGTCGACGAAACGGGTTTCTACGATAGGGACGGGCGGATCCATGCGGCCGGCTATCGACCTTGAGGACCTGGGCATCGACTCGGGTGGCCACATCCTGCTGGATCGACAGCTCACTGCCATGCGGGCGGGCGAGACACTCATCGTCCGTGGCCGCCATCCCGCATTGGAACTGCACCTGGCGGCCTGGTGCCGTAGCCAGGGCCACCAGCTGGTGGCCACCGAAGACTCGTCCGGCGGGGTGCCGATCGGTGCCGACGGCCCGCCCGAGCTGCTGATCCGCAAGGGCTCGGCCGTGGATGAGCGGTGGATGGGCGCCGAACGAGCCGGCTCCGCGAGACTGTCCGGCCTGAACGCCGATCGCCGCTGGGGCCTTGCCGCCCGCGGTGCGCTCGTCGAACAGGGGGGCCCTGAACTCGACGTGACCTGGGTCGACAAAGATCTGGTGTGGGCTGACATCGCGCCGGCCCTGTACGCCCGCGCCGCTGCGTCCCAATGGAATCCCGACACCGTGGTGGACTGGCGGCCCGGCAACGATGTCCCCGCCGACATCGAGGACGCGGTCGTGCAGATCATGACCTACCTGGTGGAGAACGAGCAGGCCGCGTTGATGATCCCGGCCAAGATGCTGGCGTCCCTCCACCCGCACTATCGCGAAGTGATGCAGCTCCTCGCCTCACAGGTCGCCGACGAGGCGCGCCACGTGGAAATCTTCACGCGGCGCGCGCTGCTCAACCGGGACCAGATGGGTCGCTCCGGCGTCGAGGGGCGGGCGTCCTTGCAGACCTTGATGAACGAAGCCGACTTCACGCTCGCTTCGTTTCTGCTGTCGGTTCTCGGCGAAGGCACTTTCGTCGACCTGCTGAAGTTCCTGCATGACTACGCGCCCGACCCGATCACCGCGTCGGTCAGCCGGCTCGCCGCCCGCGACGAAGCTCGGCACGTCGCCTTCGGCGTCGCGCACACGGCACACATCGTGCGCAGCGACCGCGCCTTCCTCGGTCGGCTTCGTGGCGCCGTCGAACGCCGCCACGACGCTCTGAAAGAAACGTCCGGACTCAACCAGAATGTCTACGACGCGCTCGTGCTGATGGCCGCCGGGTCCTGGGAACCTGCGGCCATCAGACGAGGCTGGGACGCCGTCCAGCACCTTCAGCGGCAGATGGACAACGGGCGTCGTCGGCGCCTGGCGGCCATCGGATTCCCTGACGACGAAGCGGCCGAGCTTTCCGCGCTTCACACCCGCAACTTCATGTGAGCCGGTCGCCGTTCACCGCCGGATAGGAGAGGTGCGACGTGACAGACCATGCTCGCAGCGGACACGCACTGCTATAGTATCGCTGGCAATTTGACCAGGCTTCCTGCTAGCAATCGGGTCGCCTGTGGCAGCTACTGTCGGTTCGTTGCGTGAGCCGTTGAAAGGTTGAGAGCGAGTGAGCGACGCTACCACCGACCTGACGGACGCCATTCGTCAAGCCATTTTCACCGGGGAGTACGCGCCCAAACAACGTCTGATCGAGGGTGAACTGGCGCAGGAGTACTCGATCAGCCGCTTCGTCGTGCACAACGCGCTTCTCCAGCTGGCGGGGGAAGGGCTCGTCGAGATCCAGCAGAACCGCGGTGCGCGGGTCCGCGCCATCAGCCTCGAAGAGGCGATCGAGATCACGGATCTGCGGGAAGTGGTCGAGGGTTTGGTCGCTGCCCGAGCGGCGGAACGGATCACCGAAGACGCCGCTCATGGCCTGCGCGAGCTGGCGGAGAAGATGCGGAAGGCGGTCCTGGAAGACCTGGACGTGGGAACGTACGCTCAGCTCGCCGACGAGCTGCACCGGCGGCTCGGCGAAATCTCCCACCACGCGACGGCATTGAAACTGCTTAAACAGCTCAACGCCCCGATGGTTCGAGAGCAGTTCCGCATGGCCCTGTCCCCGGGGCGCCCGGTCAGTGGCCTCGAACAGCACCTGGCGATTGTCGAGGCCATCTGTGCCAAGGATGCCGAAAAAGCGGAAAAGCTCATGCGCGAGCACCTGAGCCAGGTGCGTCGGACGCTGATTTCGCTCAACGCAGAACGCCGGGTCGAGACCAATTGATGGTCGATGGGACAACGGGTTCTGTGTTTCCTGGGCTGAAGCTCATTCGGTCACTTCGGCCGCAAGTGAATGTCTGTCCTTAATGGACTAATAGCAAGCTGCTGGGATTTCGGAAAAGCCGCTCTCCGGGCGGAAGGTCTTGCGACGGTCTACTTCCGTGTGGTTACCTAAAAGACTACGAGCGGCCTGGATCTCAGGCTCGGGGCAGCCGTGCGAACGGTTGCCTGGCAAGGATTTTCCCGCAGTTCAAAGTGGAACACCGGAGAATCGAGGTTGTCGAACATGCGATTCAGAAAGCCTGGCAGGGCCCGATTGGGCCTGGCGATGTTCGCCGTCGTCAGTGCTGTCCTCGGGGTGACGGCATCGGCCGCGGCCGCCGCGAACCCCGGCGGGGTGTCGCTGGCGCCGGAGGTGGTGCACACGGGTACAGCGCCGACCGGCTATCAGGTGACGTTCCGCTTCAAGGATCCGAACGCGACACGGGTTCAGCTCAAGGGGGAGTGGTATTTCGCCGATCCTCGCACCGAAGCCCAGTCGAGCACGACGACGAACACGATCGTCACGCCCGGCCTGCTCCCGTCACAGTGGAAGCCGGGGGACTTCCCGATCCAGAGCCCGAACAACAACGGTGCGAACTGGCCGGTCATCGACATGACCAAGGGGCGCGACGGAATTTGGTCGTACACAACGGTCTTGCCGTCCGGTGTGTTCAACTACCAGTTCTACGTCGACTGTGCCGGTACCACGCAGTCCGGGTGCACCGCAGGGTCCGACCCGAGCAATCCGCCGTGGAACCAGGTGGGCGACAGGACGATCGGCTCGACCGGGAAACAGAGCCAGGTCTCTGTTCCCTCCGATCCAAGGTTCGGCACGATCGACTATTCGTGGGAAGCCGCTCAACCCGTCGCGCACGGCACACTGGCCGATGTCTCCTACCGATCGCCGGTGTCGCTGTCCCCGGATGGTATGAACAACCTTGCCGTCTACACGCCGCCTGGCTACGACTCACGCCGCGCCCAGTCTTACCCAACGCTGTATCTGGCTCACGGCGCCGGTGACAATGAACTGGCCTGGAGCACTTCCGGCGACGCCGCGAACATCCTCGACAACCTCATCGCGACGGGCCAGATCCAACCAATGGTCGTCGTCATGCCCGACGGCACTCAGCTCCCCGGCACGAACACCGATGGCACCTACAATCAGGAACCGTACGATCAGAACCTGATCAGCACGGTCGTCCCCTACATTGAGTCGCATTACCATGTCTCGACGTCGCCGTCCGACCGCGCGATGGCCGGCCTCTCGCAGGGATCGGGGATCGCGAACTCCTTGCTGTTCAACCACACCGACGAGTTCGCCTACTACGGATCCTTCAGCCGCGGCCCGAGCTTCGCCGTCCCGACGGCGTCCGCGCTGACAGCACAGCAGGTCGCCGCCATCCAACGCGTCCGCGGCGTGTTCGTCGGTTCAGGCTGGGAGGAGTTCCTGCACCCCTACTCACCGCAGATGATCAACACGCTTACCTCCATCGGCGCGGCCGTCACGCCGGACTTCACCCACGGCGGACACGAGTGGTACCTGTGGCGCATCCTCCTTCGAGACTTCCTCACCCACGTCGCCTTCTTCCCCTCGGTGAACGACGGAAGCTAACGTCGCACTCCCAGTTGTCAGGAGGTCGGCCGCCGGCGAATCGTCGACCTCGTCGGCAGGCTGGTCGCGGCGCTGCGCGATCAGCAGCAGCTGATCGAGCGGGTCCTTGGGCTGACTTTCCTGTCGTGTGCGCATGCTCGGGGCATCCAACCACGACAGTGACTGCGCTGTCCCGTTCCCACGCCTTGGCGCTGAACGCCCATCGAGGCGAGAACGCCGCCTTCCGCGACTACGGCCATGTCGTCGCGCTCTTGCGTGGCCCGGGTCGCCGTCCACCTCAGTGCGGGTAGCTGTTCACCTTGTGGAGAGTCGATCGAGCCGAAATCAGCAGACGCGCCAAGACAACGAGCGTGCAGTGGGCACGTCGAGCGTCGCAGGTCGAACGGTGTGTGCCGCCCGTGTGCGCGGACGGGCACACCACGCGTGTCACGCCCCGAACCTCGCACCACGAACGCCTAACCTAACGGTATTGCCCGGGGTGGAGGGCTGGCACATGCGCTGCGGTGGCGGCGGAGCGGGTCGCGATCATCCAGGCGATGAACCACTCCACGTGCCGGCGTTCGACGTCGGTCGGGTCCTCGGCGGCGTCGGAGTCGTCGGGGCGGGCTTTCTGGCCGTGGTCCTGCAGGAACCCGTCCAGGCTGTCGCTGCCCAGGAAGTCCGCGAGCTGGGTGACGGCGAGTTCGTAGTTGTAGCGGGTGGTGTGCGGGCGGTTGGCCGCCGGCAGAGCGCGGTCCCACTCCTCGACGTAGGAACGCCCCGTGTCGTCTCCGGGCTGTGGCAGACCCTGTTCAGTCAAATTTCCCCTCATAGCAAGATCCCCCAGAGTCGCCCAACAAGGGGTCTGACCTGCGAAAATGGAGAAACCAGTGCTCGGGATTGGTCTGTTCCAGTCGGTTGGGATGTGGATGGTGGACCTGTGGAAGGCACGCCGCTCCAGTTTCGCTCCGGCTCGGGGGGAATGAGTTTGACGGAGCCGGGCGTGCTAAGGAGAAGCGAAGCCCGATGAACCACCCACCGACGTGGCTTCTTCGTAAGGTGCCGACAAGCAGCGTCGCGATCGTCAGCGGAGCCGCGGGTGGCATCGGCAAGGCCACGGTCGCTGGAGTCGACGCTGCTTCGGTGCGGGTGAGGCCCGTCCGCGGGTCGTTTTTCGTTGTCCTGGGCCACGATCTGCTCGATTTAGTGGGGGACGGGCAACAGGCCACCGAGGGGCGACCTTCACCCGATCAGGCGAACAGTTGGCGGTTGTGGCCGAGTTCGTGCGCCCGGAAGGACGCGTCAGTAGAGTCCGCCCGGTGGACGATCGGAGATGGGGCTTCGAAGAAGCCGAGGACTGGGAATACGAGAAGCGACGCGCCGAGCCTGCTGTCCCCGAACCGGCTGACGGGACGCTGAGCGCGCAGGATGCCGATCGTCGTCGAAGTGATGGTGACGCGCGAGGCGAGGGTCGCGGCCGTGCGGTTGTCGCCGAGCTGGCGTCAGTCGGTCGATCCTCGGGCGCTCCACACCAGCGTGCTCTCGGCCGCGAACGCCGCGACGATGCGCGCGCTGGCGCAGAGCGTCGAGCAGACGGCCTCGGCGCTGCCTGTGGCCGCGCCTCAGCCCACGGTCGACGAGTCGCCGTTGACCAATCAGGACGTGCAACGCCTGCTTGACTCGGTCTCCGCGGAGCTGGACCAGTTCACCGAGCGGCTTTCGGCGGTCGTGGACCAGCCGGTTCAGGTCCGCAGCTCGGGTGGGCACGTGCAGGGTTCGGCGCGAGCCGGCCAAGTGCTCACACTCGATATCGACAGCACCTGGGCGGCGCAGGCTCGCGTGAGCGAGGTCGAGACCGAACTCGTCGAGGTGCTGCGCGGTCTGCACGACTCGAGTACCCCGGGCGGCTTGGCCGCGGGACCGACCGGTAGCGCGATCTCCGAACTGATGACATTGGCGGGAGACCCGCAGCGCCTGATGCGGCGACTGGGGATGCCGGTACCGACCGACACGACGAGGGAGTCCTGAATTCATGGTCGACATCAAGGCGGCCGTCTCCGCGTTGCGGTCCGACGCCGACACCTGGGACGGCGCGGGGAAGGACTTGGAGGCGCCGGAACAGGCGATCGGCTCGCTCGGGCTGACCCCGTACGACGTGTCGATTTATGGCGTGGACAAAGGAATCGACAAGACCTACGCCAGTGCGCAGAGCGCGCTGGAAAACATGATGCGGCAGGCGGCGCAGAACTTTCACGACCTCGCGGGCGCGCTGCGTCATGCCGCGGACCTCTACGACCAGACCGAAGCCGATCACCTGCAGCGCATCCAGCGTGCTGCCGGGAACTGACGAAGGAAGCCGGCGTGACGAGCCCCGCGATCCAGCAGGCCAACGATAAGTTCCACGAGCTCCAGCAGAAGATCGACGAGTTCTTCGACAAGGTCAACGATGTGCTCGGCTGGGTGCCCGGCTTCCTGTCGGACCTCATCAAGCCGATCCAGGACGGGATGAACGCGCTCCGGGACAAGTGCAAGGAGTTCTGGGACCGGGTCAACCAGTTGATCGACCAGCCAGGCAGCCCGGACCGGCTGCACCAGGTCGCCGAGGACTGGGTGAACAAGGTCGGCAATGTCGTCGGCGACATCTCCGGCGAGATCGGTCTCGACAAGCTGCAGACCAACCTGGACTGGCAGGGACGCGGCGCCGAAGCGTACAAGGCGACGGTGCCCGCGCAGGTCAGCGGCCTGAACTCGGTGAAGGACCTGGCGAACCAGCTGCGTAGCTCGCTCGACAACCTGGGCAACGGCATCGATACGTTCTGGACGGCGATGGCAGTCGCCGGAGGCGTGTTCGTCGTCGGCGCCGTCGCCGCGATCGCCACCGCATGCACCGTGGTGGGTATCCCGGCCGCGATCGCGGCGATCGCCGGCGCGGCGGGCGTGTCGATCGGGCTCGTCACCACGGCGATCGTTTCGCTTCAGTCCCTGATGAACACGATCTCCACCGAGCAGAACACCATCGCACAGAAGGTGCACGACCTGGGGGACCAGTGGGCCAAGTCGAACATCGGGGCGATGCAAGACAAGTCCGACTGGCACGTGATGTCGTGACGGCGATTTCCTCCGCCTCGCGCCGGATCGCCGCGGTTTCGACTGTCGCCGCGTTCGTGGTGATCATCGCGATGATCTCGCTCGGGTTCGCAGCGCCGGGCGGCGTCCACCCGATGTACTACTTCGTCCTGATCGCCGTCGCCGGTGGCGGGTTCGCCTTACTGCTTTCCGGGGTTCTCGCGGTGTTCGCCGGATCGCGTACGCCGACCACCCCGGCGCGGGATCTGGAGTTCTTCGCCGGGATCCGCCGGGGCACGCTCGCCATGGCTTTGTGCGTGATCGTCCTCGACGTGGCCGGTGTCCTGTTGTTCGTCAAAATCACCCGTGTCCCGGACGAAACATCGTTGTCCGCCAGCGCATCGACTGTCCTCTTTGTCGCGGTGGCGGTCACGCTGGTTTGCGCGGTCATGGCGTCGGTCGTGCTGCGCCGGGTACTTCCGAAGTACTGATCGTGCGCTCGGGAGGGGGCGGCCGTCGTGCCATCGACCCTGGTCGCGCGACGCGCATCAGGTCCGCGGCAGTGCCGCTCGGTCTGGGTTCGTGGGTACTGGCGTTGGTGCTCGCGGCGAGTGCCGGGAACATAGCCGTGACCTGGGTCCCTCAAGCGCCCCTGCTGGGGATGACAATCGGCACGCACGGCGCGCTGGCGATCGTCACCGTCCTTTTCGGAGTGAATGTGATCGCTCTGCGCAGCAGGGTCTCGCCGGGATGGCTCGATATCGGGGTGGCAACGAGGATTCGCCGGAATCTGCTGGTACTCGGGAACTTCGGCCTCCTTCTGGCCTGCCTGGGCTGGCTTACGCTGGGTGTCGCGGCGGGAGAGACGGCGATCAGCACGCCAGTGCTCGTGGTGGAGTTCCTGCTGCCCGCTGTGCTCGTGGCATACACGGGGCTTGTGGCGGTGCTCGTGAGTCGGTGGACGCGGATCTGAGCTCAGCAAGTCCGAGGAACCCCGCCGCATTCCCGCCCAGAACCGGCGCATCGTGCCCACCGGGAGGCGCAGATGGCTCGTTGAAGACGACGCTGTTCACGCCCGAGGAAGCCGCAGCGGAAACGCATACCGGCTCGGGAGAACTCTGGGCAGTCGCCGCCGAGCTTGCCGCGGCCATTTCCCAGCCGATGCAGGAGATCTTCGCATGTCGTCGCGTTCTGGTCCTTACGACTTGTTTGCGCTGATCACCGTGGTCGCTGCCGGTGTCGCACTCTTCATCGCCGGTGCTCGCGCCGTGGATCTGAGCACTGCGTCGCTCGCGATTTCCACGTAGCCCGTCCGCCTCAGTCCTCGTCGAACCAGTCCGCGAGGTTGTGGTCGCGAGCACCTCGGTACCCACGTTCTCCTGCACGATGCGGCCACCTGACCGGACGACGTCCAGGCATGATTCGCCGAGCCGTTGGCCGAGCCACGCCCCGGCCCAGGCGGCGGTGTCGGCGCTCATCCGGGGCGCGCGCCGGACGAGCCGTCTCTTGCCGTGCTCGAGCGCCAGGCGATACAGACCGGCGGCCGGGCGCAGGTCCACCGAGGCCAGCTCGGCCACGCACTGCCAGGCGGACCGGGCGATGCGGAAGCCTCCGGCATCGACGTCGCCGAAGTACCAGCATCTGAGCGGACGCTCGCCGTTCGCGGCGAGCGTCCGCAGCCGAGTACCGACCTGATTGCCGGCGCCCCAGATGAGCTGCCCGCCGAAGGAGAGCTCGGAGGCACGACGCCCAAGGGAGACATAGGTCGTGTAGTTCTCGACCACCAGCCACGGGCCGTCACCGAAGATCCGTCGCTCTACCGGCGGCCAGCACGGTTCGCACTCGAGCAGTTCCAGCGTCAACCTCCCGGGCCGGAACAGCGTGCCGAAGAGCCAGGATTCCAGCTGCTTGTCATCGCCGGTGATGTCCAGGGACCGCTCCCGGATCGGGACGACCACGCCGCGCCGGCGAGGAAGCCACGCGTTCACCAGCTCCAGGCAGGTGCGTTCTGTAGTGGTCCACTCGCCGCGTTCGTCGCCGAGCGCCGCCCAGCCGAGATCGGCGTGCCAGATGATCGGCCGCCGCGATTTCCCTTGCTGCGGCAGGGTTTCCCGTCGCGTGACATAAGCGGGCAGCGGCGGCTCGGCGCTGCGGTCGATGCGGGTCCGGGGGAGGGTGATCATCTTCGCCTCGGCGAGCGAGGTGAGGGCCGAGAGTACCCGCCGGCGCCAGTGCACCGATACCGCGGCCGTGTGATCGACTGCGGCAGCCGCCTTGAGCACGGACTCCAGGGGTAGCCGCCGGGGGCCGTGCTCACGAACCGCCTCGGCGATCGCCGCGGCCAGTTCTGGTTCCGTGTGTTCAGGGCTCACGACGCACCGAAGCGACGACATCGACCGACTGAGTGCTGCCGGTGGAGGAGTTGTCGAGGTCGTTCGAGACGTAGGCCCGTCCTGGCCGGGTCGCCGACGGCCTCTTGTGCATCGCGGCGATACGGGGGAACGCGGTTACCGCGCCGAGGTCGCCGATGCCCGTGAGGAAGACCAGCTGCACGCCGTTCGCCCGGGCGACTCGTCGCTGCAGATCAAGGAAAGGCAGGTAGTTGGCCTTGCCCAGTGGGTTGTCGAGCGGCACCAGACCGCCTGCCGAGCCCGAGCGCAGCCCCGTCCGTTGCTCCGTGCGCAGCCGCGCCATGACGCAGAACAGCACGAGCGAGGCCGTGAGATTCTCCCCGCCGGACCACTTCCGCATGTCTTCCACCGGAGTGCGCCCGGTCGGCTGGTCCGGTGCCGGCTTGAGGACCGAGGCGCGGAACCCTTCGCTCACCGAAGCCTCGGTGGCGCGCCAGAGCAGCTCGGTGGGATCGGCCTCGACTTTCCTGCTGTTTACCATGCGGTCCACAAGATCGCCGATGCGCAAGGATATCTGCTCGGGTGTCGGTCGCTGCCGGGCGTCGACCGACAGGAACCGGAAACCGGCCCACGGTCCGACGCCCTCGGGTAGCTCCGACAGAACAGATGCCCGGCCGAGAAGCCGCAATGCGTCCTCGACGAGGTCGCCCAGCCGCGACACCACGTTCCGTTTGTGTTCTTCGACCTGGAGCAATTGCCGGGTGATGGCCTGTTGCCGGACATCCAGGTCACCGGCGAGCTCGTCAGCCCGCACGGCGACGCGCTCGTACAGCTGCTCGCTGCGGAACAACTCCCTGAGCCGCCGTACCGCCTGGCCGTTCTCGTCCTCCGCGACCGCGGCGAACCGGTCCTCCGCCGCCCAGCTCCGCAGCCGTTCTGCTTGCTGCGACCGGATTCCCAGCAGACCGGTGTATTCGTTCTCCTGGGCCTCGAACTCCTGGGCGAGACCTTTCACCTTGCTCCGGACCTCGTCGTCGCTGTCGGGCACGACGCCGGTAGCCGCGTCGGCGGGCTCGATCGCGCGGAACAGATCGGCCTGATCGTTCAGTACCCCGATCCGCCGTCCCGCGTCGTCGGCCGCACGGCCCGCGTCGTCCCGTTCTCGCTCCAGCTGCCCCGCCTCCGTCTGGAGCACGGTGGCCTGCTCGTCCGCTTCCACGGCCTGCCGCAGCGCTTCCGCGCGATCCGCCGGCTCGGCCTTGAGTTCGGCGTGCCGCATCCGGCCCCGTGGACTCGCTGCGCGAAGCTCCGATTCGGCCTCGCGCAGCTCGGAATCGGCGGCACCCAGCCGACGGCTGGTCGTGTGCTGCTCGGCCCGTGCCCGCTCGAGAGCCTCCTGCCGCAGGTCATTGTTTCCCGCCGCCGCGGTATCAGCGAGCTCTTCCGCGCGGCTTCGCACCGGTCCGGAGTGGCGCTCCCACCGGCTCGCGGCGGCTTTCACGGCCGCCTCGGCTTCCGTTTCGGCGCGGCGCAGCTCCGCCTCCGGGAACTGCTGGCGCAGCAAACCCTTGAGCTCCTCCACCACGGCCTCGGTCGTCTCGAGGTTCTTGCCGGTCCGAATCGGCTCCTCGGACAGCGTCGCGCGGGTCGCGGACCAGGTTCGCTTGCTTCCCTGCAAGCCGCGGACCTCGTCTCGCAGGTATTCGATCTGTTCGTCGGCCGCTTCATACACCGCCGAGGCCGTCTCGCCGGCCTCCCGCTCCACCTCCTGGAGAGCCGGAATAGCTTCCAGCCTGGCGTTGGCCGGGTTGACGACTTCCTGCTCCTCACGCGCCAGTTGCTGAAGCCGCCCCGATGCGATCCGTAGTTCAGGGAGGGCCGCCTGTTCTCGCGCGTGTTCGTCGACGATCGCGTTTCGCCGTCCGGTCAAGTCTTCACGACGGCCCAGCGCCGCGGCCTCGTCCGCCGTGGCTGTGCCGGCGACTGTCTCGGCCGTGCGCACACGGATCCGGAGCCCGAAAATTCCGTCCTCCGGAAAGTCCGCTACCAGCGCGCGGATGGCGGCAACCTTCCCGGCCGCGTTGTCGCGTTCCGTTGTGAGGTCGGCGAGCCGCGCGCGGCCGGCTTCCAGGCGTCGCGTTCGCCGGATGAGCTCGGCGGACGCGGCATCCGCGTCGTACCGAGCCGCCGCGGGGCCGAGCACGACGCGGGGTGCGCGCGCCGATGGGAAGGCATTCGCCGACGCCATGACTACTGCATCGTCCACCTCCGCCTCGATCCGTGCCGCTGCTTCGGCCGGATCGCCGTAGACGACGACGCCCTCCAGCACTTCGGGCATCTCGGCGATCTTTGCCTGCCGCTCGCCGATAGGAATGTGCGCCGCCAGATAGCTCCATCCGGAGAACCCCGTGATACCCGCATCATGCAGCGCTGTCAGCACATTGACGACCGCGGGCCGTGGCGGCAGCAGCTGGTCCGCCTTCAGCCCGTCCACGGCGTTCTCGTCCTGAACGAGCGCCAGGCGAGTGCCCAGAACGTCCGTTTCCACGGTGGCAACCGACCCGGACAAGAGCGTGATCGCCTCCGCAGCGGATTCGGTCAGATCGACCGAATCCGCTTGGAACAGCTGACGTAGCCGGGCGTCATCCCCAAGACTCGCCGCACGCGATTCGAGCGCGGTCAGCTCCGAGCGCAGCTTGTCCCTCGCGCCAATGGCTTTCGTGCTCAGTTCCCGTGCTGTGGTGCAGTCGCGGTCGGCCTCGGTCAAGGCCTCATCGAGCGCGATGCGTTCACTCGACAATCGTTCCAGCGCCGCGGCGCAGCTGCGCAACCGGCCGCGGCACCTTTCCAGCGCCTCTTCGATCCGTTCGGCTGATCCCAGTGTTCCGTCTTCCGTCGCCTGGGCGCGTGCCGTCTGGAATCGGCTGATCTGCCCGGTCAATGCCTGCGCTTCACCGGACAGCTCGACATATCGCTCGTGGGCCTTCCGGCGTGTGTACTCCGCCGCCTTCTTTCTTTCCCGCGCTTTTTCGACTTCCGCGTCGAGCGTGGCGAGTCGGCGCTCAGCGTGGTCGATGGCGCCTTCGAGCGAACCCGCCCATTCCGCCTGAGCCTTCCCGATCAGCTCCAGTAGTGGCCGGGCTTCCTCAGCTGCTGCGGCAAGGGCCTGCTTGCGCGCCGACAGCGTGGCCTTCGCTTCGTCGAGTACGGCCTTTGCACCTAATGCCTCCCAGCCGTTCACATCGAGCGCCAGCTCCTCGGCTCGAGCCGTCGCGGCCGCCACGTTCTTCTTCGCGGTCTCGAGCCGAAACAGCGCGGCCAACCGGTGATACTCGTCGCGTCTTCGGCGCGCCGTATCCGCCTCGCTGCGCTTCTCCCTGAAGTGCTCGTCGAGAAAAGTCCGCCGCTCCTGTGCCAGCCGCCGGACTGCGGCTGCCTCGTCGGCCTTGTCCAGAAGCGCCTTCTTGTAGCCGGCGATCCGTCGTCGCATTGCCTCGCGGGTAGTCGTCGCGTCGCTGACTTTTCGGTGCGCGTCACCCAACTCGAGCACTTTCGGCCTGGCCTGGACACAGAAGTCGCGCTCGGCGAGATAACCGGGCCGCTTCGCGATCTCCACCTCGGTTTCGGAAAGCAGGTCGCGCACCGGCGCGGTCCGGCTCCGGTCGCTGACGAATCGCAAGAGGTAGCGGACGAACGCGCCTGGAGAGTCGATCCCGTCGAAGAGTGCGTCGATACCGCCTTCGGTCGCGTTCACCTCGGTGAAGTAGCGGAACAGGTCGGGGTCGAAGCGCCGCTCGCGAAGGGCCTGATGCCACTCGGTGATCGTCGGACCGGTCACGACAGCATTGACGCCTTGCGCGGCCAGCCCGTTGAGGTGTTTCTTGAAGCCGTCGCGGTCGTACTGCCCGGCCGTTCGGAAGGTGAAGGGCAGATCGTCAAGGGTGGATCCCTCGATCGCCGCTTCCGGATGCACACACCACCACGTGCGCTTCAGGTTGTCCTTGCTGGCCCCGTTGTAGTCGCGGGGGCGCACCCGCCCGTCCCACTCATAGATCGCGCCGGTCAGCAGGACGCGATCGTCGGAATCGACCCACTCCGCGACCACGTGTGCGGTGTCGCCGCTCTGGACCAGATCCTCGAGCGTGCGCTTTTTTTCGTGCGAGTGGCCAGAAAGTCACGGCGATCGGGCAGGATCAGCGCCAGCAGCAGCGAGAGCATGGTCGTTTTGCCGGCGCCGTTGCGCAGCCACACGATGCTGTCAGCGGGGGCTCCTTCCGCGTCGGTCAGGTCGACGAGAAGGTCGGAGAACCGGTTGTCGGGCACACCGATCGAATCGAGGGAGAACCGTCGAAGCCGATACATCCTACGACACCTCCTCGCCGGTTCGGCGCGCCTGAGCGAGCACCGCGAACACGGCGTTCTGCGTGACTTCGGCGAGGCCGATCCGGAACCGGTCGTTGAGCTGGTACGCGGCCCCGCGGTCGTCGTCCAGCGCCGCCTCGCGTCGGCCCGGCCATTTTCGGTGAGATAACGCAGCAGGGCTTGGACGCAATAGCGTCGGTTGTCTCGGTCGCGTCCGCTGTCCTTCGCCGAGACATCCGGAAGGTCGCACCAGAGCTTGGCCGCCGCGCCGAGCTGACGGCTCTGGGCATCCCCGGCATCATCGACTTCTTCGGCGGCGTCTTTCGCGTGCCGGGTGATGAATCGCTGCAGTTCCGTGATCCGCACGCTCGGGCTGCCGGAGTCGATCAGCGCTTCTCCGTTGGGGTAGGCGTAGGCCGCAAGGCCGACGAGGACGAGGCCGAAACAGTACCGGTCCTGGAGCTGCTTCGGTCCGGTCCGTCGCGGTAGCCCACTGTTGTCGAGTGTCAGGGCGAACGGACCATCCTGTGTCCCGGTGAGCAGCAGGCCGAGCTGCGTGGGCAGGTGTACCCGCAGTCCCAGTCCGCCGGCGATCCGTGTGACTATCTCGGCGAACTCGGCGTCTGTCCGATAACGGTCCAGCAAGGACCGGTACGGGCTGTCCGGAGTCGGCCGTTGCTTCGGCACGAGCGCGAAGCGCAGCAACGACGCGGCGTCGTCGACGTCAGCCAGGTTCATTCCGCTCCTATCAGGCGGGGATGGTTCGGACAGCTGATCGCCATGAGCGCCGATAGGGCCGGGCTCCCCTCGCGAACGGGATGGTTCCATCGTCGGGAATGGGACAGCAGTTGGGTGAGTGTTCAGCGAAGGGGCCCGCGGGTGCCCGAAGAAAGGTTCTACCTCGGTGACGGCGGTGCGTACCGGGTAACTACCGGAAACAGCAAGGCGCCGTGATCCGGCCGACAGTGAGCGACTACGTTCGTCCTTCCTGACGCCGCCTTCTCCGTCGTTCGTGGATTCGGTGGGCTTGGCGGCAGGCGTCGCAGGGGCAGCGGTGTTTGGCGTAGCGGGTGTTGGTTCCGTGCGGGGGCAGGATGCGGGGCGCGGGCAGGCCTTCGCTCATCGCGACGAGCTCGCGGTCGATCGCGTCCGCGCCGCCCCAGATGCCCCAAGGTTCGCGGTTCCGCAGGGCTTCTCGAAGGCATGGTTCACGCACGGAACACGATGAGCACAGAGTTCGGCACTCCACGGCCTCGTCCGGTGATGGCTCGATGAAGTCCAGATCGACACGTCCGCGGCAAGCGGCAGCGCGTCGCCAGTTCGGGCGGTTGTCTTGCACGAGGACCTCCCGGCGCAGGGCGCAGTCGTGACGGGGAGGTCGGGGTGGTGACTGGTTGTGTGGCAGGAGCCGGCCAAGGTGATGGCTGGCTCCTGCCGCGGTAATTCTCGGGGTGAGCAGCCTGCGGGGCCTGCTGGCGTCGTTGCGCACGCTGCGAATTTCCCTTAATTGGTAAGGTTTTTGCGGCTCGCCTGGTTCAGCGGCAGACTCCTGGGCTGGTGGCGTTGCCGACGTAGTCGGCTCGCATGTAGCCGGTGGGGCCGTCGATGATCCGCAGTTTCCACCAGCCGGGGTACTCGTACGGAGTTGCCCAGCAGATCAGGCTGACCTGCTGGCCGTAGTTGTAGCTGCCCAGGATCGAGAAGTTGGTTCCAGGACCGCTGCGGAGCCGGACATTGCCGCCGGCGACGTAGGCTTGCCCTGGCCGCAGCGCGCACGCCGCGGTGTGGGTGCCCTCGGTCTCCGTGTGCGATGTCGTCGTCGCGAATGCGGGGGTTGCCGCGCCGAGGATCGCTGACGCAGCAACGACTGTGGTGAGCGCTGCCTTTTTGGGTTTGGTCAATGACATGGTTCTCCTCAAGCTGTTTCTCTTTGAGGAGGGCGAACTCTGGGCTGCGGTGTGCAGTTATTCTTCTGGTGGCGTGCAAAGCGGTTCGTGGTCGGATCCGGTCACGTAGTCGGCGCTGACGTAGCCGGTGAGCCGGACGCTGTCTGACGTCATCGCGGTGACCTTCCACCAGCTCGGTTCGGCGATGTCGAGTTTCTGGTGCCACCAGTCCGGCGGGGGCGCAGGACTGAGGCAGCGAGGAGTGACACTCTGTCCACATTGGAGCAGTGCGAAAACGGGCGCGTTGGTGTTCGGCAGCTGGCGCATGCGAACGCCATAGCCGGTGATGTACGCGTCGTCGCCTTTGTGCTGGCACGTTGTCGCGGCAACGGCTGTTCCGGTGGGTGCGAGGGAAGGTATAGGCGTCACCGGAGCGAGCAAGCTCAACGCGATACAGGCTGGGCCGATCATGTGCATATGCCTGAGTAGGCGAGGGTGCTGAACATGCTGTCCTCCCAAGGGATGCCGTGCGCTGGATCGCCTGGGGAGGTGCGCGTCGGTGCAGGCCGACGCTACAGATCCGTTGTGGCCGAGGAAAAGAAACCGGCCGACGCGCTCCACAGTAGATGGCTGCGCATGGATGTCAAGCTTGGCCAACATTTACACGCATGTCGAAGTGTGAGGCGTGTTTCCGATCGCCTCGGTAAGCCGTTCAGTCGGTACCTGGGGATGCCGCTTGAACAAGATGGCAAGGACGTCCCAGCGGCCGCGGTCGAGGCTGACGCGAGTTCGCTCCGCGTCAGCGGCTGCGAATGGGCGGGCCGGCCGCGCGCGACGCAAGGGTAGCGGGCGAAGATGCTCCGGGATCGATCTTGACAATGGTTGGCGTTGACGTCATACAGCGTCAGGCGGTCTGTGGTGGCGGCCGAGATCTCGGTGTCCGGTTTGTTCGCATGTCGGCCGAAAGGTCTGCTTGAGCGGGCGAGACGTTTTGCTCCAGGCGAGTGATCCATTTCCCGTAGCGTAAGAATGTATGCCGTTTTGGTTCGCCGGGCGCCGCAGGGGCGTTAGCATCCCACGAGATCGACTGAATGGTAGCTGCCAAGCCACGGGTCGTGAGCGCCGCTGACGGAGCTCCGCGATTCCGACTCGTGCCTTGGTGCCAGTGTCGACTGGGGGAGAGGGTGTTGTGGAGTTCGCGGATCGGCAGGCGCTCGTCGCTGCCGAGCTGAACGTGTTCGTCGGCCGTGAGTCGCTGTTGGCGGACGGTGCCAGGTTGATCCAAGCCGCGAGGCTGGTGACGCTGTATGGGGTCGGGGGTGTGGGGAAGACCCGGATCGCGACCAGGCTGGCTGCCGATGTCGGCCGGGCCTTCGAGTCGGGTGTGTGCCTGGTGGACCTGACCGCGGTCACCGAGGCCGATGCGCTGGCCGGGCAGCTGACCGCAGCGTTGGGCATCCTTGACAACTCCCGGGAACCGGGCGAGGCCCGGTTGATACAACACTTGCGGGACAAGGAAATTCTGCTCGTTCTGGACAATTGTGAGCATTTGCTTCGGCCGGTGCAGGAGCTGCTCAGGGTCCTGCTGCTCACGTCGGAGAAGCTTCGTGTTCTGGTCACCAGCCGGGTCAAGCTTCGGATCGAGGGCGAGCGCCCGCTGGAAGTGCCCCCGCTGACGACCGACGAGGCGATGGCGCTGTTGTCGGATCGTGGCCGGGCAGTGAACGGAGAGTGGGAACGGGCCTTGTCCGAGACCGGCGCGCTGCCTCCGCAGGACGCGCACGCGGCGTGCACGGTATGCGAGTTGCTCGAAGGTATTCCGCTGTCGATCGAGCTGGCTGCCGGGCGTCTGGATGCGACCACGATTCAGGAGATCGTCGAGCACATCACCAGGCAGGGGCGGCCCGCGGCGGCCTGGTCGTCGAACGGTGCAAGGGCCAGCAGTGGTGGTCACTCCCGGCTCGCGGCGGGAGATCGGCTCAGTCTGCTTGTCGACGGGCCGGAGTTCGAGCAACGTCATCACCACAGTCTGCAGGCCACCATGGACTGGTCCTTCGGCCTGCTGCCACAGGATGAGCGCCGGTTGTGGGCACTGAGCTGGGTGTTCGTCAGAGGGTTCGACCTCAGTGCCGCTGAGGCCGTGTGTACCCGGTTCGGCTTGGAGCAAAGCAAGATCCTGCGTCTGCTGGCGAACCTCGTGCGTCATTCGGTTCTCACCACCGAGACGCACCACGGGCGCACGCGGTACCGCATGCTGGAGAGCCTTCGTGAGTACGGCGTCCAGCACTTGTCCGACGACGACCTGAGCGAGCTGGAGCAGGCCCACGCCGACTATTTCGCCGGACTTCTGCAGCGTGCCGCGGATACCTGGTACGGCCCGGACGAGACCGTCTGGATGGCGTGCCTCGACAGCGAGAGCCCCAACTTCCGTGCCGCGATGGACTTCCTGCTCGGCGATCCCGGGCAGGCTCCTCGGGCGCTGGAGTTGGCAATCAACGCCGTGCGCAGCCGGTTCCAGATCTTCAACGGCAAGATCAACGAAGCGCGCAGGTGGCTGAACTACGCCCTGGATGAGCAGCCTGAGGCGCACACCGAACTCGAGGTCGCGGGCCTGAGTCTGCTGGCGTACCTCAGTTTGATCCAGGGGGACATCGACGACGCGCGCCCGGCATTGCGGCGCGCGGAATCGGTCGCGCGAGCGCTGGGTATTGCCGAGGAGAGCGGATCGTTAATTCTCGCGCAGGCTGCGGAGCGGTGGCTCGCCAATTCGGCCCGGTCCGTTGCGCGGTCAGCGGTGGCCATGTTCGGCCGTGCGGAAGAGTTGTTCCTTGCGGCCGGATGCCGGGGTGACGCCAACATGGCGTTGATGTTTCAGAGCATGGCGGCCGGTTTCGTCGGAGATCGGACGGCGGCCCTGGGGCCGTGCGCGCGGCTGCTGGCTGAGGCTGAAGCACGCGGTGCACGGTGGGCGGTTTCGTGGGCACTGTGGGACTCGGCGTTGGTCGAACTCGTGCATGGCGACGCGGTGGACGCGGCCCGGCTCGTCCAGCGTTCGCTGCGGATGCAACGGGAAATGGGTGATACCTGGGGGCCGGCCTGGGGGCTATGGTTGGCCGCCGTGATTGCCGCCGTTTTGGACAATCACGACCTCGCGGCGCAGTTGTTCGGTGGCGCGGACGAGCGGCAGCGAATCACCAAGGTGACGGTGTACCAACTGCTGCCTTATTTGCAGCTTGAGCAGCGATACAAACTGGCCGGTGAGCGCGAGCTGGGTGCGGTGGAGTACGACGTGAAAGTCTCGGTGGGGCGGGCCTTGCGTTATGACCAGGTTTTCGACCTCGCCCTGGGGCCCTTGGCTCCCGATCGGGAGCAGGCGAGGAAATTCGTGCCGCCCGGCGGGTTGACGCCGCGGGAATTCGACGTCGCCGCACACGTGGCGAAAGGCATGACGAGCCGGCAGATCGCCGCCGAGCTGGGGATCTCCTATCGCACGGTCGAAACCCATCTGCAGAACATCATGCCCAAGCTCGGTTTCTCCAACCGAATCGAGGTCGCGGCCTGGCATGCCGGGCTGCCGTCGGCGGGTCAGGACTCGGAGAGCTGAACCCAGAGTGCCCGGTGGCCGTTCATGATCGCGCTCTGCTGCCGGCGGGGCGCGCCGAACTCGGTGACGAGCCGTGCGCGCGGGAACCGGGAGGTGAGATGGCTCAAGCTCACCTCTGCTTCCAGCCGTCCCAGCGGAGCGCCCAGGCAGTAGTGGATGCCGTGGCCAAAACTCAGATGGCTGCGTGCATCCCTGGTCATATTTAGTTGGTCGGGTCGGCTGAACTGGTCAGGATCCCGGTTCGCTGACAGCAGGGAGACCATGACGATCTCCCCGGCCGGGATCTCCACGCCGCCGTAGATCACCGGCTCCGTCGTCACGCGGTGCGTCGCAAAGCCCACCGGGGAGTCGTATCGCAGAAGTTCTTCGACGGCAGCCGGGATCAGGTCCGGATCGCTCGTTAGGCGGCACCACTGTCCGGGGGTTTGCAGCAGAGCACGAGCCAGGTTGCCGATCATGTTCGTGGAGGTTTCGTGACCGGCGACGAACAGCAGGAACACGGTCCCGATCAACTCCGCAAAGGTGAGCTGATCGCCGTTGCCGTCGCTGGCGGCAAGAGCCGAAAGCAGGTCATCGCCTGGATTCTGGCGCTTGGCCCGGATCAGATCAGTGAAGTAGCGTTCCATGGCCCGTGACGCGGGCACGGTCACGTCCGGGTCGTCTTTCATCAGCGCCGCGGTCCAGCCGCGAAACGGTCGGCGGTCGGTAGCGGGCACCCCCAACAGCTCGCAGATCACCGTCAGCGGCAGCGGGAATGCGTAGTGCTCGAGCAAGTCGACGGGCCGACCGGCCGGTAAGGCGTCGAGCAGCTCGTTGCTGATCCGCTCCACACGTGGCCTCAGTGTCTCGACCCGGCGCCGGGTGAACTGGCTGGCCACCAGCGATCGCAACCGCGCGTGTGCGGGATCGTCGGCGAACAGCATGTGCGGGTTGAACATCGTGCTCAACGCCGTCTCGCCGCCGAGCGCGGCGCGCTGTTGTCGCATGACGGCGCCGAGTCGACCGGCGTCCTTGCTCAACCGCTGATCCGTCAGGGCGGCCTGGGCGTCGGCGTAGCGCACGATCACCCACACTCGGATACCGTCCGCGAGGCGAGCTTGATGCACCGCTGCCTGCTCGCGTAATGCGGATAAAACTGTAGTTTCGTTGTCCCAGTAGTGCTCGCTGAATACTGTCACGTTTTCCGGATTCATCTCCGGTGGCCTCCCCAGGCGACTCCGCCCGCCCCATTCGTGGGCCGGATATCGGTACTGATGAGCATCAGCGTTCTTTCGTTGGTGCGCTATGGAGAAATTCACGTACTCCGGCCCGAACGCCTACGTAGGTGTTCGGGAAGTTCTACGTACTTCGGATGGCGGAGCATTCCAGAGTGGCCACTTCACCTGCGATTTCCGTTTCGGTAGCAGGCTTGAGAGAGGGGCTCCCGTGGTGACGCGGCGGAGGCCTGTCGACACATCTCGTGCACTCAGCCGACGAAGAAAAGAGTGTTGTGCATCATCTGTGAATCGACCCTACGTGTTCGTTCGGTGGAGAGATACGCAGTTCTGCGTACCCCAGACGGGGAGCAAATTCGGAAAATCGCGGGAAACGCGCTACCTGACGTGGTGGTGTGCGACATAGTCGTACTGCAGATGGGTTTGACTTGCCGTGCATGGGGAGCGAGGACAAGTTTTGTTTGGTCACATCGTCAATGAGGAGGCGTCCCGCCGGAGTGTGGCGCAGCGCGAGGCGGGAGGGCGCAGTCCGAACGGGCAGCGGCCACTCCCGCAGATGCGGTTTCGGCTCGGTGCACGGCTATCGTCTGGTCGCATCGTCGGCCCCGCTGACCAGGCCGTGAATCTCATTCCCGGCGACGCCGGGTTGAGGTGACGGGCATGCCGCGTGGCAGGGCAGACTTCGTCTCCCGGTGCGAGGAACTCGTGGGCTCGTTGCCGATCAGGAGGCCGTTCGAGCTGACCTCATTCCTCGCGGAACTGGGTGACCAACGCGGGGTGCCGGTGACGCTCTGGCGGATGAACGCGTCGCCGGCTTTGCCGAACGGGCTGCTGGTGTCGACGGCCGAGTGCGATCGGCTGTTCGTGGCACGCGGCACTCCCGACATGCACGTTCGGCACATCACCTTTCACCTACTGGGGCACCTGCTCCTCGGGCACGAACAGCAGCGTGGATACGGGCAAGGCTGCACCGGTCGGCAGGAAGAACATGAGGCCGAGTCGCTCGCCTACCAGCTGGCGGCACAGGTACGCCGAACACACCGTCGAACCAGATGGATGAGGCTCGGTCGTGGGTGGGATCCGGTACCTCGCGTTGTGCCCGTTTGTAGCTGACACCAAGGAATATGGGAGTGTGACGGCGTTGCCGGTGTTCGACGCGTACATCTCAGGGATGGCCCAGTTGCCTGTGGAAGCAGTGCTCGAATTACTTGGCCTGGTTGCCATTTCATGGTCAATCGTGCTCGCATTGGCCCGGTGGGTTCGGAGCGTGCATCGGCGTCGGCAGGCTGTGGACATTGCTCGTCTTGCCGGGGTACTCAGGACCTCGGACGTTACTTCCCCGCCATCGAGCGACGATGAGCCCGCGCTGTATCGCCAGATGGTGGAGATCTGCGATGTGTTCTTGACGGTGAGGCCCTACATCCGGTCGAGTGTCAGGGCGTTCGCGGTCGCGACCAGTCGCCGGCATCGCGTGCTGCCGTGGAGGAGGGAGCGTATTGCGGCAGCTGCGGAGATGCGTGTGGCTCTGGACGATTACTGCAGAGGTCGGCGGCCGGTCGCGGTCGAGGAGATCGCTCCGGAGCCGGAGCGCCAGGAGATCGTGGTCGACGAAGTGCGGGAAATAGCGTGGCTGGCAGGTGTTTCGCGGGCGTGGCATGCGCCGGTGACCGACGAGATCGTTCGCCTCGCTGATGAGGAGGCCTGAGGATGATGTGTGGTGTTGAGATTTTTTCCTTGCATTCCAACGGATCCGGTCACGTCGATGTTGGCGTTCGAGACGAGCACGATCCGCTGAGCCCTGTGCGGGGGTGTACGAAGTGGGGGAACGATGGTCCGAACTCAGTGTGCCGGTGACAAGTTCCTCGGTGATCGTCCAGGCATCGCAGTCGTGACGCCCCTGGCGATACGCGTGTTGGCGTCGGATGAGTCCGAGCTGTACCGCGGCGTCGCGTGCTCGGCGCACGCTCTTCGGGTCCAGACAAGCCTGTTCTGCCCAGGCGCGGACAGAGATCGATCCGTCGTTGGTCGCGATAGCGTCCGCAAGCGCTTCCAACGCGGCCAGCAGCGTCGTCGGTCGGATGTTGTTGGGAAGCCTCGGATTCTGAGTGATGAGGGTCCGGGCGTGGGTCAGGAGCATTTCGTGGACAGCGTGCGGTTTCCCGTTTGTGCGAGGGGCGGTGGGGTGTGGCGGGTGATGGATCCGTCGGCGTCGTGGTCTTTCGCGGTCTGCTTCCGCGAGGGCTACGTCCCATCGTTCGTTGCGCCAGCGATCGCGACCTAGGAACTCGGCCTGCGGCGGTGACGCGTCCTGGAATCGCTTCCACGCCTCGTCTTCGGTGAGGTGGTCTTCGGCTGCGACGATTGTTGTTGCCGGAGCCCAGAACCATCTGCGCCAGGAGTACGGGCCGATTTCGCGAGCTTTGGTGCCACGGAGGTTGACCATGCTCCAGGTCTCGTCTGCCGTCCAGCCTGCCCGTGCGCAAGCCAGCGCGTCGCCGAACTCGCGCTCGGACCGGCTGGCCTGGTGTGGAGTTGGTGCCGCGCGGTTTTGTCGGCGGCGCGGGTAGCGGAACCTCCTGGCCTGCACGGGATCGGATGCTGGCAGGTCTTGTGGCGTCAGGGTGCCGTCGAGGACGCGTCCGCGCAGGCCGTGACGATGCGGCGCATCGAGCAGCCGAAGAGTTTTTCTTGCGGTGGCGGAAACGCCGTGGTGCTGGGCGGTGATGCTGACCAGCGACCGGAACTCGCTGGCTAGCTGCGGCGGAATGAGGCCGATGACGTGGTAGTGCCCGGGGCGGCCGGAACGTCGGCGACACCAGGGAAGGCCGTGGGCGTCGAGCCACGTGACGAGGTCATCGCTGGCCGCGCGGCCGAAGCGGGGTTCTGCGCCGGTGTCGGCCGGGTCGATGTCGACGCCGATAGCGTTGGCGCGCAACGTACCGACGATGCTGACGGCGTCGGTCTGGTCGAGCAGTAGTGATGCTTCGGTGTGCGTGTGGGCGGTGGTGACGCGACGGTTGTCTCGTCCAATAAGGACGAACGGTGCCGTGTACAGGGCTCTGTCGAGCTCGGAGAGGTCGTTCATGTCGCATCACGGTCGCCACGGCCAGCGCAGCGGCAGGGTGTGTTTTCGCATGGCTGCGGGGACTGTCTCGATCTGGAGGATGGCTGCGGTCCAGGTCATTCCGATCCCGATTCCCACGAGTGCGACGAGGTCGCCGGGTTCGACGGCCTGTTGAGCGAACAGGTGGGTGAGTCCGATGAGCTGGTCGTTCGGGCCGATGTGGCCCCACTGGTCTCCGGCCGCCTGAAGAGTGCGTTCGACCGGCAGGTCGAGCGGGGCGAGGCATTGATTGTGGAGCATGCGGCGGCCGTAGTGGGGCAGGAGCACCCAGTCCAGCGCGCTGATCGGGAGGTCGACGTCGGCGAGCACCTGGCGCATTACTTGGGTGATGCCGGCTGTGCTCCGCTGTGTGACCGATGCGGCGCCGACTGCGGCCAGGTATTGCTGCTTGCGCAGGCGGACGCTTTCGATGCCGAGTTCGGTTGCGCCGGCGGGAACGAAGCGTGCGTGTCCGCGGTGGAGTTCTTCGAGTGTCGGGTCCGTCCACGAGGTGGTGGCCAGGACGCGGGCGAGGCCGGGGCTGTGGCCGAGGATGAGTGCGGATCCTCCGTCGCCGTAGGCGATTCCGTGGTCGGCGGTGAGGTGGTCGAAGGCGGGTGCTCCGAAGGTTTCGCCGCCGGTGAGGATGATGGTGGCTGTTTCGGGGCTGCCGGAGAGGATGCGGGAGGACAGGTCGAGTGCGCCGACGAGGGAGTTGCTCATGGCGTTGATCTCGGTCGAGATTCCTGGCCCGGCGGGGACGCCGAGGCGGGAGCGGACGTAGGCGGCGCAGGACCAGAAGTCGATCCCTCGGGAGCCGCGCCAGATCGCGGAGTGGAAGTGCAAGCCGAGGACCGGGAGCGGCCCGTCGGTGGTCATGGTGACGCTGTCGAGCGCGTTGCGGGCTGCCTGCACGGCGAGGTCCATGCTCGTGCGGCCGCGGGCGAGGGAGATCGCGCGTTGGCGGGTGCCGCCGGGGTCGGACGCGGGGAGGTCGGTGAGCGCGACGATGTCGCCGAGCGCCGCGCCGACTCCGCGGATGTGCACATCAGTCCAGCGCATCGTGGCTCCTGAGGTTGAGGGAGGCCTGGCGTGCGGCGTCGGGCGATGTGTAGTAGCTGCGCAGGTGATGGAGTTTGATGCCCGCGCACGCGGCGATCTCGTCCATGGACGGCGTGCGGGGGCAACGGATCTGTTGTGAATGAAGCAAATCGCGGGTGACCGCGAGGATGATGTGTTGCATGTGGACTCCGGTGATGGTCAGCGAGGCCGTCTGACGCCGCTGGCGCGGCGGCCGATGATGCGGCGCACGTGCTCGTCTCGGAGCTGTTCGATCAGCGCCGAGGAGTGATCACCCAAGGCCGGCAGGAAGTCCCGGTCGTCGAAGAAGCCGGGGTCCGTGTGGATCGTCAAGACCAGCAGCGAGGCGTTGCGGCTGAGGTTGACGATGCGGTAGCCGACGCCGGGCGGGACGTAGGTCATGTCGCCGGGTTTCGGGAAGGCGAGGGTTGCCGGCTCGCCGGAGAGCACCGCCGCGTACCCGCTGATCGTGGCGAGGATGATTTCGCTGCCGGGGTGCCGTTGCGGGGTCGTCGTTTTCCCGCCGGGCAGGTGCAGCCGACCCGCGGACAGTCTCTCGGTGGGGACGTCCGGGTGGGCGATGATCGCGGTCTCGCTGTCTCCGGCTTCGTGCAGCGTGGTGTTGGCGCCGAAGGCTTGTCGGTGCACGGCGTGGTCGAGGTCGGCCATGTCGATCACAGGTCCCGGCGTGCGAGGGAACGGGCGAGACTCGTGTTCGCTGCGGCGGCTTCAGGCGAGCGACGCCCGTGCCCGCAGGCCGCTGCGACGCCCAGTGCGGGCCTGTCGAGCGCGGTCTCGACGAGTTCGAGTGCCCGGCGTGAGTCCTCGGGCTGGGTTTCCTCGACGACACCGGCGATGACCTGGATCGACCTGCGCAGGTGTGCCAGCGGGCGATGGAACCGCCGGTCGGTTGAGGGGCCGGTCGTGCCGGAGCACATCGGCAGGTGAATTCGGGGCATCGCGCGATCGGACTTCAGGAGCCGCCGATCCAGGGCGTTGAGGAACAGCACGGCGGGGATCAGGTCGACGGTCTTGACGAGCGGTTTGTGCCCGAGATCGCCGTAGCAGAGATGGATGATCCAGCGGACGTCGCTCGGTGCTGCGAGGATCATCGCCTCGACCTGGCGGGCGAGGCTCACGGCGAGGACGTGCCAGAGCTGGCGCGGGGTGCGGTCGAACATGATGAGCACGGCGGGGGTTTCGAGCTGGAACACGACCTCGTCCGGCCAGCGGGTGTGGATGGCGGTGACGTCGCGGATGAGAGCGTCCCGGAACACCGGCAGATGGGGCAGGACCCGGCGTGGTGCGCCGAAACAGAAGTAGGCGAGGTCGAGCGCATTGGGAATCGAGACCTGCTGCGGCGGCAGCTCAGAGGCGCTGTCCAGGTGTGCTCGCGCGTCCATCGCGGGAGCGATTTCCTCGATGCGGTTGAGCGTGATGTCCTCGGGTACGAGCCGGTGCCCGTCGGCGACGGCGTAGGCCGGAAGTGTCTCGTAGCTGGCCGTGGTGCCTTCGCGCACGGTCCGCAGGGCCGGGTTGGTCGAGAGGCTCTCGAACCAGTCGATGATCCAGTTGGAGTCGCGGTCGCACGGCAGCGTGAGCAGTTCGTGCCCGTCGGCGTGGTCGAGGAACCACTGCATCGTCGCCTGCTCGCTGTGGGTGAGGCTGGGCGGCAGAGAGCCGACGAAGTGCAACGCCCGCTGCGGTGCAGGGTCGCGGCGGGTGGCCGTGGGGTGTGGCAGGACTTTGTTGTTCATGATCTCCCCTTTTGCTGGTTGATGCGCGCGCTCGGCGGCGGGGGAGGAACGCGGGCCGGCGCGAGGTCTGGGGCTTGGCCGTGGCCCGCCCTTCGGAGCGGTAAAGGACGGACCACGGCTCGCCAGTTGGGTGGTGTCAGCCGGTCACCGGGAGATGACCGGGCTTGGCCTGCGGCGACGGCGCGACAGGCAGGGACGGGTGGGCACCCCGGCCGGACGGCGTGCTCGGCCGGGCGGGGTTCGTAGCGCCGGGCCTGGACGGCGTCGTGGGATGACCGGGCCTGGTCGGTGTGGCGCTGGGCGGCTCGGTCGGCGCTCCACCTGAGCCACAGGAGACCGAGGCGACGGTGATGGTCAACGCTTCCCGCGCCCGCCCGGACGACGTCGTGCTGGGCGCGGACTGGGAACTACCGGTGTTCACGGTGATCGTTGCCGCGGTGGCCTTGCCGGTGCCCGCGGAGCCTGGAGTGACAGTCATGGTGCCGTTGCTGGTGCGCGCCGCCTTGACGGTGGTCACGCCGTCGCGGCACGTCGCGGTGAACGGTCCGACGGTGGTGCCGCCGACGCGGACGCTGGCCACGGTGGCTTCGGACAGGCCGGCGCCGGCCCGGATCGTGATGCCGCTCGCGGTGACCGCGCCGCTCTTGGTCGAGACAGAGCCGCCACCGGTCTTGACCGAGCCTTCGCTGGAGACGCTGGGTTGCGGGCTCAGCGTTTCCGAACCGGACACGGAAATGCCGTACGCGGTCGACACCGTGGCGTCGGCGTGCGCCGGGGTCACCGTGCACGAGGCGACGCCGGCCGCGATGAGTGCGCCGGCGCTCAGGCCGGCGAGCGCGAGACGAGGGCCGAGTGGTGACGCGGAAGTTGTTGTCATGGCTGGGGCTTCTCCTTCGGAGTGAGATCAACTGATGAGCACGGGAGTGCCGAGCGGGACTTCGCCGCTGAGGATCCGCAGCGCGTCGGCCGGTACTCGCACACAGCCCTCGCTGGAGGGATTGCCGAACACGGTGTCGGTGGGCCACCCGTGAATGCCCGTGGTGCCCGGCCCGCCGCCGTAGGTTTCCAGACTCGACGAATGAGTCCCGAGCGGCAGAATCACCGGGCTGAACCGCTGTTTGGCGTCGGTGATCGCGGCCAGGATGAACGTCCGCCCCGCGGGTGTCTGCGCCCCTGCCTTGCCGACGCCGACCACCCACGTCCCGACCAGGCTGTCGTCGCGATACAGCGACAGCTGGAACGCATCGCGTTTCACGATGATCCGAAAAGGACTCTGCGTCGGGATAAGGCTGTTGTCCTGTGTGGACAGCCAGCCCGTCGAACCGTTCGGCCGGGACGGCAACAGCACCTGCACCCACCCCGGTTCCTCGGCGATGACCGGAAGCCAGGTCGGCGAACCACCGACCTGTTCGGTGGGCAGAGCGGCAAGCGGATCACCGCCGGGGCCGGCGTAGATCGCCACCGTCCGCCGGGGATGCACCACCTGGCCGGACAGCGGCTGGTCCCGGGCCAGGTCCGGTGGCGCGCCCTCGAGCGTGGCGAACGTGGTGGCCATCGGCAATCCGGCGAGGTCCGGCACCGGCCGCGGCGGCAGGACCGACCCCTGTGTGATCGCCACTTCGGCACCACCGCCGGGGGTTTCGTTGCTGTGCCTGGCCCACAGCACAACCCCGACCAGGGCAACGAGTGCCGTGATCGTCGCGACCACTGTGGTGGACCTAGAGATGGTGCGCATCGTGCCGCTCCCGCGAGGGTGAGGGGCTTGTCGTTGGGACATGTCGGATGCCATGTCCCAACGACGAAGCCGCTACTGAGCCAGACCCGTGACGAACGTCGACGACGGAGTGCCGAGGCCGGTGACCGGATCCCACCCCGGGCCGCTGGACAGGTTTTGCGGCGAGGCGTCGAAGTCGATCAGATAGCTGCCCTCTTCACTCGGGACTGCGGTCCCTGGAAGGGCATGCATGGACGGCGTCCACACGCCGGCGTGCTGCGGCGTGACGTCCGTGATCGACGGCGAACCCTGCATCGCGTACAGGGCAGGGTTGAGCAAACCCCCGCGCCCCGTATCGGCGCGAGCCTGCTGGGCGTCGGCGGCGAGACCCGCGATCAAGGGAGCGGCGAGCGAGGTCCCGCCGTAGGAGCCGATCCCGAAGGTGCCCGTGGAATCCGTGCGGCCCACCAAGAAGCCGGTGTACGAGTCCGCCAGCGCCGAAATGTCCGGCGTTGCCCGGTGGCTCTGCGCCACCGCGTCCGGCACTTTCCCCTGCTGCCAGTCCGGCTCGTCGTAGAGGGCCGACGCGCCACCGCCGGCGCCACCGGCGAACGGCCCGTCAGCGTCGGACTGCGGAACCCAGCTATCGCCTGAGAGCGTGTTGCCCGAGTTCTCCCAACCGGTCAGGACCTTCGTCGAGCCATCCTGGCCGAGGCCGACCGTCGTGCCGCCGACCGCGGTCACATACGGGCTGGTGGCCGGGAAACTCGCGGTCGGCGAGCCCGCGGTGCCGGAGTTGTTGCCCGAGTCGCCGGTGGACACCGTCACCGACTGGCCCTGAATCGCGGCCTGCAAGGCCATCGAGTTGAACTGATCCTTCGTCGTCTCAGGCAACCCGCGCTCACCGTCGGCGTCACCCCACGACGCGCTGATCACATCGACGGCGTTCTCCTGCACCGCCTGGTTGAAGGAGTCGTAGAGCCCGCCGATGCAGGTTTTCGCCGCGTAGTACCGCAACTTCGCCGACGGCGCGGTGGTGTGCACCGCCTGAACGTCGAGGGTCTGCTCGCCACGCCAGCCGTCGACGCCGCACTCCTGCTCATCGGTGAACCCGCCGTCAGGCAACACTTTGCTGTACTGGCCCGGCGACAGGCCCGGCACCCCGAGCTGCGGTGCCGCCCGGTCGATGTCGGACTCCAAAGTGGACGAATCGTACGCGCCCACGATGCCGACGGTCGTGCCCGAGCCGGTGTTACCGGCGCCGAGGCCGTACATGCCGCGCACCGACGCACCGGTGTACCCGCACAGCGAATTCGACTGGGCGCCATCGGGGTAACGCTGCGGGACGTCGGTGTTGTTCTGCTCGCCCCACCACCGAGCACAATGCTGCGTGGTCGCCGCCGCAGCGGTCGTGTGCTGGGGACGAAGTGTCTTGTCGCTGTCATCGAGCCCCAGCACGGCGGTGATCGCGTTCCGAATGCTGGCGGGGACGCTGATCGGCGATGACGGAGCCACGAGATTCGCGACCTGACCGCCGATGTCCTGGCGATAGGTGGAGAGCTGCGTGTCGAAGGCGTGCTCCAGGACCCCGGATGTTGCGTGTGCGGTCACGAAATGCCGGTTGGCACTGACCTGGTCGACCGTGATCCCCTGTTGCGACAGCCAGTCCTGGACGGTCTTGACGGTGTCCTCGGTGGGACCGAAACGGTCCAGGAACTGTTGCTGTGTCAGGAACTGCCCCTGTTGCGCGCTACCCGGCGTCGAAACCGCGGCCGCCAGCTTCGCCGCCCCGGCCTGGTCTCGAAGCGGAAGAGCGACCTGAACCTGCCGGACACTGTTCTCATCGACCGAGCCTGTTCGGGCCTGCGTGGTCGCCCACCCCGGAACGCTTCCGTCGACGACCGCGCGGCCGCCGGAATCCAGGTCGGTCTGTGCAGCCGCAGGCGGTACCGCGAACCCCGCGGCGACGGCCAAGCCGGCCGCGGCCGTGCTCCACCAAGCTCTCGAGAGCATGGAAATACCTCGTTTCCTCTTGTATGCAGCGAAAAATGATCAGGCGCGAGATCGGGAATTCCGCGCCGGATGAAGTCGCGCAATGGGAGGAGACGAGCAGACGCGCGAAAGCGTGCTGGGCTCGTGAAGTGCGAGACGTCTGTGCTGAGTGGACATTCATCCTGAGGGCAAAGTGGTTGCTATCGCAGGAGGTCCGCGGTTGTGCGGTGGGCACGGGGAGTCATGGTGAACCGGTGCGTAGCGGCTCATCATGCTCCCTCCGATTAGGACTTCCGAGGCTGGGCAACTAGATCGACCGTCGTGAGCCGAACCTAGGGCCGCCACTCCGAAAAGTCAACCAGAGTGGTCAGATTCTCGTGATCGGGACGTCTTGGAGCGATGGGTAGTCGCTCGACCGCACAACGTGGCTGTCGTGTCGCCTTCCTTCTGTTTGACGCCTCAGCGGATGACTTGTCGCCAGATCGGTCATTCTGAGAAAACAACGGCCTCGGCGCGGTCCCGTGAGTGGACGTCGATTTATTTTGCTTAATCCTTCGGGAAATCTCCGTGTCAGAGTGTCGATTGTCCGAGAGGGTCGACGTCACCTTGTCGCAGGCTTCATGGGCAAGTTGGAAAGAAACAACCACGTCGTCGCCTGATCGCCGAGAATGCGCCCGAATGGCCTATTGGCAGTGCTCACCGTGTCGGTTTCTGTCTGTCCTCGTGAATGTGGTTTCTGTCGCAGGGCGTGAAGGCGTGATCCCGTTACCGGCGCGTGTTAAAGCTTCGCGAGCTGGCATTTTGGTGTTGCGGTGCCATGAATCCACTTGCCTGACCGGTTTGGCGACGGGTCACGGTTTGGTTACCGGATGATCAGATGGCGAGATTTGCGAGGTATATGTTTCAAGGCGTTCGAAGAGGTGTCTGGGGCGGGGGCCGTGGGCTTCTTCGAGTGTGGGTTCGCTGTTTCCCTCTTTTTGTTGGCCTCCCACTAGGTGGGTAGGTCGTGCTGGCCTGGAAAGGGTTGGTCAGGGTGCGCGCTGGGGTCGTGTGGTTGCGTCGGTGCCTGTTGTTTGTGTTGGTGGTCGCGCTCACAGCTGGCGGCTTGGCCGTGTGGCCGTCGTTGGGCGCCTCGGCAGCCGCGCTGGGTGGCATTCCTCAGCAGGAGTGGGGGACCGCCGACGGCCGGTCGCATGACGCGTCGGCCACAGCGACGGACACGACGGCGACCGACGGCCACAACGCACCACCGGCGTCCGGTCTGGCGTCGGACACACGACACCCAGCCGAGGGCTTGGCCGAGTCTGGTATGGACCGCACCTCGGTGGAGGTCGGGGCGCCGGAGCAGGCCGGCAAACCGGATGGGTTCGACCCGGCGACGAGTACCGAGGATGTGAGCCAGCGGTCGGCGGACAAGCAGGTGTTCGTCAACACTGACGGCACGCGCACGCTGCGCAAGTACCAGACCCGCCGGTTCTACCAGGCGCCGGACGGTTCGTGGCAGCCGATCGACTCGACGCTCACCGCCGATGGCGGGACGTGGCGCACCCGCGCGGACTCGGACACGAAACGCTTCGCTACCAAGGCGAATGCCGACGATGTCGCCTCGGTTCAACTGGACGGCGACACGTCGGTCGAGTTCGGGATGTCCGGCGCGGCTGCGGTGAACGGCCAGGTCTCCGGCGACGCGGTGACGTACCCGGAGGCGCGTCCGGGTGCGGACCTGGAGTTGCAGGCCACCCCGTTGGGGGCGAAGGAAACCATCACCTTGAAGTCGAAGGACTCGCCCACGGTGTGGGAGTTCCCACTTCATCTCGACGGGTTGACCGCGAGCCTGACGGGCCAGGGTGCCGTCGAGCTCAAGGACAGCGCCGGCGTGGTGCAGAGCTCGATCCCGCCTGGGTTCATGGAAGATTCGGCGATCGACCCGCTTTCTGGTGAGGGAGCCCGGTCCACTGCAGTCCGTTACGCGCTGGTGGGCGATGCGGCGAATCCTGTGCTGCGCGTGAGCGCGGATCCGGCGTGGCTGGCGGATCCGGCGCGGGTGTTCCCCGTCAAGATCGACCCGACGGTGCAGAAGAACACCAACGGCACGACGTATGTGATGTCGCCGTACAACGCCGACTACTCCGGTGACCCGAACCTGAGCGTCGGTACCTACAACGGTGGCGGAAACGTAGCCGCGGCCTATCTGAAATTCGACTCGGTTTCGGCGGACCTGGCGGGCGAGTACGTCCTGGGTGCCAAGTTGTGGATGTACGAGACCTACTCCTACAGCTGCGATGCCCGCGAGATCATCGTTTCCCCGGTGACGCAGGGCTGGTCCGTCGGGGGTAACAAAACCTATCCGGGCCCGGGCTACGGCGGTGAGGTCGCGCGTGGCAATTTCTCGTTCGGCCATGACGCTTCGTGCGGTTCTCGCTGGACGTGGACGGATCTGGGCGAGGCCGGCCGGGCCATGGTCCAGGGCTGGACGCACGGTCAGCCGAACAACGGCATCACCGTGCGGGCTTCGGACACCGACTCCTACGCGTGGAAGAAGTTCGCCTCCGCGGCGTCGGCGAACCCGCCGTATCTGGAAGTGACTTTCACGGCGTACTGGGCTACCTACAGCGTCGGCGCCATGAACCCGATCGTCACCTCCTCCACGGATGGGAAGATGGCCGTCACTGTCACCAACGGTGGCCGGGACACCTGGGGGCCGGGCAACAACTACAAGCTGGGCTACCGGATCTGGGACGGCAACGGCAACGAACTGCCCGACAGCTACACCGCCTGGACCCCGATGCCTTATGACGTGCCACCCGGCGCGACGGTGACTGTCAACGCGACGGTGAAGGCGTTGCCACCAGGCAGTTACACCATCCGCTGGGACATGGACAACGTCGGCTACGGCAGGTTCTCGTGGGAGAACGTGCCGATGTCGGTGGGCGTCACCATGCAGATACCCAATCAGGTGCCGGTCATTGACTCGATGTCCCCACCGAGCAACTTCGTATCCACGACACTGACCCCGACGCTGGCGTTGACCGGTCACGATCTCGACACCTATCCGGGCACGGGCCTGGACTACCACTTCCGCATCTGCGAGGTCACGAACTCGGCGAACTGCCAGGACACGAACTTCATCGACTCACCGGTGTGGTCGGTGCCCGCGGGCTGGATGCAGTGGGGCAAGGACTACGTGTGGTACGGCTCTGTGGGCGACCACAACGCACCGAGCCCGTGGAGCGTCGGTTCGTACCTGTCGACCCGTGTGCCGCAGCCGGCGATCACCAGCCATCTGTCCTCTGTGGATGGTGGCGGAGTCGACCCGGGGGTGGGTAACTACACCACTCCGGTGACGGACGCCGTGATAGCCGCGGCGGGCCCGGCCTTGTCGGTCGTGCGTTCGTACAACAGCCTCGATCCCCGGCGTAACAACGCTTTCGGCGAGGGCTGGTCGACGGTGTGGGACACCCGTCTGGTGCCCGACAACGATGGCTCGGGCAACGTGGTGATCACCTCGGCCGACGGACGCCAGTCCCGCTACGGCCGCAACCCCGACGGCAGTTTCGCCGCGCCCCCAGGCCAGTTCGCCACGCTCCTGGCGGTCTCCGGCGGCGGCTGGACCTTGCGGTTGAAAGACGGCACCCGGTACGCCTTCAACGCGACCGGAAGACTGAACACGGTCACCGACGCCGTCGGGCGCGCCCAGAGCCTGAGCTACGACACGGGCGGAAAGCTCGTGACGGCAACGGATACCACCTCAGGCCGGTCATTGACGTTCACCTGGACCGGCAACCATGTCACCGCCGTCACCACCCATCCCGATCCGGAACTCACGTGGAGCTACACCTACGACGGCGACAAGCTCGCCGAGGCGTGTGACGCCGAACAGGCGTGCACGACCTATGAATACGACACCGGTTCGCACTACCGCAGCGTCACCCTGGATGCGAACCCGCGCGCGTACTGGCGCTTGAGCGAAGCGTCGGGCACTAAGTCGGTCAGCGAAGTGCCCGGTTTCTGGGGCACCGCCGACGGTACCGCCACCAATCTCGCCTACGGTCAGCCCGGCCCGCTGGCTGGCAGCCCGACCACTGCCGCGGGGTTCAACGGAGCCTCGAGTGTCGTGCGGATGCCCGACAACCTTGTCCGCAACTCGAACTACATCGCCATCGAACTGTGGTTCCAGACCACCTCGACCGCCGGCGGTGTGCTGTTTTCCACCGGCAACGACCTTCCTGGTGCGGCGAATCCCGGTGGCTCGATGCCGGTGCTGTACGTCGGCACGGACGGGAAGCTCCACGGCCACCTGTGGAACGGGCAGGTCGATGGGATCACCACGGCCGGCACCGTGACCGACGGCGCGTGGCACCACGTCGTGCTTTCCGGTGCGCTCAACACCCAGACCCTCTACCTCGATGGCGCGTCGGTCGGCACGTTGTCCGGGACGCTCGCCAACATCGACCCTTACGACTTCGTTGGCGCGGGCGCCGTCTCGACCCGCGCGTGGCCGGCCCGCCCCACCAACAACTGGGGCTACTTCACGGGTTCGGTCGCCGAGGTGTCGCTCTACCACCAGCCGATGGGCCCCACCACGGTCGCCGAGCACTACGCCGCCCGTGCCCAGAGCGACGCCCTGAAGACGATCACCCGGCCCGGCGGAACCACCGCGGCGACCGTGAGCTACAACGCCACGACCGACCGAGTCGCCCAGTACACCGACGCTGACGGCGGCACCTACTCCTACACCGCCCCCGCGGTCGAAGGAGACGGTTTCCGTTACGCCACAAGCGTTACTGATTCGACCCCCGACGCCTACTACCGCCTGAACGAAGCCAGCGGCACGAGCGCGGACGGACAAGCCCAGCTCGCGCGGGCGAGCTATGTCCGTGGCACGGGCGGCACCGCGCCCGGCCCGTACGACGATGGCCACAGCCAGTGGTTCGACGGCACCACCAGTTACGTCCGGCTGCCGGACGACGAGCTCAACGGCAACCGCCAGGCGTCGGTCGAGATGTGGTTCCAAACCCAGACCACTACGGGTGGCGTGCTGTTCGCGACGGGCAACAACCTGCCGGGCGACGCGAACCCCAGTGGCGCGATGCCGGTGCTCTACGTCGGCACCGACGGCAAACTGTACGGGCATTTCTGGAACGGCAACGCCAACGGCATCGTCACCGCCTCCCCGGTCAACGACGGCGCCTGGCACCACGTCGTGCTCACCGGCAACAACGACACCCAAACCCTGTACCTCGACGGCGGAACCGTCGGCACCGCCACAGGCACCATCAGCAATGCCGACCCGTACGCGTTCGTCGGCGTCGGTGCCGTGAACGACCAGCCGTGGCCGGCCAAGCCAGCTGGCACCTGGGGCTACCTCGCCGGCTCGATCAGCCAGGTCGCGCTGTACTCGCAGAGCCTGTCCGCGGCTGAGGTGACGGCGCACTACGCGCCCGACACCCGTGCCGCGTACCTGGCCGCGGTGAAGACCTCGGGCCCGCATGCCTTGTGGGGCCTGGAAGATCCGGACGCGTCCCAGTGGGCCGTCAACGATGCGCCCTCCGGCACATACAACAACGTGTCCCTCGCTGCGGCCCCGGCGCTGCGTGGCGCGGCCGCGGCCGGGTTCAACGGCAGCAGTTCGTATGTGAACCTGGCCGAGCGGCAAGTCCGGGGCCGGACCCGGGTGTCGGTCGAGATGTGGTTCCAGACCAGCGCCACCACTGGCGGAGTCCTCTACGCCACCGGGAACGATCTGCCCGGCAGCACCAGCAGCCCGGGCGGCGCGATGCCGGTGCTTTACGTCGGCACTGACGGCAAGCTCTACGGGCACTTCTGGAACGGGAACGCCAACGGCATCGTCACGCCCGCCGTCGTCAACGACGGCGCCTGGCACCATGTGGCCCTGTCCGGCGAGGGCGACACCCAGTCGATGTACCTCGACGGCAATCTGGTCGGCACTGTCAGCGGACAGATCGAGACCATAGACCGCTACGACTTCGTCGGCGCGGGCTCGGTCACCTCGCTCGCCTGGCCCGCCAAGCCCAGCAACAGCTGGGGCTACTTCAGCGGCTCGATCGGCGAGGTGGCGATCTACCACCGGCCACTGGACTCGGCCAGCGTCGCCAACCACTACTCCGCCAAGGTCGCCGCCTACGGCGTCCACGTGACCGACCCCGCCAGCCAGACCACGACCTACAGCTACGACCCCACCCGCGGCGGACGGCTCGTCTCGAGCACCGCCCCGAACGGCGGGACTCGTGTCCTGGGCTATGACACCGGCGGCTACGTCAACCGGATCACCGACGAAAACGGTCACACCACGGTGCTGGCCAACGACAGCCGCGGCAACGCCCTGTCCCGCACGACCTGCCGCGACGGGCAGAACGGCTGTTACACCCAGTACCGCAGCTATTACCTCAATGCCAGTGACCCGCTCGACCCACGAAACGACAAGGTCACCGAAGACCGCGACGCCCGCTCGGAATCGGCCACCGACGACCGCTTCCTCACCACCTACAACTACACCGCCACCGGTGACATCGAATCCGTCGGCACACCCGGCGCCACCTGGGGCGCGCAACGCTGGACCGGCAACACCTACACCGACGGCACCGGAGATGCCGTTGGTGGCGGTGTCGAACCCGCCGGCCTGCTCGCCTCCACTACCAACCCCGAAGGCGGCACCACCTGGTACGGCTACAACTCCGCGGGAGACCTCGCCCAGAGCGTCGACACCAACGGCCTGCTGCTCACCTACGGATACGACGGCATCGGCCGCAAGATCGTCACGAAGGTTTCCGCTACCGATCGTGACGACGAGGATGTCACGGTCTTCAGCTACGACGGGAACTCCCGCCAGACCGGGCAGCTCGATCCCGCGACCACCAACGCCGTCACCGGCGTCGCGCATGAGCGGCGCACCACGTGGGTCTACAACCCCGACGGAACCCTCGACTCGTCCACAGTGGACGATCTGCAGGGCAACGATCCCGCGCGCACCACCAGCTATACCTACGACGATCACGCCCGCGTCCACACCACCACCGACCCCGCCGGCGGAGTCGTCACCACCGACTACGACGCCTTCGGGGCCGTTACCCGCACCGTCGACCAGGTCGGCAACGAGACCACCGCGACCTACACCGACGCGCGCCACCAGCTGGCCACCACCACCATCAAGGGCTTCACCGGCGACGGCGGCGCGGCCCGCGACGTCGTCCTCGAATCCCGCGCCTACGACCCCGCCGGGCGGCTGGCATCGGTTACCGACGCGATGGGCCGAACCACCGCCTACACCTATTACGACGACAACCTCCTCGCCGGCACCACCCTGCTCGGCTACCACGACCCGGCTACCGGCCAGAACCGCGACCTGCCCCTGACCAGCTACACCTACAGCGGTACCGGCAAGGCCGAGACCACCACCACCGGCGACGGCCGCTACAGCACCACAACCGGCTACGACAACGGCGACCGCGCGATCAGCAGCACCGACCGCGACGGTGACACCGTGCTGCGTTCGGCCAATACGACCGTCGACGACCTGGACAACGCCACCCGCGTCACCGTCCACAACGCCGACGGCACGACCGCCGCCGACATCGAAACCGCCTACGACGACCTCGGCAACGAAATCTCCACCGCCGTCCACACCAGCGACAGCGACACGCTGCTGAGCACCACCACGCGCGACCCACGGGGAATGCCACTATCTACAGTGGACCCGCGTGGCAACCTCGCGGGCTCCGACCCCGCGGCATTCACCACCAGCTACACCTACGACGCCCTCGGCCAGACCGTCACCACGACGCAGCCGCCGGTCGCCGCCGAAACCAACGGACAGCAAGCCACGACGGTCGCTCCGGCCACCACCACCGGCTACAACACCTTCGGCGAAGCAGTCGACGTCCGCGACCCCAACAACAACGTCACGCACACCGATTACGACCCCGCCGGTCGCGCCACCACGATCACGCTGCCCACCTACACCGCGCCGGGTTCGACGACGCCGACCGTCGCCACGCGCGTCACCGGCTACGACCTCGCCGGCCGCGTCACCTCCACCACCGACGGACGCGGCAACACCACCACCTACGGCTACGACCAACTCGGCAACCTCCGCCGTAAGACCGACCCACCCGCCCTCCTCGGACAGGCAGGCGGAACGTGGATCGCCACCTACGACCCCCTCGGCGAAGCACTGTCCACAAGCGACCCCAGCGCGGCGCAGACGTTCGCCACCTACGACCAGCTCGGCAACCAGATCACCTCCACCGTCGTCGAACGCGTCCCCGCACCGACGCGGAACCTCACCACCCACAACACCTACGACACCCTCGGCAACCTCGTCTCCACCACCACGCCCACCGGTGTCACCACCCAAGCCACCTACGACGACCACGGCAACCAGCTCAGCACCACCAACGCCGCGGGCAAGACGACCACCACGCGCTACAACGCGCTCGACGCCGTCACCGCGGTCACCGACCCGCTCGGCACCACGACCAACACCGGCTACGACCAAGCCGGCCGCGCGACCAGTCAGTCCGATGTGGACTCGCACGGAACAGTGCTGCGAACCGCGGCAGCCGGTTACGACGGCGCCGGAAACCAAACGAGTACCACCGATGCGCTGCACGCCACGACAACGAGTGTCTTCGACGCGGCGAACCGCCTGACCGCGCAAACCCGCCCGGTCTCGGCCACCGAGTCCATCACCACCAGCTACGGCTACGACGCCGCCGGCAACATCACCCGCTTCACCGACGGCAACAACCACACCACCGTCTACACCAGCAACGCGTGGAACCTGCCCGAATCCACGATCGAACCGGCAACCGCACAAACCCCGAACGCCGCCGATCGCACCTATACCACCACCTACGACCGCGACGGCGAAACCGCCACCCTGACCAAGCCTGGCGGCGTCACCATCACGACCGCCTACGACGCCCTCGGCAACGTCACCAAGCAGACCGGCACCGGCGCGTCCGTCGCGACCCCGGACCGCGTCTTCGGCTACGACGCCGTCGGCCACCTCACCAGCACCTCCGCACCCGGCGGCACCAACACCTACACGTACGACGACCGCGGAAATCTCACCAGCGCTACTGGCCCGTCCGGAAACAGCAGCGCGACCTACGACTACGACAACCGACTCGCCAGCGCCAACACCACAGCCGGGACCACCGCCTACGGCTACGACACCGCCGGACGCCTGGCCACCGCCGCGGACCCGCTGACCGGCATCACCGCCACCTACGGCTACGACGACGCCGACAACGTCACCACCATCGGCTACGGCGCCGGCAACGCCACCCGCAGCCTCGGCTACGACGCCCTCAGCCGCCTCACCAGCGACACGCTCAAAAGCCCCACCGGCACCACCACCGCCTCGGCCACCTACGGCTACGACACCGAAAACCACCTGATCTCCCAGACCACCACCGGCGTCGCGGGCGCGGGCGCCAACACCTACGGCTACGACCAAGCCGGCCGCCTGGCCTCCTGGACAAGCGGCAACACCACCACCGACTACGGCTGGGACGGCGCCGGGAACCTGACCCGCGACGGCCCGGACACCGCCACCTACAACGAACGCAACCAACTCACCAGCAAGGGCGCCACCAACTACAGCTACACAGCCCGCGGCACTCTAGCCACCCGCACCACCAACGGCGCCGCCACCAACCTCGCGTTCAACGCCTACGACGAACTCACGAGCGACGGCGCCACCACCAACACCTACGACGCCCTCGACCGGCTCATCACCACCGGCAACTCGGCTCTCACCTACGGCGGCACCGGCCAGACCATCACCAGCGACGGCGCCGCCGACTACACCTACACACCCGGCGGCGAACTCCTCGGCACCGGCCAACCCGGCGCCGGATCCCTCGCCATCACCAACGTCCACACCGACCTCACCACCCTCGCCAACCCCTACACCGCCGCCGTCACCGGATCCCGCACCTACGACCCTCTTGGCGACACCACTGCCACCAGCGGAACCCAAACCGCTCTCGGCTACCAGCACCAATACACCGACAGTGGTGCCGGCACCGTCAACATGGGTTCCCGCTGGTACGACCCCGACACCGGCGGATTCACCAGCCGCGACACCATCGGCATCGACCCCCGCGACCAGAACAACAACAACCGCTACACCTACGCCGCCGGCGATCCGCTGACCAACACCGACCCGAGCGGTCGATTTATCGCTCCAATTATCGTTATTCCAATCCTCGAAATTGCTGGCGAAGACGCGCTTGCAGTTGCGCTCCAACAGGCCCTGAGATCGGCCGCGCGCCGCGCCGCGGGGTCCATCCTCGAGTCGCTCCTGGGCGGCAACAGCGTCGGCTCTTACTATAAGTCACCAAAGAGTCTCAATGGTCGGATCGGCCTCCCCGGTGGATATATATCGCCGCTCGGTGGTCCGTACATTGAGGCCGAGCGCTCCACTTCGCCCGCAAGATGCCGCACAAACTGTTCGAACCGTTCCTCGGCGCCGACGAAACCGAAAGAAAATCAGCTAAGTCCTGAGCAGTTGCGGCAATTGAGAGTAATGCGCGACGCTCTCACTCCTCATGCACGGCCGGTATCAACTCCCACGATTTCGCAGGCTATAGTTGACGCATTCAATTCGTCCTTTAGTGCGCCGTTGATCGATCTCGGTGTGCTCGACTCGACTGTGGTTAATGGTGGAGATGTTCCGTACGACCCCGAACGGCTCACCGAGATCTCCCAGCCCGGCGCGTTGCCGTCAGCAAGCGGCCAGCTTGAAAGTGCCTGTGCGGAAGGTGGCCTGACTCGATCGGACGGAAGTCGGACTAGCCAAGTCTGGACATGTGGAGAACTCAACGGTAGTGGGCCGGTTCCCGGCGTCATCGAGGTCAGCGGCCGGGTCAAGTCGGTGAAGGCATTCCAGAATTATGCCCCGTCCGGAAAAAACATGATCGAATATGTTTTCGATCCTGTTCGTAATATCTTTGCGGTTGGCGGCCCCCTGTCCTACCTTGATATAGACGGGAGCCCACATCAGAGGTTGGCGAGAAGTATTGGTGCGGACGAAACGCGCGTCCTAGGTGGCATGTTCTCTCGAGGGAGTGACGGGCGGGTGAACACGAACGAGTATAGTGGCCACTACGGCGACCGATGGACCCCCGACCTTCGGCGGCAGTTCACAGACTTCATGGGAAGGTATGGCATTGACATCGCCCACGAAGCCTGGTGACTGGGAACCGATCATCCCTGTCGACGAGCACAAATATGTCGGACTGTTAGACAACGAGTCTGTCTACGTTGGCACGTTCCAAAGCGCGGAACGTGAGGTTTCGCCAGGTAATCCGATATTTCTGCTCCCGCTGCTTGAGGTAGATTTTGCGATTGTCAGAAGTCGGCTGCGCGACCGGGCTAACAGTTTGAATCGGGATGAGAATTATTTTTATGACAGACTTCCTGTTCGACAGTTGCCGAAAGTGGCGTTCTTGATGGAGAGTGATTACTGGGCGAAGCTCGCTCTCGGTTGGGTGGAACAAATCGGAGTGGGGCTCTATATTGAGGAATTGAGGCGATTAACAAATGCGCGCTGGGCTTCGCAATCGACGCGGCATCGCGCGCGCCGCATGCTGAAATGGTGAAGAGTGCCTCGGATGTCGAAGTTGTCGGCGGGAATTGCCAAAATGTGACATCCATTTGTTGTAGAATGTCGGAAAAGGTGTCGGATCGAAAGATCCGACGTCGGTGAGTGTCCACTCAGGCTGGACCGCGAGAGGCGTCGCCGGGCCGCTGGTCATCCGGTCTGGTGGTGTCGCGGGCTTTCATGTCCGCGCCTTCGTGATCGAGGCATCGATGGTGTGCCGGAGGCGGGGCCCTAATCCGTGACGCCGCCCGTCCCCTGATCCCTGGCGATAGCCTCGAGGATCTGGACGAAGGCGTACCGGTTTTCGATGCCGGAGTGGCTGAGGGATGCCTTGACTTCGCGGGCGCGGACGCCGGTGAGGCCGACCTTGCTCATGAGGTCGTATGTTCGCTGTTCGAGTTCGTCGAGGTCTTGTTCGTCGGTGAGGTCGGTGAAGCGGCTGGCCGGCACGGTGAGGTCGAGGAGGAGGTGTTCCAGGCGCCAGAATTCCTCAAGGGTGTTGCTGATCATCGATCGGACTTGCAGGGTGTCGCCGTCTCGGATCTTGTAGAGGGCCTGCTTCGATACGCGGTGTCCGGTGCGTCCTTCGATCCAGTGGGCGATGAAGGGGACCCGGGCTGTCTTGCGCTTGAGGCCGCGCGGGTTCGAGTCGATGAGTGCGGGATCGGTGACGGGTTCGTCGCGGAGCATGTAGTAGAACGACTCGTGTTCGAGCAGGTACTGGATTCGCCCGGCCAGCGTGTCCAGGGTCAGGAGCTTGGAAGTTAACGCTCGCTGCTGTTCGCGCGTCCGGCGAGGGATCGGCGAGTCGAACTCCGCGGTCTGCGTGTCGGCGGCGGACGTGCTGCCCTGCGGTGCCACGTCGGTGCCCCTTTCCGGCTCGACGATGCCAACACACCTGTGCGGCGACTGACTACTTCAGTTGACTTTCTCGGGTGTTTGCCTACCCTGGTTGTTGTTCAAGTCTACTTTGATTGTCGGCCACCGCACAAATCCGAGGTCGGCACCGCCGCGCTGCCAAGGGCGAGCGGATTCCGCGCGAGGGGAGGTTGCCCACCATGCTGTTCCGATCCGATCGCCGGAGTGGGGCAACCGGCCACGCTGCCGCGAATCTAGCGAATGCCCTGGCCGCGCAAGCGATTGCGGCGAATCGAGGGCTGGCCGCGAGCGATCGCGATGCGATCGTGGACGCGGCCATGTCGACGGCGGCCCAAGACTGTGGACAACTTGGGGACGACTCGCGTCGGGTGTCAGAGGTCGGGGCCCGTGTTGTTGCCAGTCTCGCGTCGGGAGTCGACGCGATGGCGCAGTACTACGAAGGGCTGGTGTCCGAGGCGCCGTTCGACTGGAGTGAGTTCGGCCGTGTGATACCCGTTCTGGCGGCGTCCCCGGGTGCCGGTGCGAGCGTGGTTGCCGCGGCGCTGGCTGATGCGCTGGCGGTCGGTGCCCGTTCAGGCCTTTTGGTGGATACGGCGGATCGGTCGCGTTCGGGTTTGAATCGGGCGACGCGGGACGACGGTCCGCTCGTCGCGGGGCCGCATCCCACGGTGGCTATCCGATTCTCGGCACGTCGGGGGAGCGTGGTGTCTCGGGTCGAGTCGAGTTCGCCGGTGCTGGTTCCGGGGATGGTGCCGCCGCCGGAGTTCTGGCGTCCGGCGAACTGGCGCGTTGATGCGACCGTGGTCGACATCGGGCATGACGTGTGGCGTGTGGCGGCCCATCCTCTGATCGGTGCGGGGGCGTGGTTGCGGACCGGGAGTCCGTCTCCGCGGCCGGTGCTGGTCGTGCGCCCGACCTTTCCCGGCGTGGTCCACGGCGAGCAGGTTCTTGCCCGTCTCGAGCCGTGGGTCCGCTCTGGGTTGGTGACACCGCCGACGCAGCTCGTGGTCACGGGTGCCCGGCGGTGGCCGTCGGCGGTCGCCGCTCAGGCCGGGCGACGGATGTCGGTTCTGTTGCCCGGCTCGGTATTCCTGCCCCGGCATCGGCAGCTCGCGCGGACCGGGGTCACTGCAGCGGTGACGCCGGCACCGGTGCGCGCGCCGCTGGCGACAATGTTGCGCCGCTGGGGAATTCCGGTGGACCGCCGGCGCAGCGCATCTACCCGGTCCGGCTGATCACGACCTAAGCCAGCCCTCCCAGTACGACACGCCCTCCCAGGACATCCGCCCGGTGCTTCGCGCCGGGCGGTTCACGGGAGGCCGCGGTGCTCGCGCACGCCCTGGGGATCTGGCTCGCCCAGATCCCGAATCCACATCCTGAACCGCCACCCGGTTCTGAACGCATCCTCGGGGTGCTCGACAACGCGAAGTGGGGCGCCGGAGTTTCGCTGATGCTGGGCTTTTTCGTCGGTCTGATCGTGTGGGTCGGAGGCCGGTGGGTCGATCATCATCGTGCGGGGAAAGTCGGCATCGTCATGATGCTGTGCGCGATCGGTGGCGCGATCCTCTACGGCATCGGCTGGACGCTCATCAGCTCGTTCGCCGGCGGGTGAGCGCATGTTCACATCCTCGGAGATCACCCTTGCGCGGCGCCGTCTGCGTTCCCGGATCGTGATCGCTGCCGTCATCGCCGCCTCCGTCGCAGCGGGCCTCACCGCACTAGTGATCGCGCACCGCGGGACCACGCGCGCGGTCACACCTCCGCCACCGCTTCCCGTGACCGCACCGCGCGTACCCGCGAACGATCAGGCTGAGACGGAACTCGCGACTCGTGCGATGGTGCCGTTGCCCGTGCAGGCAGCCCTGCCCACCCGGCTCGCACCACAGGAGCCTGGGCCCGCGATCACCGTTCCGGGATCGTCCACTGTGGTCGGATCCTGGATTCCGACGGGATTCCCGGACACCCCGGAAGGGGCGCTCGGGCAGCTCAAAGCGCTCAACGAGACAGCGGTCGAAGGCGGTGACCCGTCGACGTACGACCGCGCGTACGCGCGGCTCGCCGAGCCCGGCGCACCCTCGTCCGAGGACAGCGGACTCCACACGCTGCTCACGAATTTTCGGCGCAGTGCCGGACTTTCCGCAGGGAGCGCCGAGGCCGGGCTGAGGGTCGACTACGACGTCACCCACGGGCTGATCAAGGGCTCCGTGGAGGACAACCACTTCGCCGTCGTGTGCACCCTGGGACAGCTGACGTTCGAGTTCCAGACACGCTCCACCACGCTGGGAGTCGGTGACTGCCAGGCCATGCGCTGGACCGGAAGCGGCTGGAAGATCAGCCACGGTGTTCGCGCGGCGTACGCGCCGGCGGCGTGGCCGGGGAGCCTTGACTCCGTCAAGGCGGGTTATCGCGCCCTGACCGTGGACGGCGGCCGATGAACCCCGGGGACTGGCTCAAGCTGTTCGGTCAGCTCGGTGACCTCGCCGGCGAGGAGGTCAAAGCACAGGCGACCGGGGTGTTCGAGGGCATCATGCTGGGGATCTGGGACGCCGGGCTCTGGATCTTGCGCACCGCGTTCCACCTCGCGGACCAGTTCTCGGTCTTCACCGTGTCCACCACCGAGGGACCGGTATCCGTTCTGTGGCCGCTGGTGCTGTGGATCAGCGGGGTGCTGGCACTCGGGCTGTTCTTCTGGAACATGATCGTCACGGTGCTGCGCGGCGGTCGTGGCTTCGCCCGCCTGGTCTCGGGGCCGTTCCAGTACGGTGTCGCGCTCTCGGTGACGGTCGGCATGACGAGCGCCTTCCTCGCCTCGGCCGACGCGCTCACGGACGCGATCCTGGATTACGGACTGCACGCGCACCGTTTCGAGGACGCGCTGAACATGACCGGGCTGACCGACGCGCTCTCCGACAGCGTGAAAGCCGTCGTTCTCGGGCTGGCCAGTATTTTCGGGCTGGTCCCGGCCGGGATCGGCTACGTCATCGAGATGTTGTTCCGCGAAGCGGCGATCTACATCCTCGTCGCTACGGTTCCCGTGACTGCGGCCGGCCTGCTGGCGCGGGTCTCGGCGTCCTGGTTCTGGACGTGCGTGCGCTGGCTCCTCGCCGCGATCGCGATGAAGCCCGTGCTGGCGTTCACGATCGTGCTGGGAGTCGCGATCGAAGGCGGCGCCCAAGGAACCTCGGGTCTGCTTGTGGGCGTCGCGGTGCTCCTGGTGTCGCTGATCGTGCCGTTCGTGTTGTTCAAGCTCTTCGCCTTCGTCGACCCGAACAGCGACGCGGGCGCGACCTTCCGCGACACGTTGCAGAGCGCCGGCGCGGATTCCTACGGCAAGGACAGCCCGTCGGGTAAGGCCGCCAGCGCGGGCTGGAAGACGGCGACCGGCGGCGACGATGCCTTCGACGATGGTCAGGAAACCGCCAACACCGATCGATTCGACACCGCAGGATCGGACGCCTACGACGAGGACGGCGACGACGACTGGGACGACGGCGGGTTCGACGTCGGCGGAGCGGACGACACAGGCGACGAGTCACCAGCGCGACCCGACAACGGGCACGGCGAACAGGAAGACCCGGACCCAGAACCTGGGGACCCCGCGGACGACACCGAGGCTGCGCCGCAGCCCAGCGAAGGCGAGGGGAGCCAGCCGCCGCTACCCGAGGGCGGTGCGCCTCCAGAACCTCCAGAGGAGCCGGGAACCGACGGCACCGAGGGCGGCGAAGGTCCGGAGGTCGTGGAGTGAACGCCAACCGCGTCTATTCAGGACTGTCCCGGCGTGAGCACGCAGGCTGGATCGCCGGCCTGACCCCTGCCCAGGCAATGGCCTGTGTCGCCCTGGCCATTCCGGTGATCTTGGCCCTGGCGGGCAACGACCTGCTTGGCGCGTTGCTGTTGCTGATGGTGTGCGGTCCGGTTGCGGGGTTGGTGACCATCCCGGTGCGGGGCAGGCCCGCGTTTCGGTGGCTGGGGCACGCGCTGCTGTTCCAGGTGGGCTCGGTCTTCGGGTGGTCGCACTGGCAATCGAGGGGCGCGGCGGGACATCCCGTCGATCCGGCCGAGCCCGATCTTCCCGGCGTGCTGGCTCGCCTGCGCTTCCCGGACGGCCCGCCACTGCGTGATGCCGGGCGCGTATGCCTGATCCACGACACCAGTGAGGGACGTTGGGGCGCCACGGCTCGTCTGACCCACAGTGGCGTTGGAATGCTGTCGGCCGCCGAATGCGAGCGCCTCGCCGAGCGGCTGGGAAACCTGTTGCTGGCCATCGGAAACAGGGACGTGATCGACCGGCTGACGCTGCTCGTGCGGACCGTCCCCGACGACGGCGCCGAGTACGCGGAATGGCGCGCCCGCCACGACAGCGCCGACGCGCCCCACCTGGCGCGCGAGGCGACAGCTGAACTCGACCACATCGTCGGGACCGTGTCGGTCCGCCACGAAGTATTCGTGACCTTGTCCGGCACCGAGGACGGGCTGCGCAGGCCCGCGACCGCGGCGGGCGGCGGAGTCCAGGGGCGTGCCGTCGTGCTCTATCGCGTGCTCGACGGGCTCGAGGACAAACTGAAAGCGCTCGGCGCCAAGACCGTGCAGTGGCTCTCCGGCGGGGAACTCGCGGCGGCGATCCATACCGGCTTCAATCCCGCCGCCCCCACCGGCAACGCAGGGGAAACCCGGTGGGCGACCGCGGGCCCGACCCGCACACCCGCGCCGTCGCGTCGCGCGTATCACCACGACGGGTTCTCGACCGTGTCGTATTCGGTGCTGATGCCCGAATCCGGCACCGTGTTCGGATCACTCGGCGGACTACTCGCCGTGCGGACCGTGGGCGAGCGGCGCAGTGTGGCGATCCACTACGAAACCTTGTCTCACCGGCGTGCGCGAAGCGCGGTGCGCGGCAACCGGTTTCGTACTGGTGTGGTGCGCGATTGGAAGTCCTCCAAGGGGTTCAACCACAGCGCGGCCGACTCCCGGGAAGCCAGCGGAGCGCGCGCTCAGGAACGGGCGGTCGCGGCCGGGCATGGCATCGTCCGGTTCGCCGTCGCCACCGCCGTCACGGTGCCCGCGTCGTGGAACGTCGAAGACAGCGCGGCCCGGATGGAAAACGACATCGCCGGGCGATTCCAGCTCCTGCGGATGGAACTGGCCCAGGACTCCAGCTTCGTCGCCGCGGTCCTACCGGTCGGCGTCGGGCTCCCGCGCCTGCGCGGAGGCCGGCCGTGAACCGCGAGATCGCCGACGGCGAACGTTCGGCCGCCGACCTCCTGCACACGTTCGGAATCCCGCGCCCGCCGCGACAGGTCACACCGGCACCAGCGCCGGAACAACCCCGGCGAATCAACCGGCAGGTCGCACCTCGTCGCGGGCACGCGAAAGTCGGACACGGCTGGTGCCCGGTCCCCGCGCCCCTGACCGTGTACCAGGCGAGCACGCACGAGATCGGTGGCTTGTTCCCGCTGTTGGCGGCAAGCCCGATTCCCGCGGTGGGGGCGCGGATCGGCTACGACGCACACTCCGGTGGCGCCTTCTACTGCCATCCCGTCGAGTGGGTCCTGCGCTCGATGTGCACCAATCCGAACATCGTGTGCTTCGGCGAACCCGGCAAAGGCAAGAGCAGCACCATCGTCGCGTTCCTGTTGCGCATGATGGTGTTCGGCGTCCGCAGCCTCATCTCCGGCGACGTCAAAGGCGAATACACTCCGCTGCTGCGCGCGCTGGGCGTCACCCCGATCATGCTCGGACGTGGTAGCCGGGCCCGGCTCAACGCCCTCGACCTCGGGCCGTTGGAGAGCCGGTGGGATTCGTGGACGGTCGACCGTCAGCGAGACGAACTCGACGGCGTCCTGGGCCGCTGGGTCCAGCTCCTCGTCGCGCTCGCCGAGGCACAGGGCTACACCGCCACTGTCACCGACGAAGCCGTCCTCTCCACCGTCCTACGGCAGTTGATCGGCGTCGCGGACGGATATACCCGGCTGCGGCCGATCACGATCCCCGACGTGCAACGCGAACTCGCCGACCCCGACCCCGCACTGTGGACACAGACCCGGTTCGCCGACCGCCGACACTTCCTGGATCATCTGCGCTCCATCACCGACGCGCTGACGAACCTGATCTCCGGACCGCTCGCGGGACTGTTCGACGCACCGACCAATTTCACCCTGGACTGGGACGCGCCCGTGCAGAGCCTGGACCTCTCCCGGCTCCGCACCCGCGGCGACCAGGCCATCGCGGTGGCGTTGACCTGTCTCGGATCCTGGTCCTCGCTGATGACGGATCTGCAGGAGGACGGCGACATCCGGATCGTGGTCCGCGATGAGCTCTGGCGGCAGATGCGCCTGGGGCTGCGGGCGGTACAGGCCGTGGACGGCGAGCTGCGCTTGTCCCGAGCCGAGCGAAAGATCCAGGTCCTGGTCAGTCACAAGCCGTCGGACTTCCTCTCCGTCGGGGCCGTCGGGTCCCAGGAGGTGTCCATCGCGAAAGACCTGCTGTCCCTGTGTTCCACACGAATCCTGTTTGGACAGTCCACGCGTGTCGCGGATCAACTCGCGGACATCCTCGCGCTGTCGGAAAAGGAACAGGAAGCCACGACGGGCTGGGCCAACGAGAGACAAGGCCGCGCGCTGTGGAAAGTGGAGAACCGCACCGGCTACAAGGTCCAGACGGTCAGAAGCACGATCGAGAGAAAACTCTTTGACACCAACGCGCAACTCCGCCCCACCCCGCCGACGGAGCACGATCCCGCGGGCGGTTTCTGATGGATCCCACCGCAGCCAGCACCGGACCGCTCGCCGCCGTGGCAGCGGCGGCCGTCGCGATGATCGCCATACCCATCACGGCAGTCGGGATCGCCGTTGTCGCGGCCACCTCGACCTCGATCGTCGAGCTGAGCGACTGTGCCACCGGTGGCCCCGGAGGCGGGAGCGTGATCGTCGACCAGCAAACCCTCGACGCCGACGCGATGGACATCGCCCGCACGGTCGTCGACGTCGTCCAACAGCGACACCTTCCCCGACGTGCCGCAGTCCTGGCCGTCACGACCGGGCTGGTCGAATCCGGGCTCCGCAACCTCGACCACGGCGACCGGGACTCGCTCGGCGTATTCCAGCAACGCCCCTCCCAAGGCTGGGGCACGCCAGCCCAGATCCTCAACCCCGTCTACGCCACGAACGCGTTCCTCGACCGGCTCCTCACCGTCGATGGCTGGGACCGGTTACCGCCCGGCCAGGCCGAGCAAGCCGTGCAGCGCAGCGGATACCCCGGCCGCTACGCACCACGCGAGACCGCGGCCGCCGACATCGTGAGCAAGTTCTGGACCGGACCCGACAACCCACCCCCGCCCACCAACGGCGGGGACACCGCAACCCTCGCCGCATCGGTCGAGCACGCCACAACAGGATGCGGGGACATGGGCGGCTCCGACATCCCCCGCGACCCGACGCAGAAAACCCCCGGGCTTCCGCCGGACTACACCCTTCCCACCGACCCGCAGCAGGCCGCCGCGGTCTCCTTCGCCCTGGCACAACAAGGAAAGCCGTACGTGTGGGGCGCCAAAGGCCCCGACAGCTACGACTGCTCCGGACTGGTGCTCGCCGCCTGGGCCGCAGCCGGCGTCGGCATCCCCGCAGGAACGCTGGCACAGGTTCACGCGGGAAACGCGGTGCCCGACCTGAACCAGCTGCAGCCAGGCGACCTGCTGTTCATCCCCGGTTCCCTTGGCACACCACAAAACCCCCGACACGTCGGCCTGTACCTCGGTCATGACCTGATCATCGACGCCTCCGACAGCTCCACCGGCGTCATCCTCGAACCGTTGACCGCGTGGGCGAACGACATCGTCGCGATCCGCAGAGTCGGCGCCTCCCAAGGATCCGGAGACCCGCGTGCTTGATCATGGGAGGGAATAGGCCGTCATGCCGCGCCAACGTACCGACCGCCTGGGACTGGATCGCGATGTGGCGCTCATGGCGCTGTTGTGCGCCAGCCTGCTGACGCTCTTCCTCGTCGCAGTAGCACTTGTCGCCGCTGCGGTGATCGCGACGGGAACACACGGCGGCGCCTGGGCCTGGCCGCCGTTCGAACACTGGCTGCCCGCCGCGGCAGCGATCGTCCGCCATGCGGACGACCCCGCGGCGGGCCTGCCCGAACCATGGCGAACAGGGCTGTCCGGTGATACCGAGGCCTTCTGGCTGGTGTTTGGGCTCCAGTTTTTCGGCGCCGCAGGCGTTATCTCGGCCGTTGCGGTTCCAGCGTGGCGGAGGCTTCGACCCGCCGAGCCAGGACACGCCTCAGGTCGGGACCTGCGCCGAACCTTGACGCCCGCCGCGGCACGGAAAACAGCCCGGTGGACACGAGGTGATCTCCCACCCGCACAGCGGCGGCGCGCTCCGCTCAGCGACATCGCGGCGCCCCTGCATCGAGGCCCCAACCGGCAACGCCTGGTCACCTCGCTGGAGACACCGACCGGCACCATCGCCCCGACCCGCTCGGGAAAGTCCCGAACCGACCTCGTGCACAAGGTCCTGGCCGCGCCCGGCGCGCTCCTGGCCTCAACCACCAAAGACGACCTGGCCGAATGGGGACTGCTCGCGCGCACACGCCGCGCCGACGCCGGACCGGTCTGGTTGATCGACGCGACCGGCACCGTCGAGTGGCCCGCCAAAGCCCGTTGGTCCCCGGTCACCGGCTGCCACGACCCCGCCGTCGCGCTGCGCCGGGCCGAAACCCTGATCGAAGCCTCCGCGCTCGGACTCGAGGACATCGGCGGCAACGACAAAGTCTTCCGCGGGCGCGCCGCGATCGTCCTGCAGGCCTACCTGCTGGCCGCGGCCATGCACCAGCGGAAGGTCACGGACCTGGTGGCGTGGGCGGTCACCAAACCGCCGGACCAGGAGCCCGTGGAACTGTTGCGTCCCAGCCACCCGGAGCTCGCGCACAACCTGCGCTCCGAGATCGGGATGGTGGCCGAAACCAGCGACGCGGTCTGGATGTCCGTCCGCCGCGCGATCGAACCGTTCATGAACCCGGCCATCCGGCACTTCGCGACGCCTGATCCCGGCGACGAGCTCGACATTGACGACTTCCTTACACACCAGGGATCCCTGTTCGTCATCGCGGGCGAACACCAAGCACCCCAAGCACGCCCGGTGCTGACGGCGCTGGCCGAGCAAATCCTGACCACCGCGCAAGACACGGCGCTGAAGCAACCACGGCGCCGCATGGAACCGCCGATCACCGCGATTCTTGACGAGCTCTACGCGGCAACACCCGTTCCACGGCTACCAGCACTGATCGCCGACTCCGCGGGACGAGGCGTTCTCATCCACTGGTCCGCCCAGTCGCGATCCCAGCTCGACGAACTCTACGGAGAACCGGGCCGCCTGCAGCTGATCGACAACACCCTCACCCTGACCGTCTTCCCAGGGCTGAAGGACGACAAGACCCTGGAATGGCTCTCGACCCTGTGCGGCCAGCACCGCCGCCGCACCTACCAACACCACAGCGACGGAATACTCGGCCCTGGCCGATCCGCCGTGGGAACCGAAACCGTGCCCACCTACCGTCCCGGCGACATCCGAACCCTCGACCGCGGCCGCGTCCTCATCCTCCATGGCAACCTGCTGCCCATCCTCGGCCGCACGGTCGACGTCGAAAAACGCGACGACTGGCACCAGTTACGAGCCGATGTCGCGGCCATCCGGCGTGGCGATGTTGCCATCACGCCCGACGGCTTCTCCCAGGTGCGACGCCAGGGTGGTCGGGATGACTGATGAGGAGATCATGCCTCCGGCAGAAGATCGACGTCGCCGCTCGCGAGCCGAGTTGGATGCGATGGTCGAAGACCTGTGGGATCGGACTCAGGTTCAGCAGGCACAGATCGATAGGTTGCGTCGACAGATCGCTGCTCTGGAAGACGAGCAGGAGGACAACCCGCGTTGGGCGCGATGGCTGCCGTACTCCGCACCTCCGGCGGCCGAGGACAACGGGCGTCACGGTGAAACACCTCTTGTCACGATCGCGTGCTTCGTTCAGTACTACAACGAAACCTACGTCGGCCAACCGGGCAGCCGCGCCGTCGCGATTCCGGACTGCTGGCTCGAACATCCAGGCCTGGTCGCCGAACTCGCCACACTCACCTACACCTGGCGCGCAGCGCATGTCGGAAAGGGCGCGTCGGTGCGCGATGCCCAGTATTGGCACGATCGCTGGCGTCCCGCTTTCGCCGAGCGGCTCGTCACGGAGTGGGTGCACGCACATTGTCTTGCTGATGGGCACAAAGCGGTTGGCGCGCTGGGGAGGCGGTCTCGTTTCGAGCCGGCTCCCGAGGTCACTGATAGTTGATCGCGTAGGTGTCCGGCCCGCGGAGCACGACCGGATCGGACAGGTCATCAGCGGGCCAGATCTGGAGAAAGTGTTCCTCCAGAGGCTTCGTGACGTTTCCTGCCTGACGAGCCTCCCAGCGATGGGCGACGCTGATCCGTGCGCGGTACTCGCCCGCGCCAGTCTTCAGGGTGTGGAACGGTGCGGGTGCGGCGATTTCGATGATCTGCAGGTGTTTCCCGTCGACGCTGATGCTCCGCTCGCCGACCATTTCCCAGCGCTCGTCGAGCTGGTCGGCCGGCTTCTCCCGCAACAACTGGACACGGAGGTTGACGGGACCCTGTGCAGTGCCGCACAGCACGCCGAACCAATTCTCCTCGCCGGTAGTGAGGGCGTCGGCTGGATAGGGCCAGGGATCTTCGCGGTCGCCGTTGGCTTCGACGTGGTACTGGCGGTTCGAAACCCGAACTTCCAGCACCACGTCGTCGCCGTATTCGATGGTGGTAGCGGTCATGTCACCATGATTGCGATCCATCGCTGCGGACGGCAAGTACGTAATACGGGTCGCCGTCGACAACGCGGTCGAATCGGGTGAACTGGCTCATCACGCCCCCTTGAGAGTCATTCGCCGAATCCGGCACGGTGACTGCCGACCAGTCGCCCGGCGCCGATCGGGACGCGCCCTGATATGTGGTCGCCATGGGGTATTCGTCGCACGACGGCGCCACACCCGCGCACGCCGCGGCGCGGTTGGCGTCGATCACCGTCTGGTCGGTCGTGCGAGTGAGCGCACTGCCGGCGTAATTCGGGTTACCCCAGTGACTCGGCAGGGTGGCCTGTGCGGTGTAGACGTGGTCGGCCACCGGGCCGATCTGGGCATTGGACGTGGCGTCGAACGCGACCGCGATGGGGGCGTACTGGTCGACGCAGTCCAGGCCGGGGTTCACGCTGTCGCAGCGACCGTAAAGCGTGTTGTTGGCCGCGTCGTTGATTTCCACTGGGTTCGCCAGTCCCTCGTCGAGGTCGAGAATGACGCCAAGATAGCCATTCAGGGTATCCACGGTGTTAGCCGTTGTGACGGCGGGCCCGTTGTCGTATTGGTCCCATTCGGCGGTGTGCGTCGTGTTCGAAGCGAGTGTGATCGGTTGTCCCTCGCTGCCAGTGCTGGTCTCGCACACGGTCGGTGTCCGCCCGCAGGCGGTGCTCATCGAGCCGCCTGTGCCTCCGAGGAGTGTGCCTTGGCCCTCGCCGACCGTGATACTCACGGACAGCGTCCAGTTCGCCGTGTCGTCGGTACCGAATTGGGCCGATGCGTCGATGGTGAGTGGCAGTGTGCCGACCGGCTCCGTGACCCCGTCAACCGTCTCGGTTTCGGTGATCACCCAGCCTTCCTGGCTGCAGGACGTGAAGCGATCCGGATCGTAGTATCCCTGTGCGCACAAGGGTGAAACGTCCAATGTGCGTGGCCCGTTTGTGGTTGCGAGTGCGTTCGCGCGAGCCGTTGTCGCCGCACGCGCGTTCTGCACGGTCTTGGTTCCTGTCGACTTGATCGTGGTGCAGCGCTGATGAGCTTTGCCGTCGACGGTCACTGTCGAGCAACGCTGACCAACGGCTGCGGGAATTGCGGGTGCGGCCGTAGCTGTCATGGCGAAGCCCGATGACGCAAGTACGGTCAGGACACCCACGACAAGACATCTTCGCCCAAATCTTCGCATGTTCGGAAAACCCCACTTTCCACTGCGTTCCTTCAGGTCGGGAATGAGTGCAGCGCAAAACAGGCACCGTGCGAACAAGTCTGTTTGCCCCAGTTTCATCCCCAGAAGTGCGCTAGCGCACGAAGAAGAATTAAAGACCTGCCGGGCATTAGGTCTACACCACCGTTCGAGTGACGCCAGCTGCGGTGCGCCCAAGCTCTGAGTAATTCAGACTTAGCAGACTTGCGGGAAATTTGGGATGGTTGCCGTTCTGTCGCAGCCAGCATCTTTGACTCGCGTCGAAACCACGGCACCGTGTGCTCAGTAGCCGAATCCTGAAGCTTCGTTGTTGGCGCGTCGCAAGTCTTCTTGTTCGCGCTCAGCGCCGTCGTCGTCCTCACGCAGTTGCTTGGCCTCAGTGTCGACGCCCTGCTGGAACTCGTCGACCAGCGCGTCACGAGTGTCACGTCGCGACTCGCCAGTCGCCATGGCGTCGGATTCGGCGGCTTCGCGGTCGGGCGTTGTCATCAGGTTCCTCCATTCGTCGGTCAGGTTGTTCCACGCCTTCGCTTTCAGTCCGTTTGCTGCTGGGCGGGTGCCGAGTGGAGCGGTGTCGCTGTTCGTTGTCACCCCGAAGGTTTCGCGGTACGCGGCGGCTAGCCGGACGAGCTCGTCCCAACGTGCGGCGTCGGCGGGATCCGTCGGTCGTTCTCCGAGCACGGAAAGCCATCGTGGTTGCTGGCGAACGGTTTCGTGAGCCAGCTGGTCGGCGCGGGCGGCGATCTCGGCGTTGAGCGCGTCGAGGCGTTCGAGGCTGCCGCGGTAGTCGCCGGGGCGGGCGAAGTCAGGTACGGCTTGCCAGGGCAGGACTGGTTGGAGGCCCGCGCCATTTCGGTGCTGGCGGTTCAGTTCGGCGACGAGTGCTTCGCCGACGCGGCGTTGATCGCCGTCGTCGGCGCCGCCGGTCTCATGGGCGACGTTGCGCACTGCGGTTGCCAGCGCCGTGTCCACGTCGAGGCCGACTGTTGATCCACCGGCGGCGTGTCGCCAGACGATGTTCCACTGATCGTCGCCGACGGATGAGTCTGGGAGGTGTTGGCTGACGATCGTGCGCCAGCGAACGACGTCGGCTTCGGGAGGTTCGGCGATCCGGGCTGGGGGACGGCGGTGGTTCGTGTAGTTGGTGATCTGGTTCGCGAGGACGGCGGCCGGGTCGTTTGCCCAGCTGAAGCCGGTGTCGTCGGCGAGTTTGCGGACCAGGCGCGCGGCTTGCCAGCCGTCATCCTGTGCCCGGCTCAGTGCGGCGAGGGCGGCTGGTTCGGCGCCGGCGTTGATCGCCCCGGGGACGTAGCGGGCGAGGACGTCGAGGAAGCGGTCTTCATCCCCGTCGCGGGCGAGGTGGTCGTAGCGGGTGACCAGGACGTTCAGGGGTTCCAGGACGTGTCGCTCGTCGATCGGTTCGAACTCGTCGAAGGACTCGTCAAGGTCGTGGTCTTCGGGCTCGGGCGGACCGGCTTCTGTTGTTGCTGGGGTCCACCCGTATTGCTGCCAGCGCTCGGTGAGGATGCGCCACGCGTGTGCCCGGGCGCCGTGGCTTTCGGGTTCCTCGCCGAGTGGGGCGGTGGGATCGTCGCTGGTGATGTTGAAGGTCTCGCGGTAGCCGGCGACCAGCCCGACGAGGTCGTCCCATTCCGCGGCGATGATGGGGCTGTCGGGGCGGGCGCCGAGAGAGGTGATCCATCCGGGTGTCTCGCGGACTGCCGCGGCGCGGAGCTCGTCTACTCGGTGATCGATTGCGGTGTTCGTGTCGTGCAGGAACTGGCCGTGGCCCGGGTAGTAGCGAACGGTGGTGAAGTCGGGCCGGGCCAGCCACGGCACCGCCGGCCGATGAGCTTCGCCGAGTTCGCTCCGCCGGTCGAGCTCGGCCTGCAGTGCCAGGTCGGCGAACCGGTCGTCGGTCATCGGGTCGGGCCCTCGAACACGTGCGTCGAGCTGGTGCGCGACCACGGTTAATGCGGCGTCGACGTTGTAGCCCGCGGCGAGTGCTCCGGCCGCGCGCCGCCACACCCGGTCCCACCCAGGGTCTTCGACGGCGGCGTGCGGGGCGATCGTGTCGAAGATGCCGCGCCACCGCGCGATGTCGTGGGGCGTCGCGGACGTTTTCCGGGGCGGGGGATCGTGTCGTTCGAGGTGCTTCGCGATCCGGGATTGCAGCGCCGCCGCGGGATCCTTCATTCCATCGACACCGCTGCGGCCAAGGGCAGTGGTGATGAGGTGCTCTGCTTCCCAACCGAGGTCGTGCCCGTTGCGCAAGGTCTGCAGCAGCGCGGCCTCACCGTCGCAGTCGAGTGTGCTGGGAGCGTTGCGCTCGAGGATGGCGAGGTAACGCTCCTCGTCGCGGTAGGTCGCCGTGTAGTTGTACTGCTTGACCAGTGTGCCGAGCGATTCGCTTTCGGCGAGGGCGTCGCGCAGGGTTTCGGTCGCCGAGACCTCCGCGCCCGAGTGGTTGAGAACGCCGGTGAGGACGGCCTCCGGGGTGGACGGTTCGGGTGTCTCCTGATGCTGGTCGATCACGTGGTGGTGCGTGATCACGTACATGAAGTTCTGGCGCATCGCGCGGGTCACGCCGGGGTAGAGCTGTTCCCGGGTCATGGTCGGCGGCACGAGCAGATGCGCGGTCCCGGTCGAGGTCATGCCCTGCACCCGGTTGACGGTGGCGGCGTAGGCGAGTTCGACGTGTGCCCGTACGTAACCAGCTGGCAGCGTCACGGTGCCCTTGTGGCGGCGATGTTCGACCGTGAGTTTTCCGTTGCCGTGTACTGATTTCACGGTCCACACGTCGCCGTTCTTGACGAAATCCCGGCCGCCGAACAGCGACAGGAGGCGCTGGTTGCGGCGGGTGACCACCCAATCGCCGACGCTGGCGGTGGTCGCGTCGTGGAGCTCGACCTGCCTGCCGCGTTCGAGCTGGCCGCGGCTGATGCGCAGCCGACGGGCTTCGACGTTCAGGGCGACGGTGTCTTCGTTCGTCGGCACGATGAGCAGCGACTGCACCCCGGCATCGAGATCGGACCGCCAGCAGGCGTGAGCCCTGTCGCGCATCGTTTCCAACGAGCCGTCGGAAACGCGGTCATTGTCGACGTAGTACTTCAGTCCGGTCTTGTCGCCGACTCGGATCTTCAGCGACGCCGCGGCCTGTGCGGCGCGATCAGGGCCGTGGAATCGCACGATTTCCCGGAACCGCACTGCGCCGACATCGTGGGCGATAAGCCGAATCGCGCCACCTGCCTCAACGGCGGCCAGCTGCGCGTCGTCCCCGATCAGCCGCACCTCGGCGCCTTTGTTGATGGCGTAGCGCACAACGGCGTGGAGCGTGTGGGTTCCGGCCATCGCCGCTTCGTCGATGATGATCAGATCACCCGCCTCGACCGGGAACGCGCGGTCGGCGAAACCCAGGCGCAACGTCGTGGTCAACTGATGCAGCGTGTGCGGCCTCGCGCCGATCGCCAACCCCAGTTCCTGGGCCGCGCGAGCCGACGGACCGAACGCATACACGCGGTGGCCCGTGCGGCGCCACGCAGTCGCGAGGACCTTCATCGCACTCGTCTTGCCCGCACCGGCCGGGGCCAACGCGAGCTGCAGGCGACGGCCGGACTGGGCGAACTCGCGAACCATGCGCTCCTGTCCCGCGTTGAGCTTCCGACCCTCGAGTGCCGTGTCCACGGTGCTCGTGCGGAGCCGGTGCCCGCCGCGCCGTCGCGCCAACGCGACGAGATCACCTTCATGCGCAAGCGTTTCCGTCGTGGTGTAGCGGGTCGACCGTCGTTCGACGAAGACCGACTCCCCGTCTCGGCGCCGCAACGACCGCCGTGCCTCGACGATGGCCGGCCCGGTCAGCGCGAGCGTGCTGGGATCGCTGAGAACAGCGCTCACGATGTCGTCGATCAACTGCTCACGTTTGTCCACGGGGACGGAAAGGCCGGCTGACTGACGATGTGCTTCTGCCGCAAGGTTCCACCATGAGAAGTGCGCGTAGTTCTCCGAGACCGTGGTGCGCGTGTCCCGGGCCAGAGAGGCAATATCGACCTCGTCGTACGGCTGTCTCCCGGCAAACAAGCGGCGGCTCATCGCGGCGAGCGCCTCCGGTGCAACAAGTTGCGCGGCGGCGTCGCGCCAGGCGTGTACGTGTTCCTGCAGTGTCTTCGGAGGCTGCTTGCCTGGACGACTGTCGTACTGCGCGAGCCGGTCGATGGCGAAGATGTCCTTCGGCGTGGGCTCTTTCTGGTTTTCCTTGCGAAATGCCACGATCCTGGCCGCGCGTGCGGCTTCGAACTGTCGATGACGCTTCGAGAAGAGCCGGACAAGCCCGACATCGACACCCGCCAGCTGCCAGATCGGCCGTGTCAGATCGACGCCCTGGGCGCCGCGCTGCACCCAGGAAGCGCCGTGCTGGCGGAACAAATCGCGCAGCCGGTTGTCGAAGTACTCGCTGGCCGTGACCGTGGCCGCCATGATGGTGCGGCCGTCGAGCGCGGTCCACTGGCCGTCATCGCTGCGCTGCGCTTTGGACGAAACCAGCGCGTGGATGTGCAGATGCGGGTCCGACGCCCGCGAATCCCAGTGCTCGAACAGCGCGGCGGTGATCCCGTTGATGTCGACCTGCGCTTCACCCATGTTCCCTCGCCGGGTGAAGGCCGCGTTGCGCTCCAGGTACCCGAGCGCGTCACGCGCCGCCTGCCGAACCAGACCCGCGATCAGCTCGCGCTCGTCCGGCTTCGCGAACGCCCACGCGATCGACACGGACTTGTCCGGTGCGAACACCATCTCGAACCCGGACACCGCCGACTTGAGGCTGCTTTTCTGGGAAGCCAACCAGTTCTGCAACTCCGCGTTGTCGCCGGGCGGCTTGCCTTTGTGCGCGTCGGTGAAGGCCCGGACCTGCACTGCCCGCCGTAACTGCGCGCGCACGGTGGCGGATATCGGTGCGCCGACCGGGCGCCCACGTTCGCGGTTGTAGTCCTTGTAGGCTTGGGAAACCGTGCTGCGCATATGATCCAGCGCCGAATACCGCGGGAACCGCCGACCGAGCTTGGTCGCGTTCAGCGCCTCGAGCGCGGTCGCGCCGTCGGCGATCATTTCCGCTTCGATGGCGTCCGCGTTCGGATGCCGGCCTTCGCCGTACAAGGCATTCATTTGTGCAGGAGTGACTGCGCCGGAGAGCCCCAAGGCTTCCGCTCCGGCGCCGAACCATTGGCCTGCCGGGTAACCACGGGAGAGGTAGTAGTCACTCAACAGCTCGCCGGGTTCGAGCCGCCGGTCGCGATCCCCGCACGCGACCGTGTTGGTGAGGTACTCGTGACCACCAGGGCTCAGCTTGCGCAAGCCCATCACGTCCACACCAGACTACGCCGAAGATCAGGCACTGCCCACCTGGTTCAGAAGGTCTGCAAGACGTGCTGTGTGCGGGGTGGGCCGGTAGGCAGGGG